>JAJTHG010000053.1 GCA_021298835.1 Gemmatimonadota bacterium
CGCGACGGCGCCGCGGCGCGCCCCGAACGCGGCGCGACACCCTCGCGGCCGCGCCGGCCGGAACGCGCGGGTCTTCCGTCCGGGGAGCTCACGCGCCTGTTCATCGCCGCCGGCCGCAACGCGAAGGTGCGGCCGGCCGACCTCGTCGGCGCGATCGCGAACGAGGCGGGCCTGCACGCCAAGGCGATCGGCTCGATCGAGATCGCCGACGCCTTCTCGATCGTCGAGGTGCCGAGCGAGGCCGCCGACGACGTGATCGCCGCGCTCCGGAGCGCGACGATCCGCGGCCGCCGCGTCCTCGTCCGGCGGGACCGCGGCTGACCGATGCCGCGCTACGCCGCCTTCCTGCGGGCGATCAACGTCGGTCGTCGCCGCGTGACGATGGATCACCTCGCGCGACACCTCGCGGAGGCCGGGGCGCGCGACGTACGCACGGTGCTCTCCAGCGGGAACGCGGTCTTCACCGATCGCCGGGGAGAACGGACCCTCCAGGACGCGCTCGCGCGGCACCTCGCGTCGGCTCTGGGTTTCGACGTGCCCGTGCTGCTGCGCACCGCCCCGCAGGTGACCGACGTGCTCGACGGCGTGCCCTTCGGCAAGGCCGACGTCGCACGGGCCCACGCGCTGCTCGTGGGCTTCGGCTCGACGCCCATGGACCGCGCTACCGCGAGCCGCCTCGCCGCACTCTCGGGCGAGACTGATGCCGTGCGGGCAGTTGGACGGGACGTGTTCTGGCTTCGCCGCACCCGCGAGCCCGCCAGCGACCTCGTCAACGGCGTCTTCGACCGCACGGCCGGACAGCCGCTGACCTTCCGCACGCTCGACACGATCCGGAAGGTGCACGCACTGCTCGCCGGCCCGTGATCTCCGTGCCGGCCGGCTTGCGGACCCCCTCGGGCCGGTCCCCATGCGCCGGAACGCGGGTCGCCGCGTCGCCGGTCGCCGCGTCGCCGGTCGCCGCGTCGCCGGTCGCCGCGTCGCCGGTCGCCGCGTCGCCGGTCGCCGCGTCGCCGGTTGCCACGTCGCGGGTCGCCACGTCGCGGGTCGCCACGTCGCGGGTCGCCGCGCGTCTATCTTCCCCGACATGAACCTGCCCGTACGCCCGATCTTCCGCGACGCGGGGTGGCACGCCGCCCTGCGCCGGCGCGTCGTCGCGGCGGCCGCACTCGCGCTGGCGGCCGCCTGTGCGAGCGACGCGACGTCCGGCCCGTCGGCGCTCCCGACACCGACCGGTTCGGGGCGTTATGCCTCGGAGCTCTTCGCCGGTGTCACCACGACGGCCAACCTCGCCTACGGCAGTTCGACGCCGTCGGGCGCGGGCGCGCCAGCGACCCTGCGGCTCGACCTCTTCGAACCCGCCGGCGACACGGCGTCGAACCGACCCCTCGTGGTGCTCGTGCACGGCGGCGGATTCATCAGCGGCAACCGCAACGACGCCAACCTCGTCGAGCTCGCGCGACGGTTGGCGCGGCGCGGCTTCGTGACGGCGTCCATTTCCTACCGGCTGCGGTCGGAGATCCAGGCGATCTCCGATCCGGTTGGCACCATCCGCGACGCGGTGGACGACGCCAAGGCGGCGGTGCGGTGGCTGCGGTCGCAGGCGGCGACGTATCGCCTCGACGTCACCCGGTTCGCCATCGGCGGCGCGTCGGCCGGCGGATTCACGGCCATGGGTGTCGCGTACCTCGAGGGCGAGGGGAACAGCGGGACGCCCGGGGAGTCATCCGCGGTGCGGGCGGTCGCCAGCTTCTGGGGCGGGATGCTCGACGTGAACGAACTCGAGGCGGGGGAGGCCCCGGTCTTCCTCGTGCACGGGACGGCCGACGCCGTGGTGCCGTACAGCGCGTCCACGAGCGTGCAGGCGCGGGCGCAGGCGGTCGGCGTACCGGTGGAACTGCGGACGATGACCGGGGCGGGCCACACGCACTGGCTCCCCATGGGCGAGTACGTGGACTGGTTCTCGGCGTTCCTCCGCCTGCACCTGGCACTGCCGTAGGCCGCGCGCGCCGTCGGGCGCGCGTGTATGCTCCACCGTCCCCCGCGCCGATCCCCGGGATCGGCGCGCGAACCACGTCTCACGCTCCCATGATGCGCCACTTCCCGACGCTCGCGATCGGTGTCGTGCTGGCGGCCTGTTCGCAGGCCCCGACGCCGACGCCCGCTCCGGCTCCGGCCCCCGCCGCCCCGGCTCCAGCCCGCCCCGCCAACGGCACCGGTCCCTCGAACGGCCCCGCGCCCGCGCCCACCCCGCCCAACGGGGGGCAGCCGCCGGGGCCGGCGGGCGCCGGCGGCCAACCGCCCGGTGGCCCCGGGGCGCCGACGGCCGACCCGCAGCCGCGCCCGTACGCGCAGGTGATCACCGCGCGGGCGAAGAGCAAGGCGGGGGTCTTCGGCGTGCACCAGGTGGGCTCGCGGCTCTACTTCGAGCTTCCGGCCGCCGAGCTCGGCCGCGACTTCGTGATGACCTCGGTGCTCGCCGGCACCCCCGCGGGCATCGGCATCAACGGCACCCTCGGCCGCGACTGGCTCATCCGCTTCGAGCGGCGCGACAACCGGGTGTTCGTGCGGGAGGTGAACTACAACAACGTCGCGACGGACAGCACGGAGCAGACGAAGCGGGCGATGGCGCTGATCGAGTTCTTCCCGATCCTCGCGGTCTTCAACGTCGAGGCGTACGGCAAGGACAGCGCCGCGGTCATCGAGGTGACGCGCATGTTCACCGGGGGCGTGAGCGAGCTGGCCGCCGGCGGCCGTCGCGTCAGCCCGGACGCGGCGCGCTCGTACGTTGATCGCTTCGCGGCGTTCAGCCGCAACGTGAACGTGACCGCGGTGCAGACCTTCACCGCGTCGCCCACGCCGGGCTTCGGCGGCGCACCGACGCCGTCGCCGTTCGGCGCCCAACCGCCGAGCGCGACGACCGAGGCGTACACGTACTCGATCGTCAAGCTGCCCGACGAGCCGATGATGCCGCGCCTGATGGACGCGCGCGTCGGGTACTTCGGCGAGACGAAGACCGACTTCGGCTCGCCCGAGCAACGCGTGCTCCCCCGACGCTACATCGCGCGGTGGCGGCTCGAGTGCTCGGAGCGGAAGGTGGGCAACCTCTGCGTGCCGAAGAAGCCGATCACCTACTACGTGGACCCGGCCACGCCCGGGTGGCTGGTGCCGTGGGTCAAGGCGGGGATCGAGGAGTGGCAGGGGGCCTTCGAGGACGCCGGCTTCGCCCGGGGCATCGTCGCCGCCGAGGCACCGAGCGATCCCGACTTCTCGGGCGAGGACGCGACGGTCGCGATGGTGCGCTGGCTGCCGAGCCCGGTGGCGAACGCGGTCGGCCCGAGCACGACCGACCCGCGCACCGGCGAGATCATCGACGCCGACGTGCAGATGTACCACAACATCATGGACCTGCAGCGCAACTGGTACTTCTCCCAGGTCGGCCATCTGGACCCGCGCGCGCAGCGGTTCCCCTTCCCCGACTCGCTGATGGGACGGCTGGTGCAGTTCGTCGTTGCCCACGAGGTGGGGCACACGCTGGGCTTCCCGCACAACCAGAAGTCGAGCTCGATGTACCCGGCCGACTCGGTGCGGTCGAGGACGTGGGTCGCGCGGATGGGGCACGCGCCGTCCATCATGGATTACGCGCGCTTCAACTACGTCGCGCAGCCGGAGGACGGCATCGCGCTGGGCAACCTGGTGCCGAAGGTCGGGCCGTACGACCGCTACGCGGTGAAGTGGGGCTACACGCCGATCCCCGGCGCGAAGACCCCGGAGGACGAGACGCCCACGCTCGATGCCTGGGCGCGGATGCAGGATTCGATTCCCTGGTACCGCTTCGGCGGCGACGCCAACCCGGCGGCACCGGATCCGGGCGAGCAGAGCGAGGCGGTCGGCGACGCCGACGCGGTGAAGTCCACCCGGCTCGGATTCCGGAACATCGCCCGCGTCATGAAGCTCATGGAACCGGCGGCGACGGCGGACAAGACCGCCGACTTCTCCCTGCTCCGGCAGACGTACGGTGCGATCGTGGGCCAGTGGGCGACCGAGGCGGGCCACGTGCAGAAGGTGGTCGGCGCGGTGCAGCAGCAACAGAAGGTGGCGGGACAGGCCGGCCCGGTGTGGGTGCCGGTCACGAAGGCCCGGCAGCAGGAGGCGATGCGCTTCCTGAACGACGAGGTCTTCACGACGCCGCGCTACCTGATCGACGCCCCGGTGCTGGCCCGGCTCGAGAGCGACGGCAACGTCGGGCGCATCGCCGGGGCGCAGGCCCGCGTGCTCGGCTCGCTGGTGGCCAACCAGAAGCTGCAGCGGATGGTCGAGGTCGAGGCGGTGGCCGCGAACAGGGCGGACATCTACACGCTGGGCGAGATGCTGACCGACCTGCGCCGCGGGCTCTGGAAGGAGGCGTACGCCGGCCAGGCGGTGGACGCGTATCGGCGCCGGCTGCAGCTCACGTACCTCGAGGCGATGGCCTCGAAGATCCGGCCGGCGGCGACGCCGACACCGCAGTTGCCGCCCGGCTTCGGGCCGGTGGTGGTGAACCCGCGGGACTTCCGCGGGCTGCTCAAGGACGAGATGCGGATCCTCGACCGCGAGCTCGCGGCGGCGATCCCGCGCACGGGTGACCGCGCGACGCGGGCGCACCTGCAGGATGCGCGGGACCAGATCAAGGAGATGCTGGATCCGAAGAACTGAGCCGCGCTGGCGCCCCTCGCGCGGGAGGCGGGCGGCGCCGGAGCGACCGGCGGGCGACACGGGGGGCGACGCACGTCGCCCCCCGTGTCGTTGGTGCCGGGAACGGCCGGGGGGCGCTGCCCGCGCCGGGGGGATTCGGACCGACGATCCTACGGCGTCGGATGAACGCCGGTCCTCGGTACTTTGCCGGAGGCGGCGACGCCCCCCGCCCCGCTACGCTACGCGCGTCCTCCACGTGCGACCCGCATGACCATCGGCGTCGGCCTGCTTCTGGCCACCTTCCTCCTCTCCGTCGCGAGCCTCGGCCTCTTCCTGTGGTCGATGTCGCGCGGGCTGTTCGGCCGCGGCGAGGCCGCCGGCCGCGTGATCTTCGAACCCAGGGAGGTCGGCCTCGTCGAGGAACCCGCCGGGCCGGTGGGCGACGAAGACGCGCTGCAGGGCGTCATGAACCGCACGGGGCACACCGGCGAGTTCTCGGTGCTCACCCCGGACCAGGCGAGCGAGCGCGCGCGGCTCGATGCGTCGAGCCGGATGCCGGTGCTCGCGGCGCTCACGAGCGCGGTGATCTGGCTCGTGCTCGCCTCGGCGTTCGGCCTCCTCGCGAGCCTCAAGCTGCACCTCCCCGACTGGCTCGTCGAGCATCCATGGCTCACCTTCGGCCGCATCCGGCCGGCGCACCTCAACGCGGTCGGCTACGGCTGGTGCTCGTTCGCCGGGCTCGGGGTGTCGCTCTGGATGTACCCGCGGCTCCTCAAGACGCCGCTGGTCGGCGGGCGCATCGCCACGGCGGGCATCGCCCTCTGGTTCGTGGGCGTGAGCGCCGGCACGTGGGCCGTGCTCACCGGCCACAGCGCGGGGCTCGAGTGGCTCGAGTTCCCGTGGCAGGCGGACGTCCCGCTGTTCCTCGGCGGCACGCTCGTGGGCGTCTCGCTCCTGCTGACGCTGCAGCGGCGCACGGTGCCCCACCTCTACGTGAGCGTGTGGTACATCAGCGCCGGCCTCGTCTGGCTGCCGATCCTGCTTGCGGTGGCCAAGTGGCCCGGGCTGCACCGCGGCGTGCCGCAGGCGGCGATGAACTGGTGGTACGGCCACAACGTGCTCGGGCTGTGGTTCACGCCGCTCGGCCTGGCCGCGATCTACTACTTCATCCCGAAGACCATCGGCAAGCCGATCCACTCGTACAACCTCTCGCTGATCGGGTTCTGGACGTTGGCCTTCTTCTACTCCCAGGTCGGCGGGCACCACCTGATCGGCGGGCCGGTGCCGTCGTGGCTCGTCACGCTCTCGATCGTGCAGAGCGTGATGATGGTGATCCCCGTCGTCGCGGTGGGGATCAACCAGCACCGCACGATGTGGGGGCACTTCGCCGCGCTGCGGCATTCACCGACGCTGCGCTTCGTGGTCACCGGCGGCATGCTCTACACCCTCGCGTCCGTCCAGGGCTCGCTGCAGTCGCTGCGCGTCGTGAACGCGACGACGCACTTCACGCACTTCACCGTCGCCCACGCGCACCTGGGGCTCTACGGATTCTTCTCGCTGGTGATGTTCGGTGCGATGTACTTCGTCATGCCGCGGGTGCTCGACTGGGAGTGGCCGTCGGCGCGGATGATCTCGCTGCACTTCTGGCTCGTCACCGGCGGTTTCGCCATCTACTTCACGGGGCTCAGCATCGGCGGCTGGCTGCAGGGGCTGGCGATGCTCGACGCCTCGCGCCCGTTCATGGACAGCGTCCGGATCACGATCCCCTACCTCGTCTCGCGCTCGGTGGGCGGCGCGCTGATGACCCTCGGCCACCTCGTCTTCGCGCTGCACTTCGCGCTCATGCTCGGGCGCCGCGGCGACCGCCGCGGGGCGGCGCTGCTGCGGCGCCCGTCCCCCGAACCGGTGGGCGTCGCGGCGGGAGCGACGGCATGAGCGGCGAACGCGAGGTCTCGGTCTTCCGGCTGTGGCTCGGGGCGGTCGCGATCATCGCGCTCGCCACGACCCTGCTGGTGGTGCTGCCCACCCTGTCGCTCCGCGACGTGCCGCCTCCCGACGGGCTCGCCCCCTACACCGCCGACCAGTTGCGCGGTCGCCAGGTGTACATCGCCAACGGGTGCGTCTATTGCCATTCGCAGCAGCCGCGCGACCCGAGCGTCGGCCCCGACCAGCAGCGCGGCTGGGGGCGCCCCAGCGTGCCCGGCGACTACCACTACGACGAGCCACACCTGCTCGGCACGATGCGCACGGGGCCCGACCTCCTCAACATCGCCGTCCGGCAGCCGAGCCGCGACTGGCACCTCGGCCACCTCTACCAGCCGCGCGCGTACCTGCCGGGGTCCATCATGCCGGCGTACCCGTTCCTCTTCGAGCGGCGCCGGGGGACGACGCCGCAGCCGGGCGAGGTCGTCGTGGCCCTCCCGCCGGGCGTGGCACCGGCCGGCACGCGCGTCGTGGCCACGCCGGACGCGCTCGCGCTCGTGGACTACCTGTTGTCGCTCGACCGGTCGTACCCCGTGACGCGAGCGGAGACGCCGCGATGATCGAGCGCCTCCGCCAGCCGCCGCGCCAGCGCGAGTTCGACGACCCGGACGAACGCAGCACGCCGGTCCCGCGCGGACTGGCGGCGCTCGCCGCCGCGCTCGTCGCCTGGGGCGCGTGGTACATCACGACGCTCGAGGGCACAGCCGACCCGTCGCTGGGCGACCGGCGCACGGTGGCCGCCCTCGCCGCCGCGACCGCTCCCGGCGGCGGCAGTGACGGGGGCCAGCTCTTCGCGTCCAAGTGCGCTGCGTGTCACCAGGCCTCCGGCACCGGCGTCGCGGGCGTCTTCCCGCCGCTGGCGGGCTCGGCGTGGGTGACGGGATCGCCCACGCGGCTCGTGCAGATCCTGCTGCACGGCATCCAGGGTCCCCTGGACGTGAACGGCGTCACGTACAACGGCCTCATGCCCCCATGGAAGTCGCTCCGCGACGACGAGATCGCCGCGCTGGCGACCTACGTCCGCACCTCGTGGGGCAACGGCGCCGACGCCGTCTTCACCGCGACGGTGGCGGAACAGCGCGCCGCCACGGCGGGGCGCACGACGCCGTGGGGCGGCGGCGCGGAGCTGGCCACCGTCCCGTGACGCGCCGCGCGGCGACCGGCGTCGCCGGCACGGTGGCCGCCACGGTGCTCGCGGTCGCCGCCCTCGCGTGGAGCACGCAGGGGTTCCGTGTCCTGACGCTCGACGGGGCGCGCGCCGCTGCGGTGGCGAACCGACCGCGCCCGGTCCCGTCCGCGCACGTGCAGGACGCCGACGGCGCCGCGATCCCGATCGCGGTACCGGGCATGGTGACGGTCGTGGACTTCGTGTCCACCGCTTGCCTCAGTGTCTGCCTTGCGCAGGGGTCGGAGTTCGCGTTGCTGCAGGACTCGCTGGGGGGCGGCGCGACGTCCGCCGACCGCCGCATCCGGCTGGTGACGGTGTCCTTCGACCCCGACGACGACGCCTCGCGACTGCGCGGCTGGGCCGAGGCCCAGGGCGCGACGGCGCCGAGTTGGCGCGTGGGTCGCGTCGCCGCGGATGACCGACGGCGGCTGCTCGAGACCTTCGGCATCGTGCTCGTGCGCGATCCCGTCGCCGGCTGGCGGCACAACGCCGCGTTCCACCTCGTGGACGGCGGCGGAGCGGTGCGGCGAATCATCGCCGCGAACGATCCCGTCGGCGCCCTGCGGGCTGCGCGCCTGCTCGTTGACGTGGCGCCCGACGCCGGGCCAACGGAGCGGAGCGGCCGCCTCGCCGCGGATCGGGCAGCGCGGTGACGCGGCGCATGCGCCTCGCGTCGGCCATCGCGCTCGCCGGCCTCGCGATGGCCACGCCGTGCCGCGACGTGCTCGAGCGGACGATGGCCGGCCACATGCTCGTGCAGTACCCGGTCCTGCTCGCCGCCGGCTGGTGTGGGGCGCGCGCGCTGCCGTGGCGCGCGCTGCGCCGCCTCCGCCCGTGGAACCCGGCCGGCGCCCCGGGCCTGCTGGCGGCGCTCGCGCTGCTGACGGCGACCATGGTCCCGCGCGTGATTGACCTCGCCGTCGCCAATCCCGCGGTTGACGTGATCAAGGCCGCGATGCTGGTCGCGGCCGGCGGTCTCGCATCGGTCGCGTGGCGACCCGCCGGCCGGCTCGGTCAGGCGTTCGCGGTGGGCAATGCGGCGTGGATGCTGGCGGCGGGCGGGCTCGTGCTGGCGGAGTCGCCGGCGCGGGTGTGTGCGAGCTATCTCGAGGGCGACCAGGCGCGCGCGGGATTCGGACTGGTCGCGTGGGCGATCGCGGGATCGGTGGCGTGGCTCGCCTCGCTGCGCCGACGACCGCGGAAAGGCGTACGCGCGCGCCTCACCGCGGCGCGCGACCGCGCGCCGCTCAGCCCTCGTGCATCTCGACCGTGACGAGGAGCCGCTTCCAGCTCGCCACGTCGTCGCCGCCGACCTTCTCGACGGTCGCCCCGCAGCGGCCACCGGCCAGCATCCAGGGCTGCAGCCACGCACCGATTTCGTAGGGGAGGTGGCCGATCACGTCGCCACCGGACGCGTGCACCCAGACGCCCGGTTCGTCGGTGCCCGCCGGATCGGGGACGAGGATGAGCTTGTCTCCCGGGTGCAACCGATGCACGACGTCGGTCCGGTGGCCGAAGACCGTGCCGTGCACGGTGGCGCGAAAGCGGGGTGCCGCCTTGGCGGGAAGGGTCACCCCGCCAACATCGTGAGGCCCGCCGAGGGTCGCAAGTGGACGGCGCGCCACGTCCACCGCGGACCGGTCGTAGCGGGCCGTCGGCAACACCCGCCCCCGGAACGACCGACGCCGCGATCCCGTCGGGAGCGCGGCGTCGGTGTCGTCCGGGGGCCGGCGGATCACTCGGCGGCGGCCGCCTTCTTCGCGCGGCCACGCGGCTTCTTCTCCGCGGTCGCCTTTGCGGCCTTCTCAGGCTTCGCCTTCTCGGGCTTCGGCTTCTCGGCCTTGGGTTTCCTGGCCTTCGCCTTTGAGGGCCGGGGCTTCCGCCCCTTCGCCGGTGCTTCGTCCGCCGCCGGGGCATCGACCGTCGCGACCGGTGCGACGTCCTCGACCACGCCGATGAGCAGCAGGTCGGGCGGCGGTGCCCCCTTCCGGCCCTTGGCGGGAATCCCGCGGGGCCCCAGGCCGCGCGGCGCGGCGGGTGCCGCCGGCACCACGGGGGCGTTCGCCTGGGCGGCGGCGGCCAACTGATCGGCCACCGGCGCATCGGCGATGCGGGCGACCTCGAAGGCATCGCCACGGCGTCGGAGGTCGATGTGTCCGCCCGTATGGGCGTCCTTGAGGATGCGGTCGAAGAACCGGAGCGCGAGCGACTCGCTGTCACGGCCGTGGAGCTCGCGGGCCTTCCGGCGCACGGCCTCGCTCGACACGGCATCGTCGCCGGTCACGATCGCCTCGACCGCGCGCCGGACGAGCGCGAGCGCCTCGTCGCGCGTCAGCCGCTCCCCCGACAGGCCGATGTCGTCGGACGGCGGCGGCGCCGAGGGCCGCCGCTCGGCCGTCACGGCCTCCGCGGCGTCGGTCGCGTCTGCCGGTTCGGCCGCGACGCCTTCGCCACGCGGCGCGCGGTCCTCGCGATCGCGCCCGCGGCCGCGGCCGCGGCGGCTTCGACGACCGCGCCCTTCGCGCTCCTCGCGCTCCTCGCGCGGCTCGCGCCCCTCGCCGGTGGCCGTGGCGCCGCCCGACGCCGGCTCGCCGCCCGGCGGGCTGACCTCGAGCTGGCCGTTCTCGAGCTTGGTGAGGACGACGAGGCCCTTGGACGCGGCCTCGGTGACGAAGCGCGAGAACTTGCTGTAACCGAGGTCCTTCTCGTCGAACGACGGGTCGAGCTCCTGCATGACCTGCTTGAGACGGTCGGAGCGCATGACGTCGCCCTGCCGCTTCATCTTCAGGATCGCGTCGGCGACGAGCTCCCAAGGGTCGCGCTTGACCGGCGCTTCGTCCGCGGACTTCGACAGCCCGGCGAGCGCGTTGTAGCTGTAGTACTCGTCGCAGTTCTGCACGAGCAGGTCGCTCGCGCTCTCGCGGATGCCGACGCCGATGACGTACTTGCCGTACTCCTTGAGCTTGAGCACGAGCGACGAGAAGTCGCTGTCGCCCGAGAGCAGGATGAAGGTGCCGATCTCCGGTCGCGTGAAGACGAGCTCGATCGCGTCGATCGCGAGCCGGATGTCGGTGGCGTTCTTCTTGGCGCTGCCGTACGCCGGCGCGAAGATCATGTCGATCGAGGACTCGGCCAGGGGCACGATGTACTGCGGGTACCGCCGCCAGTCGGCGTAGGCGCGCTGCACCGAGACCTTGCCCTTGATGATGTCGGAGCCGAGCAGGTTGCGCAGCTCCTTGCCGAGGTCCTTCTGGATGCCGAGCGTGACGTTGTCGAAGTCGATCAGGAGCGCGGCGTTCGGCCCGGCGGCCGACTGGAGGGCGAACGGCTGGGCGTGCGCCTGTGGCCCGCGGTGCACGGGCTGGGGGGTGGACCGGGCCGACGGAGCGGCCGATCGCGGATGCCTGGAGTGCATCTGGTGTGCTGCTGGATGTACGGCCGCCCGAGTGCTGCCCGGCGATGCCGTCGTCCACCGGCGGGGCGCGCAAGACATGCCGCGCTGCCGATCACGACGCCACCGCGCTCGAGGCGCTGGCGGCCGGGGCACGGTGACCGTCCCGTTTGGACGGCCGTTCCCCGTGCTCGAAGCGGAAATCTAATGCGGACAATCATTTACGCTACCCACACGCGAGGGCGTTCGGGGCGGTACACTTCGGTTGTGCGAAACTGACACGCCGTGCCACCGTATCCTGCCCTGTGTCCGACCGCCCCTTCCGCGCCCGCCTGTTCGGCATCCTGCTCGCCTTCGCGCTCGTGCCGACGGTGGTGCTGACGGCCGGCCTCGTCGCGAGTACCGGTGCCATGCTGCCGTTGGTCGGCGCGAGTTCCGCATGGGACGCGGTGGCGGCGACAGGACAGCGGGCCCTCGCGGCGGCGCGGGCTACGCCGCTCGACTCGGCGGCGGAGGCGGCGCTGGCGCGGCACGAGTCGGAGCTCTCGGCCAGCGTCACACAGGCCCGACGCGTGCGGTTCCTCACCGGGCGCGCCTCGGCGATCGTGCTCGTGGGGGGCGCGGTGCTGCTGGCGCTGCTGGCGTACCTCGCCTCGCGGGTGGCCGGGCACCTGAGTCGCCAACTGTCGCGCCCCGTGGACGAGCTCTCCGACTGGACGCTGCGTATCGCCCGGGGAGAGCCGCTTCCGGCCACCGCAGGATCGAAGGGGGCGCCGGAGTTCGAGATGCTGCGCACCGGCATGCGTGCGATGGCGCGCGACCTCGAGGCCTCGCGTGCGCGGGCCCTCGAGGCCGAACGGCTGCGCGCGTTCCGCGAGAGCGCCCGCCAGGTGGCGCATGAGCTCAAGAACCCCCTCACTCCCATTCGCCTGGCGCTGGCGCGTGTCGCCCGCGACGCCACGCCGGCGATGCGCGAGGCCGTGGAGGTGCTCGACACCGAGACCCGCCGGATCGACGAGCTTGCGCGCGCGTTCGCGCAGTTCGGCCGGCTCCCGGACGGCCCGGCGGGCGACGTGGACCTCGGCGATCTGGTGCGATACACCGCGAGAGCGACCGTGCCGGAGGACGTGCCGCTCACGGTGGAAGTCTCCGACGGGCTGCCGACCGTCCGCGGACAGTACGAGGCGCTCTCGCGGGCGCTCGCCAACCTGCTCCTCAACGCCTCCGATGCGGTGCGCGGCCGCGCGGACGCGGCGATCTGTGTGGCGGCCGAGCCCTCCGCCACCGGCGGCGTCCGGATCACCGTGTCGGACACCGGCCCGGGCACCGACGCCGCCACGCTCGCCCGCATGTGGGAGCCGTACGTGACCACCAAGCCGGGCGGTACCGGGCTCGGCCTGCCGATCGTCCGCCAGACCGTCGACGCACACGGCGGTCTGGTGTTCGCGAGCACTCCCGCCGACGGCGGCCTGACGATCGGCTTCGAACTGCCGGCGGGTGCAACCCCCGGCCCCACCCTCGCGTAGGATCCCCCATGCCTCAACAGTCCACGACGACCAATCCGCAGAACGTCCGGATCAAGATCGGCACTGACGGCGTCCAGATCACCGGCGTCGAGCAGAGCGCCACCGCCCCGGAGGCGGCCGCCTTGCAGGCGCAGGTGGGGATGCTTCGCCAGCGCGTCGAGCAGCTCAAGGAGGAGCGCACGAGCCTCGTCGAGGAAGCGAATGCCGCCGGAAACCGCGAGACGCAGACCGCCGTGCGCGACCGGCTCACGACCGTGCAGACCCAGCTGGCGCAGAACGAGACCGCCCTGCGCGCCGCGGAAGACCGGCTGGCCGCCCTGGGCATCGCCCCGTCCGACGTGACAGTCGCCGAGACGCGCGCGGATCCGCCGACCTCGCACATCCGGGACATCCCGGACAACATCATGGGGCTCGGCATGGTGTCGTTGCTCTTCATCGGCGCGCCACTCGCGATCGGCATCTCCCGGTGGTTGTGGCGGCGCGCCGTGCCCGCCCCCGCCCCGGCCTTTCCGGCGATCGAGTCGCAGCGCCTCGCCCGGCTCGAGCAGGCCGTCGAGGCGATCGCGGTGGAGCTCGAGCGCGTGAGCGAAGGCCAGCGCTTCGTCACCAAGCTGTTTGCCGAGCAGCGCGGGCTGTCCGCCGGGGCGGCCGAGCCGGTTCGCGTGCCGCAGGCCGACGCGGTATCCCGCCCGTGATGCGCCAACCGCCTGCGCCCGCGCCCGCGGCCCCGAGCGGCGGGAGCCCCAACGTGGCGGTGCCCGGTGTGGCGGTGCCCGGTGTGGCCGGCGGCACCCCGCAGCCGCTCCCGCAGACGGCCGCGGAGATCGCGCGGCTGCGGGCCAAGGGGCGGGAGCTGTCGAGCCAGCTCAATTCGGTGACCGACCGCCGCGATGACGTGCTGCGCGAACTGCGGGACGCCTCGAGCGACGCGCGCCCCGGGCTCGAGGCGCGGCTCAAGGTGCTGGACGATCGCGTCGTCTCGCTCGAGCAGGAGATCGCAGCCAACAGTCGCGCGATCGCCAACTCGCCGCTCGAGCTGGTCCAGCGCGCCGAGGCCTCGACGACGGTGGCCCGCTCGGATCCGGGCCCGGACATCGTGATTCCGGTCGTCGCTGCCATCTGTTTGCTGCCGCTCATCATCGGGTACACCGTGCGCATGCTCCGCCGCTCGCGGGTGCCCGCCGCCGCGCCGCCGCGCGACCGGCAGCAGGAGGAGCGTTTCGCGCGCATGGAGCAGGCGATCGACGCGATGGCGATCGAGCTCGAGCGCATGACCGAGGGCCAGCGGTACCTCACGCGCGTGCTGACGGAGCAACAGGGGGCACTCGGCCCCGGGGCGGCTTCGCCCGTGGCCGTGCCGCGCGGCGCGCCGGAGCCGGTCGCGGCATCGCGCGCCGCGCCCGCCGAGGGCTGATCGGCGATGCCCTCGGTGCTCATCGTGGACGACGAGCCGAACCTGCGGCGCATGGTCGGCGCGCTCCTCGGGGCCGAGGGCTACGAAGTGCGGGAGGCGCCGGACGGGCTGCAGGGGCTGGCCGTCGCGCGCGAGCTCGACCCGGACGTCGTGCTGCTCGACCTCATGATGCCGGGCCAGCTCGACGGGATCGCCACGCTCGAGCGGCTGCGGGCCGACGGCCCCGACCGGCCGGTCGTGATGATGAGCGGTCGCGCCGGCTTGACCGACGCGGTGCGGGCCGCGCGCCTCGGGGCGGTGAACTTCCTCGAGAAGCCGCTCGCCCCCGAGACGGTGCTGGTGGCGGTACAAGGCGCGGTGGAGCTGCGCCAGGCCCGGCGCGAGACCCATCAGTTGCGTGCCGATGCCGGCCTCGCTGCCGGCCTCGTGGGGGAGTCCGCGGCGATGCGACGCGTGCGCGAGGAGATCGCACGGGTGGCGCCGACCGATGCGCGCGTCCTCATCACGGGCGAGTCCGGCACCGGCAAGGAGCTCGCGGCGGCCGCCATCCACGGTGCCGGCCCGCGGCGCACGAAGACGCTCGTGCGCGTGAACTGCGCGGCGATCCCGCGCGACCTCGTCGAGAGCGAGATGTTCGGCCACGAGAAGGGGAGCTTCACCGGGGCGACCGACCGGCGCATCGGCAAGTTCGAGCTGGCGCACGGGGGCACGCTCTTCCTCGACGAAGTCGGTGACCTCGGGCTCGAGGCGCAGGCCAAGCTGCTGCGGGCGATCGAAGCGCGGGAGGTCGAGCGGGTCGGTGGCACGAGGCCGGTGCCGGTGGACGTGCGGATCATCGCCGCGACGAACAAGGACCTCGCGGGGGCCGTGTCCGAGGGGACGTTCCGCGAGGACCTCTTCTTCCGCCTGAACGTCATCCCGCTCGCGATGCCGCCGCTACGCGAGCGACGCGACGACGTGCCGGCGCTCGTGCGGCACCATGCCGAGCGCTACCGGCAGCGGACCGGGCGCCCCGCGCTGCGACTCTCGGGCGAGGCCATGGCGGCGCTCGCCGCCCACGCGTGGCCCGGCAACGTGCGCGAGCTGGCGAACATCGTCGAGCGGCTCGCGATCGTGTACGGGGGCGACGAGATCGGGGGGGCCGATGTCGCGTCGGTCCTCAGCGGCTCCGGTCGGCCGCGCCCCGCCGTGCCCGGCGGAGGCCACGTGACGACCGTCGCCGACGAGCTGCCGATCGAGCCGCTCTCCGACGCCCTCGACGCCTACGAGCGCCAGCTGATCACGCGGGCGCTGTCGGCGGCGGGGGGCAACGTCGCGGAGGCCGCGCGGCGGCTGCGCACCGACCGGCCCAACCTGTATCGGCGGATGCGGCGGCTCGGGCTCTACGCCAACGGCGACGAGTGATGCGCGCGCGTGGGCACCGATCGCGCGGCGTCGCGAAGGGACACGCTGGGGCGTGTCGTTCGGAAGACAGTGCTCGCCACCCGCCCGATGCGCCTGCGGGCGCAAGTGCCCTCGGCCCAGCGGGTTGGCGGCGTCGCCCCGGCGCGGCACGTCCCCTGCCCCGTGCGACGTCCGCCTTTCTCAATGGAGTCTCCATGCGTCGCCTCGTCCCGATGCTGTTGGCCCTGGCGTGCGTCCTGCCGCCCGGGCTGCCGGCCCAGTCCCGCGTGCGGTCGCGCGAAGCCGAGCGGCTCATTGACCGCGCGCTGTCCGCCCCCGGTGCGACCCGGCGCACCGGCGCCCTCACGATCGCGGCGGGCGACCGCTTCGCCGGTCCGCTCGTCGTGCAGGACGGCCCGCTCACGATCGGCGGCCGCGTGGAGGGGTCGGTCACGGCGATCGACGCCGATGTGGCGCTGCTCCCCGGCGCGGTGATCGACGGCGACCTCGTGGTGATCGGCGGCACCGTCACCGGGCGGGACGGCGCGCGCATCGAGGGGGAGCTGCGCATCCTGCAGGAGGC
This sequence comes from Gemmatimonadota bacterium, assembly GCA_021298835.1. Taxonomy (GTDB): domain Bacteria; phylum Gemmatimonadota; class Gemmatimonadetes; order Gemmatimonadales; family Gemmatimonadaceae; genus JAJTHG01. The sequence continues at coordinate 16,120 of JAJTHG010000053.1, forward strand.
GGCGCCGCGGCGCGCACGCGGCGAAGACGACGACCCGCTGCGCCCGCGCGCGGTCGTCACGCGCGACCGGCAGGAGGACGCCGAGGACGCGTGGGTCACCAAGTGGCGCGACGCCGAGTGGCGACAGAGCGGCATCCGTCTGACGATGGCGCGCACCTACAACCGCACCGAGGGCTGGCCGATCGTCTTCGGCCCGATCCACCGCACCGACTTCGGCTGGGGGCGCCTCGCGCTCGACGCGTTCGGCATCTTCCGCACGTCGCAGGGGACGCAGTGGAACACGAGCACCCTCGGCCACCGCGCCCGCGCCGAGCTGCGCCTGGGGCGGAACTACGGCCTCACCCTCGGCGGCCGCAGCTACGACATCGTGGACGCCGTCGAGCCGTGGCAGCTCTCCGAGGGGGAGAACGGGCTCTCGTCGTTCTTCCTCCAACGCGACCTGCGCGACTGGTACGACCGGCAAGGCGGGCAGGGCTACGCGCGGCTCTTCGCGTTCGACGGCGCGGTCACGCTCGGCGCGAGCTACGGTCAGGAGCGGTGGCGGTCGCGCGGCATCCACGATGTATTCGCGCTCTTCAACCGGCCGGACGGCTGGCGCGCCAACCCGCAGGTGGACGACGGGGTGATGCACCTGACGACGGCGGCGTGGACGATCGACACCCGGAACGACGCAGACGACCCGACGAGCGGCTGGCTGATGAACGCCGACTACGAGCACGGCACGGGGACGCTGGTGCTGACGTCAACGACGCGCGGCCTCCGGCCCGTCCCGTCCGGTGCGTTCGGTGCGGCCGAGCGGACGACCTACGGCCGCGGCTTCGTGGACCTGCGGCGCTACAACCGCCTCGCGCCGGACGCGGAACTGCGATTCCGCATCGTGGCGGGGGGTTGGCTGCACGGCGATCCGCTCCCCATGCAGCGCCGCCTCTCGCTGTCCGGGCCGGCGGGGCTTCCGGGGTTCCCGTTCCGGGCCGTCGGCTCGGCCGGCAGCCTCGAGTGCGCCGACGGCGGCGCGATCCCGCTGGGATCGCCAGCGCAGTGCGACCGCATCGCGCTGGCGCAGGTGGAATACCGCGGTGCGCTGCACATCGACGTCTTCGACTGGCTGGGCGACGCGCCGGCGGCACCGCGCCGGGGCCTGGCACCCCCCGGTCGCGGCGGCCAGCGGTACCGCGGCTGGTCGTCGCGCACCCGCGGGTCGTTCGTGCTCTTCGCCGATGCCGGCCGCGGCTGGCTGGTCGGGGCGGAGCGTCCGACCGACGCGCGCTTCGTGCGGGAGGGCCGGCTGCCGGCGCTCCCGACCTTCCGGTCCGATATCGGGGCGGGCCTCGAGCTCGGGGTGCTGGGGCTCTACCTCGCCAAGGCGGTCAGCGCGGGCGACGCCGACGTGCCGCCGGTGTTCTTCGTGCGGGTGAACCGGCGGTTCTGACCCGCATGCACCCGTGATCGGCCGCTGGCCCCGTGCCGCCGTGGCGGTTGCGCTCCTCGCGGGCGCCGCCGCCGCCGGGCGTCCGCTCGCGGCGCAGTCGCGCGAGGATCCGGCGATCGACGTCACGATCGTCTCCGGCGACCCGGGCGGCGGGCCGCTGGTGCGGGCGTCGGGGCTGCTGGCCGACCCCGAGCTCGAGGACCTGCTGCGCAACGGGTTTCCCGCTCGGATCTCCTGGCGCGTCGAGCTCTGGTCCGCCGGGTCGGTCGTGAACGACTTCGAGGGTGGCGCGGCGTGGGAAGTGCTGTTGCGGTTCGACCCGGTCTCGCGCGAATGGATCGTCACCCGCATCGAGCGCGACCGCACGCGCGTGCTGGGACGATTCGCCCGGTATGCCGAGGCGAGCGCGAGCGCGCTCGACGGCGGGCGCGTGCCGCTGCCGGCCACGAAGCCGCGACGGCACTACTACCTCGCGCGCCTGACGCTGGAGGTGCTGAGCCTGAGCGACCTGCAGGAGGCCGAGCGGTGGTTGCGCGGCGGGCTGTCGCCGGCGGTGCGCGGCGAGAAGAGCGCGGGTTCGGCGATCGGGCGGTTCTTCCGGGCGGTCGCGGCGCGGCTGCTGGGGTCGCAGCGCCAGACGGTGGAGGGGCGGAGCGTCACCTTCACCCCCTGACCCGCGCGCGGCGCGGCCAGGCCTACTCCGCCACCTCGTGCCGCCGCGCCCGCTGCTCGAGGTCCTGCAGGTGCCGCAGCGTCTCCGCCCCGTAGAAGACGCGGATGTACTTCGCCTGCTGGGGCGTCAGTCGCCGCACCGCCCACGAGAGGTGCACGAAGTGCGGCTCGGCCGGCACCGTCATCGGGTGCATGCCGATCTCCTCGGGCAACCGGTTGGCCTTCCGGGTATTGCAGGGGCTGCAGGCCGTCACGACGTTGTCCCACGTGTTCAGCCCCCCGCGCGAGATCGGGATCAGGTGGTCCCGCGTGAGCGCCTCGCGCACCTTGAGCTCGTGCTGGAACCGGCCGCAGTACTGGCAGCGATAGCGGTCGCGCGCGAACAGGAACGTGTTCGTCACCTGCCGGCGGAACCGGCGCGGCACGTGGATGAAGCGCGTCAGCCGGATCACGAGCGGACGCGGCAGGTGCAGACTGGCCGAGCGCACCGCACGACCGTCCGCTGCCTCGACGAGTTCCGCCTTGCCGTCGATGAGCAGTCGCACCGCCCGCCGCATCGGCACCATGGTGATCGGTTCGAACGACGCGTTCAGGGCCAGGCAGCCGTGGGTCACGCGAGCTCCTCCGGGTGGACGCGAAAACTCCCGCCGGCCATGGGCCGACGGGAGCGTGGGCGGATGATCGAGGCGCGGCGGTGACCTTGACGCGCCGTCGCCCGCGGACCGCGGGGGAGCGCGCGCCGGACGGGCCCGGCGGTCGCGATACTGGGCACCGTGCCGGTGTGCGCGAAGCGATGGCCGCTCAGGCGGGTCACGCGCCGGCCCCCACGGTCGACGGCACCGGCGTGAGCCAGCCGTGCGTGTCGTCCACCCGGCCGGTCGCGATGCCCAGGTAGCGCGCCTGGATCGCGCGGGTGATCTCGCCCGGCTGGCCTCCGCCGACCGGGATCCGGTCGATCGAGCGGATCGGGGTCAGCTCGGCCGCCGTGCCGGTGAAGAAGGCTTCGTCGGCGAGGTAGAGGAACTCGCGCGGGATCTGCATCTCGCGCACGGAATACCCGAGGTCGCGCGCGATCGTCATCACCGAGTCGCGGGTGATCCCGTCGAGGATCGCCGAAGCGATCGGGCACGTGTAGATCGTGCCGTCGCGGATGACGAAGAGGTTCTGCCCCGACCCCTCGGCCACGAAACCGAAGCTGTCGAGCATGATCGCCTCGGTGTACCCGTTTCCCTTCGCCTCGAGCTTCGCGAGTTGGGAGTTGAGGTAGTTGCCGCCGGCCTTCGCGAGCGCCGGGAAGGTGTCGGGGGCCGCGCGCCGCCAGCTCGAGACGCCGACGTCCACGCCGGCAGTGAGCGCCGTGTGGCCGAGGTAGGCGCCCCAGTTCCAGGCGATGACGAAGGTCTCGATCGGCGTGCCGGTGGGGTCGATCCCCATGTGCTCGCCGGTGCGCGCGACGAGCGGGCGGAGGTAGCACGCCTTGAGGTCGTTCGCGGCGACGGTCTCGATGGTCGCGCGGCAGAGGTCTTCGACGCTCCAGCGCATCTCCATGCGGTAGATGCGGGCCGAGTCGTGCAACCGCCGGATGTGGTCGCGCAACCGGAAGATCGCCCCGCCCTGCGGCGTCTCGTAGCACCGCATCCCCTCGAAGACCGAGGAGCCGTAGTGCATGGCGTGGCTCATCACGTGAACCGTGGCATCCGCCCAGTCCACGAGTTGTCCATTGCGCCAGATCTTCTGGGTGGGTCCGTCGGCCATTTCATCGCCTCCGCCGGGCGGCACGCCCGGATGACGGAACCTAGCGGGCGGGACGCGCCTCCCGCCACTCCGCCAGACGGGCGGCCTGCGCCGCCATGCGGACCGGCAGGTCCGTCGGCACCCCGGCCACGACACCGGCCGACACGCGGACCACGCCGGCCACCATGACCCACGACGCCGGCGCGTCCCCCATGGCGTACACGGCCGCGGCGACCGGGTCGAGGTCAGCGGCCGCCACCTTGTCGCCAAGCGGGAAGGCGGCGAGGTCGGCGGCCTTGCCGGGCTCGAGCGAACCGATCTCGTCGGCGAGGCCGAGGACCTGTGCCCCGCCGAGCGTGGCCAGATGCAGCAGCGCCGCCGCCGGCACGGCCTCGGCGCGGCCGGCGCGCGCCGCCTGCACGAGGCCCGCGATCCGCGCCTCCTCGAGGAGGTGCATCCGGTTGTTGCTCGCCATCGAATCGCTACCGAGGCCGACGGGAAGGCCGTCCTCCACGTACTCGCGCAGCGGGGCGACGCCGTGGCCGAGCTTGGCGTTGCTGCAGGGGCAGTGCGCTACCCCCGCCCCCGCGCGCCGCATGCGCTCGCGGTCGTCGCGACGGCACCGCACGGCGTGGATCAGGAGCGGGCGCGTCGCGAGGACGCCCGTGGCCTCGAGCAGGGCGACCGGCGAGGCGGCCCGCGGGGCCACGGCGATCCCGCGCCCGCGCAGGTACTCGGCGAACGGCCCCTCGGCCTCGGTGACGAGCGCCGACTCGTCCGCGCTCTCCGCGACGTGGGTCGCCAGCGGCCAGCCGCGGGCCGTCGCCAGCGCGGCCGTCGCCCGGTAGAGCGCGTCGGACACGCTGTAGGGGGCGTGCGGCGAGACGCCGATGCGCACGAGCGACGGCTCGTCGCCGGCCTCGTCGAGCAGCCGCACCACGCGCCGTTCGAGGTCCGCGACCGCCGACTCCGCCTGCGCGGGATCCGGGCCGAAGACCTCCTGGAAGGCCACGCCGCGCACCCCGAGCGCGCGCATCGCCTGCGCGGCCGCGGGTCGGTCGGCGGTGTCCCCGAACGTCCCGATGCCCGACCGCAGGCCCTCCGCGATCCCCGCGCGCGCGGCATCGAACAGGTCGTCGTCGGTCGTCACCTCGCGCTTGGCGGCCGTGAGGGTGCGGATCCAGTCAACGAACGACAGGCCCTCGAGCAGTCCGCGAAACCCGGTGAGGTCGAGGTGCGAGTGCGCGTTGACCAGCGCGGGCAGTAGCAGCGCATCACCCAGATCGAGCCGGTCGCCCGCCGGGGCGACACGCGCCTTCCCGACCCAGGCGATGCGGTCTCCCTCGACGGCCACGGCCCCGTCGCGGATCGGCGCCGCGTCGATCGGCAGCACCCAACGAGCGCGCCAGATGCGCAGGCCGCTCACGGGCACCCGATGGCGGATGATGGGGGACGCATCGGGCGATCCTCAGCGTGCAGGCCGCGGCCGGCGGCGCGCCGTGTCCGCCGGTGGCGTGACCACCCGGTCGCACGGCTGGCTCGGCTCGGTGCCCGGCAGGAACCAGTCGAGGATGACGTTCGCCGGCGGGCAGAGGGGACTCCGCAACTGGCCGGTGAACTTGTCCACCTCGCGGGCGACGAGACCGGTCGGCCGCGGCCAGTCCGGCGGCGCGGGGCGCGACTGATACGCCTCACGCATGAACGCCGTCCACGCGGGCGCTGCGAGCACGCCTCCCTGCGCATTCGCCTTGATCTTCGTGGGGCGATCGAAGCCCATCCAGACGCCGGCGACGAGGTCGCTCGTGAAGCCGATGAACCACACGTCGGCGCCGTCGTTGGTGGTCCCCGTCTTGCCGCCGGCCGGGTGCGGGAACCCGCCGCCCCGCACCGCCTGCACCGCGGTGCCGCGATCCACCACGTCGCGCAGCATCGAGACCATGAGCCACGCCTGCGGGGGGCTGAGCACCGTCTCGCGCGTCGGGGCCGGCTCCCACAGCACATCCCCGTCCGCGCTCTCCACCCGTACGATCGCGAAGGGCGCCGAGCGCACGCCGAGGGTCGCGAAGGTCGTGTAGGCCGCGATCATCTCGATCGGGTACACCTCGGCCGACCCGATGTGCAGCGAGGGATACGGCGGCATCGGCGTCGTGAGCCCGAAGCGCCGGGCCATCTCGATCACGCGATCCTCCCCGACGTCCATCCCGAGCCGCACGGCGGGGATGTTGCGCGAGAGCGTGAGCGCCCGGCGCATGGTCACCGGCCCCTCGAACTTGAGGTCGTAGTTGAGCGGGGCCCAGGTGTCGCCCGCGACCTGCGGCACGCGGAGCGGACTGTCGTCGAGCACGAGGGTCGTCGGCCGGCCGGCCTCGATGGCCGCGGCGTAGGTGATCGGCTTGAAGGTCGAGCCGGGCTGGCGCAGGGCCTGGGTCGCCCGGTTGAACTTGGAGTCGTCGAAGTCGCGACCACCCACGAGCGCCCGGACGGCCCCCGTGCGCGGATCGATGGCGACGAACGCCCCTTGCAGATAGGGCGACTCCGCCTGCCCCTCGTCGCCGGTCGCCCGGGCCATCGCCTGCTCGTAGGTCAGGTGCTTGTAGGCCCCGAACGTCCCGGCCTCGATGGCGCGCAACTGCTGCTCGAGCGCGCGTGCCGCGGCGGCCTGGAGCTCCACATCGAGGGTGGTGAACACCTTGAGGCCGCGCTCGTACAGCTCGCGGCCGAAGTGCTGGTCGAGCTCGCGCCGCACCCACTCGACGAACCACGACGCCACGTCGCCCGAGCGCTCGGCGGACGCCAGCGTGAGCGGATACGCACTGGCGCGACGCGCCTCCGTCTCGGGCACCGCCCCCGCGCGACGCATCAGCTCGATGACCGTGTTCCGCCGCTGCACGGCGCGCTCGGGATACCGCCGCGGGTTGTAGCGCTCCGGGGCCTTCGGGAGCGCCGCCAGGACCGCGGCCTCGGCGAGCGAGAGGTCGCGCGCGGGATGGCCGAAGTAGCGTTGCGACGCGGTCTCGACGCCGTAGGCGCCGTTACCGAGGTAGATCTGGTTGAGGTAGAGCTCGAGGATGCGCTCCTTGGGATAGGCGCGCTCGATCGCCAGGGCGACCTTCACCTCTCGCAGCTTGCGCACCAGCGACTTCTCGCGGGTCAGCCGGTCGGGGAAGACGTTGCGCGCCAGCTGCATGGTGATCGTCGAGAAGCCCTGCGCGTAGCCGCCGCGGACGACGTTGACCACGCCGGCACCGAAGACGCGGACCCAATCGATTCCCCGGTGCTCGAAGAAGCGCTTGTCCTCGGTGATGACGAAGGCATCCACCAGCACGCGCGGCAGATCGGCCAGTGGCACGACCGTCCGGCGCTCGATGCCGAGTTCGGCCACGAACCGCCCGTCGGCCGCGAAGAGCTTCGACGTCTGGCGGGGCTGGTACTGCTCGAGGACGTCCACCGCGGGACAGGCGTTCCCCCGGCAGACGAGGGTCCAGGCGCCGACGGCCCCCCCGGCCCCGGCCCCGACGGCGAAGCACCCGACCAGCGTGATCGCCTGGAGGGCGACGCGAAGACGCGACGGCATGACCGGAAGCTACAGCCGTCGCGCCGCCGCCGAGCCTATCTTTCCGGCACGCCATGACGCCATTCACCGCCGAACTCGCCGCCCGCGGCCTCCTGCACCAGACCACCGAGGGGGCCGAAGCCCACCTCGCCGCGGCCCCGCGTGCCGCGTACTGCGGCTTCGATCCGACCGCCGATTCGCTGCATGTGGGCCACCTCCTCCCGGTCATGGCGCTCGTGCACCTGCAGCGCGGCGGCCACCGGCCGGTGGCGCTCGTCGGCGGCGGCACCGGGATGATCGGCGATCCGTCCGGCAAGTCGGCGGAGCGCCAGCTGCTCGACGCCGAGACCGTCGCCGCGAACGCGCGCGCGCTCCGGGCACAGCTCGAGCGCTTCCTCGACTTCGACGGGCCGGCGGCCGCTCGCCTGGTGGACAACGCCGAGTGGCTCGCCCCCATGCCGCTGCTCGACTTCCTGCGGGACGTCGGCAAGCACTTCTCGGTCAACGTGATGCTGCAGAAGGAATCGGTGCGGCAGCGGATGGAGTCGGGGATCTCGTTCACCGAGTTCACCTACCAGCTCCTGCAGGCCTACGACTTCCTCGAACTGCACCGGCGGTACGGGGTGTCCGTGCAGGTCGGGGGATCGGACCAGTTCGGCAACATCACCGCCGGCACCGACCTCATCCGGCGCGTGGCACGCGCCGAGGCGCACGGAGTGACGGTGCCGCTGGTGACGACGGCCGGCGGGACGAAGTTCGGCAAGACCGAGGCGGGCACCGTGTGGCTCGACGCCGGCCGCACCTCGCCGTACGCCTTCTACCAGTTCTGGCTCAACGCCGCCGACGCCGACGCCGTCCGGTGGCTCGACGCCTTCACCCTGCTCGACGCCGCCGAGCGCGCCGCGGTGCGCGAGGCGCAGGCCGCCGAGCCGGCCGGCCGCGCGGCCCAGCGGGCGCTGGCCGCGGACGTGACCCGCCGGGTGCACGGCGCCACCGCGGTGGCGACGGTCGAGGCGGTCAGCCGCGTCCTCTTCGGGGGCGAGCCCCCGACCTCGCTCGACGAACCGGCGATCACGATGCTCGCGCGCGAGGTGCCCTCGGGCGACGCACAGCCGGTCGCGGACGGCGAGCAGGCCGGGCGGCTCGACGTCCTGCAGCTGCTCGTCGCGACCGGGCTCGCCGATTCCAACGGTGCGGCGCGCCGCCTGCTGCAGCAGGGCGGCGTGTCGCTCAACAAGCGCAAGCTGGGCGCCGAAGAGCGGTTCGTGGCAGCGGCCGACGTGCGGCTCGCCGGGGGATGGGTCATGGTCGGCAAGGGCAAGCGCGACGTCGGGCTGGCGCGCCTGCCGTGAGGCGGCCGTCGGCGACCGCGCGCGCCAACGCCGTGGCGACCGGCGCGAACGCGCTCGCGCTCGCGTTCGCGTTCGCGTTCGCGTTCGCGTTCGCGTTCGCGTTCGCGTTCGCCGCGCTGGGCTCGGCGCCAGGGGCCGCGCTCGCGCAGCGCCCGGGCGGCGGCGTGCCGGGCGAGCCGCCCCCCGCGGCCATGAGCGGTCAGCGCCCGGACTCGTCGCGCGACGGGCTCGACGCGGATCCCGACCCCGTCGGCGCGATCATCGAGCGGCGCGGCCTGCTCGCGCTGAGCAACGCGCAGTTCGCCGCCCTGCGGGACCTCCGCCGCTGGCACCAGCGGTCGGTGCGCGTGGTGCGCGATTCGCTCGGGCGCATGGGCGTGCCGCTGGCCGAGCCGCCGCGGGGCGGGGGCACGCCACCCGGTTCACCGACTCCGGCCGCCACGCGCACGCCGGGGGCACGGCCCCTGCTCGACAGCCTCCGCCTGTGGACCACGCTGGCCCGGGACAGCGCCCGGGCCCTGCTCACGCCCGCGCAACGGGATACCCTCGCCGCGCTGTGGACGCGCTATCGCGACTCTCTCCCCGCCCGGGGGCGACCGCCGCGCGGGCGACCGCCGGCCTGACCGCGCCGGGGTCGCGGCTACCCGCCCGCGACCGGCACACGCACCGGGTCCGCCAACTCCGGTGGCGTTCCGTCCGGTTGCCGCTTCCAGCGCTTGTGGTGCCAGAAGTACTGCGCCGGCTCGCGCCGCACCGACGCCTCGATGCGCGCCGTGATCGCCTGCACCAGCCGATCCACGTCGCCGTCCTTGTCCCCCGTGATGTCGTAGGGGATCGGCTCGATGTCGAACGAGAAGTAACCGTCGGGGCGGCGCAGGATCGTGCAGTGCAGCACCGGCGCACCCGCGCGCAGGGCGAAGACCGCCGGCCCGCGGGGCGCGAAGGCGGGACGCCCGAAGAAGACCACCGGCGCGGCCGAAATGTTGAAGAGCGCCTGGTCGGCCATGAGCGCCACCGCGCGCCCGTCGCGCAGGGCGCGCGGCACGACGCGCGCCGACTCCGCGACCGTCACGACGCGCATGCCGATCCGCTCGCGCGCCTCGGTGAGGTAGCGGTGGAACGCCGGATTCGCCGGGGGGAAGAAGACGGCATCCACCGGCACGCCGCGCGCGGCGAGGTACGCGCCACCGAGTTCCCAGTTGCCCTGATGGCCGCTGACGAGGACGATGCCTTTGCCCGCGGCGAGCCCCGCCTCGACGTGCTCGAAACCCCGCACCTCGGGAAACAGGGCGATCGCGGTCGCGCCGTCGAGCTCGGCGAGCAGTGCCGTCTCGACGGAGGTGCGGCCGAGTGACTCGTAGGCACCCCGGCAGACCGCCCGACGCGCGGCCGGTGTGAGCTCGGGGAAGCAGGCCGCCACCTGCCGCTCCACGATCGTGCGACGGATGCCGAGCGGGAACCACCCCAGCCGGCCGATCCATCCGCCGACGCGCGATGCTGCGCGAAACGAGAGGCCGCGCAACACCCGCAGCACGACGCGAAAAGCGGCCAACTGCGCACGTTCCCCCGCGCTCGGCGGGCGCAGCGGGGCGGCCACCGGCTAGGCCGCCCCGCTGCGCGGGCCGCGCAGCGCCTCGACCGCGCGCTGGAGCACGTCCCCCGCCGACGGCTCGCCGAGGAGCGCGAGCCGCTCGCGGCCGGCGTTCCCCATCGCGCGCCGCCGGGCATCGTCGCCGAGCCAATGCGCGAGGACGCCCGCCGCCAAGTGCGGATCGCCCACGGGCACGGCCTCGCCGCTCGTCCCCGGGACGATCCCGCGGGCGGCCGTCGTGCCGCGCGTGGCGAGCACCGGCACGCCGTGCGCGGCCGCGGTCAGGGCGGCGTACGCGCCGTCGTCGCCGTCGGCCGCCACCCACGCCGCCACGGCCGCCGCGATCCATCGCGCGTCGTCGAAGGCGTAGCCGGTGAGCACGCGATCGGCGATGCCGAGCGCGCCGGCGTGCACGCGCATCGCGTCGTCGCTCGCCCCCTCGCCCAGCAGGACGAGCCGGACGTCGCGATGCGCGCGCAGCAGCGCGGCCGCCCCGCGCATCGCCTCGTGGGCGCGGTCGTCCGGCGTCCGGTCCACGACGAGCGCGACGTGCGCCGGTACCGCCGGGGCACGCCGGGGAGCCGGAGCGGCCCACGGCTCCAGCACGCCGCCGCGCACGCTGCCGGGGGGGAGGACGACCTTCTCCGCATCCGGCCGCGAGGCGAAGACCCAAGCGGCGGCCGGCGGACGGCCGAACCATCGGCGGCCCGGCGTCGCGGGCCGCTCGCCGACCGCGATCCGCCGGACGAGCGCGCCGCGTCCGGCGCGTCGTGCCGCCGCCGCCGCCCAGCCGAGGGTCGGTGCCGAGGTGGCCAGCCACGCACCGGGGGCGAGCGGGGCGAGGACCGCCGCGACCGCTCGGTCCGTCGCTGCCGGAGGCCACGAGACCACCTTCACGCCGGCCGCCGCAGCCCGGGCGAGGATGGCACTGCCGGCCGGGGCCGCCACGCGCACCGGCGCGCGCTCGGCGACGGCCGTCGCGAGCGCGAGCGCCGCGCGCGCCCGTCCGGACCACTCGACGGCATCGTGCACGACCACCCAGCCGAGGCTCATCGCTCGGCCCCCGACGCCTGCAGCCCCCACAGCCGCCAGTAGGTGCCGCGGTGCGCGAGGAGCGCGTCGTGCGTCCCCTGCTCGATGACGCGGCCGTGGTCGAGGACGAGGATCTGGTCGGCGCGCACGACCGTGCTGAGGCGGTGCGCGATGACGAACACGGTCCGGCCGGCCAGCAGCCGCTCGACGGCCTCCTGCACGACGCGCTCGCTCTCGGAATCGAGGGCCGAGGTGGCCTCGTCGAGGATGAGCACCGGGGGATCCACGAGCAGGGCCCGCGCGATGGCGAGCCGCTGCCGCTGGCCTCCCGAGAGCCGCGTCCCGCGTTCGCCAAGTACGGTGTCGTAGCCCTGCGGCAGCCGCACGATGAACTCGTGCGCATTGGCGGCGCGCGCGGCCGCCTCGACCTGCGCGTCGGTGAAGCGGCCGGGCACGCCGTAGGCGACGTTGGCACGCACGGTGTCGTTGAAGAGCACCGTGTCCTGCGACACGATGCCGACGAGCGCGCGCAGCGACGGGAGCGTGAACGCGCGCGTGTCGGTGCCATCGAGGGTGATGCGGCCGCCGGTGGGTTCGTGGAAGCGCGGAATGAGATCGACGAGCGTGCTCTTTCCCGCGCCGCTCGCGCCCACGAAGGCGGTGACGGTGCCGCGCCGGGCCGTGAACGACACGTCGCGCAGCACGGGCTCGCCGTCGTAGGCGAACGAGACGCCCTCGAAGGCGATGGCGTCGGCGGGGGGGGGCGCGACGACGGTGCCGCGGTCGAGGGCGGCCTCGGTGGGGGCGTCGAGGATCTCGTAGAGCCGGTCGGCCGCGGCGAAGGCGCCCTGGGCCACCGACGGCACCTGGGTGAGGGCCTTGAGGGGTTGCAGAAGCCGCAGGACGATGCCGACGAACCCCATCAGCTCGGCGCCCTGCATCGTCTGCGCGACGAGCACCTGGCGCGCGCCCACGTAGAGCACCGCGACGGTGATGAACGTACCGAGCACTTCGGTCAGCGGCTGCGAGAGGAACGAGTACTTCGCGACCTTCGCCATGCCCCGGCTGTAGGTCCCGCTCGCGCCGGTGAATCGGCGCTCCTCGTACGCCTCCGCGCCGAACGCCTTCACGAGCCGGATGCCGGCGACGACCTCCTGCAGCACCGCCATCATCTCGCCGTAGTCGTCGCGCAGGCGCCGGTGGCCGCGGCGCAGCCGGCGCAGCAGCGGCTGCAGCAGGCCCATGAGCAGCGGCACGACGACGAGCGTCAGCAGGGTCAGGCGCCACGAGATCGCCACGAGCAGCACGAGGTAGCTCAGCACCAGCGCCGCGTTCTGGATCGCCTGCGTGACGAGCGTGGTGACGAGCTGCCGGGTCTGGTCGGTGTCCACCAGCACGCGGGCGACGAGCTGCCCGCCCTTCTCCCGCTGGAAGACGGGGAGCGGGAGCCGCTGCAGGTGCCGGTACACGGCGTCGCGGAGGTCGCGCGTGACGTATTCCTGCAGCCGGGCGCCGAGCGTGCCGGCGAACCACGTGAGGCCGTTCTTGACCACGAAGACGACCATCAGCACGGCGATGACCGTCGTGAGCGACCCCATCTTGTCGCCCGGATCCAGCAACCCGCCGATCGCGCCCCGCAGCGCGCGCGAGGCCGGGGTGTCGCTGGTGGGGATCGGCGGCAGGCCGAAGAGCGCGTTGAGGAACGGGATCAGCAGCGCGAAGGCGAAGGCGTCGAGGGCCGCCGCCGAGACGCTGCCCGCGATGTTGCCCGCCATCAGCCCGGCATGCGGGCGCAGGAACGCCAGCAGCCGCCGGCCGGTGGCGCGGTCAGCCACGGGGGGTCAGCAGGGCCAGCGGCAGGACGACCTCCTCCGGCGTCACGCCGCCGTGCAGGAAGGCACCGCGATAGCGCGCCTGGTACTCCCGCAGCTTGGTCGGGTACACGAAGAAGGCGTCGCCGGTGGCGAGCAGCACCGCCTCGTGGCCGCCGGGCCGGCGCGGCAGCCGCAGCGCGTCGGGCGAGGCGAACCGCAGCGCGTGCTCGGGGTGCTCGGCGCGGATGTCCTCGCCGAACTTGAAGCGCAGGGCGTTCGTCGCGTCGCGGCGGGCGAAGACCGTCGCGGGCGTCTGGCAGTGAATGGAACCGTGGTCGCTCGTCAGGAGCACCGGCAGCCCGCGCCGCGACGCCTCGCGCAGCAGCGCGAGAAGGGCCGAGCGTTCCACCCATTGGCGGGTGAGCTGGCGCAGCGCCTGTTCGTCGCGCGCGACTTCCATGAGGATCGCCGACTCCGACCGGCCGTGCGTCAGGAGGTCCACGAAGTTGAAGACGAACGCGCTGATCCCCTCGGGGGCGATCGCCGATGCGATGCGCCGCTCGAGCTCGCTCGCATCGTGGGCCGAGGTGATCTTCGCGTAGCGCACCGGCAGCGACCGGTCGAGCGAGGCGAGCTGGGCGACCAGCAGGTCCTTCTCGTGCGCGTTCAGCGAGATCTCGTCCCGATCGCCCGGCCCCCACCAGTCGGGGTGCATCGCGGCGATCTCCCCGGGAAAGAGGCCCGCGAAGATGGCGTTGCGGGCGTAGGGGGTCGCCGTCGGCAGCACGGAGAAGTAGTGCGTCGTCTCGACGTCGAAGTACGGCGTCACGAGACTCTCGAGCGCCAGCCACTGGTCGAGCCGCAGACAGTCCACGACCACGAGGAGCGCCGCCTTGTGGCGGTCGAACAGCGGCAGCAGGAACTCCGGGACCACGTCCACCGACAGGGGCGGCCGGTCGCCGTCGAGGTCGTCGAGCCAGCGGGGATACTGCTCGCCGATGAAGGCCGCGAAGTCGCGCTGCATGGCCGGCAGCAGGCCGCGCAGCGACTCGAGCAGGCCGTACTCGCCCGCCTGCGCCAGCTCGACGTCCCACCGGGCGACTTCGGCCGCGCGGTCCATCCAGCCACGCCAGTCGAGGTCGCGGTGCCCGGCCAGCTCGATCGTCCGGAAGCGGTCCACGAACCGCTGCGCCACCAGCTGGCTGCGGATCTTCGCCCCCTCGAGCAGGCGGGTGAGCGCCGCCAGCACCTGCCGGGGATTGAGCGGCTTGACGAGGTAGTCCTTGACGTCCGCGCCAAGCGCCTCGCGCAACGTCGCCGGATCCTCGCTCTTGGTGACCATGATCACCGCGAGCCCGGGCTGGATCTCGCGCAGGTCGCGGTACGCCTCGAGCCCCCGCTTGCCGGGCATCTGCTCGTCGAGCAGGACGACGTCCACCGGATGCCGGGCCAGCATCGCCATGGCATCGTCGGCGTTGGTCGCCGCGAGGACGTCGTAGCCGTTGTCGCGCAGGAAGAGGCGGTGGCTCTCGAGCAGCTCCGCCTCGTCGTCCACCCAGAGGACGGAGCGCCGTGGACTTGCCATGGCGGCAAGCTAATCGCCGCCGCCCCCCTCCCGCGACGCCGCCCATCACCGAGATTGCGGGGATGCCGGCGGACCCGATGCGACTGACCGAGCCGAAACCCTTCGGGTTCGGCGCGCTCGCGGCGTGGGCGGGCACCGCGCCGCTCGGGGGGCTGCGGGAGACCGGCCTCGCCGTGCTGATGGTCTGCCGCGTCGCGGCCGAGGCCACCGACGGCGGGGCGATTGACGCCGACGCCCGGCGCGAACGCGCGCAGGCGGCACGCCAATGGCTCGGGACCCTCGCCTTGCCCGTGGCCGTCCGTACCGCCTCGGCACGTGCGATCGACGCCACCATCGATCCGGTCCCCGACCTTCTGGGCGCTGCCCTCCTGCAGGTCATCGCGGCCGCCGGGGCGCCGCTCGACGAGGCGGCCCTCGCCGACGTCCGGCGGCTGGTGACGCGCGTCACCAGATGAGGGCGCGCCGGCCCGTTGCTTGCCCCCGGCAATCCCGGCCCCGTATGCTAGAGGGCAATGACGCGACGTCTTGACCCCGGCGCGGTGTCGATGCTGATCCACCGCGTGGATGCAGCTGCGGACGGCGCGCGCCCCCCGGACACAGTCCCGACCGGCTTCCCGTCCGTGGACCGGCGCCTTGGCGGCGGCCTCCGCCACGGCGACCTCACGGTCGTGGGCAGTGACGTCGGGGCCGGCAAGTCTGCGTTCGCGCTCGCGCTCGCGATCCGCGCGCGGCAGGCCGGGCATCCGGTCATGGTGCTGTCCGCCGAACTCACCCCCGAGCGCCTGCTCGAGCGTATCCTCGCCATCGAGGGGCGCGTGCAGGTGGACGACCTGCGGCGCGGCTCCCTCGACGACCTGGCCCGGGCCACCGTGGGTGCGGTAGCGATGCGCCTACGGGACGGTGCGCCCCTCCTCGCGAGCATCGGCTCGGACGGGCTCGCCGGCGTCGTCGAGGCGATCCGCCGGGACGGCCGAGGCGCGCTCGTCGTCGTCGACTCGCTGGATGCGCTGGCCGACGGGGCCTCGCCCCGCGACGAGCAACTTGCCGTCGCGGTGCGGGCCCTCAAGGGGGTGGCCCTCGAGGTCGGCTGCGCCCTCGTGCTGGTCGCCGGCATGCCGCGGTACTCCCCCGAACGGCGGAGCACCCGGCCGACGCTCGACGACTTCGGCGCGATGGCCGCCGTGAAGCAGCAGGCGGACGTGGTGCTGGCCGTCTATCGCGAGGAGATGTACGACCCCGGCTACGGCGTGGACGGGGCCACGGAACTGCTCATCCTGAAGAACCGCGGCGGGGCCACGGGCTACGTGGACCTGTATTTCTACAAGTCGTGGATGCGGTTCGAAGACATGCTCGACCCCGACCGGTGACGCCAATGACCTCGTTGCACGCCTCCCGCCTCGCGCGGCTCGCCCTCGCGACCGTCGCGGTCGTGCTTCCCCTCGCGGGCTGTGCCACCGCCGGTGTGCGCGATCCGCAGTCGGCCGTGACGCGGCTCGAGCAGGCCCGGCAGCGCAACCCGCGCGCGAATGCGCCCCTCCGCGCCCTTGGCATCGCATACTACGCCGCTCGGCGCTATCCCGAGGCGCGTGCGGCCCTCGACACCGCCCGGCAGCGGGACCCGCGGGACGGCGTGACCGCCCTCTACGCCGGCCTCGCCGCCGAGGCGCAGACCGACTGGACCGGCGCGAAGGACGCCTACACCGCGTATCTCGCCGTCGGCCGTACCAAGAAGGCCCGCGAGCAGATCCGCCAGCGCCTCGCCTTCGTCTCGAAGCAGGAACTCACCGCCTCGGCGAAGGCGGCGCTCGGCCGCGAGGCCGAGATCGGCTCGTCGCCCGGGGACGCGACGACTGTCGCCGTGCCGCCCTTCCGATTCAGCGGGCCGGACACCACGCTCCGCCCGCTCGAGCGCGGTCTCGCCGACCTGCTGATCACCGACCTCGCACGGGCCCCGCGGCTGACCGTCGTCGAGCGCGACCGCGTGCAGGCGATCGTTGACGAGATCCGGCTGTCGCAGGGCGACCGGGTGGACGAGAACACCGCCGTGCGTGCCGGCCGGCTGCTGCGTGCCGGTCGCATCGTTCAGGGCGGCCTGACGCAGGTCAACGCGCAGGCCGTGCAGATGAACGCCGCCGTGGTGGACGTCGCCAACGCCGCCCCCGTCGGCTCGGCTTCGGCGGACGACCAGCTCGAGCAGCTCTTCGAGGCCGAGAAGCGCCTCGCCTTCCAGGTGCTGCAGGCGTTGGGTATCGAGCTGACACCCGAGCAGCGCGCGGCCATCGAGGTGCGCCCGACGAAGTCGTTCGCGGCCTTCCTCGCGTACAGCCGCGGACTCGCCGCCGAGGACAACCGGGATTTCTCCGCGGCAGCGTTGCTGTTCCGCGACGCCAACCGGATCGACCCGGGCTTCCGGCAGGCCGGCCAGCGTGCCACCACCGCCGAGGCCGCGGCCGCCGGCGCGCAGGTGTCGGCCACCAGCGTCGAGGCCTCGCTGTCGTCCTCCGGCGAAGGGGGCGTGGTCAACGGCGCGAAGAACGGCGAGGCGGTCAGCGGAAGCGGCGAGGGGCCCACCGCGACCCTCATCACGGCCGACGCGGTCAACGCGAGCCCGGCCAAGGCGCCGACGCTCGCGTCCGAACCGGCGACGAACACCGGGACGAGGGGCAACCCCGCGGGGGCGGTCCCGTCCCCGTCGAACGGCGCGCCGCCGGCCAATCCGATCGCCAACCCGCCGCCCGTGCAGACGGGTCGCGTGATC
Source organism: Gemmatimonadota bacterium (assembly GCA_021298835.1). Classification (GTDB taxonomy): domain Bacteria; phylum Gemmatimonadota; class Gemmatimonadetes; order Gemmatimonadales; family Gemmatimonadaceae; genus JAJTHG01. The sequence continues at coordinate 33,640 of JAJTHG010000053.1, forward strand.
ATCATCATCCCGCGCCCGTGAGCCGCGCCGTGCCCAACCGCCATTCCCTTCGCTGGACGCTCGCGGCCGCCGCGGGCCTCACCGCGGGCCTCGCTGCGGCGCCGCTCGCGGCGCCGCTCGGGGCGCAGCTCACCGACGGGCAGCTGCGCATTGCCCCGACCGCCATGTCCTGGGGCATCGCCGCGGACAGCGGTCGCGTCACGGTGTCGCAGGTCGGCATCCCGATCTTCGTCGCCGTCCCCCTCGGCGAGAAGTTCGCGGTGGACGTCGGGACGAGCTTCGCCACGTCGTCGTTCTCCCGTCGTGGCGTGTCGCGCTCGCTCTCCGGCCTGACCGACGTCCAGCTGCGCGGCGTCTGGGCGATCACCGACGCCCTCGTGCTGACCGTCGGGGTCAACGCGCCCACGGGGCAGGCGACCGTGGCCCGGGAGAACCTCGAGCTGGCCGGCATGATCGGCACCGACGTGCTCACGATGCCGGTGCCCGCCTACGGCATCGGCCCGGCCTTCACCGGTGGCCTCGTCTTCGGGGCCGACGCGGCGGGATGGAGCCTGTCGGGGGGCATGAGCGTCCGGCAGGCGACCGGCTTCCGCCCCTTCACCGACACGACCACGCGCTTCGTGCCGGGCAGCGAGTACCGGCTCGCCTTCAATGCCGATCGCGGCTACGGCAGCGGGCGGCTCGCGCTCGGCCTCTCGGGGTCCGCGTTCGGCGGGCAGACGTACGGCACCGCGGCGACGTCAACCGGCAGCCGGCTGGTGGCGCAGGCCGCGTGGGCGGGAGCGCTGGGCGACGGGAAGCCGCAACTGCTGCTCAGCGCATGGCACCTCTTCGCCGCAGCGGGCGAGTTCAACTCGCTGCCGATCCCGTCGCAGAACCTGAGCAACGTGCAGGTGGCGATCGGCTTCGGGGCGGGCGCGGCGACGATCGAGCCCACCGTCGAGGCGCGGCTGTGGAACGCAGGCACGGGCCGCACCGCGACGCTCGCCATTCTGGGGCTGCGCACGCGCATCCCGGTCGGCGACTACACCGTCTCTCCGGGGGCGGCGTTCGGCCTCGGGACGTTCGGGCACAGCCTCGGCGTCAGCGTACCGTTCGAGGGGAACGCCACCGGCTACCGCCTGACGCTCGGGATGGGCCGCAGCTTCTGACCGCGCGGCCGGGGAGGCGTCCCGCCGGTGGGCGCCTCCACGGGCGGCCGTTATCTTTGACGGCATGGCCGGGCACAGCAAATGGAAGCAGATCAAGCACTACAAGGCCGCGACCGATGCCAAGCGCGGGGCCTTGTTCACGAAGCTCATCCGCGAGATCACCGTCGCCGCCAAGGCGGGCGGGGGGGACCCGGACGGCAACCCGCGCCTGCGCACCGCGATCGAGAGCGCCAAGGCGCAATCCATGCCCAAGGAGAACATCGAGCGCGCGATCAAGAAGGGCACCGGCGAGCTCGAGGGAGTGGAGTATCAGGAGGTCCTCTACGAGGCCTACGGACCCGGCGGCTCGGCCCTGATGATCCAGGCGCTGACCGACAACCCGACGCGCACCGTGGCCGACGTGCGGGCCAAGCTCTCGCGCGGCGGAGGCAACCTTGGGGCGGTGAACTCGGTCGCCTTCCTTTTCGACCGCAAGGGCGTCATCACGATCGAGCGAGGCCGCGGGGACGAGGACACCGTCATGGAAGCCGCGCTCGACGCCGGTGCCGAGGATTTCGTGGCCGAGCCCGAGGGCTACACGGTGTACACCGAACCGTCGCTGCTGCACGCCGTGAAGCAGGCGCTCGATGGCCGCGGCCTGGTGGCCGCCGACGCCCAGCTGGAGTGGGTGCCCAAGTCGCGGGTGGACGTCATCGGTGACGCGGCGAAGCAGCTCGTGAAGCTCATCGACACGCTCGAGGATCTCGACGACGTGCAGAAGGTCGAGGGCAACTTCGACCTGGACGACGCCGCGCTCGAGGGGGCCTGAGCCCCTGGCGAGCGCCCCCGCGCACACGTTCCTCGGCGTCGACCCCGGTTCGGCGGTGACCGGCTTCGGCGTGGTGCGCCGGCTCGGGAGCGCGCCGCCCACGCTGGTCGAGTGCGGCGTCATTCGCACCGACGCCGCCCGCCCGCTCGCCGAGCGCCTGCGCGACATCCATGACGGCGTGCGCGACCTGCTCGGGCGCCACGTGCCCGATACGGTGGTCGTCGAGGACATCTTCTTCGGCCGGAATCCCCGCACGACGGCGGTGCTCGGCCACGCGCGCGGCGTGATCCTCCTCGCCGCGGCCCAGGCGGGGTGCGAGCTCGTCGAGCTGTCGCCGGCCCGCATCAAGAAGGCGGTCACCGGCGCCGGTGCCGCCACGAAGGAGCAAGTGCAGTACATGGTGATGCAACTGCTCCGCCTGGCGCGGCCGCCGCAGCCGGCGGACGCCGCCGACGGCGTGGCCGCCGCGCTGGCCGTCGCGCTGGGCGGACGGCCGCTCGCCGCCCCACCGGTCGTGGCGCTGCCCGCAGGACGCGCATGATCGCCCAGGTCACCGGAACCCTCGTCGCCAAGGACCTCGACCGCGCCGAGATCCTCACCGCCGGCGGACTGGCGTACGAGATCGCGATCCCGCTGAGCGCGTTCGAACGGCTTCCCGACCCGAGCAAGCCGGCGACGCTGCACACACACCTCGTCGTGCGCGAGGACGCCTGGGAGCTCTACGGGTTCACGACGCCGCACGAACGCGCGGTCTTCCGGCGCCTGCTCGATGCCAAGGGGGTGGGCCCGGCGCTGGCGCTCGGGCTCGTCTCGACGCTCACCGCCGACGGCGTCGTGCGGGCGATTCGCGAGAAGGACGTCGCGACCCTCACCGGCGTCCCCCGCGTGGGTCGGAAGAAGGCCCAGCAACTGGTACTCGACCTCGCCGAGAAGCTCGACGACCTCGCCGCACCGGGCGCGCCTCGGCCGCTCTCCGGTGGTGCCGCCAGCGACGACGCCCTCCGCGCCCTCGTCTCGCTCGGCTACTCATCGGCCGAGGCGGAGCGCGCGGTGCGAGCGGCGCTCGATTCCGGGAGCGGTGGTGCAGCCCCGGACGTGATCCGCGCGGCCTTGTCCGAACTCAACCGTCGCTGACCGCCGCGAGGCGACCTCGGCCTCGCTGGTCGCAGAACCACCGCTGCATTTGCGGGTACGATGCCGCAGGTTTCCGCCGTCGGCGGCGGCCGGATGGATGCGAGAGTGCCATCGGAAGCACGCTCGGCACCTCGCAGAATGACAGAAAATCGCCGATTTGTCACTCTGCTGGATTCGATCATCACGCCTCAGGCACGTGGGCGTGCCCACCGTCACGGCGGCCGCAGGCCGTGGCCCGTACCTTGTATGGGAGTGAAGCCCGTTCCTTCACCCCAGAGGAGAGAGTCCATGTCGCAGTTCCGTCAACTCGTCCTCGCCGCGACCATCGTTGGCATCGCGGCGTGCGCCGAGCAGGAAGACCAGACCTTGCCGTTCGATCCGGCGACGACGACGACGTCGCAGGGAACCGTCACCGGTTCAGGCGGCATCGTAACGCTCGCGTCCGGCGCTGAGGTGGCCTTCCCGTCCGGCGCCCTGAGCGGCTCGTCACAGGTCACCGTGACCGGCGTCGCCAACCCCACGCTGCCGGCCGGCATCGGCACGGCGCTCGGGACCCGGAGCATCCAGGTCGGCGCGGCCGGCGGGGCCGCGCTGGTGAACCCCGCGCGGCTCACGTTGATCGCGCCGGAGGTGCGGACGAACGCGAACGGCTGGCTGACCGACTTCGCGATCACGACGTCTGCCGGGACCGAGATCGCGCCGGACGTCGGCGTGGACCTCAGCAATGGCCGCATCATCGGCAACATCCCGTCGTTCGGCACGATCACGCCGGTCATTCCCCCGGCCTCGGAACTGGTGACGGTGACGCGCGGCGTGTCGGCGAGCGTGGTGGGGTCGGGCGATCTGTTCACCGGTCCCGTCCGGACGATCTCGCAGAGCTGCCGCGCCCGCGCGGTGACGGGCAACACGATCCCGGCCTGCGCCGGCTTCACGGCGTCGGCGTCGGGTTCGCTGCTCGACCAGGTGGGCGAGGCCCGGCTGGCGCGCCCCCGTATCGACGGCTCGATCACCCTCGCCACGGACCCGCGGCTCGTCGGCGGCTCGGCGGCGACGGGAAGCATCACCATGCGCGCGGTGGTGCGCGTGCGGCAGGCCGGCACGTCAGCCGGCGGCGTGGGTGCCTTGATCCCGGTGGAGGTGTCGCTCGTGGCCAGCTCGACCTCACGCGTCAGCCAGGCCCAGAACACGAACATCCTCACGCTGACGGGCTTCACGGTCAGCGTCGCCCGGCCGGCATTCGGCTCGACCGGCACGGTCCCGAGCTTCCAGATCGTGCCGACCAGCGCGACCACCGGCTCGTTCGTGTACACGGGCACGGTGAACCTCGGCAGCGGTACGACCGGCCAGATCCAGGCCCGGTTCCCCTTCAACATCGGGTACTGATCGCCCATGATGCGCATGTTCCGTACGGCCGTCGCGACGCTGGGCGTCGTGGCGGCGCTCCCCGGCGGCGTTGCCGCGCAGCTGTCCCCCGTCCCGGCCGCCAATGGCGTCGCGGGAGCGTACCTGACCCTGGCCCGGGGCCATGAGGCGCTGTGGATCAACCCGGCGAACCTCGGGCTTGCGGGCGGGCCCTCGGTGTCGCTGGGCCTCGCGAACTTCGGTGCGTCGTTCTCCGCCCTCGGCCTCGACTTGGAGCAGGTGCGGAAGCTCGCCGATGGAGGCACCTTCGACGCCGCGGCGCGCGCCCAGATCCTCGGCAAGATCCCGTCGGACGGCGCGAACATCCGCGGGCAGGTGCTCGTCCCCGTCATCGGGCTACAGATCGGCAAGCTCGCGTTCGGCCTCGGGGCCGGCGCGGTGTACGACTACAACGTCGGGCGCGACATGGTGGACCTCGCGCTGAACGGCTACAACCAGAGCCGCGTGGACTACCGGATCGGCAACACGAACGGCCGGCAGGCCACGTACTTCGACGCGGCGGTGGCCTACGGGCAGCGCTTCGGGCCGATCGCACTCGGCGTGACGGGCCATTACATCGTGCCGCGGGCGATCGACAACTGGCGGATCTTCGAGCCCGAGTTCGATCTCGTCAACCGCACGATGCGCATGCAGGCCTTCACGGCCGGCACCAACGCCGGCAGCGGCTTCTCGGTGGACGTGGGCGGCACGGCGAACCTCGGGATCCTGACCGTGTCGGCCGTACTGCAGAACGTGGCCGGGAACGTCACGTGGAACGAGGACAACCTCGCCTACCGCCAGTTCGCGTTCGACAACACCAACGTGGGCGACGCCGGCGAGGTGCTGGCCGACCAGTTCTCGGCCGGCACGGCGCCGCTGACGGCGACATCGCCGCTCGGCGCGATCCAGACGGCGGACGGGCTGTTCAGCCGGGCGTTCCTCCCGCGCACGCTGCGGGTGGGCTCGCACCTGAAGCTCCCGGTCCTCGGGACGCGCGTCTCGGCGCAGTACAACAACCAGCTGCAGGAGGGCTTCCTGGGCGGCTTCTGGAAGAGCTCGGTCTCCGTCGGCCTGGCGCAGAAGATCCTCTTCTTCACGCCCAGCATCGGCTACGCGAGGCAGCTCTCCGGCGCGGAGACGACGCTTTCGTCGGTCGTCGCGGCCGCGCAGGCGCAGTCGGACGGGCAGCTCCTGACGGCCGGCCTCGGGCTCGGGCCGCTGAACATCGCGGTGGCGCAGCTGACCGACGGCCGGCGGTCGAACACGGATCGCGAGGGCCTGATGGTATCGGTAGGGCTGACGCTGGGCTTCTAGTTCCCGCGCGGCCGGTCGGCCAAGGGGCGAAGGCGCGATCCGCGCCTTCGCCCTTCGCTGTATCTTCCCGGTCGTGTCCCGCCCCGAGATCACCACGCCCGACGCGCTGGGCGACGAGTCCGTCGTCGAGCTCTCGCTCCGCCCCCAGCGGCTGGCGGAGTTCATCGGGCAGGAGCGGGTGAAGGATTCGCTGCGGATCGCGATCGACGCGGCCATGGGCCGCAAGGAGCCGCTCGACCACACGCTGTTCTTCGGCCCGCCGGGGCTGGGCAAGACGACGCTCGCGGAGCTGATCGCGCGCGAGCTCGGCGTGAACATCCGGACGACGTCCGGGCCGGCGCTCGAGAAGCCCGGGGACCTCGTCGGGACGCTCACCAACCTCCGGCGCGGCGACATTCTCTTCATAGACGAGATCCACCGGCTGCGGCCGGTGATCGAGGAGTTCCTCTATCCGGCGATGGAGGACTTCAAGATCGACATCCGGCTCTCCGAGGGGCCGCGCGCGCAGACGATCACCATGCCGGTCGAGCGCTTCACGCTGGTCGGGGCGACGACGCGTCTCGGCATGCTGACCGCGCCGATGCGGGCGCGGTTCGGCATCGTGCAGCGGCTCAACTACTACCCGGTCGAAGACCTCGGCCTCGTCGTCCGCCGCACGGCCGACCTGCTCGGGGTGACCATGGACGAGGAGGGCGGCTTCGAGATCGCCCGCCGCTCGCGCGGGACGCCCCGCGTGGCCAACCGCCTGCTGCGCCGCGTGCGCGACTACGCGCAGGTGAAGGCGACGGGCCACGTGACGAAGCCGGTCGCCGACGACGCGCTCGCGCTGCTCGACGTGGACGCCTTCGGGCTCGACGACATGGACGCGCGTATCCTGCGCATGCTGATCGAGAAGTTCGACGGCGGGCCGGTCGGCGTGGCGTCGCTCGGCGCGGCGATCGGCGAGGAGCCGGACACGATCGAGGAGGTGTACGAGCCGTACCTGGTGCAGCACGGATTCCTGCAGCGGACCGCGCGGGGCCGGGTGGCGACACCGCTGGCGTACCGGCACTTCGGGTACGCGCCACCGACGGGCGTGCAGGGCGAACTGCTGTAGGCGGCCCGGCCCGCGGCGCGCGCTGCCGGCGGCGCGGGCCGCGCCCCCCGACCTCGCACGATGCACACGACCTCCGACTTCGATTACGCGCTTCCGGCCGACCTCATCGCCCAGCTCCCCGTCGAGCCGCGCGATGCCAGCCGGCTCATGGTCCTCGACCGCGCCGCAGGGACGATCTCGCACCGGATCTTCCGCGAGCTCGACACCCTCATGGCGCCGGGCGACGCGCTGGTGGTGAACACCACCACGGTGCTCAAGGCCCGCCTGCTCGGGACCCGCGACTCGGGGGCCTCCGCCGAGGTGCTGCTGCTCAAGCCGATGGGCGACGGCTCGTGGGAGGCGATGGTCCAGCCCGGTGCCAGACTCAAGCCGGGCCGCGTCGTGCACGTGGCGCCGGGGTTCGACGTCGAGATCCTCGAGACCATGCCCGAGGGGGGGACGCGGCGCGTGCGGCTCGTCACCGACCGCCCGGAGGCCGAGGCGATCGACGCGCACGGCCACGTGCCGCTGCCGCCCTACATCGCGCGCCCCGACACGCCGGCCGACGTCGCGCGCTACCAGACCGTGTACCGCGACGAGCGCCAGGCCGGGTCCGTCGCCGCCCCCACGGCGGGCCTGCACTTCACCGACGCCCTGCTGGCCCGCATCGCCGCCCGCGGGGTGCAGCGCGTGGACGTGCTGCTGCACGTCGGCGCCGGCACCTTCCGGCCGGTGACGGTGGACGACCCGTCGCAGCACGTGCTGCACCGCGAGTGGTACCGGGTGACCCCCGAGGCCGCCGCGGCGCTCGACGCGACCCGCGCGCGCGGCGGGCGCGTCTGGGCCGTGGGGACGACCAGCGTGCGCACGCTCGAGAGCTGCTGGCGCGACGGCCGGTACTGCGCGGAAGAGGGGGACACGTCGCTCTTCGTGCGGCCGCCGTACACCCCGAGGGCGGTGGACCGGGTGATCACCAACTTTCACCTCCCGAAGAGCACGCTGATCATGCTCGTGGCCGCGATCGCGGGCTACGACCTCACCATGCGCGCCTACCGCACGGCCGTCGAGGCACGCTACCGGTTCTACTCGTACGGCGACGCGATGGCGATCCTGTGACGCCGTTCGCCTTCACCGTCGCGGGCGAGTCGGGCTCGGCGCGCGCCGGGGCGTTCGCGACGCCGCACGGCATCATCGAGACGCCGGCCTTCGCGCCCGTCGGGACGCTCGCGAGCGTGAAGGCGCTCGAGCCGGACGACCTGCGCGCGATGGGCACGCAGCTGGTGCTCGCCAACGCGTACCACCTGCACCTCCGGCCGGGCGACGAGGTCGTGCGCCGGCTGGGCGGGCTGCACCGCTTCTCGGGCTGGGACGGCCCGATGCTCACCGACTCGGGCGGCTTCCAGGTCTTCTCGCTCGACGGGTTGCGCACGGTGGACGACGACGGCGTGACCTTCCAGAGCCACCTCGACGGCGCGAAGATCCGGTTCACCCCGGAGACGGTCATGCGGATCGAGCGGAACCTCGGGGCCGACCTCGTCATGCAGTTCGACCACGTCGTCCCGGGGCAGGCCGCGCACGCAATGGCGCGCGACGCGAGCGAGCGGAGCATCCGCTGGCTGGCGCGGGCGCGCGACGCCTTCGCCGCCCTCGAGGCCGAGGGCACGTACGGCCCGCAGGCGCTGCTCCCCATCGTGCAGGGCGGCATCCACGCCGACCTCCGGCGCGACGCCGTCCGCGCCATCGCCGGCACCGGCGACTGGGCGGCGTGGGCCGTCGGCGGGCTGTCGGTGGGCGAGGCCAAGCCGGACATGTACGCGATGCTCGAGGCCTGCGACGCGGTCATCCCGCGTGACCGGCCCCGCTACCTGATGGGCGTCGGGTTTCCCGAGGACCTCGTCGAGGGGATCGCCCGCGGCGTGGACTTCTTCGATTGCGTCGCGCCCACCCGCATGGGGCGCACCGGGGCGCTGTTCACCCACGACGGCCGACTCAACATCAAGCGGGCCGAGTTCCGCGAGGACGACCGCCCGCTCGACCCCGACTGCGAATGCCGGGCCTGCACCCGCTACAGCCGGGCCTACCTGCGCCACCTGTTCACGGCCGAGGAGATGACGGGACTCCGCCTGTTGAGTCTCCACAACGTACATTTCCTCGTGACGCTGGCCCGACGCGCCCGAGCGGCGATCCTGGCCGGTACCTTCGCCTCGTGGCGCGACGACTTCCTGCGCCGCTACCTCGCCAAACCCGCCAGCTGACCGATGGCCTTCCCCGCCCCGTTCGCCCTGCTCGCCCTCCAGCAGGGCGGACTGCAGCAGATGCTGCCGTTCCTGTTCCAGATCGCGGCGTTCTTCGCGATCTTCTACTTCATCGTCCTCCGGCCGCAGCAGCAGGAGCGCAAGCGGCACCAGCAGCGCCTGCTCGCCCTCAAGCGCGGCGACGAGGTCGTCACCGCAGGCGGCCTGATCGGCGAGGTGGCGTCCATCCAGCAGGGCCTCAAGGACGGACAGCCGGCGGCCACGCTCGAGGACCGCATCACGATCAAGACCGGCGAAGCGAAGGTCGTCGTGCAGCGCGGCCGCATCGCCGCCGTGCTCGGCGACGGCGGGACGAGCACGTCCACCACCTGAGCGATCCGTGCGCGTGCTCCCCATCCGCGTGCTCGGCGACCCGGTGCTCCGGCAGGAGACCGAGGTCGTCGGCGGCATGACGCCCGAACTGCGCCGTCTCGTGGACGACATGTTCGAGACGATGCACGCGGCCAAGGGCATCGGCCTCGCCGCCCCGCAGGTGGGACGGCGGGAGCGGCTGGCGGTGATCGAGATCGAGGGGCAGCGCGTCGTGCTCGTCAATCCCGAGGTCGTCGCCTCGAGCGGCACGTCGAAGCGCGAGGAAGGGTGCCTGAGCATCCCCGACGTCTTCGCCGACGTGCAGCGGCCGGCGGTGGTGCGCGTGCGCGCGCTGGACGCCGACTTCCGGCCGTTCGAGATCGAGGCCGGCGACCTGATGAGCGCCTGCCTGCAGCACGAGATCGACCACCTCCACGGTCGCCTCTTCCTCGACCACCTGTCGATCCTCAAGCGGCGTCGCGCGCTGGCGGAGTGGGACGCGATCAAGGGCGACTACCCCGATCTTCGCCGCGACCTGTCCAAGGAAGACCTCGCGGCGCACCCGTCCCGCGAGGACGAGTCGCTCTAGCCGCCGCCGCCGGCATGCGCATCGTCTTCTGGGGCACGCCGGCGTTCGCGGTCCCGGCCCTCGCGGCCCTCCTCGGCGAGAGCGCCGACGTCGTGGGCGTGGTGACGCAGCCCGACAAGCCGGTGGGGCGCCAGCGCACCGTCACGCCGCCCCCGGTCAAGGCGCTCGCCGTCGCCGAGGGCCTGCCGGTGCTGCAGCCGGAGAAACCCCGCGGCGAGCCGTTCCTGGCCGAGCTGTCGGCCCTCGCCCCCGACCTCAACGTCGTCGTGGCCTACGGGCACCTGCTGCCCCAGGCGGTGATCGACCTCCCGCGACACGGCACGATCAACATCCACGCCTCGCTGCTCCCGCGGTGGCGCGGCGCGGCGCCGATCGAGGCGGCCATTCTCGCCGGCGACGCCGAGACCGGCGTGTGCATCATGCGCATGGTGCTCGCGCTCGACGCGGGGGACGTGCTGCTCGAGCGCCGCACGCCGATCCTCCCCGACGAGACCGGCGGCGAGCTCACGCAGCGGCTGTCGGAGCTCGGGGCACAGGCGCTGCTCGAGGTGCTGCCGCAGATCGAAGGGGGCACTGCGGTCGCGAGGCCGCAGCCGACCGAGGGCGTCACGTACGCCGGCAAGCTCTCCCGGGAGGCGGCGCGCCTCGACTGGACCGGCGACGCGGCCGCGGTGGCCCGTACCATCCGCGCGTACGACCCGCGGCCCGGCGCGTGGACCACCCTGCGCGGCGAGGACGTGAAGTGCTACGGCGGTCGCCTCGAGCAGGACGCGCACGGAGATCCGGGGTTGGTGCTCGACGTCGCCGAGCACGGCATGCTCGTCGCCTGCGGCCGCGGTGGCGCGGTGCGCGTCGGGTATGTGCATCCCGCGGGCGGGCGGCGCCTGGCGGCGCTCGACTGGCGGCAGCGGCGCGGCGTCGCCGTGGGCGACGTCCTGCAGTGACGGGCGGGCCCGCGGTGCCGCTGGGCAGTGCCGCCCGGTCGGCAGCGGCCCCCGCCGTGGCCTCGCTGCCCATCCCGGTGCTGCACGCGGTGACGTCGCCCGAGGTCGTCGCGGCCCGGGGCTTCGCGGACCGCGCCCGCGCCGTCATGGCGGCCGGCCGCGGGCGCGTCGCCGTGCACCTCCGCACGGGCGACCTCCCCACGCGATCGCTGTTCATCCTCGCCGAACTGCTGGCCGAGGCGCAGCGGTCCACCGGCGCGTGGGTGGTCGTGAACGATCGCCTCGACGTCGCGCTCGCGAGCGGCGTGCGTGGCGTCCAATTGCCGGCGCGGTCGTTCGACGTGTCCGACGCCCGCCGCCTCGTCGGCGCGGCCCTCCGGCTCGGCGTCAGCGTGCACGACGCGCCGGGTGCGGCGGAGGGTGCCCGCGGCGGCGCCGACTGGCTGGTCGCGGGACACGTGTACGACACGCCGACGCACGCCGGGCTCCCGGGACGGGGCGAGGCCCTCGTGCGGGACGTGGTGCGGGCCGCCGGCCCCGGAGGACCGCCCGTGATCGCCATCGGCGGCGTCACCCCGGCGCGCGTTCCCGCCCTGCGGCGCGCGGGGGCCGCAGGGGTGGCGGCGATCCGCGGCATCTGGGCCGCGGACGACCCGCCGGGGGTCGTGGGCGAGTATCTTTCCGCCCATGGCGACGGCGACTTTTCGGGAGCTGGTCCTCACGGTCAACGGTGACCGCCGCGCGGTTGCGCCCGGCACCACCCTGGCCGACCTGCTGGCCGCGCTGCAGCTCGATCCGCGGCTGATCGTCGTCGAGCGCAACCGCGAGATCCTCCGCGATCGCGCGACGTTCGACCGGGTGGCGCTCGCCGACGGCGACGTGCTGGAACTGGTGCACTTCGTGGGAGGGGGCTGACGTGGCGACGACCGACCTCGCGGCGCTCGACACGCCCTGCGTCATCGGCGGCCGCACCTTCGGTTCGCGCCTCATGGTGGGGACGGGGAAGTACCGCTCGAACGCCGCGATGGTCGCCGCCATCGAGGCCTCCGGCGCGGAGGTCGTCACGGTAGCCGTGCGGCGCGTGGACCTCGACCGGTCGAAGGAGGAGGCGATCCTCCACCACCTCGACCCGTCGCGGTTCTTCCTGCTCGCCAACACCGCCGGCTGCTACACGGTCGAGGACACGCTGCGCTATTCGCGCCTCGCGCGCGCCGCCGGGTTCAACGAATGGGTCAAGCTCGAGGTGATCGGCGACCAGCAGACGCTGCTGCCCGACACGACCGGGCTGCTCGAGGCGACACGCATCCTCGCGGCCGAGGGCTTCAAGGTGATGGCGTACACGAACGACGACCTCATCATGGCCCTCCGGCTCGAGGATGCCGGTGCCGTCGCGGTGATGCCGCTCGCCTCGCCGATCGGCTCCGGGCTCGGGCTGCTCAACCCCTACGCGATCCGCACGATCAAGCACCGGCTCTCGGTGCCGGTGATCGTGGACGCGGGGGTCGGCACGGCGAGCGACGCGGCGGTGACCATGGAGCAGGGCGTGGACGGCATCCTCATGAACACCGCGATCGCCGAGGCACAGGACCCGGTGCGGATGGCGACGGCGATGCGGCTGGGCGTCGAGGCCGGTCGGCTGGCGTACCTCGCCGGCCGGATGCCGCGCCGCGAGGTCGCGGTGCCGTCGTCGCCCCTCACCGGGATGCTGGGATGATGCCGCCGCGCCGCGGCGCCGCCGCCGTCGTCGGCACCGTGACCGAGTCGCGCCGGGTCGCCGCCGACGTCTGCGCCGACCTGCGCGCGGGCGATCTGCTCGACGGCGCGTTCGAGCGCCGGGCCGCGGCGCTCGACGCGCGCGACCGGCGGTGGGCGCTCGAACTCGTCGCCGGCATGCTGCGGCGGCGCGCGTGGCTCGACGCCGTGGTGGGCGGGTTCGTGACGGGCGGCCTCGCCCGGCTCGACCCCGACGTGACCGACCTGCTGCGCCTGGGGGCGCAACAGCTGACGGGCATGGACCGGGTCCCCGCCTACGCCGCGATCGCGCAGACGGTGGAGCTGGCGAAGGTGCGGCACGGGCGCGGCGCGGCGGGTCTCGTCAACGCGGTGCTGCGGCGCATCGACCGCGAGCGCGCGACGCTGGCACCGGCCGAGCCCGGGGACCCGATCGAAGCGCTGGCCCTGCGCCACTCGCACCCGCGGTGGCTCGTGGCGCGATGGGCCGCGCGGTGGGGCGCGGACGAGGCGGCGCGGCTGCTCGCGGCCAACAACACGCTCGCCCCGGTGATCGTGCGCCCGTTCGGCATCGGCTTCGAGCCGCTGGAGGCGATGCTCGAGGCGAGCGACGTCCCGGTCTCCGACGCGCCGCTGGTGCGCGACTCGCTGCAGCTCGGGCCCGGCATCGCGCTCACCGAGCTGGGGGCGTTCCGGCAGGGCCGCTTCTTCGTGCAGGATCCCGCCGCGACGCTCGTCGTGCACTACGCCGCGGTGCCGCCCGGCGCGCGCGTGCTCGACGCCTGCGCGGCACCGGGTGGCAAGGCGCTCGAACTCGCGAAGGTCGCCGGGCACGTCGTCGCCGCCGACCGCCAGCCGGCCCGCGCCGCGCGGCTGCAGGAGAACGTCACCCGCGTCGGCGCGACGAACGTCGAGGTCCGCGTGGCGGACGCGCGCGAACCCGGCGACGGGACGTACGACGTCGTGCTGGTGGACGCCCCCTGCACGGGGACGGGCACCTTCCGCCGGCATCCGGACGCGCGGTGGCGGCTCAAGGTGAGCGACCTCGCGGTGATGGGTGCGCTGCAGCGCAGTCTCCTCGCCGCCCTCGCGCCGACCGTGCGACCGGGTGGGCTGCTCGTGTACTCGACGTGCTCGCTCGAACCCGAGGAGAACGACGTGCAGGTCGAGCACTTCCTCGCCGCGCACCCGGACTTCACGCTCGAGCCGCCGCCCGAGGGGGCGGTGCCGCCCGACGTGCTCGATGGCGGGCGCCTTCGCGTGCTCCCCCAGCGGCACGGCACCGACGGCGCGTTCGCCGCGCGCCTGCGGCGACGGGCCTAGCGCGCGGTGACGGCCATCAGGCAGCGCGTCGGCGGCCTCGCGCGGGCGGTGGCCCCGTATGTCGTGGTCACCGCGGCCGGGTTCGCGCTGGCGTACGCGGTGGTGTTCGTGCTGCTGCCCGCGGGCGACGCGACCGCCGCTCCGCGCGTCCCCGACCTGGTGGGTCTCCCGATGGACAGCGCGCGCAGGCTGCTCGAACGCGCCGGGTTCGCCGTGAAGCTCCAGTCGCCCGTGCCGCACGCGACGATGCCGGAGGGTCACGTGCTGGCGCAGGCCCCGGCCGCAGGTCGCGAGGAACCGGTCGGTGCCGCCGTGTCGTTGACGATCAGTGCGGGCAACCGGCGCGCGCTCGTCCCGGCGCTCCTCGGACTGCCCGAGGCCGAGGCGTCCCGGGCACTCGAGCGCGTGGGGCTGAGCGTGGGCGACGTCGAGGAACGGCCGAGCTCGCTCGCGCGCGGCACGGTGCTCGACGCGCGGCCGGTACCCGGGGCGATGGTCGGCGTGCCCGGCCCGGTGACGCTGATCCTGAGCGCCGGACCGAGCGAGGTCGTCGTCCCGGACGTGCTCGGCCAGGACCTCGCCGCCGCGCGCGCCCAGCTCGAGCAGGTCGGCCTCGTGGCCGACAGCGCCGGGGCCGAGCCGCTCGCCGGCTCGGTGCCCGGCTCCGTGATCGCGCAGGCCCCGGTCGCCGGCGCGATGGTCCCGAATGGTTCGAAAGTCCGCCTCACCGTCTCCACGCCGTAGCCTCCACGCCGTAGCCTCCACGCCGTAGCCCATGCCTGCCTCGTCCGTCCGCATCGCCCCGAGCCTCCTCTCCGCCGACTTCGCGCGCCTCGCCGACGACATCGCGATGCTCGAGGCCGGCGGTGCCGACTGGCTGCACGTGGACGTCATGGACGGCGTGTTCGTCCCGAACCTCACGTTCGGCGTGAAGGTGATCGAGACGTGCCGGCGCCTCACGCGACTGCCGCTCGACGTGCACCTGATGGTCGTCGAGCCGGAGAAGTACTTCGAGCCGTTCGCGAAGGCGGGGGCGGACGTGCTGACGATCCACGTCGAGGCGGCGCCCCACCTGCACCGGCAGGTCGGCCGCATCAAGGAGCTCGGCTGCCGAGCCGGCGCGACGCTCAATCCCTCGACGCCCGTCGGGGCGCTCGAGGAGGTGGCCGCCGACCTCGACCTGCTGCTGGTCATGAGCGTGAACCCCGGCTTCGGCGGTCAGGCGTTCATCGGGCGGAGCGTGGCGAAGATCGCGAAGGCGCGGGCCCTGCTCGACGCCACCGGCAGCCGGGCGGTGCTCGAGGTGGACGGCGGCATCTCGCGCGACACCATCACCGCCTGCTGGCGCGCGGGTGCCGACACCTTCGTGGCGGGCAACGCGATCTTCGCGGCCGCGGATCCCGCGGCGGAGATCGCCGCACTGCGCGCGCGCTGCGCGGACGTCGCGTGAGGAAGCAGCTCGTGGTGGTCCTCGGGCTGGGTGCGGCGCTCGGGCTGGTGCTCGTGCTCGCGACGCAGCTCGTCGGCGATAAGGTCGTCCCCGTCGCCGAGGGCCGTCGGGCCCCGGGGTTCACGGCCACCACGCTCGACCAGACCCCCGTGCGGCGCACGCTCGACGACTACCGGGGGCAGGTCGTGCTGCTCAACGTGTGGGCGACGTGGTGCGGTCCCTGCCGCGTGGAGATGCCGTCCATCCAGCGGCTGCACCGCCAGCTCGCCCCCGAGGGGCTCAAGGTGGTGGCGGTCGCGGTGGACGACGTGGGCAGCGAGCAGAAGATCCGCGACTTCGTCGCCGGCATGGGGCTGACCTTCGACGTCCTGCACGAGCCGTCGGGGAGGATCGAGCGCGACTGGAACGCGATGGGCATCCCCTCGACCTACGTGCTGGACCGCTCGGGGACGATTCGCCGCATGGTGCGCGGCTCGACGGAATGGGACGATTCGTCCACCGTGGCGTTCGTGCGCGGGCTCCTCGCCGACGGCGCCGCGAAGTAGGGCGGTGCGCGTCCTCGGCATCGAGACGAGCTGCGACGAGACGTCGGCCGCGATCGTCGAGGGGGACGGCACCGGCGCCGCGACGATCCGCTCGCTGGCGATCCTGTCGCAGGAAGTGCACGCGATCTTCGGGGGCGTCGTGCCCGAGCTCGCCTCGCGCGAGCACCTGCGGGGCCTCGTCCCGGTGGTGGACGCGACGCTCGGGCGCGCCGGGATGGAGTTCGCGGACGTGGACGCCATCGCCGTGACGGCCGGCCCGGGCCTTGTCGGGGCCCTGCTCGTGGGAGTGAGCTACGCGAAGGCGCTGGCCGCGCGGCTCGCGCGCCCGCTGATCGGCGTGCACCACATGGAGGGGCACCTCTTCGCGACGATGCTCGAGTCGGCCGACGCGGTGCCCCCCTTCACGGCACTGCTCGTGAGCGGCGGTCACACGCTGCTGGTGGACGTGCCCGCGTGGGGCACGTATCGCACGCTGGGCGCCACCCGCGACGACGCGGCAGGCGAGGCCTTCGACAAGGCCGCGAAGCTGCTGGGGCTGCCGTATCCCGGCGGACCGGCGATCGAGCGGCTCGCGACGACGGTGGCCCCGGACGCCGCCGTGCGCTTCCCGCGCCCCATGCTGCACGGCGGCCAGCGGCGCGGCGACGACGACTGGTACGACGTGTCCTTCAGCGGGCTCAAGACGGCCGTGCGGCTGGCCGCGGCCGACGCCGCCGCCCACGGTCGGCTCGAGGCCGCGCGCGGGGCGATTGCGCGGGGCTTCCAGGACGCGGTCGTCGAGACGCTGGCCGCGAAGGTCGCACGCGCCGTGCGCGACCACGGGCGCCCGCGGGTCGTCATCGGCGGCGGCGTCGCCGGCAATCGTGCGCTCCTCGAGGCCATCCGCGCGAGCGTCGGGCCGGGCGTCGTCGTGCACGCGCCGAGCGCGCGGCTGGCCACCGACAACGCGGCGATGATCGCCGCAGCGGGCCTGTGGCGCCTCGCCCGCGGGGAGCGGAGCGGGCCCGAGCTCGTCGCGTTCGCGGGTGGCCCGCTGCCCGGCGCGGGCTGAGGGCCGGCGACGCCGGAACCGTCCGGCGCGTCAACGCCGATCCGGGCTCCGCGGGATAAGTTCAACCGCATGCCGACCCGCCGTCCGGCAACACCGCGCGAACGCCCCGGCGGCCGCGTCGCCGCTGACATTGCCGCCCTCGCGCTCCTCGCGACGCTCGCCTGCCGGGCACCGGCGGTTCCCGATGTCGGACCGTCGCAGCTGTTGGCCGTGCCGGCGGGTCCCGACGCCTTGGCTCCCTCGCTGGCCGCGGTACCTGGCGGGGGCGTGCTGGTCGCCTGGACGGTCCGCGAGGACACGGCTGGCGGCGTGCGCTACGCACGCCTCGCGGACACGACGTTCGGCCCGGTGCGGACGGTCGTCCGGGGGGCGCCCCTCTTCGTGAACTGGGCCGACTTCGCCTCGGTGCTGCCCTTGGGGGGCGACACGGTCGTGGCGCACTGGCTCACGCGGACGGGGGACGGCCCCTTCGCCTACGGCGTGCAGCTGGCGCGGTCGGCCGATGACGGCGTCACGTGGCAGCCCGCCGGGCGGCTGCACGACGACGCCTCGGCGGTGGAACACGGCTTCGTGTCGCTGTGGCGCGAGCCCGGCGGCGGGGTGGGGGCGGCGTGGCTCGACGGTCGTGCCACGGCGTCGGCCGTCGGCGTTCCGCCCGAAGGCCATGGCGCGCACGCGGCTCACGATGCTGCGGGCCCGGCCATGACCGTGCGCGCGCGACGCGTGCGTCCGGACGGGTCGGCGGACGCCGAGGCCGTGGTGGATCCCCGCTCGTGCGACTGCTGCCAGACGGCCGCCACGCCCGTTGGCGAGGGGACGCTGCTGGCGTGGCGGGACCGCAGCGCGACCGAGGTGCGCGACATCGTGGTGGCGCGTCACACCGCGGCGGGCTGGAGCCCCCCCGCCCTCGTGCACGCCGACGGGTGGGTGACGAAGGCGTGTCCGGTCAACGGGCCGGCGCTGGCGAGCCGCGGCGACTCGGTGGTGATCGCGTGGTACACGCAGGCACGCGATACGGCCAAGGTGCTCGTGGCCTTCTCCACCGACGGCGGTCGCTCCTTCGGCCCGCCGACGCGGGCCGACGACGGCGCGCCGATCGGGCGGGTCGGCGTCGTGCGCGACGACGCGGGCCATGCCGTCGTGTCGTGGCACGAGGCGACCTCGCGCGACTCGGCCGACCTCGTCGTCCGGCGCGTCACGGCCGACGGCCGCCGCTCCGCCGGCCGCCGCATCGCCCGGCTGTCGGCGACGCGACGGGCCGGCGTGTCCCGCATGGTGCGGGACGGCCGGACGATCGTGCTGGCGTGGACGGTCGCGGGGGACCACCCCACGGTCGCGGCCGCCCGCGCCCCGCTCGTCGCGCCATGACTCACGACTTCGCCACCCTTGCCACACCGGCCGCGCTGGTGGACGTGGACCGGCTCGAGCGCAACGTCGCCGCGGCCGCGGCCTACGCGGCTGCGCACGGCGTGGCGCTGCGCCCGCACGTGAAGACGCACAAGGCGCCGGCCGTGGCGCGACGGCAGGTGGCCGCAGGCGCGGTCGGACTCACCTGCGCGACGCCGCGCGAGCTCGAGGTCATGGCCGAGGTCTGCGACGACCTCCTCTGGGCGCATCCGCCGGTGGGGGCGGCGAAACTGGCGCGCGTCATGACCCTGCCCCGTGCGGTGCGCCTCACGGTGGCCGTGGACGACGCGTCACAGGTGGCAGCGCTCTCGGCGGCCGCGTTGGCCGCGGGCCGGACGGTGTACGTGCTCGTGGAATTCGACGTCGGGATGCGCCGCGTGGGCGTGCCGGCGGTGCCCGCGGTCGTGGCGCTGGCGCGGGCGGTCGCCGCAGCCCCCGGCCTCGCGTTCGACGGCATCACCTGCTACCCCGGGCACATCCGGCAGCCGATGGATGCGCAGAACGACGCGTTGCGCGACCTGCAGGCGAGGCTCGTGGCGGCCGTATCGGCGCTACGGACGGCCGGGCTGCCGCCCCGCGTGGTCAGCGCGGGCTCCACTCCCACGATGTGGCGGACGCACGAGGTGCCGGCGATCACCGAGATGCGCCCGGGGACGTCGGTGTACCACGACCGGACGACCGTGGCGCTCGGCACCGCCGCGTGGGACGAGATCGCGTTCACCGTGCTGGCCACGGTGGTCTCGACGGCGATTCCCGGCCAGGTGGTGATTGACGCGGGCAGCAAGGCGCTCGCGCGCGAACCGCTTCGCGGTGCCGAGGGCGAGGGCTGGGCGGCCGTGCAGGACCGGCCGCACCTGGTGGTGCAGCGCATGTCGGAGGAGCACGGGATCATCGAGCTGGGCGACGATCCCTGGCGCCCGGCAGTGGGCGACCTCGTGCGGCTCGTCCCGAACCACGCGTGCGTGGCGATGCACAACTTCGACGCAGTCTCGGCGATCCGCGATGGGCGGATCGCCGAGACGTGGCCGGTGACGGCGCGGGGGCGGTAACCGCTACGCCATCGCGGCCTGCAGCCGCCGGTCGATCGCGTCGAGGAAGGCCTCGGTGTTGAGGTAGGGCTGGTCCTTCGCGACGAGGATCGCGAGGTCCTTGGTCATCTCCCCCGCCTCGACCGTCTCGATGCACACGCGCTCGAGGGTCTCCGCGAATCGCGTGACGTCGGGCGTGCCGTCGAGCTTGCCGCGGTGGGCGAGCCCGCGCGTCCACGCGAAGATGCTGGCGATCGGGTTCGTGGACGTCGGCCGCCCCTTCTGGTGCTCGCGGTAGTGCCGGGTCACGGTGCCGTGGGCGGCCTCGGCCTCCATCGTCCGGCCGTCCGGCGTGAGCAGCACGCTCGTCATGAGGCCGAGCGACCCGAAGCCCTGCGCGACGATGTCCGACTGCACGTCGCCGTCGTAGTTCTTGCAGGCCCACACGTAGCCGCCCTCCCACTTGAGGGCACAGGCGACCATGTCGTCGATCAGCCGGTGCTCGTAGGTGAGCTTCGCGGTGTCGAAGTCGGCCTTGAACTCGCGGTCGAAGACCTCCTGGAAGACGTCCTTGAAGAGCCCGTCGTAGGCCTTGAGGATCGTGTTCTTGGTGCTCAGGTACACGGGGTACTGCCGCTGCAGGCCGTAGCGGAAGCTCGCCCGGGCGAAGTCGCGGATGGAGTCGGTGAAGTTGTACATCCCCATCGCGACGCCACCGTCGGCGCCGAACTTCGCGACCTCGAACTGCATCGGGGCCGAGCCGTCGGCGGGGGCATAGGTGATGGTCACCGTTCCCGGTCCCGGCACCTTGAAGTCGGACGCCTTGTACTGGTCGCCGTGCGCGTGGCGGCCGACGACGATCGGCTTCGTCCAGTGGGGTACGAGCCGCGGGATGTTCGAGATGATGATCGGCTCCCGGAAGATCACGCCGCCGAGGATGTTGCGGATCGTGCCGTTGGGGCTCTTCCACATCTTCTTGAGGCCGAACTCCGCCACGCGGGCCTCGTCGGGGGTGATCGTCGCGCACTTCACCGCCACGCCGTGCTTCTTCGTCGCCTCGGCGGAGTCGATCGTGACCTGGTCGTTCGTCCGGTCGCGATGCTCGATACCGAGGTCGTAGTACTCGAGCGTGACGTCGAGGTACGGCAGGATCAGCTTGTCCTTGATGAACTGCCAGATGATGCGGGTCATTTCGTCGCCGTCCATCTCGACGACGGGGTGCTTCACCTTGATCTTGGCCATCCACGGGCTCCAGGAAGGATTCGCCGACGCCCCGCGCCAAGTCGCGCGGCGGCGTCCATCGGCGCAAAGTGCGCCGGGGACCGGCCGGGGGCCAGTCGCGCCGCGAGCGGCGCCGCCGCCCGCCTTGACGCCCGAGCCCCGCCGGTGGCTTGTTTCGGCACCTTCACCCCAGCCACTGCCCGCATGCGCCGCGTCCTCCCCGTCCTGTTCGCGTTCCTCGCCGTCGCCCCGGCCGCCCTGGTCGCGCAGACCGACGCCATCCCCGGCGTCGCGGCCATGCGCGAGGTCCCGCGCACGACCTTCGTGCCCGATCCCAAGGCGACCTACCGGTACTTCTGGAACCACACCGACTCGGCGGCGACCGGCGAGGTGAACCCGGGCTTCCTGGCCGTCGCGAGCACCTACAACGCCCTGCGCGCCGACGGCGTCCCCGCGAAGCAGATCAAGCTCGCGCTCGTCCTCCACGGCCGGGCGACGGTGGACCTCATGGCCAACGCCCCGTATCGGGCGCGGATGGGGCGCGACAACCCCAACATCGCGATCCTCGAGCAGCTCTCGAAGGCGGGCGTGGACATCATCGTCTGCGGCCAGGCGCTGTTCAACCGCAACGTCCCGCGGGACGACCTCCTGCCGTTCGTGCAGGTGGCCCGGTCGGCCGGCTATGCGCACATGATCCTCGCCGCGAAGGGCTACGGCACGACGCCGTGAGGTCGGCGCTGGCGCTTGCCGACGTGGACCGCGACGGCGACCCGGATCTGGCGCTGGGCTTCGCGCCGGGCGGGGGCGCCGTGTTGACCGTGCTGCGGAACGACGGCGGGCGATCCACGCACGGCGTACAGCTCGATGCCGATGCGGTTGAGCTTGCCGGCGGGTGTGCCGAGCGCGGAGAGCGGGAGGTGGCGGCTGGCCAGGGCGGCGGCTGCGGAGGCGAGGAAGGAGCGGCGGACCGTAATGGGTGGCATACGGCCTGGAACAGCAATCGAGGAGGGCGTGGGCGTCACCCCAGCTTCAACACCCGCCGCCTCGTCTTGCCGGTCGGGTCGAGGGCGACGAATCCGAACCCGAGGCCGTCGTACCACTGCGCCAGCCCGTCGTTCTTCGGGTCCACGGCGAGGAACGCACCACC
>JAJTHG010000035.1 GCA_021298835.1 Gemmatimonadota bacterium
CGCTCGACAGGCGCGGCCGGCGTGACGGGTGGACGCGCACCGGGCGGAGTAGCGGCCAGAACAACCCCGGCCGCTCGACTTCCGCCCACTTGAAGGGGACCCGCACAAGCGCGACGCGCATAACGCAATATAACGCATTCGTTTCGACGGGCGACACTAGGCAACCTAGGTTGCTCCCCGTCCCCTACCGGAGCAATGCATCATGCACTACACCGCACGACAGGCCGCCGCATTTCTCGGCGTTTCGCCCGCCACGTTGAGCAAGTGGCGGCACCTCAAGGTCGGCCCGACCCACTACGTCATCGGCGCCAGGGCCGTCCGTTACACGCTGGCGGACCTCGAGGCGTTCCGCGATCGCGGCCGCCGCGACACGCTCGCCACCCGCACGCCGGAGCGTGCCGCATGACGACCGACAACACGCCGGAGTCCCTTCGCGCCTTCAACAACAAGGGGCGCGCGGTCACGGTACAGCCGACGCGCCGGGTTGCGCTCATCGTGGCCGACGGCACCGCCCGCGTCTTCGATCGGGGCGCGGCCGTCACGGTCACGGTTGACGAGTGGCGCGAACGCCCCGACTGGTTCCGCGGGCTCAATGGCGAAACCTCCCCGCGCGACGCGTGGGGCCACGAGCTGCGCGTGGTGCGGATGTTCCTCGGCTCGGCTGGATTCACGACGCCGGATGGCCTCGCGTTGTCGCTCGACGGCTCGCTGCGGCAAGTGTCGGCACGGGACGCGCGGCACCTGGTGGGCGCGCACCGCGCCGCCTACGCCGATTCCTGGGAGGAAGCGGCGAACCGCCTCCCCGAAGCGGCGACCTACGAGGGGCCATACGAGACGGTGCGGCTCCGCCGCGCGAAGGGGATCCACCTTTACCGCGAGTCATTCCCCGTCGGCGCCGAGGTGCAGCTCCCGCCCGCCGACGCGCGGCAGCTCGTCAACGCTGGCGATGCCGACTGGCTCGACGATCGCACGAAGCAACTCGAGGCCCTGCTCGAGTCCGCCGGCGGGAACGCCGGCCGCGCGAACCCCACCGAGGCGCGCGGCCTCGCCGCGAAGCTGGCCGAGGTGTTCGGCTGGCGCACCGCCTGACCCGCACCGGAGCCCCGATCATGCCCACCTACGCAAGCGTCATGACCCGTGCGAGCGCACTCGCGCGGCTCGGCCCCCGCGCCCACCTGCTCGACTCGCTCCCGCTCGTGGTGGACGCGCGAGGCTGCGAACTCGGCTTCAGACGCACGGATGTCGAGGCGCTCGCGCACGGCGAGTACACGCACGAACGCACCGCGGCCCTCGGTCGCGTGGAACACCGCGCGCCGATCCGCCGGCGCCGCTGACCCCTCACCTAAGAACGCGAAACCGCCGCGCAGTCTGTGGAGACGCGGCGCGGCGGTTTCGAGAGGAAAACACTACATGTCCCGAACTGAATATAGCACCGACCCCGCACCGTTCGCCAGCGTGGCCCCCGGCCTCGCCGCGCGGGGTATGCACGTCTTCCCCGTCGAAGAACGGGGCAAGCGCCCGCACCCGATCCTCGGCGCATCGGGCGGCTTCAAGCTCGCCACAACCGACGCGGGGCAAGTCGCCGCCTGGGCGACGGCCGCCCCGCACGCGAACATCGGCCTTGTACCCGGCCCGTCGGGCTTGCTCGTCCTCGACCTCGACGGCGAGGACGCCGTGCCCCACGCCGCGGCGCTGGGATCGCACGACGGCGGCACGCTCACCGTGCAGACGGCGCGCGGCTGGCATCGGTACTACAAGCGCCCCGCGATCGAGCACATCGGAAACGCCGCGCTGGCCCCGCATCTCGACGTGCGGGCCGATGCCGGCTATGTCCTCGGCGTTGGCTCCGTGCATCCGAGTGGCGCCGTGTACCGCGTCCTGCACCGCCGACCGATCGCGCCGTGCCCCGCTGGCGTGGTGGACGCGCTGCGGGCGAAGCTCGCCCCACCGGCGCCCGTGCGCTCGACGCCGCGGCCGTGGCGTCCTGACGATGCGCGCCAAGGCAAGCGGTTGGCGCGGTACCTCGAGAAGGTCCCCGGCGGGCTGGCCGATGGCCGCAAGCAAACGTGCTACCGGCTCGCATGTGCGCTACTCCACGACTTCGGCCTCTCCGTCGCGGACGCGGCGGCGATCCTCGACCGATGGAACGCATCGAACGCCCCGCCGCTCGAGGATCGCACGCTAACCAGCATCGTTCAGAACGCGGCGAAGTACGGCCGGCATCGGGGGGCGGCATGACTTCACATTGGGCCGATGGCATCACGGCGCCACGCGAGGACCGCCCGCCGCTGAAGTACCACACGCTCGAGGACCTGGCGAACCGCCCCGAGCTGACCGCCCCACCGGTGCCGTTGGTCGCGCCGGTGCTCTACCGGGGCCGCGTGACGCTGCTTGCGGGACGCGAGAAGATCGGGAAAAGCACCCTCGCCGGGGCGCTCATTGCCGCCGTGTCCGCCGGCCGCGCGTTGCTCGAGGCGACGCCGACCCCCGAGCCCGTGCTCGTGTATTCGCTTGACGAACCGCTCGGCGACACGACACGGCGCTTGACGGCCCTCGGGGCGGACCCGCGCCGCGTCACCGTCTGCACCGAACGCCCCACGCCGGCGGAGGTAGCCGCGCGACTGGCCGAGCACCCGGCGGCGCTCGTGGCCTTCGACACGTTGAACGAACTCCTTCCCGGTGCCGACCTGAAGGACGCGGCGCAAATCCTGCCGACGCTCCGCGGGTTGGTGTCCGTGCTCCGCGATCATGGCGCGGCAGGGTTGATCCTCGCACACGCCGGGAAGACCACCGGCACGTACTTGGGTGCGGTGCAACTCGGCGGGGTTGTGGATGCGCCGCTCGTGCTGCGGGACTACCGCACGGCCGCTGACACGCTCGGTACGCCCCCGGCGGACGACGACGACACCGGCCCCGCTGACGACGGACGGCGCATCCTCGAGGGGCGCACGCGCTGGGGCGGGAAGCTCCGGCTTCGCCTCGTGTCGGATGGCCTGACGTACCGCCTGGGCGATGCGCCCGCGCCGCTCCCGACGCGCGTCCTTCGCACGCTCTACGAGGCGATAGAACCGCTGACGCTGGACGCCCTGACGCGCGCTCTGGGCGTGCGGGCGGCCGACGTGCGGGACGCCGTGAAGACGCTCAAGGGGCAAGGCGCGGTGCGCCATGACCCGCGGCAACCGCTTGAGCTGACGCCCGTCGGCGTTCGCATGATGCAGGACCCGACGCCCGTCCCGTCCCGTCCGGCCTCCCGTCCCGAGGGGGATTTTCCGAGTGTCCTCGGGACGGGACACCTCCCTATGCCGGACGTTGCGGGACGTGACCGGACGTTGACGGGACGGGAGCGGGACGGGTCGCATGCGCTCCCGTCCCAAAATGCAGGCCCTATACCCGCAGAACGGGACGGGACGGCGGATGCGCTGCTCGTGGACCCGTTCGAGGGGGCGGCATGATCGCGGCGCCGGCGTTGCTCGACGCGCTCACCGACGCCGGCGTGACCGTCCGGTGGCAGGGGGCGCGGCTCCACATCGCGCCGGCGTCACGCATCCCCGCCACGCTCCGCCCCGCCTTGGCCGATCGCGCCACGCTGCGGGCGCTGGCGGGGCTCGTGCCGCACGTCCTCGACCCAAGCGAGGAAGCACACGCCGTGCGCCTCGGCGACGCCCTGGAGGCCCAATACCGCGCCGCTGCGGCCGTGCGGATGCGCCACGGCACGGGTTGGCCGGGTTCCCACGCACTGGATGCCCGACACGTCGCGGCGCTCGAGGCCCGCGCCGTCGCTGCGGCCGAGCTGCTCGAGGAACGCGCGGCCGTCCGGGAGTACGACGGCGGGCTCGACCGTGCCGAGGCCGAGCGGCTCGCCGCCCGCGATGTCGCGGCGATGCTGGCGGGTTCGTGACTGCTCGAGGCGTGCGAGTGTGGCGCGGATGTCGCCCCACGGTTCCCACGTGGTCCATGCCATGCGCCACGATCGCGCACGCCGTCACGCCGGCGTCATCGCCGGGAGGGGGCGTAACGATCCCTGCGGCCGCCCCGGCCTCGGGCATTCCGATCCGCGCCGTGTCGCTAGCTGCGTCCGCCGCGGGGGCGCGGTTGACACTGACACGCCCGCGCGAGGGGCACGGGTCCTTCCCCGGCCCCGCCCCCTGCGGGGACGCGCCAGCCGCAGTCTTCGCCTTCCGACAACGTGCCCGAAATGCTGCCGCCGATGCCGATGACGCGCTACACCCACGCCCCCGGTACGCCCCTGACTGAACCGGATTCCTCGCCTGTTCGCCCGCCCCGATCGCCCCTGACGGGGCGGCAAACCGCCCGCACGGCGCCGCGGTGGCGCTGTCCCTTGCCGGCCGCTCGTGTCCGGCACGACTGAACCCCTCGCCCGATTCTACCATGCCGAAAATGCCGAAAACGCTGCGCGCCGCCGAGGCCGCCGACGCCGTGGGCGTCTCCCCCCGCACGCTGCGCGAGTGGACCCAGCAAGGATGCCCGCACCGCCGCACGCCGGGCGGCGCCGAGTACGTCATCGCCGAAGTCCTCACCTGGCGCACGGAAACCGCTGTCGCTGCGGCCATTGAAAAGCTGCAACGGCCCGACGGGATAGACCTCGCCGCCGAGCAAGCCCGGAAGGCCCGCGCCGATGCGGACCTCCGGGAGCTGGACCTCGCCGAACGCCGCGGCGAATTGGTGCCCGTGGCCAAGTACCGCCGGGAACTCGAGGACGTGCTCGGCCGGATGCGCGCCGTTGTGTCGGGCGGGCTGCACCGTTTTGAGCGGCGCATCGTGTCGTGTGCAACGCCGGGGGAGGCGCGGCGGCTGACGCGGGACATCGAGGACGCCATCTGTCGCGGCGGGGTGGCGCTGGCGGACACGCTCGAGGACGCCGACCCCGACACCGACGGCTGACGGAGGCGGAGTTTCCTCCCTTGGGTACCCCGGTGGGTACCCCGACAACGAAAAAGCCCTCCATTTCGGAGGGCCTTTTCGTGCCGTTTTCATAGCGAGAGCGGGCGACGGGGGTCGAACCCGCGACATCCAGCTTGGGAAGCTGGCGCTCTGCCAACTGAGCTACGCCCGCGAACGCCGTACGATACCCGCACGTCCGGGCGCGCGGCAAGCCCGCGTCAGTCGTCCATCCAATGCGACGCCGAAGACAAATCCAGCGCCGCCCGCACGAACCGGATGAGTTCCTCGTGGGTGAACGGCTTCGACAGCACGGGATGGCCGGACGTCATCACCTTCACCGCGTGCTCGAAGGGGTAGGCGGTGATGTAGGCCACCCGCGTTCCCGGCCACGCCGCCTCCACCTTCGCCGCGAGGTCGGGCCCCGAGAGCCCCGGCATCGCGACGTCCGTCAGCAGCAGGTCCGGGGGATCCTCGGAGCCCTCGAACGCACGCAGCGCCTCCGACCCGTCGAACGTCTCGACCACGGCGAATCCCTCGCGCGTCAGCGACCGCACGAGGACGCTGCGCACGGCGTCATCGTCTTCGGCGATGACGATCAGGGGCTGGATCATGGGAACGATGGCGGGCTCCGGTCGGGCTGGGCGGCTCCGCGCGCTGGAGGAACCTTGTCGAAGTATCGGACGGCGGAACGGGCTCTTGACAACGCGCCAGAGAGTATTAGTGTACCCATACACCCATACACATTACGATGTTCGACCGCATCGACGCCCGCCTCCCGACTCCCCTCTACACCCAGATCGCCCAAGCCGTCCGGGCCGCGATCGGGGCCGGCGACCTGCGGCCGGGTGACGGGCTCCCGAGCGTGCGCGCCCTCGCCGCTCAGTTGCGCGTCAATCCCGCCACCGTGGTGCAGGCCTACCGAGAACTGGAGTCCGACATGCTCATCGAAATGCGACAAGGGGCCGGCAGCTTCGTTCGCGACGTCCCGCCCGATCGGCGCGAGGGCGAGCGGCACGCCGCCTTCCGACGTCTCGTCGGCCAGGCGCTCGACGAAGCCGTTCGCATGTCCCTCCCTCCCCACACCGTGCGGCAGCTCGTGTCCGCCGAACTCGACCGCGTCTTCGGATGAGCCACGCCATTCAGACCCGCGGCCTCGGCCGCCGCCTGGGCAAGTCGTTCGAACTCCGCGACGTCTCGCTCAACGTCCCCGCCGGATCGGTCTATGGCTTCCTTGGCGCGAATGGCGCGGGGAAGTCGAGCACCATCCGCTGCCTGATGGGCCTGCTGCGGGCGTCGCACGGCAGCATCTCGCTGCTCGGCCAGCCGGTGCCGCAGGCGCTGCCGGCGGTCCTCGCCCGCACCAGCTACGTGCCGGAGCGCCCGCACGTCTTCGAGTCGCTCCGCGTGCGCGAGATGCTCGACTTCCACGGCGTGGCCTTCCGGCACTCGTGGGACGCCGCGCGCGCGGAGGAACTCCGGGGGGCCTTCCGCCTCGACGCGGACGTCCCCATCCGGCGGCTGTCCAAGGGCGAGACGGGCAAGCTGCTCATGCTTCTGGCGCTGGCGCAGCGGCCGGAGCTGCTGATCCTCGACGAACCCACCGACGGCCTCGACCCGGTCGTGCGGCGCGACGTGCTCGGCGCGCTGCTCGACTACGTGGCCGAGACGGGGGCGACCGCCTTCATCTCCAGCCATCTCGTCTTCGAGCTCGAGCGCGTCTGCGACTGGGTGGGGGTGCTCGACGCCGGCAGCATGGTCGCCGAGCTCCCGATGCAGGTCTTCAAGGACGGGCTCAAGCGCCTGCGCGTCGCCACGGCGCCGCCGCAGATCCCGGACACGCCCTTCACGCTGCTCGGCCGCCAGCCGTCGCTGGGTCAGGTCGAGGAATGGGTCGTCCGCGGCTGGACCACCACGATGACGCAGTGGTTCGCCGGTGCCGGAGTCGAGCTGCGCGAAGTGATCGACCTCGACCTCGAGGAGGGCTTCGTCGAGCTCCTGCGCGCCGCCCGTCGGCGGGAGGTCGCGCGATGACCCTCTACCTCGCCCTGCTGCGCGTCCAGGCCCGGCTGATGGGTGGCGTGCTCGTCGGCGTCGCGCTCGCCGTGCTCGTCGGCTTCGCGACCCCGTGGCTGCTGGAGGTCATGGCCAACGGGACCCCGGGCGCACTGCCTGCCCGGACCTTCCTGCGACGTGGCCCGTTCGCCGGCGGCGTCCTGCTGATCACGGCGATCGTGCTCGGCGCTACCTCCGGCTTCCAGTGGGCCGAGGAGGGCTCCCGCAACAAGGGGGTTTACCTCATGTGCCTGCCACTCGAGCGCTGGCATCTGCTCCTGCTCGAGTTCGCAGTCGCGGTCACCTTCGTCCTCGGCGGCACGCTGCTCACCTACGCGGTCGGCGTCGCGACCTCCGCGGTGGCGCCGATCCCGGAGGGACTGCACGCGTATCCCGGCGCGCTCGCGATGCGCTTCCTGTCCATGGCGCTCGTGGTGTTGGCCGTGTTCTTCGGGCCGTCCCGCGCCGCAGCGAACGCCGATCCGCGACACGCGAGGTCGTGGCTGGTCGCCGTGCTCCTCCTGATCGTCGGCGCGATCGTGGGCGAAGTGCTCGGGGCCAACGTGATCGGCCGCGTGGCGGCCTTCCTCTTCAACCCCGGAGGGCCGCTGCACTTCCTGCTCGGCACCTGGATGCTGGTGGACCTGTGATGCGGGCCCGCTTCCTGAACCGGCGCGCAGCCCGGACCTTCGTGCAGTCCGCCGCCCTCGGGCTGGCCGCTGCCATCGCTGTCGGGGTTCCCGCGACGGCCCAGGTCCCGGTGATCGCCGTCCGTGAGGCCGCCGACACCCGCGAGACGCGAGCGCTCGTCGCGGAGCTCACCCGCGTGAGCCGCGCATCGAACGATCGCCTGGCCGCCCAGCGCAAGACGTGGCTCGACGCGCTGCCCCTCGACACCCTCGACCTTGCCGGCGTGCGCTGGTACGTGGCGCCGGCGGCGCGACGGGATCTCGAGGCGATCGTGCAGCGCCTCGACTCGATCGTGCGTCACCGCGGCCTGCCGCCGTTCCGGGAGCTGCTCGGCACCGGTCGTGCGTGGGTCGTGGCCGGCGTGCCGCCGACGGGTTACTGGGGCGGGCACAGCCGGATGATCACCTTCGATACGTCGGCCAGCCAGGTCTCGGCGCTCCCGTCGCTCGGGCGCGACGTCCTCGCGCGCGTGATCGGCCAGCAGCTCGCCGTCGGTGCCATGCGGCAGGTCGACCGGCGGATGACCGGCTTCCTGCAGACGGCCATCCCGCTGGACGCGAACGGGGGCGTGGGGGCCGTCGATATGCGCACCGCCCTGATCAACACCGGCGACCGGCGAGGCCCGGCGTGCGCGGGGGCCGATCTCGCCGCGTGCGAGTCCATGCTGTTCGATCCCGGCATGAACGCGGTCGTCGGGGGTGCCCCGCGCGGAGGGCTCGCCCGCGTGGCGCTCGACCTCGGAGGCCCCGGCGCGTGGCGAATCCTGCTGGCCGACACCGCCGCCCCGCCACGCGAGCGACTCGCCGCCGCCGCCGGGCGGCCGATCCGCGAGGTCCTCGCGCGTTGGCATGCCGAGGAGCTGGCGCTCCCCGACTCGACCTCGACGCTCCCCGTGCTCGTGGTTGTCGCCCTGAGCGCCCTCTCGGCGGCTATCGGCCTGCGGAGGGCCCACTGATGCGCCAGCTGCGCCGTGTGCTGGGTACCGTCCTCGTTCCCCTGGCGGCCGCCGCGTTCCCCTTCATGCTGTGGTCGGCCCTGGGAGGCCGTTGGGACAACGCGTTCTTCGAGACCGACGGCCCCAACGAGGAGCGCTCGTATCGCTTGGCAATGGCAAAGCTCGTTGCGCTCCGGACGCGTGACGTCCTCGAGGCGGCGTCCGCGGCGGTGCCGCGCACGCCGGGCTTTCATGTCCTCGTCACCGACACGACGGTGCGTTCGCGTCGCTCCGCGATCGAGATCGCGGCGACCGTGGAGCGGCTGCGGCGGGAGGCGGGGTTCGCGCGTCCGGCGATGCCGGTCGCGTGGGTCGTCGAGAGCGGACTGGAGCGGATCGACGGGAGTGGCCATGTCGGATCGGGACGCGGATTCCGACTGCCCCTCCGTGCCGGGGATCCCTGCCTCGTGATCGTCAGCGCAGCGCAATGGTCCGACGACCTGGACATCGCGGGGAGGTGGGCAGCGACGGCAGTGCAGTCCTCGCCCTGCATGCTGTTCGCCGCGTTCGGCATGCCGGCGCCAGCCCTGTCCGCCAGTCTCGACTCGATCGACTGGACGAGCGCCCGCGGCGGGCGCTGGTGGGGCGCGCCGAGCGAGCGGCGGGTCCCGCCGCCGATGCAGCGCAAGCCGTTCGAGGAGCTTTCTCTGCTCGACGACATCTCCAACGGGTCGGTGCCCTGGCGAACATACGTCGCGTTGCTGCCCTGCATCGAGCAGCCGCCTCGCGGATGCGGCCGGGGAGTCCTCTCGATGTTCGGCGACTGGCGCAGCGCATGGGTGACCTTCCCCAGGCGTGTGGCGCCCGGTGTCTTCGACGGCGATTGGCAGAACTACTTCCTGACCCTTGTGGCCCCGGGCGTCACCGAGGGCGGTCGTGTCGAGTTACAGAGCGGTGGGGGGCGGATGGGGTCCCACCTCATGGCCGACATGGTCCGTCATCTCGGCCCCGAGCGCTTCGCGCGACTCTGGACCACTGACCGCCCGCTCCCCGAGGCCTACGCCGCCGTCGCCGGCGAGTCGTTCGACGCATTCGTGGCGCGGTGGCTCGGCGCGGAGCCCGGGCCACGTCGCGTCCTCCGCGGCAGCGAGTTGCCGCCGGCCGACTGGTGGTGGCTCACGGCGATCGTCGCCGTCGCGCTCGGGTGGACGCTGTGGGCCGGGGTGCGACGGGAGGCGGCCTAGCCGGCACCGACCCGCGCTCGGCGCAACGAACGCGTCGCTCCGTTCGCAGCCGCAACAGCAGGGCATCGAGTCCGCGCCCCCGCTATCCGGCCCTGCGGCCGCGAGACGCGACGTCAGGGTGTCCGTTGGGGGCCGGGGTGTGCGGCGACCGGAATACGAAAGGCCCCCGGCACACCGGCCGGGGGCCTCGAGAGCCACAGGTGAGGATTGAACTCACGACCGCTCGATTACGAATCGAGTGCTCTACCACTGAGCTACTGTGGCGACGTGCAGGAGTGCCCTGGCTCGGACTCGAACCGAGATGCCTTTCGGCACCACCCCCTCAAGATGGCGTGTCTACCAATTTCACCACCAGGGCGACTGAGGCACCGGGGGCACGTGCTGGCCCCGGTGCATCACGCGCGTCGCGTCCCGGGGGACGCGTTGCGCGCCTTCGATCTGCAAACAGCGAACGGGAGCGACGGGGCTCGAACCCGCGACCTCTCGAGTGACAGTCGAGTGCTCTAACCAAACTGAGCTACGCCCCCTACCGGGTCGGTGTGCTGACCCGCCGTGCGACCTGCGACCAGCGACGTGCGACCTGCTCCGCCCGCGGAGGCGAGTAGCCCCAACGGGAATCGAACCCGTCTCTCGACCTTGAAAGGGTCGCGTCCTAACCGATAGACGATGGGGCCGAGTCCCGGCACGAACGACGTGCGACCTGCCAGTAGCGATACCAGATAGCGAGATCAGTAGCGGTAACGGGATTCGAACCCGTGTTCCAGCCTTGAGAGGGCTGTGTCCTAGGCCCCTAGACGATACCGCCGTGTGCCTACTGGATCCTGCTGCATCGATTGTCGGCCGAGAAGCGCCGTCCTGCACCTGCGACAGGCCCGGAGGGAATCGAACCCCCAACCGCCGGTTTTGGAGACCGGTGCTCTACCAATTGAGCTACGGACCTAACCGTCGAGCGAGGGTGGCTAACGGGACTTGAACCCGCAACCCCCGGAACCACAATCCGGTGCTCTAACCAGTTGAGCTATAGCCACCAGAGTCCGCGATGTCCTGCGGAGACACCCAAGATACAAGAGCCCCGGCGCGAGTTCAACCGGCGACCGGAACCCGGGCATCCCGGGTCCCGGCTGCCCGCGCACTCAATCCTTCGCCCGCTCCATGTACTCGCCGGTCAGCGGATTGACCTTCACTTTCTCGCCCTGCCCGATGAACTCGGGCACGTTCACCGTCACCCCGTTCTCGAGCTTGGCCGGCTTGGCGGAGGCCGTCTTGGTCGCCGTCTTCATCACCGGCGCCGTCTCCACGATCTCGAGCACCAGGTACTGCGGCAGCTGGATCGAGACCGGCTTCCCGGAGTACCACTCGGCCAGGATCTTCATGCCCGGCTGCATCCACTTCGCGTTGTCGCCCAGCGTCTCCTCGTCCATCTCGAGCTGGTCGTAGTTCTCGGTGTTCATGAAGTGGTACGAGTCGCCGCCCTGGTAGAGGAACTCCAGTTCGTGCGTCTCCATGTCCGCCTTGGTGATCGCGTCGTCCGCGCGGAACCGGTGCTCGAACGACGAGCCGGTGCGGAGGTTCTTCATCTTCGTCTGCACCATCGCCCGCAGGTTGCCGGGGGTGTGGTGCCGGAAGTCGATCACGCGGCAGGGATCGTTCTCGAACACGATCACCATGCCCTTGCGGATGTTCGTCGCGCTGAACGCCATGGCGGGCTTGAGGCAAGGCCGGCGGGCACGCCCGGCCAGGTGGGGGGCGGCGCCAGCGCTCGGCAGATCACGGGGCGGAACCGTCCGGAACACCGGACAGCCATTGAAATTACGACGCGGGAAACTTCCATTCAACAGCCCCGTACCTTGGGGACATCCAGGCCGGCCCCGCGCGGCCCTCGTGCAGCGTGCCTCCCCGCCCCGGGGAGGCACCGGACCCACCCGCTCCAGGACCCATGGCGTTCTACCTGCTTCCCTTCGCGCTGCTCCAGCAGCCCGCGGCCCAGGCACCGGCCGGCCCCGCCCCGGTCGCCAAGGTGATCGTCAGCCCCGGCAAGCCCACCGTGGCGGCCGGCGACTCCATCAAGCTCGTCGGCTCCGCCCTCGACGCCGACGGCAAGCCCACCGAGGCCCGCATCCTCTACGGCGTCGCCGGCGGCTTCTTCGAAGGCGCTGTCGGCCGCGATGGCTGGGTCAAGGGCGGCTCGCCCGGCACCATCGTCGCCGCCGTCTCCGCCGTCCAGCCCGGCAATCGCCCGGTCGTCGAGCGGGTCGAGATCAAGGTCGTCGCGGCCGCGTCGGTGAAGTTGGCGGTGACGCCGACCATCACCGCGCTCGTCGCCGGCCAGTCGGTGCCGCTGAGCGCCAAGGGCATCTCGCAGCAGGGCGATGCCGCCGCCGCGCCGGCCGCGTGGCGCTCGGCCAACCCGCGCGTCGCGCGCGTCGGCGACGACGGCGTCGTCACCGCCGTCGCTGCCGGCCGGACCACGCTCACCGCCACCGTCGGCGGCGTCTCGGCGACGGTGCCGGTCGAGGTCGTCGGCGGCGCGGTGACGCGCGCGACGCTCACCCCCTCGTCGGCGAGGGTGCGCCAGGGCGACGTCGTCTCGCTGGCCTTCAGCGCCACCGTCGGCGGCAAGGCCCGCACCGACCTCTCGCCGGTCTATACCATGTCCGGCGGCAACGGGCAGGTGGACCCGGACGGCCGGTTCGTCGCCTACGGCGAGGGCACGTACGTCGTCACCGCCGTCGCCGGCCCCGCCACCGCCAGCACCACCATCACCGTCGGCGAGCGCGACGTCGGCAAGGTCTTCGAGCTCGTCGGCAAGGTCGTGCGCTCGCGCTTCACCACCGAGGAGGTGTGGGTGCACCCGAACGGCAAGGTCGCCTACCTCGGCTCCGGCTCCGGCGGGGACGTCGCGTACGTGATCGACATCTCGAACCCGGCCGAGCCGAAGGTGGTCGATTCGCTCGTCACCAACACGCGCCGCGTCAACGACCTCATGACCGACGCCGACGGGAAGATCCTCGTCCACACGCGCGAGGGGGCGTCGGACCGCAAGAACGGCATCGTGATCTACACGCTCGAGGACCCGCTCCACCCGAAGAAGGTCAGCGAGTTCACCGAGACGGTGACCGCCGGCGTGCACTCGAGCTTCGTCTACCGCGACCCGAAGACGAAGCAGCTCAACGTCTTCATCACCAACGACGGCACCGGCGCGCTGCACGTCATCAACCTCGACGACCCCGCCAAGCCGAAGGAGATCGCCGTCTGGAAGACCCCGCGCCTCGACGCCGGCCGGTCCCTCCACGACATCGATCTCCAGGACGGCCTGCTCTACGGCTCCTGGTGGAACGACGGGCTGGTGATCCTCGACGTCGGCAACGGCATCAAGGGCGGTACGCCGTCGAACCCGCAGTTCGTCTCGCAGTTCAAGTACGACCTCGACAAGCTCTACAAGCGCGTCGAGCTCAAGGGCGGCCCGGGCTTCATCCGCGGCACCCACACCGCCTGGCGGCACAGGAACTACGTCTTCATCGGTGACGAGGTCTTCGGCGCCGGCTTCGGCGGCGGTGGCGGCGGCAGCGGCGAGCTGACGCAGGCGTGGGGCCGGCTGCAGGTGATCGACGTCTCGGACATCCTCAACCCGAAGTCGGTCGCGTGGTGGGAGCCCGACTACGGCGGCGTGCACAACGTCTGGGCCCGCGCCGACACGCTCTACGTGGGCGCCTACAACGCCGGCTTCCATGCGCTCGACGTCTCCGGCGAACTGCGCGGCGACCTCAAGGCGCAGAACCGCACCATCGCCACCTTCATGCCCCGCGACGAGAAGGCGAAGGTGAGCAACGCCACGATGACCTGGGGCGTGGTGGTCAAGGACGACCTCATCTACATCAACGACATGTACGCCGGGCTCTTCATCGGCAAGATCAAGCCGAAGCCCGGGAGCGTGACCCCGTGAGGGGCGCCCTGCGGCTGGCGGTGGCGGGGGGGCTCGTCGCCTCCGCCGCCGCGGCGCAGGGGCCGGGCGCGCGGCCGGCGGCGGGGGCCGCGCCGCCGCCCGCGCGCACCTACGACGTGATCGTCGGCGCCGAGGCGGTGGACAAGATGCAGGTCGTCCGCTTCGGCCCCGGCGGGGCGGCCCTCGTGCGCGAGCGCGTCATCGGCAAGAACGGCATCGACCCCGACGGCCCGCACGGCATCGCCGTCGCCCCCGATGCGCGGCACTACTACGTCAGCACGGCCCACGGCGTCCCCAACGGCACGCTCTGGAAGCTCGAGGCCGAGTCCGACAAGGTCGTCGCGCAGACCGACCTCGGCCCTTTTCCCGCGACGCTGCAGGTGAGCGCCGACGGCGAGTACGCCTGGGTGGTGAACTTCAACCTCCATGGCGAGATGGTGCCGTCGAGCGTGTCGGTCGTCGGCACCGCCGACATGGTCGAGCTGACGCGCATCCCCACCTGCACCATGCCCCACGGCTCGCGGCTCTCGCCCGACGGCCGGCACCACTGGTCGGTGTGCATGATGGACGACGTGCTGGTGGACATCGACGCCACGCGGTTCGAGGTCGCGCGGCACTTCGCGCTCGCCAAGGGCCGCGAGATGGGGATGGCGGGCCCGCCGCCGCAGCGCGGGGCGGCGATGGGCCACGACCACGCCGGCCACGGCATGGAACCCCCCAAACCCGGCGACGTCTCCTGCTCTCCCACGTGGGCGCAGCCCTCGAGCGACGGCCGCACGGTGTGGGTGGCGTGCAACCGGGCCTCCGACCTCGTCGAGGTGGACGTCGCGTCGT
The DNA here is from genome assembly GCA_021298835.1 of Gemmatimonadota bacterium. Taxonomy (GTDB): domain Bacteria; phylum Gemmatimonadota; class Gemmatimonadetes; order Gemmatimonadales; family Gemmatimonadaceae; genus JAJTHG01. Next base: position 14,600 of record JAJTHG010000035.1, read on the forward strand.
GGACGATGCGGCGGCGCATCCCCACCGGCGCCGGCACCTACAACCTGGCCGCGACGCGCGACGGCCGGCTCGTCATCGGGACGAACAAGCGCGGGCAGTCGGTGTCGATCCACGACGCCGTGACCGGGGCCGAGCTGGCGCGCGTCCCGACCTCGCGCCGCATCCCCAGCGGGCTCGTGGTGTCGCCGGACGATCGCTACGTCTTCGTCACCTGCGAGGGCGTCGGCTCGGAGCCGGGGGCCGTGGACGTGATCGACCTCGCGACCCGGACGCGCGTGGCGAGCGTGGACGTCGGCCAGATGGCCGGCGGCATTGACGTCTGGCGGATGCGTTGACGGCGACGGCGCGTCCCGCGGGATGCGCCGTCACCCGCGGTCACCCGCGGTCACCCGCGGTCACCCGCGGTCACCCGCGGTCACCCGCGGTCACCCGCGGTCACCCGCGGTCACCAGCGGTCACCAGCGGTCACCCGCGGTCACCCGCGGTCACCCGCGGTCACCAGCGGTCACCCGCCGGCTTCCGCCGGCTACCGCGCCAGCACCGGCGCCAACGCCTTCCACAGGTTCGCCGCGACCAGCTTCGAGCCGTCCTCGTTCGGGTGGATCCCGTCCGGCTGGTTGTACTTCGCCACGCCGGCCACCCCGTCCAGCAGGAACGGCAGCAACGGCACCCCCGCCTCCCTGGCCAGCGCGGGGTACATCGCGTGGAACGCCCGCGTGTACGCCTGCCCCATGTTGGGCGGGGCCTCCATCTGCACCAGCAGCACCGGCGCGCCGGGCTTGGCCGCCTTCACGCGCGCGAGGAGGGCGCGGATGTTCGCCCGGGTCGAGTCCACCTCGACACCGCGCAGGCCGTCGTTCGCGCCGGTCTCGACGACCACCACGTCCCCGGGGCCCGACAGCACCCAGTCGGCGCGCCGGAGGGCCCCGGCGCTCGTCTCCCCCGACAGGCCGGCGTTGAACACCGTCCACGGCAGTCCGGCCGAATCCGCCTTGGCCTCGAGCAGCGCCGGATAGGCGTCCTTGGGGTTCAGCCCCAGCCCCGCCGTGAGCGAGGTGCCGATGATCAGGAGCGTCTTCCGCGCCGCCGGCACCCCGGGCGCGGCGGCGCCCCCGGCCGCCGGGGGTGGAACGTTCGTCCCGCCCTGCGAGTAGGCACCGGAGCCGGTCGCCACGGCCTCCGGCTTCGGGGTATCCTTCCCGCCGCAGGCGGCGACCCAGAGTCCCAGTACCGCCGCCCCCAAGCTCCGACCCGTCGTTCCCGTCATGCTCGCTGCCCGTTCGCTCACCAAGGAATATCCCAGCGGGAGCTCGGCACTCGCCGTGCTCCGCGACGTCACCTTCGAGATCCCGCAGGGCCAGTTCGTCGCGATCGTCGGCCCCTCCGGGAGCGGCAAGACGACCCTGCTCGGGCTGCTCGCCGGCCTCGATACCCCCTCGCGGGGGACGGTGGTCCTCGACGGTGCCGACCTCGCCGGCCTCGACGAGGACGCGCGCGCGCGCCTCCGTGGCGAAAAGGTAGGCTTCATCTTCCAGTCGTTCCAGCTCATCCCGACGCTGACGGCGATGGAGAACGTGCAGGTGCCGCTCGAGCTTCGGGGCGAAACCGGGGCCGAGCCGCGCGCCCGCGAGCTTCTGACCCGCGTCGGGTTGGGCCACCGGCTCGACCATTTCCCGACGCAGCTCTCGGGGGGCGAGCAGCAGCGGGTGGCGATCGCCCGGGCCTTCTCCAATCAGCCGCGCATCCTCTTCGCCGACGAGCCGACGGGCAACCTCGACGTCAACACCGGCGCGACGATCGTCGAGCTGCTCGAGCAGCTCAACCGGGAGAGCGGCTCGACGGTGATCCTCGTGACGCACGACCTGCAGCTGGCGGAGCGGGCGCAGCGGGTGATCCGGCTGCGGGACGGTGCCGTCATCGAGGATCGCCCCTCCACCCGCGCGTAGGCCCCGGACGCGCGGCGCGCGCCGCGCCGTCCCCCTTCCCCGCCATGCCCTCCCCCCTCCTCTCCCTCGCCTGGCGCGATTCGCGCACCGCGCGCCGCCGCCTCGCGCTCTACATGAGCGCGATCTCGCTCGGCGTCGCCGCGCTGGTCGCGATCGACAGCTTCGCCCTGAACGTCACGCGCAGCATCCGCGAGCAGTCCCGCGCGCTGCTCGGCGGGGACCTGGCGTTCACCAGCCGCACGGCGTTCCCGGCGCCGGTGGACTCGCTCTTCGACTCGCTCCGGACCACCGGGGTCGAGTTCGCCCGCCAGGTGACGTTCGGCTCGATGGCGCAGCTCAAGCGCACGGGGGGGACGCGGCTCTCCCAGGTGCGCGCCGTCACCCGCAACTACCCGTTCTACGGCGAGGTCGTCACCGAGCCCGCCGGCCAGTGGCGGTTCCTGCACGACCGCCGCGTGGCCCTCGTGGACGAGTCGCTGCTGATCGCCCTCGGCGGCGAGGTCGGCGACTCGCTGACCCTGGGCTACGCCACCTTCCGGATCGCCGGCGTCCTGCGCAACGTGCCCGGTGATCCGGGCGTGGCCGCGACGATCGGCCCCCGCGTGTTCATCTCGGACGCGTGGGTCGGCGAGACGCAGCTCCTCGTCTTCGGCTCCCGCGCGGAGTACGAGCAGCTCGCGCGGCTCCGCGACACCTCGACGGCGGCGGCCATCGCCGCGGCCCTCAAGCCGCGGCTCGAGCCCAGCCGTGTCCGCGTCCGCACGGTGCAGGAGAACGAGCGGAACTTCACCCAGGCCATCGCCCAGCTCGGCGACTTTCTCGGCATCGTCGGGCTCGTCGCGCTGCTCCTCGGCGGCATCGGCGTGGCATCGGGGGTCACCGCCTACGTCGCGCGCAAGATCGACGTCGTCGCGGTGCTGCGCTGCCTCGGCGCGACGAGCGGGCAGGTGCTCGCCATCTACGCCGCGCAGGCCGGCGCCATGGGGCTGGCCGGCGCCGCGATCGGCGTCGGGATCGGCCTCGCCATCCAGCAGGCGCTGCCCGGCATCCTCGGCGACTTCCTCCCGGTGGACGTGCGCGTGGCCCTCGAGCCCGGCGCCGTGCTGACGGGGTTGGCGATCGGCGTCTGGACGGCCCTCCTCTTCGCCCTCCGGCCGCTGGTGGCGCTGCGCAACGTCTCGCCGCTGCAGGCGATCCGGCGCGACACCGACGGCGCCGCGCTGACCACCACGTGGCGCGACCCGTGGGTGATCGGCGTCAACATCGCGCTCGTCGCGAGTGTCGTCGGCATGGCCGTCTGGCGGGCCCCCTCGGCTCGCAACGGCCTCTACCTCGCCGCCGGCGTCGCGGCGGTGATCCTCGTCCTGTGGCTCTCGGCCAGCGCCCTCATCTGGCTGGCGCGCCGCGCGGTGCGGCCGTCGTGGCCCTACGTGCTCCGCCAGGGGGTCGCCAACCTCCACCGGCCGGCCAACCAGACGCGGGCGGTCGTCCTCTCGCTCGGCTTCGGGGCCTTCCTCATCAGCACCCTCTACCTGGTGCAGGCGAACCTGCTGCGCCAGTTCGACCTCACCGCCGCCAAGTCGCGCGGCAACCTCGTCTTCTTCGACGTGCAGGACGACCAGGCCACCGGGGTGGACTCGATCCTGCGCGCCGAGCGCGTGGACGTGATCGGGACGACGCCGATCGTCACGATGCGCATCGCCCGGATCAACCAGTGGACGATGTCGCAGATGCTCGACACCACGAATCCCGACAGCGTCAAGCGCGCCGCGTGGACGCTGCGGCGCGAATACCGCTCGACGTACCGCGCCGAGACCACGGCCAGCGAGAAGATCATCGCCGGCCGGTGGTTCGGGCGGACGAAGGCGAAACCGGGCGAGCCCGCCGCCGAGGTCTCGATGGAGGGGGCGGTGGCCGGCGACCTCGGCGTGGCCGTCGGCGACGTCATCACCTGGGACGTGCAGGGCCGGCAGATCCCCACGCGCGTCACGTCGTTCCGCGAGGTCAACTGGGCGCGGCTCGAACCCAACTTCTTCGCCGTCTTCTCACCCGGCGTGCTCGAGGGAGCGCCGAAGCAGTTCGTCGTCGTCGGCGCCTCGCCCGACCCGCGCACGAGCGCCGTCGTCCAGCGCGAGGCCGTCGCGCGCTACCCGAACGTCAGCGCGATCGACATCTCGCTTGTCCAGCGCACGGTGCAGCAGATCGTGGACAAGGTCACGCTGGCGATCCGCTTCCTCGCGCTCTTCTCGGTCGCCATCGGCATCCCGGTGCTGTTCTCGGCCGTCGCCGCGACGCGCAGCGCCCGCGTGCGCGAGGGGGTGCTGCTCAAGGTGCTCGGGGCGACGGCGGCCGCGATCCGTCGCATCCTGCTGGCCGAGTACGCGCTGCTGGGGACGCTTGGCGCGCTGAGCGGCATGGTGCTGAGCTTCGGCGGCGCGTGGGCAGTGATGCGCTTCGTCTTCGCGCAGTCGTTCACGCCCGTCGTCGGGCCGGCGTTGGCGATCGCCGGCATCATGCTGGCGCTGGCGGTGCTGATCGGGCTGCTTGGCGGCCGCGACGTCTTCAAGGAGACCCCGATGGCGGCGCTGCGCGAGGCCTGAGGGTCGCGCGGACGTCGCCTGCCGCTCTGCGCGCGGGGCCGGCGCCGTGCGGGCCGGCCCCGGGGCGACGAACGCCCCGGGACCGGCGGCCGGTCACTTCTTCTCGGGCGGCAGGATCACGGCGTCGATCACGTGGATCACGCCGTTCGACGCAGCGACGTCGGTCTTCACGATCATCGCGTTGTCGATCATCAAGCCGTTGCCGTGCGCCATCACGGTCGCCTCGGCGCCCTGCACCGTCTTCACCTTGCCGGGCTTGACGTCCTTCGCCAGCACCTTGCCGGCGACGACGTGATACGTGAGGATCGCGGTCAGCTTGGCCTTGTTCTCGGGCTTGAGCAGCGACTCGAGCGTGCCGGCCGGCAGCTTCTTGAACGCCTCGTCCGTCGGGGCGAAGACCGTGAACGGGCCCTTGCCCTTGAGGGTCTCGACGAGGCCCGCGGCCTTGAGGGCGGCGGCGAGGGTGTTGAACGAGCCGGCGGCGACGGCCGTCTCGACGATGTCCTTCGTCTGGGCCCGGGCGGCAGGGGCGACGGCGAGGGTCGCGGCGGCCGCGAGGGCGAAGGCGAGGGTGCGCATGGGTCGGGATGCTCCGGTACTGGTGGGTGACGCGCCGGCGGAGGCGCCGGACGCCGAGTGGTGAACACCCCGACGCGCACGATGTTCCTGCGGGGCGGCGGACCGCGGGACCGGACGGCGGTTCCGAACGCGATGCGCGGGAGGTGCGGCTGCATGCATTGGCACTCTCTATGTGTTGACAGAAATGATATTCTTCTGCCAACCCTCAGCCGTCTCCCACCGTGCAGATGACCGACCTCCTCAAGGCCAACCTGCTCAATCCGATCGCCCTGTCCTTCGCGCTCGGCATCGTCGCCCGGCTCATCCGGAGCGAGTTCTCGTTGCCGAAGGACATCTACACGGGCCTGAGCATCTTCCTCCTCTTCGGCCTCGGGCTGAAGGGCGGGGTCGAGCTCGCCGAGTCCACCTTCTCCGCCATCATCGGACCGGTCGGCGTGACGCTGCTCCTCGGCGTCATCACCCCGCTGACGGCCTTCGCGACGCTCCGCTACGTCGGGCGCTTCTCCGACAGCGACGCCGCCGGCATCGCGGCCCATTACGGGTCGGTGAGCGCCGTGACCTTCATCGCCGCCCAGAACTTCATTCAGGGGCTGCAGGCGACCGACCCGTCCATCCCCAAGCTCGAGGGTTACCTGCCGACGCTGCTCGCCGTCCTCGAGAGTCCCGGCATCCACATCGCCCTCGCGATCGGCGCCATCCGCACCGCCCGCCCGGACCAGAAGATCGCCGAGGTGCTGCACGAGGTGCTGACCGCCCGCACGATGGTGCTGCTCGTCGGCGGCCTCGTGATCGGTGCGCTCATCGGCCACAAGAACTGGGAGGTCATCCAGCCCTTCTACGACAGCAAGGGGGCGATCTTCCGCGGCGCCCTCTGCCTGTTCCTGCTCGAGATGGGCATCGTCGCCGGCTCGCGCCTGGGGGACCTCAAGAAGGTCGGCCCCTTCCTGCTCGCCTTCGGCATCGGCTGGCCGATCGTGCACGGCGCGTTCGGGGCGTGGCTCGGCACCGTGGCCGGTCTCAGCGTCGGCGGGGCCACGGTGCTCGGCACGATGGCGGCCTCGGCCTCCTACATCGCCGCGCCGCCGGCCGTGCGCGTGACGCTCCCCGACGCCAACCCCACGCTCTACCTCACCAGCTCACTCGCGATCACCTTCCCGTTCAACATCCTCTTCGGGATCACCATCTACTACCGCGTCGCCCAGTGGGCGGCGGGGTTGTGAGGCAGCCATGGCCGTCACCACGCTGAAGCTCGTCACGATCATCTGCGAGCCCGTCCTCGAGGCGAAGATCGAGCAGGATCTCAAGCGACTCGGGGCCTCCGGCTACACCGTCACCGAGGGCCGCGGCGCCGGCTCGCGCGGCCTCCACGCCGACGCGATTCCGGGGAGCAACCTCCGCATCGAGGCGATCGTCGCCCCGGCGGCCGCCGAGCGCATCATCACCTGGATCGCCGAGCACTACTTCGAGCACTACTCGGTGATCGCCTGGCTCTCCGACGTGCAGGTCGTACGGGGGGACAAGTACGTTTCGGGGTGACCCGAACCGTCCTGCTCCTCGGCGCCGGCTACGTCGGCACCGCCCTCGCCAGATCCCTCGCCGCCGCCGGTGACCACGTGGTCGCCGTGCGGCGGCGCGGCGCATCCGGCGACGCGACCCCCGGCGTCACGTGGATCGCCGGCGATGCGCGCGACCCGGCCCGGCTGGCCGGCCTGCCGCCGCGCGCGGACGCCGTGGTGCTCACCGCCGCCCCGACCGCCGGGCGCGGCGACGCGTACGATGCGACGTATCCCCCGCTTTCCCGCGCGGCGCTCGCGCTCGCCCGGCGCCTCGGCGCCGGGGTCGTCGCCTACACCTCGAGCACCGGCGTTTACGGCCGTACCGACGGCGCCTGGACCCCCGAGGAGACGCCGCGCCTGCCGCGCGGCCCCGAGACCGCCGCGCTGGCGGAGGCCGAGGACCTGCTCCTCGCCGCGACGGATGTGCGAGCCGCCATCCTCCGCGTCGCCGGCATCTACGGCCCGTCGCGCACCGCGATGGCGCGCTTCCGCGACCCCGCGCGCCTCGCGGCCCGCGGTGCCTACTTCACGAACTTCGCGCATCGCGACGACATCGTCGCTGCGATCGTGCGGGTGCTGGCGCGACCCGACGCCCCGGCGGTCTGCAATTGCGCGGACGGGGCGGCCCTGCCGGCGCTCGAGGTCTCGCGCGTGGTGCACGAGCTGATCGGCATCCCCTGGCCCGACCCCCTCGTCTTCGACGATGCGGCCGCCGCCGCGCCGCCCCGATCGAACCAGCGGGTCCCCGTTGACCGCCTCCGGACCCTCGGCTGGGCACCGGCCTACCCGAGCGTGCGCGAGGGGTTCGCCGCCCTCCTCGCCGATCCGGACACGGGACCCTCCGTCGCGCAACGCTAGTATTGGGCGTATGGACCGCCATCTCCGACTCCTGCGCGCCGCGGCGCTCGCCCTGGCCGCCACGCTGGCCGCCACGCTGGTCGCCGCGGGCGCGATGCCGTCCGCGGCCGCCGCCCAGCCGACGTACTCGTGCAACCCCCTGCCCGCGGGGGTCAACGAGACGAAGCTCCTCGGCTTCTTCGCCGTGCCGCTCGCCTTCTCGGCGATCGAGCAGCCGCAGCGCGTCCCCACGGGACTCACCACGATCGTCCTCGAGTTGGCCAACGTCCCCGAAGCCGACCGGGCGATCCGGCGCACCCAGTGCTTCGCGGCGAACAAGGAACAGAACGCGAACCTGTCGGCCTACCTGCCCCGACCGCGGATCCTCGTCGGCCTGCCGTATGGGATGCAGCTCGAGGGCACGTGGCTGCCGCCCGTCACGGTCGGCGACGCCACGCCCAATCTCGTGCAGGGTGCCCTTTCCTGGACGGGCCGGCTGGGCACGTTCGCCGGCAACGGCCTGCGTCTCCAGTTGCGGGCCCATGCGACGCGCGGCTGGGTGCGCGGGGCGATCACGTGCAACGCGCAATCCCTGCGGCCCGCGGACTCGCTCGCCCCGTGCTTCGGCTCGGTGCCGTCGCGCGACCGCTACTCGCCCGACATGACGGGGGGGGAGGTCCTGCTGGCGGTGGACGGGCCCGGCTACGGCTACTACGTGGGATCGGGCTACACGAGCCTCGATCCGTCGCTGCGCGTGGACTTCACGAACGGTCGCGGCAACCGCGACACGTCACGCGTGACGGCCCCGCGCCTCGGGCAGGTGCCGCTGCTGTTCGGGGGCTCGCTGCGCTTCACGCAGACACTCTCGCTCCTCGGCCAGTACTACATCGTCCTCGATCAGACGTCGCTCTTCCGCGTCGGCGTGGGCTGGCGCCCGTTCGGACGCAGGCCCTGAGGCCGGCGCGCCGGTCAGGTCAACCCGCTCGGCTCCGGCGACGCCTCGAGCTCGAAGCGCGGGATCAGGCCGCGGAACGGCTCGCCGTCGTCGCGCACGAAGCCGTAGTGCCCCTCCATCCAGCCCGAGCGCGACCGGAGCACGCAGAAGCTCTGGTACTCGTGCACCTCGCCGGGTTCGAGGCGCGGCTGCTCGCCGACGACGCCGTCCCCCTCGACCTCGGTGTCCTCGCCCACCGAGTCGTGGATCAGCCAGCGGCGCGTGAGCAACTGCGCCGCGTCAGGGCCGACGTTCTCGATGCGGACGAAGTAGGCGAAGACGAAATGGCGGCGCGCGGGACTCGACTGGTCCGGCAGGTACACCGGCCGGACCGTGATGCGGATGCCATCCGTTTCGCGGTAGAAGAACGGGCGACGGTTCACCCCCCCAACATTCCGCCGGAACCGCGGTTTCGCCACTCTCGGGCGCAGGTGCCGCGGGCGGGGGCACGGTCCCGCCCGCCCGCGTCCCCTCGCCCTACCGTGCCGACCCGTCCGACGTCCGGGCCGCCTTCTGGCAGGCCGGGAAGTTCAGCCCGGGCATCTTGTCGCGCGCCGTGAAGTCGGGATCCTCGGACGCCAGGTACGCCAGCATCGCCGCCATCGTCGCGTTCTTCCGCAGGTCGTCGAAGACGACCTTGTCGTACGTGTCCCGCGGGGTGTGCCAGGTGTAGTCGCTGTAGTTCCACGCGGTGGCCCCCAGCGAGAAGCCCGGCGCCCCGGCGCAGACGAACGCGGCGTGGTCCGACCCGCCCCCGGCGGGCGACCCCGGGAGACTGATCGAGAGCCCAAGCGTGAGCTGGCTCGGCAGCTGCGCCAACCACTGCGTGTAGTTGGGCACCGCGCCGAGGAAGCCCGAGGTGCTCACGTTGGCAATGCGCCCGGTGCCGTTGTCCTGGTTGAAGAGCGCCTGCAGCCCCCGGACGACCTCGGGGTGGTCCTCGACGAAGGCGCGTGAGCCGTTGAGCCCCTGCTCCTCGCCCCCCCAGTGGCCCACGAGGATCGTGCGCTTGGGCCGCGGGTACGCCTGCGTCAGCAGCCGGACGGCCTCGAGCGCCATGATCGTGCCGGTGCCGTTGTCCGTCGCCCCGGAGCCGCCATCCCACGAGTCGAAGTGCGCCGAGAGCATCACGTACTCGTCGGGCTTCTCGCTGCCCTTGATCTCGGCGATGGTGTTGAACACCGGCTGCTCGCCGAGGAACTGCGCGTCGGCGCTGAGCCGCACGACGGGGCCCTGGTTGCGCTCGGCAAGGCGCCAGAGGAGCCCGTAGTCCTCGCAGGACACGTCGAAGACCGGCACCTTTTCGGCGGTGGTGCTGAAGACCTTCGTCACCCCCCAGCCCTGCGACCAGAGCGAGGTGATCACCCCGGCTGCTCCGAGGCGCTCGAGCTGCTTGTGGAGCGCCGCCCCGCGCACGCCGGCGGCGCGCACGCGCGCGTCGAAGTCCTTGGTGATCGAGTCGCGCTGCGCCCTGAGGCGCTCGAGCGAGCCCGGCTCGGCCCACCGCTGCCAGTTGTCGTCGGGCCGGCAGGTGGGCTGCGGTGCCGAGGCGAGCACGATCTTCCCCTTGAGCTGCGGTCCCATCGCAGCGAACGCGGCGGAGTCGGCGGACTTGGGCAAGACCACCACGGGCGCCTGCACCGGCTTGCCCCCCGTGCCCGGGCTCCAGGCGAGCATCATCCCTTCGAGCGACCGCACCCGCGGCGCAACGAGGTCGGCGTGGCTCACCCCGCGCCGCCACGCGCGCCACGTGCCGTACCGCTCGTTGCGGGCCGCCACGCCCATGGCCTGATACTGGGCCACGAGCCAGTCGTTCCCCGCCCGGTGGCCGGGCGAGGCGGTCAGGCGCGGGCCGATCGAGTCGAGCAGGGCCTGCGCCAGCGGCTCGACGCGCGACGAGTCCATCCCGAGGCGCCAGAGCCGCTGGAGGACGGGATCGTTGATGGGGCGCGGCGCCGCCCCGGGGAACTGGGCGGCGAGCGGCGCGGCCGAGGCGACGAGCCCCGGCAGCACCGCGAGCGCAATGCGCAGACAGCGGACGAACACGAGCACCTCACGGGTGAAGGAATCCGGCCCGTGGATGGTCGTTCAGCGCATCGCAACGGGCAAGGGCCGGCGCATCGCGACGGGCAAGGGCCGGCGCATCGGCGTCGTGTCGCTCAGCGCGCGGATGAACGCGACGAGGTCGCGCCGCTCGGCCGACGTGAGCTCGAGCCGGTCGGGCGGCAGCGTCTGGTGGTCGAGGGCGATCCCGAGGCCCGCGCCGCCCCCGACATCGTAGAAGCGGATCACCTCGTCGAGCGTCCGGTACACCCCGTTGTGCATGTAGGGCGCCGTGCGATCGGCGTTGCGGATGGTGGGGGTCTTGAAGGCGAACCGGTGCAGGGCGCGCCGCGTGCGGGCCCCCTTGCCTTCGTCCTCGTCCACGCGCGCCCCGCGCCACACCGGGGTGGCCGGCACGCCGATCACCTCGAGCTCCGCCTTCGCGAAGGCGGGGGGGACGGTGCCGTTGGTGAGGGGCAGGAAGTGGCAGGTGCCGCACTTGGCCTTGCCGAGGTACAGGTTCGCGCCCCGACGCGCCGCCGCGTCGAGGGCCGCCGTGTCGCCCCGCACGTAGCGATCGAACGGGGCATCCAGCCCTTCGAGCGAGCGCAGGTAGGCGGCCAGGGCCCGACGGATGCCCGTCGCGGACGGCACGGTGTCGGGCGTCCCCCGGAACGCCTGCGCGAAGCGGCCGGCGGTCGCGGCATCCGCCGCGTAGCGCGCCGCCGCGCCGTCGAGCGACCCCCGCATTTCGCGCGCGTCGTGCACGACGTTGAACACCTGGTCCTCGAGCGACGCCGCGCGCGCGTCGGCGAACTGGGCGGCCTGCAGCCCGCTGTTGATCAGCGTGGGCGCGTTGCGCAGCACGCCGGTTATGCCCGGCAGCGCGCGCGAACGGGCGAGGCCGTCGGTGAAGGCGAGGGCCGGGACATGGCAGCTCGCGCACGCCCGGCTGCCGTCGCCGGAGAGGGCGGGATCGGCGAACAGCGCCTCGCCGAGCGCGATGCGCTCCGGCGTCGCGCCGTCGACGGGGACCCGGGCATAGGCCGAGGCGGCGAACGCGCCGGCGTCATAGGGCGTTGGCGAAGCAGCGCGCCAGACGCGACGGTCGTCCGGCACGCCGACCCGAGCGGCCTCGCGCGCCGCCGGCAACAGCCGCGCCGCCGGCAGGGCGTGGTGCACGAGCCACCCGAGCTTGTCTGCCTCGTCGGGCGCACGCGAGGTGTCGATCGCGGCCCACGTGGCCGCGAGCGCCGAATCGAGGCGCGCGACGGCGGCCGGACCGCGGTACGCCTGCAGCAGGCCGCGCAGGCCGTCGAGGGCGGCCGCCATCTCCGGCAGTTCGCGGCGTGCCGCCGGCGAGTCGAAGCCCGCCACCGCCAGCGTCGCGAGCCGCGCCAGTTCCTGCCGAACGGCGTCCCAGACGGTGCGGTCGTCGTAGAGCGAGGCCTGCGTGACCTGCCGGGCCCGCACGAGGTGCGCGCGGATGCGCGTGGCCTCGAGGTGCAGCGCCGCGCGGTCGCCCGACGCCTCGGGCCAGAGCAGCGCCTCGAGGGCCTGGAAGCCCTCGGGCGGCCGGGGCTCGGTCTCGCCGTCTTCCTCGTCGATCTCGGGGAGTGCCGGTCCGTTGAGGGCATCGGCCACCCCGGGCGTATCGAGTTCGAGCAGCGCCTCCGCCCGCTTGAAGGCGGCGCGCGACTCGGCAAAGGCGCGGCGCAGGGCCTCCGGCGAGGCCACGGGCGCCGCAGGATCGGTGAGCGCCGCGAGCGCGTCCACGCGCGCCGCGATCGAGTCGAGGCGTGCGACATGCTGCGCGTGCACGGCGGCGGCCGCGGGACTCGTGTGCGTGGCGGCATCGGCCGGCCGGCCCGCGCACGCGGTACCGCCGACCACGATCCCCGTTACCAGCGCGGCCGCCACCATCAGGCGGCGGCCACGGCGGCGCGGGGTGGCGGCACCGGGGGTCGCCCGGTGCCGCCGTTCCGTGTGCGGGCTCAGCGGGGCAGCCCCTTGATCAGGACGAGCTGCGACGCCTGATCCTCGTTCGGGCGCAGCGTGCCGCCATCCACGCCGCGGTAGCGGGCGCCGATCCACGTGTGCGGCTGGATCGCCACCAGGAAGGTGTTCGGCTGCCCGAGGAGGTCGGAGACGTCCTCCATCGCGCCGTACTCCCACGAGCCGAAGACCGAGGCATTGGACGGGATGGGCGCGTACGTCGCGGTCGCCCCGGTGCCCGTGCGGCGGATGTTGTAGCGCGCACCATCGGACTGGGTCCGGCGATGATCGAGCTCGATCACCGGGCGCAGCTCGCGGGTCGCGATGTTGTACTGCCAGATGTACGCGTCGTGGGTCTCGTCGCCGTACCCGTTGGCGTCCTCCTGGATGTACACGTAGTTCTGGCCGACGTAGATGTTGTCGGGGTTCTGGAAGAGGCGCGCCGCGTTCGTGGTGGCCTTGTCGTCGCCGTCGGCGATCAGCTCGAGACTGGCCGGGCCCGTTGGGGTGGTCGGGTTCAGTGCGAGGCGGTACGTCCGGCCGTACTTCGTGCGGCTGTAGTCGGCATTGTTGCCGGTGTTGTTCTGGCCGGTCGCGTTGAAGTAGATCTCGCGGTTGTTCGCCGCCGAGCCCTTGCGGTAATCGAGGTCCTCGACGCGGGAGATCACCGGCGCACCATTGCTGAAGGCGAACTGGTTGATCTGCCGGCCCGTGAGCGAGCGGTGGTTCGGGATCTCCACCCACTCCGCCGGATACGTCTGCCCGGTCACCATGCTCATCTCGCGCTGTACCCGGTCGGTCCGGCGCAGCACGTACAGCTTGCCGTTCCGCAGGTCGCCGACGACGTCGGAGACGTAGAGCCCGACGTGGCCGCCCTCGTTCGAGGAGTCGTCGTCGCCGATCAGGATCACCGTCTTGCCGGGATACGCCTCCTTGGTCAGCGGGACGGCGTTCTCGCCGTTCCACTTGCCGAGCCCCTCGGCGAGCACGTTGCTGTTCGGCGCGCCGAACGCGGGCAGCGCGTGGATCATGGACTCCTCGCCCGACTCGCCGACCGTCAGGTAGGTCGGCCCGAAGCCGTGCACCTCGGGCGTGGCCAGCGTGGCCGAGCAGAGGCGCCAGAGCCCGAACGTCGAGTTCATCACCCACTCGCCCTTCACCGGGCGGAAGGCGTTGTCGAGCGTGATGCGGGAGACGCCGAAGTTGTCCTCGTGGTTCACGAGGATCGTGAACCCGGTGCCGTCCTGCGAGCGCAGGACGCCGGCGCCATCGGCGGACCCGCCGAAGACATAGCTCGGCGACTGCGGCAGCGTGTCGTCGGAACCGACGAGCGAGAAGATCTCGATGCCGGGCACGAACGACCGGGCGAGTGCCGGGGCGTTGGAGGTGTTGCGCAGCGCGATCGTGGCGGTCGTGCCGGTCGGGGACGGGTCGTCGCTGCAGGCGGCGGCAAGGAAGCCCGCCGCGAGCAGGGCGGCGGCGGAGCGCGAAGCGGGGAGGCGCATGTGCGGATCGGGAGTCCAGGTCGCGGGGGACGAAGCCGGGGGGCTGCGTCGGGAACGCCGGAACGAAACCCGCCCGTGCAACGAACGACGGGGTCCCGCGTGACGGTCGCGTCACGGTACGCCCACGAGGCGGTTACGACCGCGCCGGTCCGTCGGGCCGCACCGGGAGCGCACCGCCGAGCAGCGCCAGCAGTTGCGTCGGCTCGAACGGCTTCGGCAGGAACTCCGCGCCAAGCCCGTGCGCCCGCTCGGCGATGCCGTCGGTCACGGCGTCGCCGCTCATCAGCAGGATCCGCACCCCTGGCAGCCGCGCGCGCAGCTCGGTGGCCAGGGCGAACCCGTCGCGCCCCCGCAGCCGCGCGTCGATGATCGCCGCGTCGGGGGCGGTCGCGGCCGCCTGCGCAAGAGCGGCGTCGGCGTCGGCCGCCGTCTCGGCCTGGATGTTCGCGAGGCCGACCACGAGGGCCAGCATGGCGCGTACCTGCGGATCGTCGTCAACGATCAGGACCCGGCGTGGCGGCATCGGACGGCGAAGGGGGATATCGGGACTCCGCCGCGCCAGCCGCGTCGCTGGTCGCGCAGGGTGCAAGCTGTAGCCGCCACCGTACGGTGGCAACCAGCGGGGCGTCTGGTGCCCGGCGCGTTTCGGGGTTTCAATTGCGGGATGCCGGCGATCAACTACCAGCACCTGCAGTACTTCTGGGTCGTCGCGCGCGAAGGCAGCATCGCGAAGGCGACCAAGGTCCTGGGACTCACGCAGCCCACGATCTCGGTGCAGATCCACGCCCTCGAGCGCGCGCTCGGCGAGCAGCTCTTCGCCCGGCGCGGCCGCAACCTCGTCCTCACCGACGTCGGCCAGACGGTCCACCGCTACGCCGAGGAGATCTTCGCGCTGGGCAAGGAGCTCTCGGACGCCCTCGACGGCCGACCGTCCGGGCGGCCGCTGCGCTTCGCGGTCGGCGTGTCGGATTCGCTCCCCAAGCTGACGGCCTTCAAGCTGCTCCAGCCGGCGCTCACGCTCGCGGCCCCCGCCCTGCACGTCATCGTCCGCACGGACAAGGTCGAGCGCCTCCTCGGCGACCTGTCCATTCACGCCCTCGACCTCGTGCTCTCCGACACGCCCGTCGCACCGACCCTCAAGCTGCGCGCCTTCAGCCACCTGCTCGGCGAGAGCGGCGTCACCATCTTCGGCACCGAGGCCCTCGCGCGGAAGCACCGGCGCGGCTTCCCCAAGTCCCTCGACGGTGCTCCGTTCCTCCTCCACGGCGAGACGTCGGCCCTCCGGCGCTCGTTCGAGCAGTGGTGCACCACGCAGGGGATCCGCCCCGTCGCGGTCGCCGAGATCGAGGACGTCGCGATCCTGCAGGTCTTCGGGCAGGAGGGACTCGGGCTGTTCGCGGCGCCGACCGTCGCCGAGCCCTTCCTGCGGCGGCAGTACGGTGTGCACGTCGTCGGACGGCTCCCGCAGGTGAAGGAGCGCTTCTTCGCCATCTCCGCCGACCGCAAGTACCAGCACCCGGGCATCGTGGCCATCTCCGACGCCGCGCGCGAGACGCTCGACCATTGACGACCCTCGGGATGCCGCCGCGCGGCGGCCGCTGGCTGCTCTATGGCGCGACGGGCTACACCGGCACGCTCATCGCCCGCGAGGCCGTGCGTCGCGGCCTGCGACCCGTCCTCGCCGGACGCCATCCGGCGAAGGTCGCCGGGCTGGCGACCGAACTGGGGCTCGACCACCTGGTCTTCGACCTCCTCGGCCCCGCCTACGTCGCCAAGGTCGTCTCGGGCTTCGACGCCGTGCTGCATTGCGCCGGTCCCTTCGTCGATACCTACCGCGCGATGGTGGACGGGTGCCTCGAGGCGAAGACCCACTACCTCGACATCACCGGCGAGATCGCCGTCTTCGAGGGCTGCGCCCGCCGCGATGCGCGCGCGAAGGACGCCGGCATCGTGCTCCTGCCCGGCGTCGGGTTCGACGTCGTGCCGTCGGACTGCCTCGCGGCATCGCTCGCCGCCGCGTTGCCCGGCGCCGTGTCGCTCGAGCTCGCCTTCGGCGGGGGAGCCGGCTTCAGCCGCGGCACCGCCCGCACGATGGTCGGCGGCCTCGGCCACGGCGGCGCCGTCCGCCGCGCCGGCGCGATCACCCGCGTGCCACTGGCGTGGCGCGCCCGCACGATCCCGTTCCGCGACAAGCCCCGCTTCGCGATGAGCATCCCGTGGGGCGACGTGAGCACGGCGTTCCATTCGACCGGCATCCCCGACATCGTCGTCTATACGGCCACGCCGAAGCGCACCGTCCGGTGGCTTCGCCTGGCCCGGTGGCTGACCCCCGTCCTGCGGCTCCCCGCGGTGCAGCGATGGGCGCTCCGTCGCGTGGACGCCACCGTGACGGGCCCGACGGCCGAGCAGCGCGCCACGGCGCGCATGCAGCTCTGGGGACGCGCCCGCGACGCCGCCGGCCTCGAGGTGAGCGGGACGCTCGTGACGCCCGAGGGCTACGCGCTGACCGCCGCCACCGCCGTCGAGTGCCTGGTGCGCCTGCTGGCCGGCGGCGTGGCCCCGGGCTTCCGGACGCCGGCCTCGGCGTTCGGGGCGGGGCTGATCGGCGACATCCCCGGGTGCGAGCTGCGGGTCGGGGCGCCGACGGACCGCGACGCGACCGCCGGGCCGGCCGCAGGGCCGGCCGCCTAGGGGGCGGGGCGCGACGTCACTCGCGGCGTGCGGCCGACCGCCCCCCGCCCGCCGCCCGCACCGCGTTCAGGATCACGGCGATGTCGATCGCTTCCTGCACCAGCGCCCCCGCCGCCGGCGGCAGCCGACCCGCCGCCGCCACCACCATCGCCGCGGCCGAGAGCCCGAGCCCCCACGCCACGCTCTGCCGGGCCACCCGCATCGTGCGCTGGCCGATCGCCACCGCGTCGGCCACGCGCGAGACGTCGTCCACCAGGATCACCGCGTCGGCCGTCTCGGCGGTGACCCCCGCGTGCCCGCTGGCGAGCGCGATCCCCACCGTCGCCGCCGCGAGCGCCGGCGCGTCGTTCGTACCGTCCCCCACCATCAAGACGCGCTCGCCGGCCGCCACCAGCCGCTTCACCTCGCGCACCTTGTCGGCCGGCGAAAGGTCGCCGAGCGCCTCGGCGATGCCGACATCCGCGGCCACGGCGCTCGCGTTGGCCTGCCGGTCCCCCGACAGCAGCAGCGTGCGCCGCGCGCCGAGCGCCTCGAGCCGCCGCATGACCGCAGGAACGCCGGCGCGCACCTCGTCGGCATAGACGACCGTCGCGGCGTAGCGGCCGTCGATCGCCACGTGCGCGGCGAGCCCGGCGTGGTCGGCCAGCGTGGACGGCATGGGGACGCCGCGCCCCGCCAGGAAGCCGCGCGACCCCACCAGCAGGTCGTGCCCCTCGACGTGCCCCCGGACGCCGTCGCCCGGGCTCTCGTGCACGTCGCGCGCAGCGGGGAGCACCCCCACCGTCTCGTGCGCGGCCTCGACGAGCGTGCGTGCGAGCAGGTGGCTCGACCCGGTCTCGACCGCGCCTGCGAGCCGCAGCACCGTCTCGCGCGTCCACGGGGGATGCGCGTCCACCGCCTGCACGCGCGGGCGGCCCACCGTCAGCGTCCCCGTCTTGTCGAACGCCACGACGGTCACCCGCGAGAGGGCCTCGAGCGCTCCGCCGTGCCGCACGATCACCTGCCGCCGCGCCGCCCGGTTGACGCCCCCGATGATCGCCACCGGCACCGCGAGGATCAGCGGGCACGGCGTGGCCACCACCAGCACCGCCAGCGCGCGCGTCGGGTCTCCCGACGCCGCCCAGGCCACCACGCACACGAGCAGCGTCAGGGGGGTGAACCAGGTTGCCACCACGTCGGCCAGGCGCTGGATCGGCGCCTTCGACGCCTGCGCCGTGCGCACGAGCTCCACGATGCGGGCGTACTGTGAAGAAGCGGCGGGCGCGGTCGCCCGGAGCTCGAGCGGGGCCAGCCCGTTCACGGCCCCCTGCGGCAGCGGCACGCCCGCGACCGCGCGCACCGGCACCGGCTCGCCCGTCAGCCGCGAGACGTCCACGTCCGAGCGTCCGTCGGTGACGACCGCGTCGCACGGGACGAGCTCGCCCGGCCGGAGCAGCAACGCGTCCCCCGGCGCGAGGGCGTCCACCGGCACGTCCTCGACGCGGTCCCCCACGCGGCGATGTGCGATCCGCGGCGCCGCCGCCTCGAGTTCGCGCACCGCCGCCGAGGCGCGCCCTTCCGCCCAGTGCTCGAGGGCCTCGCCGCCCGTCTGCATGAGCACGACGACGAGGCCCGCGAACGGCTCGCCCAGCGCCAGACTCGCGACGATCGCGAGCGTCGCGACGAGGTCGGCGGCGAACGTGCCGCGCAGCGCCCCCAGAAGCGTGCGGGCCGCGATCGGCAACCCGGTGACCGCGAGGCCGACCATCCACGCCAGGTGGGCCCACTCCGCGAGCTGCCGCCACCGCAGCACCCCGCCCGCGACGAGGGCGAGGAGCGTCAGCGCCGGTGCGGCGAAGGCGCGCCAGCGCGCGCGCGAATCCATGGCCGGGGACGGGCCTCAGCCCGCGGGGCGCGGCGGCGACGGCCGGTAGCGCAGCGACCCGGGAAGCGAATCGAGCAGCGGCCGCAGGTCGCGCGCCCGCTCGAGCGTCGTCACGAACGTCAGGCCGTCGAGCACCACGACGAGCATCTTCTCGAGCCCGTACAGCACGACCGTCCCCGACTCGGTGTGCACGACGTTCGTCTCGGCATCCACGAAGAAGACGTCGCCCTTCGCGCCGTTGCCGTCGTCGTCGAGGTCGCGGGCGCGGCGCAGGCAGGCCCAGGTGCCCACGTCGTCCCACCCGAACTCCGTCGGGACGACGAGCATCCGCCCGATCCGCTCGAGCAGCCCCCGCTCGAGCGAGATCCCCTCGACCCGCTCGGCGAAGTGCGGGATGTCGTCGTTGGCGAGCGCGCCGAGGCCGGCGGCGACCTCCGGCACGTGGGCCTCGATCGCGTCGAGCGTCGCCTGCGCCTCGAGCACGTAGATGCCGCTGTTCCAGAGCGCCCCCGTCCCCATGAGCTCGGCCGCAGCGCCGACGTCCGGCTTCTCGACGAAGCGCGCCACGTCGCACGCCCCGCCCTGCCCGATGCCGAGGCCGTCCTCGAGCGCCAGCCCGGGCTGCAAGTAGCCGAACCCCGTCTCGGGCCGCGTGGGGCGCACGCCGAGCACCGCGGGACACCGCTCGCGCGCGGTGAGCGCCGCCGCCCGGCGCACGGCGTCGCGGAACTCCTCGGGAAAGGCCGCCGCGAGGTCCGCGTGCATCGCCACGAAGACCGTGTTGGGTCCCGCGCGGCGCGCGACTTCCTGCGCCCCCCACGCGAGGGAGGCGGCGGTGCCCAGCGGGTACGGCTCGGCGAGCACGTTGGCCAGCGGCACCTCGGGAATCGCCGTGCGCAGCGCCGGCGCGATGTCCTGCGCGGTGAGCACGAGGATCCGCTCGGCGGGTACCAGCGGATGGAGCCGCTGCACGGTGTCGGCGATGAGCGGCTTCTCGTCCACCAGCGGCAGCAGCTGCTTGGGGCGCTCCGGCGTCGAGAGCGGCCAGAAGCGGGACCCGATGCCACCCGCGAAGACGACGGCCCACAGCGAGCTCGCCACCACGGCCCCGGCCTGCGGGTCGAGCAGCTCCTCGGGGAGCGTGCCCACGCCGGTGGCGTCGGCGGTGAAGCCCGCGTCGGCACCCGCGCCCTCGCCGGTGCCCGGCCGCGGCGGCTCCGGCATGGCGCTCATTGGCCGGCCCCTGCCAGTTCCCGCGCCGCCGAGTGCTGCACACCGCGCCGGCGGATGGTGCGCTCGAGGCGCGCGGCGATCTTCTCGAGTCCCTTCCGGTAGCTCCAGTGCTCGACTTCGAGATAGTGGCGGGTGCTCTCGAGGTAGGTCACGCCGCCCGAGAGCGGCTCCTCGAGCCGCGCGCGCCGCTCGCGACGAAAGGCCTCGGCCTCGGGGGCGCCGGCGCGCGCCGCGCGCAGGAAGGCGGCGGCCGCGCGCATCTGCCAGTGGACATGCCCGAACTGCCCGCTGTCCGGCTGGATCAGCCCCGCCACGAAGAGCGAGTCGTGCTCGGGATGGAACACGTTCTGGTAGAGCGACGGGTGCCCGTCCCGCCAGTTGAGGTGCGTCCGCTCGATGAACGGGAACTCGATGAGGTAGCCGGTCGCGTACACGACGAGGTCCACCGTCTCGCGGCGCCCGTCGGTGAAGACGACGTCGTGTCCCTCGAAGCGCGCGATGTCGGGCCGCACCGCGATCGCGCCGTGCTTCACGTAGTAGGGGAGCAGCGTGTTCGCGACCGGGTGCGTCTCGAAGAGCTTGTGGTCGGGCCGCGGCAGCCCGATCGCGCGCGGATCACCGACGAACAGCCGCATCGAGATCGTGCCGATCAGCCGCCGCACCGGCAGCGGGACGCGCAGCGCGTGCAGCAGATCACCCACCTGGTCGGACGGCTTCCCGAAGACGTACTTCGGGAAGTAGTGGTAGCCGCGCCGCGTCGAGTGGAACGTCCGCGTCGCGTGCTGCGAGGCCTCGACGACGATGTCGCACCCGCTGTTGCCGGCGCCGACGACGAGCACCCGCTTCCCCTCGAAGACGTCCGGCGTGCGGTAGTGTGCCGAATGCAGCACCTCGCCCGCGAAGGTCCCGGGGTAGGACGGGAACTTGGGGTGCCAGTTGTGGCCGTTGGCGATCACCACCGCGCCGTAGGGGCGCGTCTCCCCGGTGGTGGTGGTGACGAGCCACCCCTCGGCCGGCCCGCCGGCCGCCGGGACGATCGCCTGCACCCCGGTCGAGAACTCGATGTGCTCGAGCAGCCCGAAGTGCGCGGCATAGTCGCGGAAGTACTGCAGGACGAGCGTGTGGTGCGGGTAGTCCGGGTAGTGCGCCGGCATCGGGAAGTCGGGATACTCCGTCCCCGGCTTCGAGGAGATGGTGTGCGTGCTTCGGTACACGCGCGCCGTCCCCTTGTCGTAGTTCCAGTTGCCGCCGAGGTCGTCCTCGCGCTCGAGGACGTCCACCTCGAAGCCCTGCGCGAGGAAGTTGCGCGCGGCGGCCAGGCCGGACGAGCCGGCGCCCACGACGCAGACGCGGTTGGCGGCGTTCGCCGGTGCCGGCGCGGTCATGCCACGCCCCCCGCGCCGGCGGCGTGCGCCGCCCAGCGCCGCTGCACGTCGGTGACGCCGCTCGAGCGCACGAGCCACCCGCCGAAGGCCGGGAACAACTCGCCCAGCGCGGCGAGCACCCGCATGGGCCCGGGACTCACGATCAGTTCGGGAAGGTCCTCGCGCACGGCGCGCAGCACGGCCGCCGCCACCGCGGCGCTCGTCGTCGGCGTCGTCAGGGCCGGGGCCTGCACCCCCGACGGCCCCGCGGTGCGCGCGTACATCCCGCGGTCGGCCACGAAGCCGGGACAGATCGCCGAGGCGCTCACCCCCGTTCCGTGCAGCTCGGCCCTGAGGGCGCGCGTGAAGCCGACCATGCCGTGCTTCGTCGCCCCGTACGCCGTGCCGAAGGGCACCGGCGCCTTGCCGGCGAGACTCGCCATGTTCACCACGTGCCCGTGCCGGCGCGCGAGCATCGGCGGCAGCACCGCCCGCGCCAGGCGCATCGGTATCTCGAGGTTGAGCCGCACGGAGTTCGCGAGCAGTTCGGTGGACGCGTCGTGCAGCGCCCCGAGGTGCTCGATCCCGGCGTTGTTCACGAGCACGTCCACCGGCCCGTGCGCCGCCGCCGCCTCGGCGACGAGCCGCTCGGGGGCCCCGGGGTCGAGGAGGTCGGCGCGGTAGGTGCGCGAGTCGGCCCGCGCGGGCACGGGCAGGTCGTCCTCCGGCCGGGCCGCGAGCGAGAGTCGCGCGCCCGCCGCCGCGAAGGCGTCCGCGATCACCGGCCCCAGCCCGCCGGCGGCCCCGGTGATCAGTACGTGCTGTCCGGCGAGTGCGCGCATCTCGTTAATGTAGGGGGATGGCGGCTCCCACCACACCGTCCCGGGATCCCCACGCCGACGCCCGGGCCCTCGCGGCGCTCGACCTGGCCGCGCACCTGGCGGACCCGGCGCGCAAGCAGGCCTTCGTCACGCCGATGTTCGACGTGATCGCACCGCGCTACGACGACTTCACGCGGCTGTTCTCGTTCGGCATGGACCGGCGGTGGAAGAACGCGCTAGTGGCCCGCGCGGTCGCCGCCCTGCCGCCGAGCGCGACCCGGGCGCTCGACGTGGCGTGCGGCACCGGGGACCTCGCGGTGGCGGTGGCGCGCGCCCGCCCCGGTCTGGCGGTCACCGGCGTGGATGCCTCGCCCCGCATGATCGCCGCAGCGCAATCCCGGCACGGGACCGCCGGCGAGTTCGGCAGCCCGGTCGTGCGGTTCGCGGTCGGCGATGCCATGCGTCTCGACCTCCCCGATGCGAGCGTGGACCTGCTCACCGCCGGCTACTGCTACCGCAACGTGCCGGACTGGCGGGCGGCGCTCGCAGAGGCGGCGCGCGTCATCCGGCCCGGCGGGATCTTCGCGGACCTCGACTTCTTCCGGCCGGCGTTCGGACCGTGGCGCGCGCTCCTCCTCTGGTATCTGCGCCGGGCCGGGGACCTCGTGGGCTGGGCGTGGCACCGGGCGCCGGTCGTTTACGGCTACATCGCGCCGAGCATCGACGGCTTCTGCACGCGGGACGAGTTCACCGCCACGCTGCTCCGGCTCGGTTTCACCCCGGTCGAGGTCCGGTCGTACCTCGGAGGTGGGGTGGCAGGCCACGTGATGCGACGGACCTGAGCCGACGGTCGCGCCCCGCTGCGGAGACGCTCGCACGGACATCGAGTCGTCGCGATCCGCGACGAAGCGCGGCCGGGTCCCGGCAGCTGTCGGCCATTCCTGTTCGCCGGCGAATAACAACCATTCGCCGGCTCCCGCCGGACACCCAGCCGATCCGAGGTAGGTTTAGGGGGCGTGCAGACCCTCAACATCATCCTCTGCTGCCTCGGCCTGCTCCTATACGGGCTGCTCGGCGCAATGGCCCTCCGGCAGGGCCGCGTCGCCGAGCGCTCGGCGCCGCTGGTCGGCGCGGCGGTCTCCGGGGTGTTCTGGCACCTCTCCACCCTGCTGGTCATCGACGCCCCCGGCGCCCTGTCGCCGGCCGCGAGCCGCGTGGCGCTGGCCGCCGGGCTTGCGGCGCTGGGGTTCCTTCCGGCCTTTTCGCTCGAGGCCGCCGTCACCGGGCGTGCCCCGATGGGGCGTGGCCTTCGCACCGCCGCCTACGGTGCCAGCATCCTGGCCGGTGCGGCCCAGTTGGCGGCCGCCGCGGGCGGCGGGGCGGTGCCCGCGCGGCTCCCGCTTCTGTTGCTGGTGGGGGCGCACACGACCCTGCTCGTGGTGCTCGTGGTCGGACGCCGAGGACGCGACGCGACGCGGATCGCGCGCATCGCCGGCCTCGCGCTCTTCGCCCTCAGCGCCCTGCACTTCGCGGGACACGGTGCCGGCCCCGAGCCGGAGATGGGGGTCTTCGAGGTGCTGGCGCACCACGCGGCGATCCCGCTGGCGGTGGCGTTGCTGCTGCAGGATTTCCCCTTCGCTTTCGCCGACCTCTTCCTGAAGCGGGCAGCCCGTCTGACGGGGTTGACCGCGCTGGCGGCCGGCGGCGCCATGCTGCTGCTCCCCGGGGCCGACGCCACGGTGACGGTGGCGATCGTCGGGGTCTCGCTCGGCGTGGCCCTCGTGGCGCCGCGGCTGGGACGCGCCATTGACCGGGGGGTGGACCGCCTGTGGCTGGCGCGTCCCGACCTCGCGACGGCGCAGGCCGAGTTCGCCGCAGGCGTGGCGGGGGCGGAGGACGAAGCCGGCGTGCTCGATGCCGCCGCCCGCGGGGTGGCGCACCTGACGGGTCAGCCGTCGGTCCGGATCGAGCGCGCTCCGGCCGACGTCGTCGGCGCGCCGCTGGTGACGGTGCCGGCCGCCGGCCGCGACGGAGGCGTCGTGCAGATCCCCACGCTTGAGCCGCCGACGTGGCGCCTCGTGATCCAGCCGGCCCTCGACGGGCGGCGACTCCTCTCCGACGAGGTCGCCCTGCTCGAAGGGGCCGCCCGCACGATCGCCCGCCGCCTCGACGCGCTGCGTCACGAGCGCGAGCGCCGGGAAGCCGCCGCCCGCGAGGAACAGATCCGCCGCCTCGCGACCGAGGCCGAACTGCGCGCCCTGCGGGCGCAGCTCAACCCGCACTTCCTGTTCAACGCCCTCACCACGCTTGGCTGGCTGATGGACGAGGCGCCGGAGCGGGCCAAGGCCACCCTGTACCGCCTCACCTCGCTGCTCCGAGCGGTCCTCGGACGCACCGCCCCCGGGGACGACGGCGGAACGCTCGGCGACGAAGTCGCCCTCCTCGAGGACTACCTCGCGATCGAGCAGGCGCGCTTCGAGGAGCGGCTGGTGACCGAGATCGACGTTCCCGAGGCGCTCGATACCGTGGTCGTCCCCCCGCTCCTGCTCCAGCCGCTGGTGGAGAACGCCATCAAGCACGGCATCTCGCCGCGGCGCGAAGGTGGCACGGTGCGCGTCCTCGCCCGCACCCACGCCGGTCCGGCGGGCGAGGAACTGCACGTCCACGTCATCGACACCGGCGCGGGGTTCGATCCCGGCGCCGCTGCCGCGCCCGGTGCGGGCGTGGGGTTGTCCAACGTCCGGGGCCGGCTCGCCGGCCATGGCGGGCGCCTCGAGATCGCCAGTCACCCGGGCCGCGGCACCGATGTGCGCATCGTCCTGCCGCTGCAGCGCCGGCGCCCGGGCGTCGCGCGATCGGCCGCGCCGATTCCCTGACCCGTCCTCCTCGTGCCCACTGCCGCCCCGCTGCGTGTGGTCGTCGCCGACGACGAACGTCCGGCCCGCTCCTTCCTGCTCTCGCTGCTCCGCTCGTACGACGACGTCGTCGTGGTCGGCGAGGCGGGCTCGGGCGACGAGGCCGTCCGGCTGATCGAACGCGAGCGCCCCGACCTCGCCCTGCTCGACCTGCAGATGCCCGAGCTCGACGGACTCGACGTCGTGCGCACCGTCGCGCGCGACCTCCTGCCGCTGGTGGCCTTCGTGACGGCGTACGACGAGTACGCCGTGCAGGCCTTCGAGCTCAACGCCGTGGACTACCTGCTCAAGCCCGTCGAGCCGGTGCGTCTCCGGCGCACGATCGAGCGGGCGCACGACCGCCTCGACCGCGCGGACGCCCGGTCGGCCGACGCCGCGGCGGTCGTCCGCGCCGCGGCGCAGGCCGGCGCGGCGCAGGCGGCGGCTGGCGGCGGCTGGCTCAGACGCATCCCCGTGCGGAAGAAGGACGACGTGCACATCATCCCGGTTGACCGGATCGCGTCCATCGAGGCCGAAGGGGAGACGCTCCACCTCACGACGCACCAGCTCGAGAAGCACACGCTGCACCTCCCGCTGCGGGACCTCGAGGCCCGGCTCGACCCTCAGCGCTTCCTCCGTCTCTCGCGCTCCACGCTGGTGCGCACCGACGCGATCACGAAGGTTTCGCCGGGGTCCGGGGGAACCTTCGTGGTGACCCTCGCCAACGGCCAGACGCTGGGGGTGAGCCGCATCAGGTCGCGCGCGCTCCGCGACACCCTGCTCAAGCTGTAGCGGATGCCGTTCACCGGTCCCGGACGACCACCGGTCCGGGAGCGGTCGAGGGGCGCGGCCTGCCGGAGTAGCGTGGGGATTCCTGCCACGCCCCGTTCCGGCCCGCGCCCATGTCCGTCCCCACGGCCCCCGCGCCGTCTCCGTCCGCCGGTCCTGCCCGCGGCGCCCCCTCCCGCGAGGGGATCCTCGTCGCCGACCGCCTCACCAAGCGCTACGGGGACGTCACGGCCCTCGACGCCCTGAGCTTCGCGGTGGGCGCCGGCGAGGTGTACGCGTTGCTGGGCGCGAACGGTGCCGGCAAGACGACCGCGATCAACTGCTTCCTCGGCTTCATCGCCCCGACCAGCGGCACCGCCCGGGTGGACGGCGTGGGCGTCGAGCAGGATCCGGTGGCCACCAAGCGGCGGCTCGCATACATCCCCGAGACGGTCATGCTGTACCGCCACTTGACCGGGCTCGAGAACCTCGAGTATTTCGCGACCCTCGGCACGGGGCGCGCCTTCGCCGAGGGCGAGCTGCTCGAGCACCTCGCCCGGGCCGGCCTCGCCGCCGACGCCGCGCGTCGGCCCGTGGGGGGCTACTCGAAGGGGATGCGCCAGAAGGTCGGCATCGCGATCGCGCTCGCCAAGGACGCGCGCGCGCTCCTCCTCGACGAGCCCACCAGCGGACTCGACCCGAAGGCGTCGAACGAGTTCTCCGCCCTCCTCGCGATGCTCCGCGAACGCGGCTGCGCCATCCTCATGGCCACCCACGACCTGTTCCGCGCGAAGGAGTCGGCGACCCGCGTCGGCATCATGCGGCACGGCGTCTGCCGCGCCGAGCTCGCGACCGCCGACATCGGACACGCCGACCTCGAGCGGATCTACCTCGAGCACATGACCGACTGAGGCGCCCATGCTCGCCGTCATCGCCCGCAAGGAATTCCTCGAGATGACCCGCGACGGCCGCTTTCGCTGGGCGGCCGTCGTCACCGCCCTGCTGCTCGCCGCGGCGCTCACTGCCGGCGCCGTCTCGTGGCGCGCCCAACGCGCCCTGCAGGCCCAGGCGGCGGGGCAGATGCGCGAGTTCTGGCTGAACCAGGGGCCCAGGAACCCGCACTCGGCGGCGCACTACGGCCTGTGGGCGTTCAAGCCCAAGCTGACCCTCGCCTACCTCGATCAAGGGGTCGATCCCTACACCGGCGTCGCTGCCTGGCTCGAGGCGCACAAGCAGAACGAGTTCCGCTTCCGGCCGGCGGCGGATGCGAGCGCCGTGCAGCGTCTCGGCGACTGGACGGCCGCGGGAATCCTGCAGGTGCTCGTGCCGCTCCTGATCATCGTCGCGGGCTTCGGGGCCTTCGCCACGGAGCGCGAGCAGGGGACGCTGCGGCAACTGGCCTCGCTCGGCGTGCCGGCGCGCGCGCTCGTGCTCGGCAAGGTGCTGGGGGTCGGCGGCGCTCTGGGGCTGGTGCTCGGGCCGGCGGCGGTGCTCGGGGCCATCACCCTCGCGCTCGCTGCGGGCGGCCCAGCGCTCGTCGCGGACCTTCCGCGGCTCGCCCTGCTCGCGGCGGTGTACCTTGGCTACTTCCTCGTCGTCGCCGCCGCGACCCTCGCGGTCTCGGCCCGCGCCCGCACGGCGCGGGCGGCGCTGGTGGTCCTGCTCCTTGGCTGGGCCTCGACCACCCTCGTGATGCCGCGGCTCGCGGCCGGGCTGGCGCGCCGAGCGCATCCCACGCCGAGCGCCTTCGCCTTCGCGCAGGCGGTCAGCGCCGACCTGACCGGCGGCGTGGACGGCCACTCGCCGGGCGAGGACATCGAGCGGCTCAAGGCCGAGACGCTGCGCAAGTACGACGTCGCCACGGTCGAGGCGCTCCCGGTGAACTTCGACGCGATCGCGATGCAGCAGGGGGAGGAGCACGGCAACGCGGTCTTCGACCGGCAGTTCGGCCGGCTCTACGACACCTACCGCGCGCAGGCGCGGGTCCACGCGCTCGCCGGGCTCGTCGCGCCGGTGCTGCCGGTGCGCGCGCTCTCGATGGCGATCGCCGGGACCGACGTCGAGCAGCACCGCGCCTTCGCCACGGCCGCCGAGCGCTACCGCCGGATGCTGGTGAAGGCGATGAACGAGGACATGGCCGCCAACTCGCGGACCGGCGACTTCTCGTACCGGGCGCCGCCCGCGCTGTGGGCGAGCATCCCGTCGTTCGCATACGAAGCGCCGCCGCTCGGGGAAGCGCTCGCGGGCGCCGGTACCGCGTTCGCCGTCTTCACGGCGTGGCTCGTCGCCGCCGGGCTGGGACTGGCCGCGATCCGCCGGCTGGACGTCGCATGAGCGGCACCGCACGCGCCACGCCGTGGCGCCTCGAGTGGCGCCTCTTCCACGGCGACCGGACGGTGCGCGTCCTCGCCCTCGCGTTCACGGCCCTGCTCGGCGTCGCGGCCGCCACGGGGCGCGGATGGGTCGCCTTCCAGCGTGAGACCATCCAGCGCGTGACCGAGGCGGAACGCGCGCGGTACGACTCGATGGCTGCCACGGCCGCGCGGTACGCCGCCGGCGACACCGCGGGCCGCACCCCGTGGACCGACCCGCGGATGCCCAACATCGTCGCCGGCCCGCGCGGCGGACGGTACGTCGCGCTTCCGCCGACGCCGCTCGCACCATTGGCCGTCGGCCAGAGCGACGTCCTGCCGTATTACACGCGCGTCACCAACGGCGCCAAGCTCGGGTTCGCCGGCTCGGACGAGATCGAGAATCCGCTCAACCTGCTGACCGGTCGGTTCGACCTCGCGTTCGCGTTGATCATCGTCTTTCCGCTGCTGATCCTCGTGCTGACGTTCAACGTCACCGCCGGCGAGCGCGAAGGGGGGACGCTCGGCCTGCTGCTCGCGCTGCCGGAGGCCCCGGGCCGCTTGCTCGGGCGCAAGCTGCTGCTGCGCGGCGGGGCGGCGATCGGGGTCGCCCTGCTGGGCACCAGCGTCGTGGCGCTGGCGACCGGCGGCGCGGCGGCCCCCGGGCGCCTCGCGCTCGTGCTCGTGCTGGTCGCCGCCTACGGCCTGTTCTGGCTCGGCATCAGCGCGACGATCAACGCCATGGGCCGCGGCAGCGGGACGTCGGCAGTGATGGCCCTCGCGGCGTGGCTCGTGGTCGTCGTGCTCGCCCCGACGCTCTTCGGCGCGGCCGTGTCGGTCGCGTTGCCGCCCCCCTCGCGCGTGGCCCTGATGACCGAGCTGCGCGAGACGAGCGACGCGGTGAACGCGCGGGGCGAGGCGCTGCTGCAGAAGTACTACCTCGATCAC
>JAJTHG010000080.1 GCA_021298835.1 Gemmatimonadota bacterium
GGCCGGCGACGCGGCCGGCGACGCGGCCGGCGACGCGGCCGGCGACGCGGCCGGCGACGCGGCCGGTGACGCGGGCGGACGCGGGCCGAGAGCCCTATACTATCCCTCCGGCTGCGCGGGTGCGCGCCGGTGTCCCCAAGGTTGCCGCCATGCCCGATTCGATGCCCCCGGCCGGTCCGATCGGCCTCTCCGCCAACGCCCGAACGGTCCTCGAGAAGCGCTACCTCGTGAAGGGGCCCGGCGGGACGCCCATCGAGACCCCGGAGGCGCTCTTCTGGCGCGTCGCGACCGTGGTGGCGGAGGCCGAGCGCCGCCACGGGGCGACCGAGCCCGAGGTGCAGGCGACGGCGGAGGCGTTCTACCGACTGATGACCGACGGCCGGTTCCTGCCCAACTCGCCGACGCTCATGAACGCCGGGCGCCCGCTCGGGCAGCTCTCGGCGTGCTTCGTGCTGCCGGTGGCGGACGCGCTCTCGAACGGGCACGACGGTATCTACGACACGCTGCGCGCGATGGCGCTCATCCATCAGAGTGGCGGCGGCACGGGGTTCAGCTTCTCGCGTCTGCGGCCGGGCGGGTCCATGGTGCGCAGCACCACCGGGGTGGCCAGCGGGCCGGTGTCGTTCATGGAGCTCTACGACGCGTCCACGGAGGCGGTCAAGCAGGGCGGGACACGGCGCGGCGCCAACATGGGGATCCTGCGGGTGGACCATCCGGACATCCGGACGTTCATCCACTGCAAGGACGATCTCACCAAGATCACGAACTTCAACATCTCCGTGGCGGTCACCTCGGCGTTCATGGAGGCGGTGCGGACGGGGGCGAGCTACGACCTCGTGCATCCGCAGAGCGGCGCGGTGGTGGGGCAGCTCGATGCGCGCACGGTGTGGGACGAGTTGATCGACGGCGCGTGGAAGACGGGCGAACCGGGGGTGTTCTTCATTGACGAGGCGAACCGCTACAACCCGGTGCCGCACCTCGGGGCCTACGAGGCGACGAATCCGTGCGGCGAGCAGCCGCTGCTCGCCTACGACGTCTGCAACCTCGGCTCGGTGAACGTCGGCTGGTACGTGCGGGACGGCGCGATGGACTGGGCGGGATTCGAGCGCGACGTGGCGCTGGCGACGCGGTTCCTCGACGACGTGATCGACGTCAACAAGTTCCCGCTGCCGGAGATCGCGGCGCTCTCGCAGCGCATCCGGCGGATCGGCTTGGGCGTGATGGGCTTCGCCGACATGCTCGTGCGGCTCGGCGTGCCGTACGACAGCCCCGAAGGCGTCGAGCTCGGGCGGCGCGTGATGGCCACGCTCGACGAGGCCGCCAAGCGCGAGTCGGAGCGGCTCGCCGCGCAGCGCGGCACGTTCCCGGAATGGGCCCGCTCGATCTGGGGGCCGGACGAGACCTGTGCCCGGGATGCCGCCGGCGCGCGCATCCGGCCGAGGCGCGCCCTCCGGCACTGCAACGTCACCACCGTCGCGCCGACGGGCACCATCTCGATCCTCGCCGGTTGCTCGTCGGGACTCGAGCCGCTCTTCGCGGTGGCGTTCATGCGCAACCAGGCCGGCGTGATGATGCCCGACGTCAACGCCGACTTCGTCGCGATCGCGCAGCGCGAGGGGTGGTACGCCGAGGCGCTCATGACGCGCATCGCCGCCGAGGGACGGGTGGACCTCCCCGAGGTGCCGGCGCGCTGGCGGCGCGTGTTCGTCACCGCCAACGTGATCGCCCCCGAGATGCACGTGCGCATGCAGGCGGCCTTCCAGCAGCACTGCGACTCGGCGATCTCCAAGACGACCAACTTCGCGCACGCCGCCACGCGCGACGACGTCCGGCGCATCTACGAGCTGGCCTACGAGCTCAAGTGCAAGGGCGTCACCGTGTACCGCGACGGCTCGCGCGACGCGCAGGTGCTGTCCACCGGGGCCACCGCGAAGGCGGCCGCCGAGCGGGGAGGCACGGCGCCCGAGTCCCCGACCAGGCGCGAGCTGGGCGAGCTGCACGGCACCATCGCCGAGCTCACCGCCGAAGTGTCGCGGCTCAAGCGCGCCCTCGCCGACGTCGAGGGGGAGCTGCTGCAGCGCCGGGCGAAGCGCTCGCGGCCCGACGTGCTCCGCGGCACGAGCTACCGCACGGACACGCCGCTCGGCACCCTCTTCGTGAACATCACCGAGGACGACCGCGGCCAGCCGTTCGAGGTCTTCCTGAACCTCGGCAAGGCGGGCGGCTCGGCGATGGCCGACGCCGAGGCGATGGGCCGGCTCATCTCGTTGGCGTTCCGATCGGGGATTCCGGTCGGGGAGATCGTCAAGCAGCTGCGCGGCATCTCGAGCGACCGGGCGGTGGGATTCGGGCCGAACAAGGTGATGAGCGTGCCCGACGCGGTGGGGATGGTGCTCGAGCGGTGGGCGAAGGAGAAGCAGGGGGTGCAGCAGGAGCTGCCGGGCGTCGGGGGGGGGGGCGACGGCACCGACCGCGCGGGTACCGGCCGCTCAGGTGGCGCGACCGGCGGACGAGGGCACGCAGTTCGACCTCCATGCGGAGCGGGGCGGGGCGTTCCTCGGGACCTGCCCGGATTGCGGCAGTTCGCTCGAGTTCGCCGAGGGATGCGTGAAATGCCACGTATGCGGCTTCAGCGAATGCGGGTGATGCCGGCGGCGCGAGCGCCGATGACGGCCCCGATGACGGCCCCGATGACGGCCCCGATGACGGCCCCGATGACGCTCGTGTGACGCCTCGGCACGATCCTCTCCGCCGTCGCAGGAGCGGGCCCCTGGCCTCTCGAGCCGAGCGGACACACAACGGCCCCGGATGCCACCTTGGCATCCGGGGCCGTCGCGCGCCGGGCCGGGCCCGCGCCTCAGCGCGGCACCGCCGACTCGATGAACGTCCTGAGGTCCGCCCGCATTCCCTTCATGCTCGGCTCGTCGATGTACATCATGTGCCCCGCCGTGAAGTAGCCCTTCCGGATCCCGGCGCGGATCTTGGGGTCCACGCTCATGTGGTCGAGCGTGTACTGCACCGCCCAGTACGGCGTCGCCATGTCGTAGTAGCCCAGCGCCACGTACAGCTTCATGTCCGGGTTCTTCACGAACGCGCGCTCCAGCGACGGGACCACATTCGGGAACCGCCCCTGCTCGTAGCGCCACGGCCCGATGCCGCCGCCGAGGATCCAGTAGGTGCGCTCGTCCTTCCAGCCGAGGTGCCGCCGTGCGTAGTCGTTCATGACCGGCGTGTAGCTGTTGCGGATGTTCGACTCGCTGGGGTCGAACGACGGCGTGCCGGCACCGGGGTCGGTGTTGTACGCCGTGAAGCGGCTGTCGAGGCGGCCATGGATCTTGCGCTCGCCGGCGAGCAGCGCGGCTTGCGCCCGCGGCAGCGGAATGCGCCCGTCGTTCGCGGCGATGAACTCCCGCGACAGCCCCGTCCACCGCGCGAGCTTGCCGTACATGCCGTCGCGCTCGGCCGGCGTGAGCGCCCCGTCGCCCTTCATGAGCCAGGGCACGTACTCGTCGGCGGTGAACTTGTCCACCGCCGCCTGGAACTGCGCGGCGGTCAGCCGCTGCAGGTCGGCGTCGAGCTTCCGGTGGTACCAGCCGGTGAAGGCGTGCGACGGGAAATAGCCGGCATAGGCGATGTCGTTGCCGCGGTCGGTGCGAGAGAGCTCGAAGTTGAGCACCGTCGAGATGAGCGCGACGCCGTTGAGGGCGATGCCGTTGTCCACGAGCCAGCCGCTCAGGTGCGCCGCGCGGGTGGTGCCGTACGACTCGCCGCTGACGAACTTGGGGCTGCCCCAGCGCTCGTAACGGGTGAGGAAGAGCCGGATGAACTCGCCCGTCGCGCGCACGTCCTCGTCGAGCCCCCAGAACTTGGGGCCGTCGGTCGGCCTGGCCGGCCGCGAATAGCCGGTCCCCACCGGATCGAGGAAGACGAGATCGGTCTGGTCGAGCAGCGTGTACGGGTTGTCCTCGTACGTGTACGGTGGCGGGCCGCTCGAGCCGTCGTCGAGCTTCTTCACGCGCTTGGGGCCGTAGGCGCCCATGTGCAGCCACACCGTGCTCGAGCCGGGGCCGCCGTTGAAGACGATCGTCAGCGGACGCTTCTCCGGGTCGCCGGCGCCGTCGCGCTGGTAGTACACGAAGAAGATCGTCCCCTCGGTGCTGTCGGTCTGCGGGTTGCGGATCGGCATCTCGCCGGTCGTCGCCGTATAGGCAAGCGACTGGCCGGACGCGAGGCGCACCGTGCCGCGCGTGGTGACGACGCCAGCCGGCTTGAAGCCCTCGGTGGTGGCGCGGGCGGCGGCCGGTGTGACCGAGGTGGTGTCCGCGGCGGGACGACGGGACGACTGCGCGCCGAGCAGCGACGGCAGCAGCGACGGCAGCAGCGACGGCAGCAGCGACGGCAGCAGCGACGGCAGCAGCAACGACAGGGCGACGAGGCAGCGAGGCATGCCAAGGGGGGTGAGGGGGACGCGAGATTACCGAGCTTACGCGGCGGGGGGATCCGATGCTGGCGTCCCGCCGGCGAGGCGCGCGGCGTCGGCCGGGGTGTCCACGTCGAACGCCCCCTCCGGCCATTCCACGAGCGCGGTGCGCACCGCGGGATCCCGCAGCAGCGCGCGCGCGCCGTGTCCGCCGCCCCCGTCCTGCCGCAGCCGTACGAGGAGCCGGGCCGAGACGAGCGCGGGCACCCCCGCCTGGCCGTCGTAGTACGCCGCCGCGGCATCGGCGCCCGTGCGGCGGAAGGCATCGTGCAGTCGCACGAGCACGTCTGCGGTCAGCGCGGGCTGGTCACACACGAGCAGGAAGGCGCCGTCGAGCGATGCCGTCGCGGTCTCGAGCGCCGTGAGCCCGGCGGCGAGCGACGCGCCCTGCCCGTCGGCCCATGCGGCGACGGGGACGATGACAGCCCCCGCGCAGTGCGGGGCCACCGCCTCGGCGTGCGCGCCCAGCGTGACGAGCACCGGGTCGGCTCCGGCGCCTCGCGCCGCGGCGATGGTCGCCTGCACGAGCGAGCCCCGCGGGCCGACGAGCAACTGCTTGGGCCGACCGAGGCGCGACGACGCCCCCGCCGCGAGCACGATGGCGCCGAGACTCACGGCAGTCGGCCTTCCGCGGCTCGTCCGGCGGGGCTGCGGCGCGCCCTCGTCGGCGTGGGGCCGTCCGTCACGGCCCGTCGCCCGGCCACGGCGCCGGATCACCCTCGAGCACCTCGAAGGCCCCGACGTGATGCAGCGGTCCGTCTCGTCCGACCAGCGGGGCGCCACCCGCGCCGCGCTGCCACGCGAGCAATTCCCCGACGATGCTCACCGCGATCTCGTCCGGCGTGTCCGCGCCGACGTCGAGCCCCACCGGCGCCCGCAGCCACGACGGCCACGGGGGCTCGGCGAGGGGCGTCCCGGCGAGGAGCCGCGCCGTCCGGGATCGCGGCCCGAGCACGCCGACGAAGCCCGGCGGTGCCGCGACCAGCGCGCGCAGCGCCTCGCCGTCGGCCGCCTCGGCGTGATACATGACGAGCACCGCGGTGAAGGGATCGGCCCCGACCCGCGCGGCGAGGGACTCCGGCGGGCCGGCTTCGCGCTCGATCTCCGGCACGCCGAAGCCGTCGAGCCGGGCCTCGCGGTGGTCGAGGACGCGCACCCGCCAGTCGAGCCCCTGCGCGAGGCGCGCGACCGGCTCGGCGTCGGGCATGGCCCCGCCGATGACGAGCACCGGGACGGGGGAGAGCGGATGCCACGCCACCTCGAGCCCGTCGTACCGGAACACGCCGGCGCTGCGCAGCGCGGCGGCGCGGACGCCGTCGCGCCGCACCGCGGCCCGTGCCACCGCAGCGAAGCCCTCGCTGCCAGCGGCGTTGAACCACCATTCACCGTCGGTGGTGGCGATGACCCGCGAGAAGCCACCGCGGCCGTCGCTGCGGCCTCGCAGCACGATGCCGCACGCCCCGACGGCACCGAGCGATTCCGCCGCGCGGAGCCATCCGGCGAGCGCCTCGCGATGCTCGGACGTCGTGACGGGTTCGAGCAGCACCTCGACCGTGCCGCCGCAGCCCGAGGGAATCGCGAACGCGCCACCGTCGGCATCGTACACCACGCGCTCGGCCGCGCCCGCCTTGAGAACGGCCGGGGTCCTCGCCGACACGTCGCTCTCGAGGCACCCGGCCGAGACGCCGCCGGCGAGGAGGCGCCCGTCGGCGGCGAGCAGCGCCATCGCGCCCGCCCGACGGTAGGCGGGGCCGCGCGTGCGAAGCACGGTGGCGAGCACCAGCGGCGACTCGCCGGTGGCCAGCAGGGCGGCCCGGATGCGGCGCACGTCACGCATGGGTGAGCACGGTGGCCATGATCGGAAGTTGCAGCGCCGGACGCGCGACGGCAGCGGGTTGACGAGCGCGGCGCGCCGTCCTCGGCGGGCTCGCGGTCGTGCACGTCCGACGCCTCATCGCCACAGCGAGGCGAGGGCCCCGGCCGCGAGGGGGGCGGGACTCGGGGCCAGCCCGCCCAGGTGGGCCGCGAGTCCCAGCACCCGCTCCGGCGTCCAGCCGGCGGCGCGCAGGTCCCGGAGTCCCGTGTCGCCGCTCGACTTGCTCAGCTTCTCGCCGTCCGGATGCCGCACGAGCGGATGATGCAGCACGTCGGGTGGCGCGCCCCCGAGGAGCGCCGCGAGTCGGCGCTGGCGCCCCGTCGAGGCCAGCAGGTCCTCCCCGCGGATCACGAGGGCGATCTCCTGCGCCAGGTCGTCCACGACGACGGCGAACTGGTACGTCCATAGCCCGTGCCGGTCGCGCACGAGCATGTCGCCGCACTGCTCGGCCGGCACCTGGACCATCTCGCCGAGCCGCAGGTCGGTGCTGCGCTCGGTGCCGTCGGCCATGCGCACGCGGCGAGCGAGCGTCTCGGCGGGGGGCACGGCGGCGTGCCGGCAGGTGCCCGGGTAGCGCAGCTCGGCGTGCGGCACCTCGCCGACGACGCGGGCGATGTCGCGTCGCGAGCAGCGACACGGATACGCGAGGCCGCGCGCCTCGAGTCCCGCCAGCGCGGCCGCGTAGATGGCATTGCGGTCGGACTGGCGCACGGGATGCGGTCCCCACGACCGGTAGGTCACGGTCGGGGCGTCATCGGCCGTCAACCCGAGCCAGTCGAGGTCGTCGAGAACGCCCGCTTCGTATTCGGGGCGGCACCGCAGCCGGTCGTGGTCCTCGACCCGCAGGAGCACCCGCCCGCCGAACGCCCGCGCGACGCTCCACACCCACACCGCATTCACGGCATGGCCCAGATGCAGCCAGCCGGTTGGGGCCGGAGCGAAGCGGGTGCGGAATCCGGGACGGGCGGCCGCGAAGGCCGCGAGCCGGTTCGCGACGAAGGCGTCGTGGGCGGACACGCCCCCCAAGCTCGCCCGTGGCACCGCCGGACGGCAGAGGGCGTTGCGTCGCCATGCCGTCTCCCATCGTGATCAACGTCCATGCCGACGTGTCGTGCCCCTGGTGCTGGATCGGCAGCGCGCGCCTCGGCCGTGCGCTCGATGCCCGACCGGACCTCCGGGTCGAGCGCCACTGGCGACCCTTCCTGCTGCAGCCCGACCTGCCGAGGGGCGGTGTCCCCTGGGCCGACGTCATCGGACCGAAGTTCGGCGGCGCGGCCCGGGCGGAGGCGATGTTCGCCCACGTGGCGAAGGTCGGGGCCGCCGACGGGCTCGACTTCCGCTTTGACCGGATCGCCAGGGCGAACGACACGCGCGATGCTCATCGGCTCATCCTGTTCGCGCGATCCCACGGGCGGGAGTGGGCGATGGCGGAGGCGCTGTTCGCGGCGTACTTCCGGGAGGGGGTGGACCTCGAGGACCGGGGGGCACTGCTGGGCATCGCCGAGGCAGTCGGCGTGCCGCTCGGGCCGGCCCGGGCGTGGCTGGACTCGCGCGAAGGGGAAGGTGCCGTGGAGGCGTCGCGGGCGGAGGCCGCCCGGCTCGGCATCCGCGGGGTCCCGTTCTACGTCTTCAACGGCGACCTCGGGATCTCGGGCGCCCAGCCGGTCGAGACGTTCGTCGCGGCGCTCGACGAGGCCTCGGCCTGATGCGCACGGCGCCGCCGCCGCGCGGGCGGCGACTCGCCTCCGTCGGCGTGCGGGGTTTCCCGCTGGCGAGGGGGTGGTGCGGGGCCTAGCGTTCGGCCATGAACCACGTGCTCCGAGGGATCGTGCTGGGCAGCGCCGCCGTCGGTGCGTTGCTGGTACCGTCGCGGGCAGCGGCGCAGGCGCGGCCGGCCGCGAAGGCGGGTGCGCCGGCGCCGAGGCAAGGCGCGACGCGACCGGCCGGCCCCGCCGCCGAGATCGCCGCCGAGATCGCCGCCGCGGAACAGCAAGTGCTGGCAGCCATGCTCACGCGCGACAAGGCGCGGCTCGAGCAGCTGCTGGCACCGCAGTTCGCGCTGGTCAGCGCCCTGTCGTCCGGCGAGGTGATCGACAAGGCCGACTGGATCGCCGGCCTGCTCGAGCGCCGGGTCTCCGATGACGGACGACTGGAGCCCCCGCAGGTGCGCCTCCATGCGCCCGGCGTCGCGACGGCCGTCGTGCGCGTCATGTGGGGCCCGACCGGCGGCGCGCCGGAGTCGTTCGTGGTGACGGACACGTGGGTGCGGCGCGGCCGCACCTGGCAACTGGCGGCGCGCCACTCCAGCGCGCGCCGCTCGGCACCCTAGGGGCCGCGAGGCCGGGAGGGTTCGACGATGCTCGACGAGGCGAAGGCGAAGCTCGAGGAGATGCTGACCACGCTCCAGCGCGAGGCCGATGAACTGCAGGTGCAGGCGGCGCTGGGGAAGGCCGAGGCGAAGGAGAAGTGGGAGGAAGTCAACGGCCGGCTGCAGGCGTTCCGGGCGAAGCTCGAGGCGGCGCGAGGGCCGGCGGGCGAGGTACTCGACGACGTCGGGGAGAAGGCCCGCGAACTCGCCGACGAGGTCCGCGAGGGCTTCAACAAGCTCCGCTCGCTGCTGACGTGACGGCTCGGTGAGTCGCGCCCGTCGGGCGTCCCCCGGGGCTCGTGCCGGCGCGGCGCGAGCCCCGGGGAGGCGGGCGCTGGCGGGGTCCACTCGGGCCGGTTACGGTTGGCGACATGTCCGTTCCCGATCGCGCCGGGCCGACCCTGGTGCCCCCTGATCCCGCCGAAGGGCTGATCCCGCGCGGGTCGGTCGCCCTGGCTGCAGCCGACGCGTTGTCCGGTGACGGCGGCGAGGAGGCCCGGCGTCGCCGCAAGGAGCAGAAGCAGCGCGAGCAGTCCGAGGCGCCGCTCGATCCTTTCACGCGCTACAAGGCGCTGACGGACGCCTTCAAGGCCGAGCAGGACCTCGTGGAACTCGCCGACAAGAAGGCCCGGTTCGCGCTGGTGATCATGGGCGCGCTCAATGCCGCGGTGCTGCTGGTCGTGACCCGGGGCCCGATCGACGAGACGCTGCGGGCCGGGGCGCTGGGCCTGAGCTTCGTGGCGCTGCTCGCGCTGTACGCGGCGTGCGCGCTCTACTTCTTCATCCTCGCGATCGAGACGCTCCGGCCGCGGACCGGCCCGCCGGTCTCGCCGCCGGAGGAGGTGCGACCCGGCGCGTCCGCCTCCGTGCGGTACAACCAGGCGATCGTCGGGCGCACGCTCGCGGCCTACCAGGCGGTGTGGAGCCAGCTGCGCATCGACAGTCTCAACACCGAGCTCGCCGAGCAACTGCACGTCGTGGCCGGCATCAACGTGCGGAAGTACGCCGTGCTGACCCGCCTGTATCGCGGCCTGAAGCTGATGACCGCGCTCGTCGCGGGGCTCCTCGTGGACCTCGCCGCTGCGGCGCTCCTGCGCTGACCCCCCAACTCCACCACACGCCGTTTATGTCATCGCTCCCGCTCCGCCGCCTCAGGATCGTCGCTGTCGCCGTCGCCGTTGCTGCCGCTGTCGCTGCCGCCGTCGCCCCCGCCCTCGCCGCGCAGGAGAAGCCGCCCGAGAAGCCCTACACCTTCACCGGCGACCTGGGCTACGTCGCCGTCTCGGGTAACCAGCAGCTGACGACCTTCTCGCTCGGGGACAAGGCGACCTACAGACTGCGGCGCTTCCTGTTCACGCAGGAGTTCAACGCGGTCTACAGCGAGGCGCAGGGGACGGCCAACGCCGAGTTCTACCGGGTGCTGGCCCGCACGGACTACGCCGTCGGCGGTCCGTTGACCGTCTTCGGGGTGCTCATCTGGGACCGCAACCGCTTCGCCGGCATCGCGAACAAGTACGAGCAGCAGGCCGGTCTCGCGTGGAAGGCCGTGGCGCGGCCGAGGGACGACCTGTCGGTCGAGGTCGGCGGCGGCCTCATCCAGCAGGACAACCTGAACGGCACGTCGCTCTCCTTCGGGTCGGGTCGCACCGCGGGCACGTGGAAGCACAGTTTCACGGAGAAGGCTTACCTGCGGCAGTTCGCCGAGTACATCCTGAACCTGCAGGACACGGGCGACCGGCGCGTCAACAGCGAGTCCGCCCTCGTGGCGCCGATCAACAGCATCCTGTCGGTGAAGCTGAGCTACCTTGTCCGCTACCAGAGTCTGCCCCCGTTCCGGCCGAACGTGACGCCGGCGGCACGTTTCCGGACGACCGACCAGGTCTTCACGACCGGCCTGCAGCTCACCTTCTGACCGCCGCCCAGTCATGACCGACGACCCGCGATTCCCGATCGGCCGGTACGCCGCCCCCGCCGCGCCTCCCGGGCACGCGGAGCGGGCCGCGCTCATCGAACGCATCGCGTCGGTGCCCGAGATGCTGCGGCTGGCCACCGATGGGCTCACCGAGGCCCAGCTCGATACGCCGTACCGCGAGGGTGGCTGGACGGTGCGGCAGGTGGTGCACCACGTCCCCGATTCGCACCTGAACGCCTACGTGCGGCTCAAGCTCGCGCTCACCGAGGACGCACCGACGATCAAGCCGTACGACGAAGTCGCTTGGGCACAGCTGCCCGACACCGCGAAGACGCCGATCGCGACGTCACTCACCCTGCTCGAGGCGCTGCACACGCGATGGGTGACCCTGTGGCGGGCGCTCGATGACGCGGCGTTCGGCCGTACCCTGCGGCATCCCGTCGGCGGCGTGCTGCGCGTGGACGCGCTGCTGGCGCACTACGCCTGGCACGGCGACCATCACGTGGCGCACGTGACGCGCCTCCGCGCGCGCGAGTCGTGGTGACGGACGTCGCGGCGGGCGCGGGAGGCCGCGCGCGGTCCGCCGCGCGGTCGGCCGCGCGGTCGGCCGCGCGGCCGGCCGCGCGGCCGCGCGCGCGCTGGCCGCGCATCCTCGGTGTCGCGGCGCTCGTCTTGACGATCGCCGGGGTGGGCCTCCGCACCCCCGACGTACCGGCCGCGGAGCTCGAGCGCCGCTGGGCCGACGGCGGTTCGCGCTTCGTGGCGATCGCCGGCCTGCGGGTGCACGTGCGCGACGAAGGCCAGGGCCCGCCGGTCGTCCTGCTGCACGGGACGTCGTCGTCGGTGCACACGTGGGACGCGTGGGCGGCGGCGCTGCGCGATTCGTTCCGCGTGGTGCGGTTCGACCTGCCGGGCTTCGGGCTCACGGGCCCGGCGGCCGACGGCGACTACTCGATGCCCGCCTACGTGCGGTTCGTCTCCGCGGCACTCGACTCGCTGCGTGTGGGGCCGGCGATCGTCGCCGGCAACTCGCTTGGCGGGGAGATCGCGTGGGAACTCGCGGCCCGCGAGCCGGCCCGCGTCGCCCGGCTCGTGCTGGTGGACCCGGCGGGCCTGCCGACGGGGCGGGGGGCGCCACTGCCGTTCCGGCTCGCGCAGCTCCCGCTTCTGGGGCCGGTGCTGTCCCGCGTCACCCCGCGCGCGATCGTGGCGCGCTCGCTGCGCGAGGTGTACGCCGACGACGCGCGCGTGACCGACACGCTGATCGACCGCATCTGGCTGATGGCGCGACGCCCGGGCAGCCGGGAGGCGTTCGTGCAGCGTGCCCGTACCCCGCGGGCGAACGACGGGGCGGGGCTCGAGCGGATCACCGCGCCGACGCTGGTGCTGTGGGGGGAGGCCGATGCGTGGATCCCGGCCGCGCTC
This sequence comes from Gemmatimonadota bacterium, assembly GCA_021298835.1. Classification (GTDB taxonomy): domain Bacteria; phylum Gemmatimonadota; class Gemmatimonadetes; order Gemmatimonadales; family Gemmatimonadaceae; genus JAJTHG01. The sequence goes on from JAJTHG010000080.1 coordinate 12,062, forward strand.
GCGCCCGAATTCGCGCGCCGCATCCCCGGGGCCACCGCGGTGGTGCTGCCCGGTGTCGGGCACCTGCCGCAGGAAGAGGCCCCCGCGGCGTCGCTCGCGGCCTTGCGCGCCTTCCTCGCCGCACCGCTCGGCGCGCGATGACGGCGCACCGGTCGCTCACGACCCGCTGGCGGGCCCTGGAGGATCGCTGGCTCGGCCCGATCGCCGCCCGCGAGGCGCGGATCATGGGCACGTGGCGGGCCGGCGTGCGGTACCTGCCCACGCCGAGCTTGCGGTGGACGCTGCGCGGGGCCCTGCTGCTGGTGGGGCTCCTCGTTGCCGCGTTCGCCCTGCCGATCGGGGCGCGCCGGGCGCTGCTGCTCGCCCTCATGTTCGGCGTGGCGCTGGGCGGCCTGTGGGCGGCGTCACGCGACCTGCGGTGATCGGCCGATGACGAGTCCTGCTCGCTCCCTCGGCTGGTGGCTGTTCGCCGCGACCGTCGGGCTGGCGGCCGTCGCCCGCTGGCTCTTTCCGCTCGCGCAGCCCACCGTCGCCCTCGAGCAGCGGCTGACGCCGGATCTCGCCGCCGCGCGCGCGCGCGCGTTCGCCCAGGCGCATGCGCTGCCCATCGCAGGGGCGCGCGAGGCCGTGCGGTTCGACCAGGCCGGCGACGTGCAGACGTACGTCGAGCTCGAGGCCGGCGGCAAGCCGGCGGTTGACGCCGAGGTGCGCGGGACGGACATCGCGCTGTTCTCGTGGGAGGTGCGGTTCTTCCGGCCCGGCGACCCGCGCGAGGTGCGCGTGACGCTCGCGCCCGACGGGCGCGTCATCGGTTTCCGGGACGTCCTCGCGGAGGCCGACGCGCGTCCGGCGCTCGACTCGGCGGCCGCGCTCGCGGTGGCCGACTCGGTGCGCCGCGCATGGTTGAGCGAACCCGACGCGCGCTGGCGGGTGGTCGCCGCGTCGGTGGCGACGGTGGCACCGAGCCGCCGCGTGGACCGCACCTTCACCTACGAGCGGACCGACCGGCGGCTGGGGACGGCGCCGCTCCGGCTCGACGTGGTCGTGCGCGGCGACCGGCCGGGCGGGGCATCGGCGTACGCGAAGATCCCCGAGGCCTTCACCCGACGCTATCGCGAACGGCGCGCCGACAACGAACTGTATGCCGGCATCGCCAGCGCCTTCGTGCCGCTGTTCGCCCTCTTCGGCCTCGTGGCAATGGCCGGCATCGCCCGGCGCGGCGGGGTGCGCTGGCGGCCGGCCCTCCTCGCGGGGCTGGTGATGGGGCTGCTCCTCGCGGCGGCGCAGGTGAACGGCATCACGCTGTCGTGGTTCGACTACGACACGGCCACCGGCACGGGGACGCACCTCCTGGAGCAGTGGCTCGGCGCAGCGGCGGCGCTCGTCGGGATGGGCCTCGTGTCGGCGGTGCTGCTGGCGATGGGCGAGGCCCTCACGCGCGAGGCCTTCCCCGACCACTTCGACTGGTGGCAGACCACGGCGCAGGCCGGCACCCGTCCCGTGGCGCTGCGCCTGCTCGGCGGCTACACCGTGGCGGCGTTCGGGCTCGCTTACGTGTCCGTGTTCTACCTCGTCACGCACCGCTTCGGCTGGTGGTCGCCGAGCGGGCTGCTCGATGACCCCAACCAGATCGCGACGCCGCTCCCGTGGGTGACGGCCGTCGCGGTGTCGCTGCAGGCGGGGGTGCTCGAGGAGGTGCTCTTCCGCGCCGTGCCCCTCGCGCTCGTGGCCCGGGCGGTGCGCGACCGGCCGTGGCGCCGGCCGGCGATGGCAGCGGCGGTGATCGGCACGGCGCTCGTCTTCGGCTTCGGCCACGCGAACTATCCCTCATGGCCGGCCTACGCACGCGGGGTGGAGCTGTTCCTCGAGGCGGTCCTGTGGGCCGTGCTCTACCTGCGCGTCGGGTTGGTGACGACGGTGGTGGGACACTTCACCTACGACCTCGTCCTCTTCGGGCTCTTCGCCTCGGCGGGCACCGCCACGCCCTATCGGATCACCTTGGCCGTCGTCGCACTCGTGGCGTCGCTCCCGGCCCTGCTGGTGGCCCGGCACTCGTGGCGTCGCCGGGGGCTGGCGGCGGTCACCCCGGACTCGGCCCGCTTCTCGGCGTGGCGGGCTCCCGAGCGGTCGCCGGACCCGGTCACGGACGACGTGCCGGTCGGCGCCGCGACGTCCCGGCGCTTCGGCCGGCTCGGCGTGGTGGTGGCGGTCGTGTCCGTGGCGCTCGCGGTGATGCCGACCGGCGAACGGGCGGCACCGTCGTTCACCGTGACGCGAGCGGAGGCGGTGGCGCGCGCCGATTCGGTGCTGCGCACGCTCGGCGACGATCCGGCGCGCTGGACGCGGTTGGTGGACGCGGAACTGGTAGGTGCCGGCGGGGCGCGCCGGTTCCTGCGGGCCACCGGTGCCGACTCCGCCGAGCTGCGTCGGCTCGAGCGGACGTGGCTGCACGGTGGACAATGGTCGGTGCGCTACGTGCGGCCGCAGGGGAGCGTGGCCGAGCGCACCGAGCAGTGGATGATCGCGCTGGAGGCCGACGGGCGACCGCACACGTGGGAGCACGTCCTGCCGGACTCGCTGCCCGCCCGGTCGTTGCCGCGGGCCGCCGCCGAGTCGCTGGCCCGTGCGGCCTTGGCGGCGAGCGGCGCGGATCCTCGCGCACTCGTGCTGGTCTCGGCCGAGGAGACGGCACGGCCGGCTCGGCGCGACGTCGAGTTCACGTTCGACGACACCGGCATCCGGCTCCCGGCGGGGGGCGCGGCGCGGCGTCTGGCCGTGGTGGCCGGCGATCGCGTGGTGCGCGTCGGGCACGCGGTGTTCATCCCCGAGGCATGGTCGCGGGAGGACACCAAGGCGCGCTCGCGCCGCGGCACGATCAGCGTCGCGACGGTCTTCGTCGCAGTGCTGGTCTGGCTGGTGGCGCTGCTGGTCGTGCTGCGGCGAGCGCCGGTCACGGGCGCGGTCGCGTGGCCGCGCGGCGGACGGGCGGCGGCCCTGCTGGGCATCGCCGGCGTCGTGGCGGTCGTCGTCGCCATGAACGAGTGGGGTACGCGCCTCCACGGGTGGGACACCGCGCAGCCGTGGGATCGTCACCGGCTCTTCGTGCTGCTCGGGCTGGTGGGCAGCGCGCTGGGACCCGTGGTCGTCTGGCTGCTGTGGCGCGCGACGGACGCCGTACGAGCGCGTGCCGGCGTACCCGTGCGCGCCCCGACGACGCGCGACGCGCTCGTCGGGGGCGCGCTGCTGATGCTCGGGCCGACGCTCATGAGTCTGATCCCGTGGATGCTGCTGCCGACGACGCCGACGCTGGCGGACACGGTGCTCGACGCGGAGCTCCCGTGGCTGGCCGCGCTGTTCACCCCCGCGGCCGGCGGCCTCGCGACGGCCGGGGGCGCGGCGCTCGTCCTCGGCGCGATCGTCGCGTGGCGCCGGGCGTGGGCGCGCGGACTGGTCGTGCTGGCCGCCGCTGTCGCGTTCGGGCTGGTGGTGGGGTCGGGCGAGGCGCTCACCGACGCCGAGTGGCTGCGGCGTGCCGCCGTGCTCGCCGCTTCGGCCGCGGTCGGCGCGTCGGTGCTCTGGCGGGTGGGCGCCCAGTCGTTCGAGGCGTGGGCGGTGGCCGGCCTGCTGCTGGGCGCGTCCGGGGCGGTCACGTCCTTCCTCGTCGCCGCGACGCCGACGGACGCGGTCGCGCACCTGCTTGGCCTCGCGCCGGCGGTCGCGGCGTTGACGTGGCTCGTGCGGCGTCCGCGCTAGCTGCAGATGACGGAGTGAATCGCCCCGGGTTTCTCCGAGACTCGGTTGGTCGAGTCCCGTGGCCACGGACGTGACCTCGGTCTGCTGATGCTGCTGGTGATCCCGACGCCGTGGCGGCGGTGGGTGGAGCGGATCACCCGGTACGGGGTGGATGCAATCGGTCGTCGAGACACCTCCCCTCCGCTCGAGGTTTCGATGACGCAGCATGCCAAGTGGCTCGCAGCGCAGCGTGTGCAGACGTCGCTTCGGTCCCCCGGTCGCCCATCCATCGGCCGGCGCGAGGATCGCGTCCGGTTCTGCGCGGCCATCGCGCGTGAGCGGTATCCGGAGCGTGCCGTGCGGGAGGCACTGGCGCTCCTGCACGCCAAAGGTCACGGGGGGCGCGAAGGCGCACGGCACATGGCGTGAAGCTCGCCCCACCCGAAACTGCAGCAGTCTGTGCAGGACCGCTTGGCTGGGGCGATTGCCACACCCAGCGATCGCCGCGTGCCGGGGCCAGCCGTCGCCTGGACA
>JAJTHG010000045.1 GCA_021298835.1 Gemmatimonadota bacterium
AGCAGAGGATGATGTTGAGGGTCTGCACGCCCCCTAAACCTACCTCGGATCGGCTGGGTGTCCGGCGGGAGCCGGCGAATGGTAGTTATTCGCCGGCGAACAGGAATGGCCGACAGCTGCCGGGACCCGGCCGCGCTTCGTCGCGGATCGCGACGGCTCGATGTCCGTGCGAGCGTCTCCGCAGCGGGGCGCGACCGTCGGCTCAGGTCCGTCGCATCACGTGGCCTGCCACCCCACCTCCGAGGTACGACCGGACCTCGACCGGGGCGAAACCGAGCCGGAGCAGCGTGGCGGTGCACTCGTCCCGCGTACAGAAGCCGTCGATGCTCGGCGCGATGTAGCCGTAAACGACCGGCGCCCGGTGCCACGCCCAGCCCACGAGGTCCCCGGCTTGAAGTGTTACCCATGTCTCCGGCTGTTCACCACGCGGACGTTGCGTCGCAACAGCCCATCGCGCGACGGAACATCGCGCGACGGAACATCGCGCGACGGAACATCGCGCGACGGAACGGTGATGGTCTGCGCCCGAGTAGATGGTATGTTGGGCGCTCCCCGGTCCCGGGGCGCGCATGCCCGATGCGGTGCCGGCGGTGCGCGGCGTCCACAAACCCCGACGTCCCCAGGCGTCGCCGCTGCTTCGGTTGGTGTCGGATCATCTGCAGCGCCTGCAGACCGTCAACGACGACTGCCTCGCCCGCGAGTACGGCCCCTGGCGGCCCGTCGTCACGCAGGTGGCCGACAAGTTCCTCGCGTGCGGCGTCCTCGACCACGGGTTCGCCCGCATTCGCTGCGAGGCCTGCACGCCCGAGTATCTGCTCGCGTTCTCGTGCAAGTGCCGATACTTCTGACCGAGCTGTCATGCCAAGCGGTTGGCGATCTGGACCCAGTGGCACGACCCCACGCTCCTCGCGCCCGTGCCGCACCGGCAGGTCGTGCTCACCATCCCCGATCGGCTCCGCGCGTACTGTCTCTACCGGCGCCGCCTCCTCGGCGAGATCGCCCGCGTCGCCGCCCGCACCGTCACCGCCGCCATTCGCACGCTGACCGGCGAGCGCGACCTCGCCGTAGAGATCGTCGCGTGCCTGCAGACGCACGGCTCCCGGGCCAACTGGCAGAAGACCAGGCCGCCGGCATGCTGAACTGGCCGCACCCGGGATTCCACGTGCACACCGCCGTCTGGGTCCCGGAGGACGATCGTGCCTTCGCCACCCGACTCGCCCAGTACTGCGCCCACAATCCGGTCGCGCTCGAACGGCTGACCTACGACCGCGCCGCCAACGCCGTGACCTATCGCTCGGACCAGTCGGACGGCCCGACGGCGGGCACCGAGACGGTGGACCCACTGGAGTTCCTCGCCCGGGTCCTCGTGCACATCCCCGGCAAGGGGCACGTCACCAAGGGGCACGTCACCACGCGCTACTACGGCTGGTATGCCAACCGTCCGCGCGGGGGGCGACGTCAGGCGGAGCCCGCCGCAGCCGACACAGCGCCCATGATCTTCCCCGCGCCACGACTCGCGCCGACCGAGGCCACTCGCCGTCACCTCCGCACCCGCGCGCCGCAGGCCGGCGCACGAAGTCCCCCATCGGCGTGGGGGCCCGCGAGCCGAGGCGCGTCACGCGCCCCACGCCCGTCCGCCGACGCCGCGACTCCCCCCTGAGCACGCCTCCCTCGACGCCCCGCGACCGCGCGGGGACGTTCGGCGTGCGCGGCTGTCCCACCGGCTCGTCAGTTGGCCCCCCGCTGGGTTCGGCCCCCCACCTTGACCGAAGTTCTCGCGGCGCTCAAGGCGCCCGAGCGAGATCGAAGGCACGCCGCCGCCCCCCACGAGGCGTTGGCGAGGTCGGCGATCGCGCGGTATCCTCAATGGCGAGTCAACCCACTCCGATTGAAAGTCCTATCCGGCTGAGTCGCCGTTGTCCCAGACCGGCTCAGGTGCGATGACGTCGCCCTCTACGTCGATCGTTCGCTTTTGGGGTCGATCTGATCGTGACGAACAGCGATCTGACGGATCGGGTCGAGGTGAAGGCCGGTCGGCCGCAGATCCATGGCACGCAACTCTCCCTCGCGAATGGCCGCTGGGTGCTGGATCCGATCCGCGACTCGGTTGGCGTCGATGCGCGCCGCCGGGCCATGGGGCTGCCACCACTGGCCGACTATCTGCGGCTGGTGGATTCCGTCATGCGGCCGAAGTAGCCGGCGACAACGGATGACGAGGCGCACGCCATACCCATGCCGCTGACCGTCCTGGACGGCGGCCTCGCCACCGAGCTCGCCGCGCGCGGCCACGACCTGTCCGACGCACTGTGGTCGGCGCGCTTGCTCGAGGACGCACCCGACGCCATCGAAGCCGTGCATCTCGACTACTTCGAGGCCGGCGCCGACGTCGCGATCACCGCGAGCTACCAGGCGAGCTACGCCGGCTTTGCCGCGCGCGGCTGGTCGCACGAACACACCGAACGGCTCCTGCACCGCTCGGTCGCCCTTGCCCGCTCGGCGCGCGACCGGTTTCACGCGCGCCATCCGGATTCCCGGCGCACGCTGCGCGTGGCCGCGTCAGTCGGCCCGTACGGCGCCACGCTCCACGACGGCTCGGAGTACCGCGGCGACTACGGCGTGAGCGAGGACGCACTGGTGGCGTTCCATCGGCCACGCATGGCCGCGCTGGTCGCCGCTGCGCCGGACCTGCTGGCGTGCGAGACGATGCCGTCGCTGCTGGAGGCGCGGGCCGTCGTACGCACCGTGCGCGAGCATCCGTCGGCCCGTGCATGGGTCTCGTTCACCTGCCGCGATGCGGCGCACACGGCAGCCGGCGACTCCTTGGCCGAGTGTGCGCGCATGCTCGACGCCGAGCCGCAGGTCGTGGCGGTTGGCGTCAACTGTGTTGCCCCGGCGCTCGTGACCTCGCTGATCGCCCAGCTCCGATCGGGGACGGACAAGCCGATCGTCGTGTATCCGAACTCGGGCGAGGTGTGGAACGCCGACGCGCGCTGCTGGGAGGGGACGGCCACGCGCTTCACCGCGTATCTGCGGGAGTGGATCGACGCCGGGGCGTCGTGGGTCGGGGGCTGCTGCCGGACGATGCCGGTGGATGTCCGGCGTATTCGCGAGGTCGCAGACGCGGCTCGATGAGCCGACCTGACCGTTAACGAGCCACCGATACCCTTCGCTCCCATCGTCGTTGCCTCTCCTGCCGGCTGCGCCCTCCGCGCATCGGCCGTCGTGCACCGCTCACCAGGGAAGCCGATGTCCAGCCAGTCGCCGAGCCGAGGGCTGCTCGAGGTCTTCGTCGTCGGCCTTGCAGGGGGGATCGTGGGAGCGGGGCTCGCGCTTCGCAGCGGCGTCGTCGTGATCGACGACGTGACCGCCTTCGGGACATTCGCGACCGTGGTCATCGGGTTGTGCGTCGTCCTCTGGCGTCGCCGAGCGCAGGGTGGCGGGGGACACCCGCTGGCCTGATCGGGGCGTCGCGGACGTCCGGTACGCTACACCGCGAACACCGGCACGTCGTACGCCGCCATCAGCGGATCCCGCGACGCCAGTCGCACGCCACGCAGCTGCGCCTGCGCCACGAGCATCCGGTCGAACGGATCACCGTGATGCCACGGCAACTCGGCGCTCCGTCGCGCATCGTGCGAGGTGACCGGTAGTTCGACGAAGCGCAGCGTCTCGGTGGCAGCAATCCAGTCGCTCGGCAGCGTGAGCTTGCCTTTCGCCGCCTTGAGCTCGAGTTCCCACACCGACGCGGCACTGAAGTAGACCAGCGAACGCGGGTCGCTGATGACCTCGCGCGCGGTGGAGGTGAGCCGTTGGGGATCGTGCAACGCCCACAGCAGCGCGTGCGAATCCAGCAGGAGGTTCACGGCTTGCGGTTCCGCTTCGGCTTCGGCTTGGCCTTCGTCGTCGGCTTCGCGTACCACGCGCGCGTTCCTTCTGCCACGCGCTTCGCCGGCGGCGGCTCGACCTCGCCACCATAGAACAGCGCCTCGGTGTCATGGTCCGGCGCCCAGCAGTCGTCTCGCTCCACCACGGCGCCACGGAGCACGCCGAGCGGCCGCGGCCCTTCGCCCTGCGCGACCGGGACCAAGCGCACGAGCGGCGTACCGGCCTTCGCGATGATCACCTCCTCCCCCGCGAGGACATCGGCGATGAGGCGGGACAGGTGGGTCTTGGCGGCGTGGATGTTGACGTGCTTCATGGTAGTCCAGTTTAGTCCAGTCAACGCCAGCCGGCAACCAGATGCACGGATCACGCGAGGATCGGCGGAACACCGCGGCGCTCCCCTCGGTACACGACAACAACCCGTCGTCGATTCGGACCGCGCTCACCAGTGCCCCCGATGCCGCGCTCGGCACTCGCCGCCCTCGTCGTTGCGCTCGCGCTCCCGCCCGCCGCTGCCGCTCAGGCGCCGGATACCACGCACCCGCAGTTCACCGTAAGCGCCTCCCTCGGCGCGGCCTCGCTCGCCAACATCTCCACCGGTCGCCCGATCCAGCGCCCCGGCGCGCACCTCTCGCTGATGGTGGGGGCGGCGATCTCGCCGAGACTCACCATTCGCCTCGACGCCACGGCCGCCAGTGTCCGGACCCTGAGCGTCCTGCAGATGGCCGGCGGATTCGACGACACCACGCGGGTCGACTCGCTCCCCCCGGCCGCGGCCATGCTGGGCGCGAGCCTTTCGATCGAGGCGACCCCGTGGGCGTCGATGCCACTGCGGCTCCGCGCCGGCCCCGCGTACCTGTACGCCGAGTCCCCGGAGGCGGCGCCTCCGAGGCCGGTGCCGGTGGGATTGGAAGTCCGCTTCCGCTGACGCGGGGCGGGCCTCCGTGCCGGGAGACTACGGCATGTCGGCCGTCACGACGCCCGGGCGAGTGCGCCTTCGCTCACCCGCCGGACGTGCACGAGCACCCGCAGGTGAACGCGGTGAATGAACCAATCGCCGACCGCGCCCCAGTACCATGACGGCGCGAGCCCCATGCGGTACCACGTGCGTCCCTCGAGACGGGTGCCGCCATGTGGCAGCGGCACCAGCCTGAACTCGCCGCGCTCGGACGTGATCCACCCGTCGACATGCGGCGGATGCACGGCCGCGTACGGGGAGAGCTCGCGCAACGCCTTCGGCTGCGCGACGACATCGAAGGCGAGCCGCCGCGCCGGCTCCCACGCGGTGATCGGCTCGATGAAGGGCCCGGTGGTGAACTCGCAGTAGCGCACGGCGCCGACGCCGGCGCCGACGATGCGCGCGCGCAGCGGCGCGGCGATCCCCAGCCGCGAGGCGAGGTCCGTCGGCGGTGGCAGCGGCGGAAAGGCAACGACGTGCTCCCACACCACCGCCGGCGGCGCGTCGATGTGCACGACGCTTCGCACTTCGCGGAGCGGGGTGGTCGTTGGTGCCGACGATTCCACGACCGCCCACACCGGCACCAAGAGCAGCGCCGAGCGAACGGGGGCCGCGGCCCGCGTGTCGGCGAGACGTCGCCCCAGCGTCGCGCCGAGATATGCCAGCGGCAGCGCCATGGGCATCGCCAGGAGCAGACACACCAGTCCTTCGATCGCGAAGGCGACATAGCTGCCCGCGAGCGCCAGCAGCGCGAAGGTCACGACTTCGAGTGTCTCGCGGAGCGAGCCGCCGGTGTGCCGCGCGTAGCTGAAGGCCGTGACGGCCCCCACCGTGACCGGCAGGCCGAGAAAGAGCGACGCCCCGTAGCGGTCGAGGCCGAACACCAGGCCCAGCACGCCGACGAGCCCGACGGCCAGCCCCTGCGCGATGCTCAGCAACCCGCTCGACAGCTTCGACCGTGATGCGGATCGGCCCGCCTCGGTTGGAGCTTCGCGCGACGCGGGGGAGGCGTCCGGCCGGCTGGGCAGCACCGCCAGCACGGCGATGAGCAGCCAGTTGAGCCACGGCACGAAGAACAGCAGCGACCACCATCCGTTGCGCCCGGCGTCGAGCGCACGGCGCAGGGAGTAGGTCACCCCGACGTACAGGAACGGCAGCGCCCACAGCGCCAGCACCGGGGCCAGCCACTCCGCCGTCGTATGGAACGGTGGCGTCAGTCGCTCCGCGGCGCCGAACGCGTGCCCGATGGGACTGAAGTACTCCCACGGCGCGAACCACGTGCCGCCCGCGGCGGACACCAAGGCCATGTCGCCAGCGTACTTCACGAGGGCGAGGATCACCCCCCGCTGGATGAACAGGCGACGCGGGAGTGGGGCCTCGAGCGCCAGCCAGGTGTCGGACATGCTCAGACGATAGCACGCCGACCGCCAGCCCACTACCGCGCCCGGACGTACACCTGCTCGAGTCGCGACAGCCGCTGGTCAGGCACCGACAGGATGCGCACCGAACTGCCCTGCCGCAGTCCGACGATCACCTTGCCGATCTCCTGCTCGCCCGCGACGATCGGGAGGAATCGCGACAGCGCCGAGCCGGACGACACGGTGTAGAACTCGACCGCGCCATCGCCCTTGAAGAACGTCGTCCGGAAGGTGTGATGCTCGGCCGAGTAGAGCACCTCGTCGCGGCCCGCCTGGCACAGGTGCGTGCGGTTGGTCATCGCGCCACGACTCGCGCCGACCGAGGCCACTCGCCGTCACCTCCGCACCCGCGCGCCGCAGGCCGGCGCACGAAGTCCCCCATCGGCGTGGGGGCCCGCGAGCCGAGGCGCGTCACG
>JAJTHG010000077.1 GCA_021298835.1 Gemmatimonadota bacterium
ACGCCGGCCACGCCGGCCACGCCGGCCACGCCGGCCACGCCGGCCGGCCGCGCCGCCGCGCCGCGCGTGCCGACGCCGGCCGCGTCGCCGGCGTTCGTGACGGAGGCGATGGGCGAGGTGCTCGAGCGGCAGGGGCTGTACGCGCAGGCCGCAGAGGTGTACCGGGCTCTGCTGGCCGCGCGGCCCGGCGACCCGAGTCTGGCCCGTCGCCTCGCGGAGATCGAGGCCCGGTTCGCCCCGGCCGGGTTGACGGCGCGGGTATGGCTGCAACGGCTGGCGGCCGGCGGTCTCGGGGCGGTCTCGCCGACCACGGCGCCGGCGGCGGCGGCCGTGACGGGCGCGGTCGCCCCCGTGAACGTCCTCGAGGTCACCGCGGTGACGGCCGCCCGAGTGGCGACCGACCCTGCGGGGCGATGGCCGACGGGGCTCGAGGCGTTGTTCGGCCCGCCGACAAACCCCGCAGACGAAGCCGCAGCGCTCGCGCTGGCGGCGCTGTACGACGGGTCCACCGCGATGCCGGGCGCCCCGACGGCCCCGGCGCGCGACGAGCTGTCGCTCAAGGCCGTCTTCGAGCCGCCGCCGGCACCGCGCACGAGCGCCGCGTTCTCGTTCGACCAGTTCTTCTCGGCGGCACCCAGGACGGCGGCCGAGGCCCCCGCCGGCGGCGAGACCGAACTGGCCGAGTTCTCCCGCTGGCTCGACGGGCTCAAGCGGCAGTGAAGCTCGCGCTGCTCAACGGGCCGAGTCTCAACCTGCTCGGCACGCGCGAGCCGGCCCGCTACGGCACGACGACGCTCGCCGAGGTCGAGGGTCGCTGCGCGGCCGTCGCGGCGGAACTGGGGGCGTCGTTGACGTGCCTGCAGTCGAACCACGAGGGGGCGCTCATCGACGCGATCCACGCGCTGCGGGGGACGTGTGACGGGGCGCTGATCAATGCGGGTGCCTACAGCCACACCTCGCTGGCGCTCCGCGATGCGTTCGCCGCCGTGGCGGTGCCGTACGTCGAGGTCCACCTCACCAACGTGTACGCGCGGGAGCCGGAGCGCCGCCGGTCGCTGCTCGCGCCGGGAGCACTGGCGGTGGTCGTGGGGTTCGGGGCACAGGGCTACGAACTGGCGTTGCGTGGCCTCGTCGGGCGCTTGCGCGACGGCACCGGCCGCCCGTGACGGGGGGCGAGCGACGGCCCTGGCGCGCCGCACAGGTGGTCGCCGGCCTGGCCGCGGAGCACGTTGACGCGCTCGTCGTGACGAGTCTTCCCAACATCCGGTGGTTGACGGGGTTCAGCGGGTCGAACGCGCTGCTGCTGGTGACCCCGCACGAACGCGTGCTGTGCACCGACTTCCGCTACGAGGCGCAGGCCGCCGACGAGGTCGGGGAGGCGGCCCGCGTGGTCGTCGAGTCGCAGTCGCTCTGGACCGCGCTGTGGCGCGAACTCGGGCGGCTCGGCGGCGTCGAGACGGCGGGATTCGAGTCGGCGCACCTCCTGCACCGGGATTTCGCGCGCCTGCTCGACCCGCAGGACGGGGGGCGCTGGCAGTGGCGGCCGCTGCTCGACGCGGTCGAGCGCCACCGCGCGGTCAAGGACGCCGACGAGGTCGCGGCGATCGTCGCCGCGTGCCGCATCGCCGAGGCGGCGCTGGCCGCGACACTCGAGCGCATCCGGCCCGGGATGACGGAGCTGGCGATCTGCGGCGTGCTCGAACACGCGCTGCGCGACGCGGGCAGCGAGACCGCGCCGTTCGAGCCGATCGTCGCCTCGGGACCGCGCAGCGCCCTGCCGCACGCCCGCGCGTCGGACCGTCCGTGGCAGCGCGGTGAACTGCTGCTGCTCGACTTCGGGGCGCGCTGCCGCGGCTACGTCAGCGACCTCACGCGGGTCGTCGTCGCGGGGCCCGCCGATGCCCGGCAGCGCGAGGTGCATGCGGTGGTGGCCGGCGCGAACGCGACGGCGGCGGCGGCGGTACGGGCCGGGATGACGGGCAGGGATGCCGACGCCGTCGCGCGGGGGTACATTGCAGATGCCGGGTACGGCGAGGCCTTCGGGCACTCGCTCGGGCACGGGATCGGGCTCGAAGTGCACGAGGCGCCGCGGCTCTCGAAGACGGCCGAGGCGCCCCTGCCGGCGGGCGCGGTGGTGACGATCGAACCGGGAGTGTACCTCCCGGGGTGGGGCGGCATCCGCGTCGAGGACGATGTGGTGCTGTCGGGGTCCGGCGCGACCGTGCTGACGCGCGCGCCGCGCGACCTGCTGGCGGTGGACTGACGGGCTTTTCCGAGGGGAACCGTGATCGACCTGCGCTACGTGAAGAAGCTGCTCGAGATGCTCGACGAATCCACGGTGGATTCGCTCGAGATCACCTCGGAGAAGGGGATGAAGATCCGCCTCGCCAAGACGCCGGCCATGCGCGGCATCTCGATGGCGTCGCCGATGGCGATGCCGGCGATGCCGGCGATGCCGGCGTCGCCGGCCGCTCCCCCGCCGGCCGCCGGGGCGCCCGCCGGGTCTCCGGACCGGCCGGCGGAGCCGGCACCCGCGCGGGCGCTGCGCGAGATCAAGTCGCCGATGGTGGGCACCTTCTACGCTCGGCCGGAGCCGACCGCGAACGCCTACGTCGCCCAGGGGACGCGCGTCGCGCAGGGCCAGACGGTCTGCATCATCGAGGCGATGAAGATCATGAACGAGATCGAGAGCGAGTTCTCGGGCACGATCGTCGAGGTGTGCGTCGCCGACGCGCAGCCGGTCGAGTACGGGCAGGTCCTCTTCAAGGTTGACCCGAATGGCTAATTCGCACGTCTCCCCGGTCGGCGGCGCGACGCCCGCCGTGGGCAGCTCGTCGGTGGGCGGATCCACCGCCTACAACTACAAGGCGGTGATGCAGGAGATGATCAAGCAGGGGGCGTCGGACCTCCACCTGAAGGTGGGGCGCCCGCCGACGCTGCGGCTGAACGGCGAGCTGGTCGCGGCCGCGTACCCCGCGCTCCGGCCGGAAGACCTCCGGAGCGTCGCCGAGCAGACGATGCCGCCCCGGCAGATCAAGGAGTTCTCCGAGCACAAGGAGGCGGACTTCGCGCTCGGCGTCCCGGGCATCGGGCGGTTCCGCGTGAACGTGTACCAGCAGCGCGGCACGATCGCGTACGCGTTCCGCGTGATCCCCTTCCAGGCGCAGACGGTCGGCGAGCTCAACCTGCCGCCGGTCGTCGAGCAGATCGCGATGAAGCCGCGCGGGCTCGTGCTCGTCACCGGGATCACGGGGTCGGGGAAGTCCACCGCCCTCGCCAGCATGATCCAGCACGTGAACCAGAAGCGGGCCGCGAACATCATCACGATCGAGGACCCGATCGAGTTCCTGCATCGCGACCAGCTCTGTCACATCAACCAGCGCGAGGTCGGCACCGACACCGGTTCCTTCGCCGCCGCCCTCCGGCGCGTGCTGCGGCAGGACCCGGACATCATCATGATCGGCGAGATCCGCGACCTCGAGACGCTGGACACGGCGCTCAAGGCGGCGGACACCGGGCATCTCGTGCTCAGTACGCTGCACACGACCGACGCGACCCAGACGATCAACCGCGTCATGTCGTTCTACCCCCCGCACCAGCAGTCCGAGGTGCGGTTCGCGCTCTCGAGCGCGCTCTCCGCCATCGTGTCGCTGCGGCTGGTCCCGCGCGTGGACCGGCCGGGCCGCGTGCCGGCCGCCGAGGTGCTGATCAACACCGCCGCGGTGCGCGACCAGATCCGCGACCAGCAGGCCCAGCTCAACATCCCCGACCTCATCCGCGAGGGGACCGTCCAGTACGGCATGCAGACGTTCGACCAGTCGCTCATGCAGTGGTACACCAAGGGGGCGATCTCGTACGAGAGCGCGATGTTCTACGCGACGAACCCGAGCGAGTTCGCGCTGCGCGCCCAGGGGGTCGGGGCGACCAGCGACCAGACCTGGGATCCGTTCCAGCAGGGGTGAGGCCGCCGTGTTCCGGAAGGTCCTCATCGCCAACCGCGGGGAGATCGCCCTGCGCATCATCCGCGCCTGCCGCGAACTCGGCGTGCAGACCGTCGCCGTGTACTCCGAGGCCGACCGCGAGTCGCTGCACGTCCGGTTCGCCGACGACGACGTCTGCATCGGCCCGCCGCCCGGTCGCGACTCGTACCTGAACATCCCGCGACTGATCGCCGCCGCGGAGATCACCGGCGCCGACGCGGTCCATCCGGGCTACGGCTTCCTCGCCGAGAACGCCGAGTTCGCCGAGACGTGCGCGGCGTCCAGCCTGACCTTCATCGGCCCGACGCCCGAGCAGATCCGGACGATGGGCGACAAGGCCACCGCGCGCCGCACCGCCACCGCGGCGGGCGTCCCGGTGGTGCCCGGCACCCCGGGGCCCGTCGAGGATCCCGACGAGGCGCTGGCGTTCGCCGAGCGCAGCGGCTTCCCGGTGATCATCAAGGCCGCCGCCGGCGGCGGCGGCAAGGGGATGCGCGTCGCCCGCGACGCCGACGAGTTCGTGCGCAACTTCACGCTCGCCCGGCAGGAGGCCCTCTCCGCCTTCGGCAACGGCGACGTGTACGTCGAGAAGTTCCTCCTGCGCCCGCGGCACGTCGAATTCCAGGTGATCGGCGACATGCACGGGACGCTCATCCACGTGGGGGAGCGCGACTGCTCGGTGCAGCGCCGGCACCAGAAGCTCGTCGAGGAGGCGCCGTGCCCGGTCATGACCCCCGAGCTGCGCGAACGCATGGGCGATGCGGCGGTCAAGGCGGCGAAGTCGATCAACTACGTCGGTGCCGGCACCATCGAAATGCTGCTCGACGAGGACGGGTCGTTCTACTTCATGGAGATGAACACCCGCATCCAGGTCGAGCATCCGGTGACGGAGCAGCTCTACGGGGTGGACCTCGTGAAGGAGCAGATCCGCGTCGCCGCCGGCGAGCCGCTGTCGTTCCCGCAGCTCGGGCCCATGCGCGGGCACGTGATCGAGGTGCGCATCAACGCCGAGGATCCGCAGCGCAACTTCCAGCCGTCGCCCGGCAACATCGAGGTCTTCCATCCGCCCGGCGGGCCGGGCGTGCGACTCGATACCCATGTGTACACGGGGTACCGCGTGCCGCCGTACTACGACTCGATGATCGCCAAGCTCATCGTGTCCGGCAATACGCGACGCGAGGCGATCCAGCGCATGAAGTGGGCGCTCGACCAGTTCGTCATCCAGGGCCCCGCGACCACCATTCCGTTCCTCGGCAAGCTCATGAACGATCCCGACTTCGTGGCCGGCGACGTGGACACGAAGTGGCTGGAACGGAACTTCGACCGCTTCAAGGATCCCGCGTGAGCGTCCGGCTCGACGTCCTGTTCGGCGCGCACGAGGTGACGCCACAGGACGTGTCGGGACGCGTCGTGGCCGTGATCGACGTGCTGCGAGCGAGCACGACGATCGCGGCGGCCCTGCACGCGGGCGCGCGGGCGGTGATCCCCTTCGCGTCCACCGAGGAGGCCGCCACCCGCGCCCGCGGCATGGACCGCGATGCCGTCCTTCTCGGCGGCGAGCGGAAGATGCTCCCCATTCCCGGCTTCGATTTCGGCAACTCCCCCGCCGAGTACACGCCCAAGTCGGTGGGCGGGAAGACGCTGCTGTTCACCACCACCAACGGCACCGCCGCGCTCGTCGCCACACAGGGGGCGCGCGACGTGGTCGTGGCCTCGTTCGCCAATTTCACCGCCGCCGGTGCGCTGCTCCGCGCGGCGCTGCGCGGCGGCAATCCGGTGACGCTGCTGTGCGCCGGCCGCGACGGACACTTCTCGCTCGAGGATGCCGTCTGCGCCGGCCGTCTGGCCAAGCACCTCGTGCAGCGCAACGCCAAGGTGCAACTCGGCGACGCGACGCTCGCCTGCCAGTTGCTGGCGAAGAAGTTCGAGCACTCGCTCGCTCGCGTCTTCGAACAGTCCGAGCACGGCCGCGCGCTGGTCGAGGCGGGATTCGCCCGGGACCTCGAGATCTGCGCGACCCTCGACGCCTTTCCCGTTGTCCCCGTCTACCACGACCGGCAGGTCACGAAGCTCGGCCCGGACCTCGTCCGCTGAGGACGGGGGGACTGCGCCGCCGTCCTCGCCCGCGCCGGCGGGGGACGGTGTCCCCTCGCGCGCCGATCGGTTGCGGGACGAGGTCGCCGGCGTACTGCTGCTGGTCACCGCCTGCTTCGTCGCGGGCGCGCTGGTCGTCGAACGCACGGTGAGCCCGGAGGCGTGCGGCGCGGCCGCGCGCATCTTCGGGCCGGTCGGCGCCTGCGGGCGCGGCATCGCCGCCTATCTCGTGGGGCTGCCGGCGGCCGCCCTGCTGGCGGTGATGCCGGCGGTGCAGGGGCTGCGCCTCTTCGGCCGCGTCCGCCGCGACGGCGAGCGGCAATGGCTCGCCTTCCTCGCGACGATGCTCGTGCTCGTGCCGGTCGGGGTCTCGATGCTCCGAGGCGCCCCGCGCGATGTGGACGCGTGGGCGGGGCTGCTGGGGAACTTCGTGGCGTTCTACCTGCGCGCGTGGTTCGGAGCGGGTGGGGCTTGGCTCGTCTGGCTCGTGCTCGCCTCGGTGGCGAGTGCGGCGACGCTCTGGTGGAACCCCGTGCGCGCGGTCGTCGGCGTGGGGCGTCGGCGCGCGGGCACGGGCCTCTCCGCCGCCGCCGAGCGCGCGCTGGAGCTGGCTCCGCCCCCGGAGGACCTGCCGGCGATCGACTCGGCGCCCCCGGGACGCGGGGCATCGTCGGCGACGGCGGTCGCCGAGTCCGAGTCCGACGCCGCCGACGACGACGACGAGGCGGAGCCGCCTCCGGCCGAACGCGCGGCCGCGCGGCCGCCGCGCAAGCGCAAGGCACCCAAGGTCATCGACGAGGAGCCCGAGACCCCGGACGACCTCGCCGCGGCGGCGATGGCCGCGATGGCCGAGTACCCCGAGCTGCCGCCGACGGCGCTGCTCGACGATCCGCCCCCGTCGCGGGCCGAGACCCAGGCGCGCGAACTCGAGGCCAACGGCCAGCGCCTGATGGACGCCCTGCGCACGTTCAAGATCGACGGCACGCTCGTCGGCCGCACCACCGGCCCGACCGTGACGCAGTACGAGATCGAGCCCGCGCCGGGGGTGAAGGTCCGGCAGATCGCGTCGCTGGCCAACGACCTCGCGCTGGCGATGCGCGCGCCCTCGATCCGCATCGTGGCGCCGATTCCGGGCCGCGGTGCCGTGGGCGTCGAGGTGCCCAACCCGACGCCGGAGATGGTGGGGTTCCGCGAGCTGCTCGAGGCGAAGGACTTCCAGGGGGCGCGGGCGGCCCTGCCGATCGCCTTGGGCAAGGACCTCGAGGGCCGGGTGGTGGTCGCCGATCTCGCCAGGATGCCGCACCTGCTGATCGCCGGCGCGACGGGCTCGGGCAAGTCGGTGTGCGTGAACACGATCATCACGTCGCTCGTCTATCGGCACACGCCCGAGACGCTGCGGTTCCTGATGGTGGATCCGAAGATGGTGGAGCTGTCGGTGTACAACCAGCTGCCGCACCTCCGGCACAAGGTGATCACCGACAACCGCGACGCCGCCGCCGTGCTCAAGTGGGCCGTGATGGAGATGCAGGAGCGCTACGCCCTGCTGGCCGAGAACGGCTGCCGCAACCTCGCCGACTTCAACCAGCGGGTGCAGGCGGGCGCCGAGCTGCGCGTGGCCAAGGACCCGCACGTGGCGTTCGCGAACACGCGCTACGAGGGGAAGATCCTGCCGTACATCGTCGTGGTGATCGACGAGATGGCGGACCTCATGATGACGGTGCAGGGCGAGGTGGAGACGCCGATCGCGATGCTCGCCCAGAAGGCGCGCGCGATCGGGATCCACCTGATCCTCGCCACGCAGCGCCCGAGCGTGAACGTCATCACCGGCCTCATCAAGGCGAACTTCCCGAGCCGCATCGCCTTCCGGGTGGCGTCGCAGGTGGACAGCCGCACGATCATTGACGGCGCGGGGGCCGAGGCGCTGCTGGGCAACGGCGACATGCTGTTCATCCCGCCCGGCAAGAGCGAGCCGAGCCGGCTGCAGGGGGCGTTCCTCTCGAGCGACGAGACCGAGCGGCTCATGGGCTGGTATCGCGACCGCAGGGCGGCGCGGAAGACGGCCATGGAGGCGCAGGGGCTGCTGGTCGCGGACGATGGCGGCGAGGACGATATCCTCCAGCGCGTCCGCGACCGGGAAGCGCTCGAACGGGCGGCCGCGGAGGGCGACGGCGGCCCGGCCGAGGACACGGGGCCGCGCGACAAGCTGTTCCGCGAGGCGGCCGAGGTGTGCATCCAGCACCAGCAGGGCTCGACCTCGTTGCTGCAGCGGCGGCTGACGATCGGCTATGGGCGGGCGGCGCGGATCATCGACCAGTTGCACGAGGCGGGGGTGCTCGGGCCGCCGAATGCGTCGAAGCCGCGGGACGTGCTGGTCGGGCTGGAAGAGCTGGAGCGGATCGCGCCCAAGGGGTGAGCGCGGCGGCACGGGCCGCAGGACCGGCGGCCGGTCGGGGCCGACCGCCGCAATGGAAGGGCCGCATCGGGAGATTCCGGCACTCCGTCTCCGAGGCGTGCCGGCCCAGTTTCCCGCGCATGCCGTCCTCGCTGCGCTCGCGTCTCCTCGATTCCCTGGGCGAATCCCCGGCCGCGGCACCGCCATCCCCCGGGGCGCCGGGCAGCTTCACCCCCGCGATGCTCCTCGGCCTTCGCGGCGAACGCATCGCCGAACGCTTCCTGCGGGGGCGCGGCTGGCGCACGATGCAGCGGCGCTTCCGCTCGGGCCATCGTGACATCGACCTCGTCATGGAGCGCCGCGGCATCGTCGCCTTCGTCGAGGTCAAGACGCGCAGCGGCGTGACCTTCGGCTCGCCCGTCGAGGCCGTGCACTGGTACAAGCAGCGCCAGATCGTGAAGTCGGCGCAGGTCTGGATCAGTCGCCACGGGCGCGATGACGATGCCTATCGCTTCGATGTCGTCGGGGTCTGGATCAGCGGGGAAAGGGTGCGGGTCCGGCATGTCGAGGCCGCCTTCACGCTCCCCAGTCGCTAGATGACCAGCTGACCAATCGGCCAATAATTCTGTGGAAAAGATCCATCCGCACACTCAGGTGACTTGAAACGCGACACCGCGCATCACTTTGGCACTGCAGCGCATAGATTGCTACGTGATTGAGGGCAAAGGATTTCCACAACCGGACGTAGTTGGCTTCGGTTGATTTTCGGACCCGAATTTCGCAGTTTGTTCGGGTATTCACGCCACCTCCAAACGCCGGTAGCTTCACCGACGTGGACGGGGTGCACCACTCCGCTCCCAGAGGACTCCGATGCCCACGATGCAGATCGCCGACGACAAGAAGAAGGCCCTTGGTTTGGCCATCGCGCAGATCGAGAAGAACTGCGGGAAGGGCTCGATCATGCGCCTCGGCACCAACACCAAGGCGCCGATCGACTTCATCGCCACCGGGGCCATCAACCTCGATGCGGCGATCGGGATCGGCGGCGTGCCGCGTGGGCGCATCACCGAGATCTACGGGCCCGAGTCCTCCGGCAAGACCACGCTCTGTCTCCACGTGGTCGCCAACGCGCAGAAGAACGGCGGCGTGGCGGCCTTCATCGACGCCGAGCATGCGCTCGACACCGACTACGCCGCCAAGCTTGGCGTGGACGTGCCGAACCTGCTCATCAGCCAGCCGGACACCGGGGAGCAGGCGCTCGAGATCTGCGAGATCCTCGTGCGGTCGGGGGCGGTGGACGTCGTGGTGGTGGACTCGGTGGCGGCGCTGGTGCCCAAGGCCGAGATCGAGGGCGACATGGGCGACAGCTTCGTCGGCCTGCAGGCGCGGCTCATGAGCCAGGCGCTGCGCAAGCTGACCGGGGCGATCTCGCGCTCGAAGACGTCGGTGATCTTCATCAACCAGCTCCGCGAGAAGATCGGCGTCATGTTCGGCAGTCCGGAAACGACGACGGGCGGCAAGGCGCTCAAGTTCTATGCGTCGCTGCGTCTCGACATCCGCCGGATCGGCCCGGTCAAGGACAAGGAAGAGGTCGTGGGCTCCCAGGTCCGCGTGAAGGTCGTCAAGAACAAGGTCGCGCCGCCGTTCAAGCAGGCCGAGTTCGACATCATGTACAACGAGGGGATCTCGCTGACCTCGCTGTTGGTAGATATCGGGGCCGAGGCGGGGATCATCGACAAGTCGGGCGCCTGGTACGCGTACAACGGCCAGAAGATCGGCCAGGGGCGCGAGAACGCGAAGCTCTACCTCAAGGACAACCCGGCCGTCCTGGCCGAGGTCGAGGCGAAGGTCAAGGAATTCCTGGGGATCCGCGCCGCGGCGCCGGTGCCCGAGGAGGCGCCGGCGGACGACTGAGTCGCTCGCTGCGCGGTGGGCAGGTAGGTAGGTAACGTGCCGAGGGGTACGTTCTCCGATGGATTCGGCGCCCGGATCGCCGGTCCACTTGGGGGGCTGCCCCTCGGCACTTTTTCTGCCCCTGGCGCTGCG
>JAJTHG010000012.1 GCA_021298835.1 Gemmatimonadota bacterium
CGCTTGCTCATACGCGCTTGCTCATACGCGCTTGCTCATACGCGCTTGCTCATACGCGCTTGCTCATACGCGCTTGCTCATACGCGCTTGCTCATACGCGCTTGCGCATGCGCGCCGGCAGGATGTTGAGCTGGTCGCGGTACTTCGCGACCGTGCGCCGTGCGATGTCCACGCCGTCACGCTTGAGGCGCGCGACGATCTCCTGGTCGGTGAGCGGCTTCTTCGGGTCCTCGGCGTCCACGAGCTTGCGGAGCTGGTCCTTGATGGCGCGCGCGGAGACGTCCTCGCCGTCGCTCGTCGAGAGGCCGGACGAGAAGAAGAACTTGAGCGGCAGGACGCCGCGCGGCGTCTGCGCGAACTTCTCGTTGGTCACGCGGCTCACCGTGCTCTCGTGCATGCCGATCACGTCGGCCACCTCGCGGAGGGTGAGCGGCTTGAGGCCCTGGACGCCCTTCTCGAAGAAATCGCGCTGCCGGTCCACGATGTAAGTCATGACCTTGAGCATGGTCTGCCGCCGCTGCTCGATCGCCTGCACCATCCATTGGGCGGCGTTGAGCTTGGACGCGACGAACTCGCGGCTCTCGGTGTCGAAGCGCTTCTTGTCGCGCGCCAGCTCCTGGTAGGTCCGGCTCACGCGCAGGCGCGGGGTCCCCGCGTCGTTCAGGAAGACCCGGTACTCCTGACCGATGCGCTCGACGACGAGATCCGGGGTGATGTAGTCGTCGCGCGCGGCCGAGTGGCGGAGGCCCGGCTTGGGGTCCAGCTTGGCGAGCTCGTCGGCGGCCGCCTGCAGCTCCTGCGGCGTGCGTCCCGTCCTGCGGGCCAGCTCGCTCCAACGGCGCGCGACGAGGTCCTCGAAGCCGTCGCGGACCACGATCGCCGCGAGTGAGTCCTGCCGCCCTTGGTCGGCCAGCTGCAGCAGCAGGCACTCGCGCAGGTCGCGCGCGCCGACGCCCGGCGGGTCGAGCTGCTGGACGATGCCCAGCATCCGCTCGCCTTCGGCCTCCGTGTAGTAGGGGGCCTCGTCGGCCTCGCGACCGGCCGCTTCGAGCGCCGCGCGGATGCGGCCGTTCACCCCCGCGAGGATGTCCGCGACGGGCACGGCGAGGTACCCGTCGTCGCCGATGTCGCCGATGAACTCCTCCGCCAGAGCCCGTTCGCGGTCGGAGAGCTCGAGCAGCGCCACCTGCTCGGCCAGGTGGTCGCCCAGCCCGCGGCGCGCGATCGATACCGGCTCGAGCCACTCGCGCTCCTCGCGCTCCTCGCGGACGCCGGTGCCTTCGTCGTCGCTGTTGAGGTACTCGTCCCAATCGGTGCGGTCGCCGGTGTCGGGGGCCTCGCCCATCGGCTCCGTCGGCGCGGGCGCCTCGGTCGTCTCGGCGGCCAGCACGGGCTGCTCCTCGGCGAGCTCCTCCTCCGCCTCGGCCTCGTCCTCCTCCGGCTCGACGAGCTCGAGGAACGGGTTGACCTCGAGCTCGGTCTTGAGGTGCTGCTGCAACTCGAGCAGCGGCATGTACAGCAGGTCCATCGCCTGATAGAGCCGCGGGTTGATCCGCAGCTCCTGCCGCATGCCGGCGATCTGGCCGAGCCCCTGCTTCATGCGCCATCCTCGGCGCCGGCCCCTGCCGCCTCGGGGACGGTCGGGGCCGCCGACGGCGCTTCCCCCGCGGCGGGCGCCGTATGCTCGGCGAAGCGCTGGCGCAGGCGCGCGGTGAGGGTCGGGCCAAGGTAGATGTCGGCGACCGTGTCGTCGAAGACCAGCTCCTGCACCGTGCCGGAGACCTTCACCTGCCCGTCGAACATGATGTACGCGCGGTCCACGATGTCGAGCGTCTGCTCGACGTTGTGGTCCGAGATCACCACGCCGATCCCGCGATGCCGGAGCCCCGCGACGATCTGCTGGATGTCGTGCACGGCGATCGGGTCCACACCGGCGAACGGCTCGTCGAGCATCATGAACTTGGGCGCCGTCACGAGGGCCCGCGTGATCTCGAGCCGCCGCCGCTCGCCGCCGGAGAGCGCGAAGGCCTTGCTCTTGCGCAGGTGCTTGATGCTGAGCTCGTCGAGGAGCTGCTCGAGGCGGCGGGTCCGGTCGGCGGCCGACAGCGGCAGCGTCTCGAGGATGGCGAGGATGTTCTCCTCGACGGTGAGCTTGCGGAAGATCGACGGCTCCTGCGACAGGTAGCCGATGCCGCGCCGGGCGCGCTGGTACATCGGCATCCCGGTGATGTCCTCGCCGTCGAGCACGACGTGGCCCTCGTCCGGGGCGATGAGCCCGACGATCTGGTAGAACGAGGTCGTCTTGCCTGCCCCGTTCGGGCCCAGGAGCCCGACGATCTCCCCCTGCCGCACGGTGATGTCCACGCCGTTCACGACGCGGCGCCGGCGGTAGATCTTCACGAGGCCGCGGGCCTCGAGGACGCTGCCCCGCGGCGCGGGGGCCGGCGGGGGGTGGGGCACCGCCTCCTCGTGGGGCACCGGCACGCCCGCGGCCGGCGTTCCGGGCCCGTCGCCGGGCCTCGGCCACGCGGCAAGCAGCGCCTCGCGCGCTGCGGCGGCGAGCGGCCAGTGAACGGGCGCGACGCGCAGCCGGTCGGCCTCGACCACGATCAGCCCCGCCCCGGCCAGCCGCGGCAGGTCGCTGGTCTCGAGGTGGGTCCGGATCTCGTCCATGGAGAGCCGGCCGCGCTCGCGCTCCTCGTCGCCGCCGGACGCGCGCACCGCGAGCAGGTAGCCCTCGCGGTAGCGCAGCGCGACGTCGTGCACGGGGGCCTCACCGTCGGGGCCCGCGGCCGCGACGAGGGCGGCGAGCGTGAGTCCGGCCGAGCGGTCGTCGAGGCCGGCGTCGGCGAGGAGCGTCCGCAGGGCGGCGGGCAGGAACGGCGGCAGCGTCATCGCGAGCTCCCGGGACGGGAGGGTGCCGACGCGGGAGCGGGGCGCGCCGGGGGGCGGGCGCCCCGCGGGGCATCGGCACCACCGGCACGCGGCGGTGCCGACGGCCCGGCGCGCGCCGTCGTATCGGGCTCGAGGTACACCCCGGTCGCCTTGTCGATCACCGTCACCTGTCGCACTTCCGCCGAGTCCATGGCCACGGTGATGATCCGTCCCCGCACGTAGTTGATCGCGGGGGGGCGCGGCCCGCGCGCCGTGTCGCCGCGGGCCGCCACCTGGTAGAACGAACTCGCCCGGCCCGTCGCAACCATCTGGCGCAGTCGGGGCTGCCGGCTGGTGTCGGTCCGGGCGAGCGTGTCGAAGAGGGCCACGAGGGTGTCGCCCTTGACCCAGTCGCGCTCGGACGACTTCACCCGGGCCGAGTCCGGTTGCATCTCGGCGTGTGCGGTCCCCATCGCATGGACCTCGCGCACCTGCTGTCCGGGCATGCGCACGTCCAGCGAGTCGGCGGTGATCCGGCGCTCGGGCGAGACGGCCACGGCCCGCGTGGGTCCCCACGCCCGCGCGCGCTCGATGCGGCTCGAGTCCACGTCGAGGTGGATCGTGTCCGCCGTGAGGTCGAGGTCCTGTGATACCGCATGGGCGGAATCCTTCGCGACGACGCGGGTCAGGACGCGTTCCTTCGAGAAGAGGTCGATCAGCCGACTGTCGAGCGTGAAGGCCTGCTTGCCCGTCCCCTTCACCGAAGCCCGGCGCACGAGCTGGCCGAACTCGCGCCCGCTGTCGAGGAAGGCGGAGTCGCTCGTCGCCTTGAGGTCGGTGCGCTCGATCTCGACGTTGCCGCCGAGGAAGACGAGCGAGTCGTTCACCGACACCGTGCGGTCGGCGATGACCAGTACCGTGTCGGCCCTCGCCACCGTGTCGCGGGGGGCCGCGGCGGTGTCGCGCTCCACCAGGCGGGTGCGACTCCGCTGCGAGGCCACCAGGCGCGACTCGCGGCGCACCCCGGGGACGGCCCGGAAATACTCCATCACCGGGCCCCGCATGGTCGTGCCGCTCGGCATGGTGACGAGCACGTCGCCTTCGGCGAACAGCCGTTCGTCGCCCAGATAGTAGGTGAGCCGACGGGCGTCGAGGTTCGCCCGCGGTTCCCGGTAGCGCACCGTCCCGAGCAGGTACAGGACGTTGCTGTCCTCGTAGAACTCGGCCGAGTCGGACTTGATGGTGACGTCCTGTCCCTCGCAGCGCCCGCGCACGCCCCCGCCGATGAACGAGTTGTAGCGGCGGGAGGGGGTCATGACGGACGTCAGCCGCGTGGTCGGGGTGTTGTCGAACACCAGGACGCAGCGGCCTCCCGGCACCTGCGCCGCGAGCGCCTGCGCCGCGAGCGCCTGCCTCGCGGCCACGCCGAGGAGGCCCAGCCAGCACGCGGCGGCGCGCCTCATTGCGGCTTCCCGCGCGGGAGCGTGAACGTGCCGCCGGTGGGGCGCCGGGCCGGCCCGCCACCCGCCGGATCCTCGACGACGCCCGCGGTGCCGCGCGCCGCCTTGAGGACACGCACGTTGCGCATGTCGGGGTCCGAGGTGAAGCCCACCCCCTCCAGCCGACGCCCGTTCGGCTCCGTCATGACGAAGGCCGAGTCGCTCGAGATCTCGTTGCGCGACTGCACGTAGGTGAGCTGTTCCGTCCGCAGGCGCCGGCCGTCCTGCGAGACCACCACCACGTTCCGGCGCGCTTCCATCGAGGCGCGCCGCACGTCGTAGGTCCCCTGCCGCGAGGTGAGCTCGGTGTTGCGCTCCCCCTGGGCGGTGTGGAAGAAGGTCTTCACCCCCGCCAGCTCGTAGCGCGTGTTCTCCTCGAAGACGTACGCGGTGTCCGCGAAGAGCTCGGCGCGCAGCACGCCGTCAGCCGTGA
The DNA here is from genome assembly GCA_021298835.1 of Gemmatimonadota bacterium. Taxonomy (GTDB): domain Bacteria; phylum Gemmatimonadota; class Gemmatimonadetes; order Gemmatimonadales; family Gemmatimonadaceae; genus JAJTHG01. The sequence goes on from JAJTHG010000012.1 coordinate 4,807, forward strand.
TCAGTGTGCGGACGCCGTACATGACCTGATCGGCGGAGTCGGCCATGACGTTGGTGACCGCCATCGGCGAGACCTTGGGCTGGCCGCACGCGGCAAGGCCGGCGGCAAGGCCGGCGGCAAGGCCGGCGGCGAGCATCGCGGCGGCGAGGGCGCGCGCGGTCATGCCGCCCCCGCGCGCAGCAGGTCGTGCAGGTGGACGACGCCGACGAGGGCCTCCCCGTCCACGACCGGCATCGCGACGATCCCGTGCCGCTCCATGCGCCCCACGACGGCGCTCGCCAGCTCGTCGGGTGCCGCCCGCTTGCCGCCGCGGGTCATCGCCTCGCCGAGCGGCGTCGCGAGCGCGCCGTCGCCCTGCTCGAGCACGCGGGTGAGGTCGCCGGCGGTGAAGACGCCGAGCAGGGATCCACCCTTGTCGCCGACGCAGACGATGCCGCGCCGCTCCGCCAGCGGCACGATCGCGTGGCGCACCGTCGCGCCGGGGCCGAGCACCGGGGCCCGCTCCCGCTCCATGACGTCGCGCACCCGGAGCAGGAGCTTGCGGCCCAGCGAGCCGCCCGGGTGCAGCCGCGCGAAGTCCTCGCGCCGGAACCCGAGGTGCTGGAGGAGGGCGACGGCCAGCGCGTCACCGAGCGCCAGCGCGGCCGTCGTGCTCGTCGTCGGGGCGAGGTCGTGCGGGCACGCCTCTTCGCGGACGCCGGCGTCGAGGGTGACCGTCGCCAGCCGGCCGAGCGTGCTGTCGGGTCGGCCGGTGATCGCCACCACCGGCACGGCGAGCCGCTGCAGTTCGTTGAGCAGCGGCGCGAGCTCCTCGGTCTCGCCGCTCTTCGAGAGCAGGATCGCGACGTCCCCCGGGCCGACGATCCCGAGGTCGCCGTGGACCGACTCGGTCGGGTGCAGGTAGGTCGCCGGCGTGCCGGTGGAGGTCATCGTCGCGGCGATCTTGCGCCCGATGAGCCCCGACTTGCCGACGCCCGAAACGATCACCCGCCCGCGCGCGGCGGCGATGAGCGCCACGGCGTCCGCGAAGCGCTCGTCGAGGCGCGCCTCGACCTCGGCCAGCGCCTCGCGCTCGAGGGCGAGCACGCGGCGGCCGCGCGCGACGTGCTCGCGGGGATCGCCGCTCACGATGCGGCCTCCGCGCGCGCCAGGAAGTCGCCGACGACGGTGTCCCACTCGCCACGCTGGCGCAGGAACCACTCGATGAACGCGCGCACCGCCCCGTGGCCGCCCCGGACGTCGAGCACCACGTGCGCCGCGGCTTTGGCCTCGGGGACGGCGTTGGCGGGCGCCACCGCGACCGCGCACCGCTGGAAGATCGGGATGTCCACGAGGTCGTCGCCCACGAACGCGAGCTGGTTCCAGCCGAGCCCGCGCTCGTCGAGGAGTCGCTGCACGAGCGCCCGCTTGGGCATGCCGTTGCCCTGATGCAGCGTGACCTTGAGCTCCCGCGCGCGCACGGCGGAGGCCTCGGAGTGGCGGGCGCTCACGAACACCACTTCGAGCCCGGCCTGCTGCAGCAGCTTGATGCCGAGCCCGTCCTGGATGTCGAAGCGCTTCGCCTCGCTACCGTCGGCGCCGAGGTACACCCCGGCGTCGGTGAGGACCCCGTCGACGTCGAGGCCGACGAGGCGCACGGCGGCCGCACGCGCTCTGGAGGCGTCGTGTGACGGGGCGGCGGCGAGCGGCGTCGTCACCGGCGGGCGAGCTCCCAGTGGGCGATCACCTTCGCCATCACCGCGTCGAGCTGGTCGAGCGGCAGCATGTTCGGCCCGTCGCTCGGGGCCCGGTCCGGGTCGGGATGCGTCTCGAGGAACAGGCCGTCGGCCCCCGCTGCGGCCGCCGCGCCGGCCAGCGCCGGGATGAACTCGCGGAGCCCGCCCGACGCCCCGCCCTGCCCCTTGCCCGGTTGCTGGACGGAGTGCGTCGCATCGAAGATCACCGGGGCGCCGCAGGCGGCTCGCATGCGCGGGAAGTCGCGCATGTCCACCACCAGGTCGCCGTAGCCGAAGAAGGTCCCGCGCTCGGTGACCGCGACCGGGGCGTCTGCATGGCCGGCCGCGGCGGCCGCCTCGCGCACCTTCGCGACGGCGCCGGCCATCCCCTCGGGGTGCATCCACTGGCCCTTCTTCACGTTCACCGGCTTGCCGGTGGCGCCCGCCGCTTCGAGCAGGTCGGTCTGCCGGCAGAGGAACGCCGGGATCTGCAGCACGTCCACGACCTCGGCCGCCGTCGCGCACTGTTCCGGCAGGTGCACGTCGGTGAGTACGCGCAGCCCGAACTCGCGGCGGATGCGGGCGAGGACCTCGAGCCCTTCGTGCAGCCCCGGACCGCGGAAGGCCCCCGCGTTCGAGCGGTTCGCCTTGTCGAAGCTGGCCTTGAAGATGACGCCGCCCGGGACCCGAGCCGCGAGGCGCGCGAGGCGGTCGGCCACGCGCGGCAGCACGTCGCCGGGCTCGACCACGCACGGGCCGGCGATGAGGAAGAACGCCGCGGGCGGGAAGGCCTCGGGGCCGACCTCGGGCGGTCGGGGGGCGGGACGGATCATCGCGACGGCGCCCCTACGCGGTGATCGCGCGCACGGCCGCATCGACCTTGGTGCGCTTGGCCTTGACCGCGGCCGCGATGAATCCCGCGAAAAGCGGGTGCGGGCGCGTGGGACGCGACTGCAGCTCGGGATGGAACTGGCAGCCGACGAACCACGGATGGGCCGGCAGCTCGATCATCTCGACGAGCATGCCGTCGGGCGAGAGGCCGGTGAAGCGCATCCCCGCCTCGGCCAGCGCGTCGCGGTACTGGTTGGTGACCTCGTAGCGGTGCCGATGCCGCTCGCTGACCTCGGGGACGCCGTAGATCTCCGCGGCCTTCGAGCCCGGCTTGAGGCGGCAGGGGTACGCCCCGAGCCGCATCGTACCGCCCTTCTCCGTGACCTTCTGCTGCGACTCCATCAGCGACACCACCGGGGCGGAGCAGTCGGCGGCGAACTCGCTCGAGTTGGCGTCGTCGCCGAGTCGGGCCGCATGCCGCGCGAACTCGATGATCGCCACCTGCATGCCGAGGCAGATGCCGAAGAACGGCACGGCGCCCTCGCGGGCGGCGCGGATCGCCTCGACCATGCCCTCCACCCCCCGGATGCCGAATCCGCCCGGGACGAGCAGCGCGTCGTAGGCCGCCAGCAGCCGCGCCGCCGTCGGGGCGTCGGTGAAGAGATCGCTGGAGAGCCAGTGGATGTCCACGCCCACTTCGTTGGCGATGCCGCCGTGGATCAGCGCCTCCTGCACGCTCTTGTAGGCGTCGGCGAGGTCGGTGTACTTCCCCACCACGGCGACCTTCACCCGGTCCGCGGGCTGCGTGATGCGGCGGACCATCGCTCCCCACGCCGTGAGGTCGGGGTCCCGGGTCTCCAGCCCGAGCTTGCGGCAGACGACCTCGTCGAAGCCCTGCGCGCGGAACGACAGCGGGATCTCGTAGATCGTCGGCACGTCGCGGCTCTCGATCACGCAGCCGAACTCGACGTTGCAGAAGAGCGCGATCTTGCGCTTGACGTCGTCCGCGAGCGGTCGCTCGGTGCGGCAGATGAGGACGTCCGGCTGGATCCCGATCTGCATCAGCTCGCGCACCGAGTGCTGCGTCGGCTTCGTCTTCACCTCGCCGGCGGCGCCGATGAACGGCACGAGCGTCAGGTGCACGAAGAGCCCGTTCTCGCGGCCGATCTCCTGGCGGAACTGGCGGATCGCCTCGAGGAACGGCTGCGACTCGATGTCGCCCACGGTGCCCCCGATCTCGACGAGGACCACGTCATTCTCGGGGGCGAGCCGCTTCATCGCCGCCTTGATCTCGTCGGTGATGTGCGGGATCACCTGCACCGTCGAACCGAGGTACTCCCCGCGCCGCTCCTTGGTGATCACGTCGAGGTACACCCGGCCGGTCGTGACGTTGTTCCGCTGCGTCAACGGCCGGTCGAGGAAGCGCTCGTAGTGGCCGATGTCGAGGTCGGTCTCCGCCCCGTCGTCGGTGACGAAGACCTCGCCGTGCTGGAACGGCGACATCGTGCCCGGGTCCACGTTGATGTACGGGTCGAACTTGAGCATCGTCACCCGCAGGCCGCGCTCGACGAGCAGCCGACCCAGCGACGCCGCCGCGATCCCCTTGCCGAGCGACGAGACGACGCCTCCGGTGACGAAGACGAACTTGGTGGTCTGCGGCATCAGGCGGCTCCGGCGGGGGTCTGGGTACGAAGGAACTCGGGCCACACCGCGTTGGCCCGCACGAGGTCGTCCTCGGTGTCGATCCCCCACGCGGCGGGGCCGGGGACGACGGCCACGCCCATCCGCCAGCCGGCGGCCAGGGGGCGCAATTGCTCGAGCCGCTCGGCGCGCTCGAGCGGGTGCGTGGGCAGCGCCACCCACGCGGCGAGCGCGTCGGGGCGGTACGCATAGACGCCGAGGTGCTGCAGCAGCCGCGCGTCGCGGTCGGCCGCGTCCGCGGCGTCCCGCAGGAACGGGATCGGGGCGCGCGAGAAGTAGAGTGCCCCGCCGTCGTCGGCGGTGACGACCTTGACCGTCGCCGCGTTCCCGAGAATCTCCGACGTGGCGGGCACGGCGGCCGTTCCCAGCGGGAACCCCTGCGCGACCATGCGGATCGCCCCGGCGACGGCGTGGGGCGTCATGAAGGGCTCGTCCCCCTGCACGTTCACGACGACGTCGTAGCCAGGGTACGCCACCGCCACCTCGGCGACGCGATCGGAACCGCTCTGGTGCTCCGCACGCGACATCGCCACCTCGCCCCCGACGGCACGCACCACCTGCGCGATCTCCTCGGCGTCGGTGGCCACGACGACGCGGTCCGCGACGCCGAACGCCGCGACGCGCCGCCACACCTGCACGATCATCGGTTCACCGCCGATCAGCCGGAGCGGCTTCCGCGGGAGCCGAGTGGCCCCGAGCCGGGCCGGGATCACGAGGAGGACGCTCACGGGGTCCTCGGGGTCGGCGAAGGCGATGCAAAAGGCACGCCAAAAGCTAGCCGCACGGACGGGCGCGGTGTAGTCCTCGCACGGTGCCGGCCAGGGTGCCGATCAGGGTGCCGGCCAGGGTGCCGGTCAGGGTGCCGGTCAGGGCGCCGGTGGCGGCGCGGTGAGGTCGGCCTCGGGATCTCCCCACAGGTAGTGGTTGAACCAGCCGAGGTTGTGGGCCATCACTGCCCGCTGCGACTTGGGCCGCGTGATGCCGTGGCCGAAGCCCTTGTAAACCACGAGATCCACCGGCACCCCCCGGTCCTCGAGTCCATGGCGCAGCTCGTAGGCGTTCGCGATCGGCACCCGCCGGTCGAGCTCGCCGTGCTGGATCAGCGTCGGGGCCTTCGCCCGCGTCACGTAGTGCATCGGCGAGGTCTTCGCGTAGATCGCCGGGTCGTCCGCCGGGTCGTCGCCCAGGTAGTTGATCGTGAAGGGCGTGATGTCGGTGTTGTATCGGTGTTGTAGTAGTACGTCGCCCAGATCGAGATGCCGGCCCCCACCGAGACGGCCGCGAAGCGCGTCGCGCTCGTCGTGAGGAACGCGCTGATGTAGCCGCCCTGCGACCACCCCATCGAGGCGACACGCGCCGGATCGGCCCACCCCTTGGCCACGAGGTGGTCCACGCCACTCAGCACGTCCCACGCGTCCCCCACCCCGAGGTTGCGCACGTTGAGCCGGCGGTAGCGCTCGCCAGAGCCGGCGCTCCCGCGATAGTTGACCTTGAGCACGAGCGCGCCACGCGCCACCCACAGGTCCACCGGGTAGTAGCGGGCGTCGGGCAGCACCGGCCGGTCCACCCCGGTGGGGCCCCCGCGGATCACGCAGAGCAGCGGCAAACGCGTGCGGCCGTCGTAGCCAGCGGGGCGGATCAGCACGCCCTCGATCGTCTCGCCGTCCCGCGACTTCCACTGGATCATCTCGCGCTGCCCGAGCGCGAGACCGGTCATCTGGTCGCTCATGCGGGTCAGCGCGCGGGGCTCCCAGCGATCGGTTCCCGAGACGACGACCTCGGGCAGGGCGGCGGGGCCGGTCCGGACCATCGCCACGGTACGCCCGTCCGCGCTCAGCGACGCCCCGCTCATGACGGCCGCGTCGGGCTGCGAGACGCGCGTGACCGTGCCGGTGGCGGCGTCGAGGTGGAGAAGGTGCTGGGCCGTCCGCTGCGACGCCGCGAAATGGAGCCCCGCAGACGTCCACGCGACCGGTGAGACCGTCTCGTCGAACGATGCGGTCAGGGTGCGCACCGGGCCGCCGCCAAGTGCACGACGTACAAGTCGGCGGTCGACGCGTTGACGAGGTCGGGGTTCACCGTCGCGGCGAACGCGATGCGCGTCCCGTCGGGATGCCACGCGACGCCCTGCACCGCCAAGCGCGCACCGCTCGTGCGGCGGCGCCCGGGCTGCGGCGCACTGATCCGCCTTCGAGTCGGCCGCCGTCTGCACCCACGCCATTCAGCGGCCGTCGGGGCTCAGGGCGACGCTGCCGACGGACGCGAGGTTGACGAGATCGTCGATCGTCGGGGGACGCGACGATGCGGCCTGGCCCTCGACGGTCCGCACGGCCGAGACCACCCAGGCGGCGGCCGCAGAAAGGACGAACGCAGCGTGTCGGCCCTTCACCACGACGGCACCAGCGACGTCACGACCACCGCCGCCCCGCGGCGCGCCGCCGGATCGTACGCGTACTCCAGTCGTACCGGACCGACGTCCACCTGCACCCCGACGTTCGTCACCCCGCGCTGCCATCGCGCGGCGTCGCCCACCAGCCCGCGCGCCGCGCGGAGCGCGAGCCTGGGCAGCAACGCGCGCTCGCCCAAGGGCACGACCCATCGTGCCGCCCCGAAGACGAGTCGCTCACCGCGGAGGGCGAGGACGCGTTCTGTCAGCAACGTGCCCGGCCCACCGACCGCGCCGAGCCGGGCGGCGGGCAGGTCGCCCGTATGCCACGCCGCGTGGCCGATGCTCTCGAGGCGCGTCCGACCGCCCGTCGGCACGACGCTCGTCCAGTCGCTCACAACCTGCATGAACCGACCACGGTTATCCCATTCGTGGGCTGTCACTTCTGCTTGAAGCACGAGCCGCGACTGCATCCCGCCGGCAACCGGCGTCGCGAGTCCCAGGCCGGCGATCGCCGTCGTCAGGCGCTGGCTCGCCACGGCCGGGTTCACGCGGTCGAACCCGTTGCCCGGCGTCGGCGTCGCGAAGGTCCAGGGGCCGGTCGGGGACAGGCGCAACGGCTGCGGTGGCAGGACGCGTTCGTCGCGTCCGCCCGCCCACAGTTCGACGGCGATCGGCCAGCTGTCCTGGAGCATCCGGATCCGGCCCTCTGCCCGGTCCGTCCGGTACCAGTTCCGAAGGTCCAACCCCGTCAGCAGCCCCACCGAGGCCGCCACCAGGTCGCCGGCGATCCACTGTTCGTTCGACACCGTCGTGCGCGCCGCCTCGGCCTCGGCCGCGAAACGCCGGGAGCCCAGCCGCAGCGTCACCGACGGGTCCACGCGGCCCCGATGCGTGCGCCACGTCGCGGCGGGCCTGACGGTGAGCGGGCCGGCTGCCAACTGCGGGCCCCACGTCAAGCCGAGGCCATCGACTCTGGAGTACGCCGCCACCCGGAAACCGGCGAAGCCGGGCAGCCGAAGCGGTGGGGACGCGTACAGCGAATCGAGGCGGCTCCAGCCCAGGCGCCACTGCTCGCGCACGGGCACCGCATCGAACCGGTCGTCCGGGTACTCCTGGATGCCCCCGCGAACCACCGAGAACGGCGTCCGGAAGACGTGACCGCCGATCGCCACGGCCCGCCCGGCGATCACCGCCCCGCGTCCCAGCCGAAGGTCGCCGTCGACCACCACGACATCGCCCTCGACGCGCGTGTCCACGCGTGCGGACCCGTGCACGACGATCACGCTGCGGTCGCTCGCGTCCGCGGGGCCGAGCAGGGCCCACCGGTCTCGCGCCGCCACGACCCGATGCGGGCGACGCACGACGTCGCGCAGGATCCGACCCGGGGCCCCGGGCCCCGGATCGGCCACCCGCGCCACGACCGGACGCGGGGCGGTGGAATCCGTGCGAGCCGACTGCCCCGGCAGGTCGTGCCCGCTCGCGGCGAGCGCGATGAGGCCGCAGGCGAGGCCTCGCCACCGCCAAGCCGCTGCGCCCCCCTGCGCGCGCGGGGGCCTGACGCGGGCGACCCGGAGGGCGGCGGCGTGAAGGAGGGAGAACGGCATGGACGGCACGACGGTTCAGCCGCGGGGATGATACTGCCGATGCACCTGCCGCAGGTATTCCCGGTCGATGTGCGTGTACAGCTGCGTCGTCGCGATGTCCGCGTGTCCGAGCATCTCCTGCACGGCCCGGAGGTCGGCGCCCCCCTCGAGCAGGTGCGTCGCAAAGCTGTGCCGGAGCGTGTGCGGACTGACCGCCGTGGCGAGGCCGGCCGCCTCGACGTACTTCCGAAGGATCTTCCATGCGCCCATGCGCGAGAGCGGGCTGCCGCGTGCGTTGAGGAAGAGGATCCCCTTTCCCCGGCCCCGCTCGAGCCGAGGCCGCAGCTCCCGCAGGTACACGGCGACGGCGGCGATCGCCGCGCGCCCGATGGGGACGAGCCGCTCCTTGCCGCCCTTGCCGAAGACACGCACCAACTGGTCGTCGAACAGCACGTCCTTCGTCCCGAGGCCGATCCACTCGCTGACGCGCAAACCGGCCCCGTAGCCCAGCTCGAGCATCGCGCGGTCGCGGAAGCAGAGCGGGTCGTCGAGCGTCGGTGCCGCCAGGAGCCGCTCGACGTCGGTCACGCTCAGTACCTCGGGGAGCGTCCGCCAGCGCGCCGGCGGATCGAGTCGTTCGCTCGGATCCTCGCGCACGGCCCCCTCCGCCAGCAGGAAGCGATACCACGTGCGCACGGCCGATATCGAGCGCCGGATGGACGCCGGAGCGAGGCCGAGGTCCTTGAGGAAGTACACGAACTCGCGCAGCAGCGTCGGGGTCACCCCGGCGGGACCGCTCGCCCCGCGCGCGCTCGCGAACGCGGCGAGACGGGCGATGTCGCGCTGGTAGGCCTCGATCGTCCGCGGCGAGTGTCCCGCCTCGAGCGACAGGTGGTCGGCGAAGCGCTCCACGAGGAAGGCGCGCGGCGTCGCCGCCGGGGCCGCGACGCGCGCCGCCTCCCCCGGTCCGGCTGGCGGTATCGGCGCGCTCACCCGCGACGGCCCGAGCGCCGACGGCGTCGCCACCACCACACGCCGACGGCCACGGCCGCCACCGCGCCGGCCGCGACGCCCAGCGTCGTGCCGCCGCGCCGCATGGCCGCGACGAGGGCGTCGAAGTTCTCGCCGACGCGGTAGGCGACGTACGTGATCAGACCGTACCACGCCGCGGCGTGCAGCAGCGTGACGGTCAGGACCGACCAGAGCGGGATCCGCAGCGCACCGGCCGCGAGCGGCACCACGCCGCGGATGAACGGGATGAACCGGCCCGTCAGCAGTGCCCAGAACCCGTAGCGCTGGTACCACCCCTCGAACGTGGCCTCGGCCGTCGCCTCACCCCGCTCGGCGAGCCAGCGCCGCACCCGCTCCGCCCCCCACCGGCGCCCCACGGCGTACACGGCGCCGGCACCCACGAGGTGTCCCCCGATGACCACGCCCAGACACCACGCCAGCGACGCCTGCCCCTGCGCGGCGAGGAACGCGCTGAAGGCGATCACCGTGTCGGCGGGCGCCGGCGGGAAGACGTTCTCGAGGAACGCGAGGAAGCCCAGCATGCCGTACAAGGCGACGGCCGGGAGCTGCTGGAGCCAGGCGAGGAACCCGTCCACGCCTTCCGCCGGTCAGCGCGGCGACTGGTGCAGCGACGCGGTGGCGATGACCGCCAGCCCTTCGCCGCGGCCGACCCAGCCCATCCCTTCGTTCGTCTTGCCCTTCACGCTGACGCAACCGGCCTCGAGCCCCAGCACCTCGGCCAGCCGGGCCCGGATGGCCGGCCGCTGCGGGCCGATCTTCGGCCGCTCGGCGATGACGGTGACGTCCACGTTGACGAGGCGGAACCCGGCGGCATGCACGCGCTCGACCGCCGCGCGAAGCATCACCACCGAATCCTTTCCCTTGTTCGCCGGGTCGGTGTCCGGGAACATCTCGCCGATGTCGCCGAGCCCGGCAGCGCCCAGCACGGCGTCGGTCAGGGCGTGGCAGATCGCGTCGCCGTCCGAGTGACCGGCGAGGTGCATCTCGGCCGGGACGTCCACGCCCCCGAGCCGCATCGGGCCGCCGGGGGCGAAGCGATGCGAGTCGTAGCCGATGCCGGTGCGGGTGGGCACCGGCTACGCGTCCGCGGCGGCGGCCGCCGGGCTCGTGGCGCGCGGGCTCCGGCCGGGGACGGTCCCGCCGACGGTGTCGGCGATGATCGAGTAGTCCTGCCGCCGGCGCGCGGGGGTGAACCCGGCCTCGCGGATCAGGCGCTCCATCTCCTCGATGCTCGTGCGGTACGTCGTGTTGGCCGCCGAGACGACGTTCTCCTCGAGCATCAGCGAGCCGAAGTCGTTGCAGCCGAAGTGCAGCGCGGCCTGCCCCACCTTCATCCCCATCGTCACCCAGCTCGACTGCAGGTTGGGGATGTTGTCGAGCACGACCCGGGCGAAGGCCGTGGTCCGGAGGTACTCCACGGCGTCGGTCTTCGGCATGTGCGACATCGTCGGCGTGTTCTCCGGCTGCAGCGGCCAGCAGATGAACGCCGTGAAGCCCTTCGTGCGCGCCTGCACCGCCTTCAGGCGCAGCAGGTGCTCGATGCGCTCCTCGAGCGTCTCGCCGATGCCGTACATCATGGTGCACGACGTGCGCAGTCCTTCCTCGTGCGCCATCTCCATGATCTCGAGCCACCGATCAGCGCCGGCCTTCTTCCTGGCCACGAGATCGCGCACGCGCTGCACGAGGATCTCGCCGCCGCCACCGGGGATGGAATCGAGCCCCGCCTTCATCAGTTCGCGGACGACGTCTCGCGCGTCCATGCGGTACAGCTCTGCCCAGAAGTCCACCTCGCTCGGGCTGAAGCCGTGCACGTGGATCGGGTGGTACTGCTTGATGTAGCGCAGCAGGTCGAGATACCACTCGAAGGGGATGTACGGGTTGTGCCCCCCCTGAATGAGGATCTGCACCCCGCCCAGCGCCTTCACTTCGTCGATCTTGGCCCCGATCTGCTCGTACGAGAGCGTCCAGCCCTCGGCATGCTTCGGGCGCCGGTAGAAGGCGCAGAAGCCGCAATCGGCGACGCAGACGTTGGTGTAGTTGATGTTGCGATCGACGATGTACGTGACGACCTGCTCCGGGTGCTTCTCGCGGCGGACGGCATCGGCCATCGCACCAAGCTCCATGAGCGGGGCGTTGCGGTAGAGATCGATCAGGTCCTGCGGAATCGTGACCATGAGTCGTTGCAGTAGTGCGGCCCGCGGTTACGCAGGCAGGAAGGCAAAGCCGCCATCCGGCACGCGGCCGGCAGCGGAGAGGCGACGGAAGAACTCGGCGAGGCCGGCGAGGTGTTTCCAGCCCAGGTGGTACTCGAGGCCGGCGAGGTACGCGTGGCAGGTGGCGGCATCGACGCCGGTCGCCTGCTCGGCTTCGGCGGCCAGCACGTCCAAGTGCCGCTCGCCCCAATCGCGCGCACGAATCAGCGAGGCATGCACCCCGAGCGCCTCGGCCACCGGAACGTCGCGGCGGGCGACCCAGACGGCGAAGACGAACGGCAGGCCGGTCCAGTGCTTCCATTCGGCCCCCAGGTCGTAGGCGTGGGGATAATGGGGCGCCGTGTCGCCGATGCGATCCCCGCGTCGCGCGGCCTCCAGCAGCAGCGCGGCGTCGCCGATCACCAGCCGCGCGGCGTGCGCATCGGCGCCGAACCGCGAGACATCGGCCAGCTCGGCGTCGGCCGGGACGAACTCGGGAGTGGCGCGCCAGACCTGTTCGAAGAGGAGCCGCAGCAGTTCGACGCTCGTCAGCGACGACCGGCTCACCAGCACCCGCCGGCCGCCGAGTTCGCTGGCCGGCACACGGCTGTAGAGCATGACGCTGCGGACGGGGCCGTCGGAGGTGATCCCCAGGTCCGGCAGCAGCAGGTAGCGCTGGGCGTCGCGGGCGTACTCCACCGCGCTCACGACGCTGACGTCGAGCGTGCCCTCGGCCATCTGCCGGTTGAGCGCCGTCGGCACCCCGCGCACCAGCGTCCCGGCCAGCGGTACCACCCCGCGGTCGATCGCCCCGTAGACGGGGTAAGCGTTGACGTACTGAATGCGGCCGACGCGCATCATCACCGGAATATACGCGGTAGGCGGGGGATTCCTTCCACGCGGGGGGGCGTCAGGAGGCGTGAAGACCTCGACCGCCCGTCTCGTGCCTCCCCGCTCCCCCGTGCGGGGCGGCAGCAGCCGGACGTGTCACGCCGACGCCCCCAGCGGCGGCGCCCCCAGTGACGGCCCCGGCGCGGGGTCCTGCGCCGGATCGTCGTACCGCCGCACGACCCGGTAGAAGCTGTCCCGCTCCGCCGGCACCTTCCCTGCCCCGCGGATCAGCCGGAGCAGCTGCTCGAGCGACATCGCCTGCGGCGTCGTCGCCCCGACGGCGTGGTAGATCTTCTCGCGCACCACCGTCCCCTCGAGGTCGTTGACCCCGAAGTGCAGCGCGACCTGGCTCACCGGCTGGGTCACCATGATCCAGTGGCTCTTGACGTGCGAGAAGTTGTCGAGGAAGAGCCGCCCTACCGCGAGCATCCGCAGGTCGAGCGTCCCGGCCGTGGCGGTGCCGCGGCGGTCGAGCGTGGCGCCGAGTTCGTTGTCGTCCGGATGGTACGCCAGCGGGATGAAGGCGAGGAACCCGCCCGTCTCGTCCTGCAGGTCGCGCAGCATCTGGAGGTGCTCGATGCGGTCCTGCACCGTCTCCACGTGGCCGTAGAGCATCGTGCAGTTCGAACGGATGCCAAGGCCGTGCGCCGTGCGGTGGACCCCGATGTAGTCGGCGCCGCCCAGCTTCTTGTCCGCGATGATGTCGCGCACCGCGGCGCTGAAGGTCTCGGCGCCGCCGCCGGGCATCGTGTCCAGCCCCGCCTCCCGCAGCGCGGCGAGCACCTCGGCCCACGTCTTCTTCTCGAGGCGCGCGATGTGCGCGATCTCCACCGCCGTGAGCGCCTTGATATGCACGTGCGGGAAGTTCGCCTTGAGGGCGCGGAACATCGTCGCGTAGTACTCGAGGCCGGCCTGCATGTCGAGACCGCCGACGATGTGGAACTCCTTCGTGAGTCCGTCCGCCGCGTGCGACGCCTCGGCGAGCACCTGCTCGAGGGTGTAGCGATATGCCCCCTGCTCCTTCGGAAGCCGTGCGTAGCCGCAGAAGACGCACGTCTTGCGCAGGATGCAGACGTTCGTGGGGTTGATGTGCTGGTTGGCGGCGAACGTGACGACGTCGCCGTGCTTCGCCCGGTTCACGGCGTCGGCGAGGCGGCCGACCCCCATGAGGTCACTGGTCTCGAAGAGCGTACGGGCGTCGCCCTGATCGAGCCGGGAACCGGCGGCGATCTTGGCGGCGATGGAGGCGAGGGCCGGGTCGGTGAATCGGAACCCGGCGGCGGACGGGACGGGCGTGGGCATCGGGCGGAAGCTATCCGGCGCGCGGCGAGGGCGGGACGCCCAGCGGCGGCGGAGACCGCCGGATCAAGACGCCCGGTGGCCCGGTCGTTCCACCTGCTCCGCAGGCTCGCGGCGGGGCCCGCCGAACAGCCAGCGCCGGACCGTCTGCCACGCGAAGCGACCGTCGGGGCGCTCGTGGACGCGCAGGATCTCGGCGACCTTCGCGTCGTACAGGTCGGGATGCACCAGGTCGAGTGGCGGCCGCTCGAGCGTCCGCAGGGCGGCCCGATCGACGGCCGTGGACCCGTCGCGTACGTACAGGAGCAGGTTCTGGCGGTACCACCATTCGACGTCGCCGTTCGTCCATACCGCCGGCCGCACGACGTCGAAGGCCGAGAAGCCGCGCGCCGCGAAGCGCCGCGCCCAGTACGACGGCCACTGCTCGTTGACGTGCGACACCCCGCCCTGCCCCGGGATGGCGGCGCTGAAGACGATCACGTCCGACAGCCGCACCAGGGCGTCGAGGAACCGGTCGGCACCATCGCGGGAGACGTGCTCGGCGACCTCCACGGAGATCGCCAGATCGTACCGCTCGTCCTCGGGGAGGCCCTGCTCGAGGTTGACCGAGGTGAAGCGGATGGCGGCGCTGCGCAGCTGCCCGGGCTCGACCCACGGGCCGTCGAATCCGCGGAGGACGGCCGCCCCGCGCCGTTCCGCCTCGGCCAGCCACAGGCCGAGGCCGCAGCCCACATCAACGACGCGCTGCGGCGCGACGAGAGGCCAGATCACCTCCAGGACGGCCCGTGCCGAGCGGGCCGCCCCATCCTGCCAGGCTGCGTAGGTATCGGGAGAGTAGGGGGACTCCCCGACGTCACCCATGCCAGCGCCGTACCGCGATCGTCGCGTTGTGCCCGCCGAAACCCGAACTGTTGCTGATCGCCGCCCGGATCTCGCGCCGCTTCGGGACGAGCGGCGTGACGTCGAGGTCGCACTCGGGGTCCTGCTGCGTGCAGTTGATCGTCGGGGGCGCGACCTGATCGCGCAGGGCGAGCGTGGTGAAGGCGAACTCGACCCCGCCCGCGGCCCCGAGCGTGTGCCCGGTGGACGACTTGGTGGACGACACGCTCATCGTCCCGGCGTGGGCGCCGAACACCGACCGGATCGCGCGGATCTCGTTCGGGTCGTTGAGCGGCGTCGAGGTGCCGTGGGCGTTGACGTAGTCCACGTCCTCGGGCCGGAGGCCCGCGTCCTCGAGCGCCCGGCGCATGGCGCGCTGGAGCCCCTCGTGGTTGTCGGGCTGGCCCGTCAGGTGATAGGCGTCGCCGGTGGCGCCGTACCCGACGACCTCGCCGAGGATCGTCGCGCCGCGAGCCACGGCGTGCCCGAGTTCCTCGAGGATGGCCACGCCGGCCCCCTCGCCCAGCACGAACCCGTCGCGCCGCACGTCGAACGGGCGGGACGCGGTCAGGTACTCGTCGTTGTTCTGCGAGAGCGCCTGCATGTTGGCGAAGCCGGCGACGGACATCGTGCTGATCGCCGCCTCCGCGCCGCCGGCGATCATGATGTCGGCGTCACCGTAGGCGATCGCCCGGAACGCGTCGCCGATGGCATGGGCGCTCGAGGCGCAGGCCGAGACGGTGGCGTAGTTGGGGCCCTTGGCGCCGAAGCGCATGGACACCACGCCAGCCGCGATGTCGGCGATGAACATCGGCACGAAGAACGCCGAGACCTTGCCGGGGCCGAGCTTGCGGCAGACGTCCTGGTTGTCCTCGAAGGTCTGGATGCCCCCGATGCCAGACCCGATGATCACGCCGGTCCGCTCCGGCACGTACCCCGTCCCGCCACCGAACCCCGCCATGTCCATCGCCTGCACCGAGGCGGCGAGGGCGAACTGCGTGAACAGGTCGGACCGCTTGACCTCCTTGCGGTCCATGTATCGGGTCGGGTCGAATGCCTTGGCCTCGCACGCGAACCGGGTCTTGTGCGCCGTCGGGTCGAACCGGGTGATCGGGCCGGCCCCGGAGGCGCCGGACAGGATCGCGGCCCAGCTCGACTCGACGTCGTTCCCCACCGCGGTCACGAGCCCGAGGCCCGTGACCACGACGCGGCGCTTCACTTCGCGGCGACCTTCTGCTCGAGGTAGGCGATCGCGTCGCCGACCGTGCGGAGCTTCTCCGCGTCCTCGTCGGGGATGTCGATCTCGAACTCCTTCTCGAACTCCATGACGAGCTCGACGATGTCGAGGGAGTCCGCACCCAGGTCCTCGATGAAGCTCGCCTCGTTGGTGAGCTTCTCGCGCTCGACGCCCAGCTCCTTCTCGATGATGTCCTTCACCTTCTCGATGTGGCCCGCCATCTCGTACGTCCTCGGTCGAGGTTGGTGTTGCGGTGAATGCGTGCCGGCCCGGTAGGGCGGCGACCCTGTGAAACCCTACATGACCATGCCGCCGTCGACGACCAGCACCTGACCGGTAATGTACGCGGCAAGGTCCGAGCTGAGGAAGGCGACGGCGCCCGCGATGTCCGCCGGCTGGCCCATCCGCTCCATGGGGATGGCGGCGTTCGTGGCCGCCTTCGCCTCGTCCGTCATCGCTGCGGTCATGTCGGTGGCGATGAACCCGGGCGCCACCACGTTGCACAGGACGTTGCGCGTCGCCAGCTCCTTGGCGACCGACTTGGTGAGGCCGATCAGCCCCGCCTTCGACGCCGCGTAGTTGGCCTGCCCCTTGTTGCCCGTCAACCCGACGACCGAGGCGATGTTGATCACGCGGCCGAACCGCCGCTTCATCATGCCGCGCGTGGCGGCGCGCATCGCCACGAAGGCGCCGCGCAGGTTCGCGTCGAGCACCTGCTGCCAGTCGTCGTCCTTCAGCCGCAGCAGCAGGTTGTCCTTCGTGAGGCCGGCGTTGTTCACGAGGATGTCGAGCTGGCCGAAATCCTTCTCGACCGCCTCGACGAGGGCCGTCACCTGCGCCGCGTCCGCCACGTCGCAGCCGTACCCCCGGGCGTCGGGGGCGATCTCGGCGGCCGCCGCCTGCGCCTTCGCCGCGTCGCGGCCGACGACCGCGACCCGCGCCCCCGCCTTCGCGAGCGCCTCGGCGATCGCCCGGCCGATGCCGCGGGTCGAGCCCGTCACGAGGGCCACCTTCCCGGTCAGATCGATCGCGAGCATCAGGCCGCCTGGGTCAACAGGGTTTCGATTTCCGCCGGCGTCCCGCAGGTCGCCGTCTGCACCGCCGGGGCGATCTTCCGCACGAGTCCGGTCAGCACGCTGCCGGTGCCCATCTCGACGAACAGGGCCTGCGGGTGCTGCGCGGCCAGCCGCGCGACGACGTCCGTCCAGCGCACCGGCATCGTGAGCTGCCGCAGCAGCAGGTGCAGGATGCTCGGTTGCCAGCGCGTCGGCGCCGCGTTGACGTTGGAGACCACCGGGATCCGGGCGTCCTGGATTCCCGCCTGCCCCAGCGCCTGCCGCAGCCCGTCCGCCGCCGGTTCCATCAGGGGCGAATGGAAGGCGCCGCTGACGTTGAGCCGGATGCACCGCTTCGCCCCCGCCTCCTTCGCCATCGTCATCGCGAGCTCGACGCCGGGCACCTCGCCCGAGATCACGACCTGACCCGGGGAGTTGTAGTTCGCCGGCACGACGAGGCCGGCCGCCGCGGAGGCCTGTTCACAGACGTGCTCGATCGGGTCGCGCAGGTCGCCCAGCACCGCGGCCATCGCCCCCGCGCGCGCCTCGCCGGCCGCGTACATGAGTTCGCCGCGCTTCCGCACGAGCGTGGCCGCCGCCTCGAGCCCGATGGCCCCGGCCGCGTGATAGGCCGTGAACTCGCCCAGCGAGTGACCGGCCGCCGCCTTGACCCTCGGGCCGACCGTCGGACCGATCACGGCCCAGACGGCTGCCGAATGGGCCAGGAGCGCGGGCTGCGCGTTGAGGGTCTTCGTGAGCTCCGCGTCGGGGCCGTCGAACATCATCGCCGAGAGGTCGACGCCGAGGGTCGCGTTCACGCGCTGCAGCACCTGCGCCGCCTCGGGGAAGGCCGCGGCGAGTTCCTTCGCCATGCCGGGCTTCTGCGAGCCCTGGCCGGGACACAGCAGGACGAGGTCCATGGATTCTCAGAACTGGTGAATCGCCGAGGCCCAGGTGAACCCCGCCCCGAAGGCCACCAGCATGACCTTCATCCCGGGCTGGATCCGGCCCGACTGCATCGCCTCGTCAAGGGCGATCGGCACCGACCCCGCCGAGGTGTTGCCGTAGCGGTCCACGTTCACGAAGACCTTGTCCATCGGCATGTGGCCGTGCTTCGCCGTCGCCTCGATGATCCGCAGGTTCGCCTGATGCGGGATCAGCAGGTCGATGTCGTCACCGGTCAGCCCCGCGTCGGCGAGGGCGCGGTCGAGCGCCTCGTTCATCGACCGCACGGCGTGCTTGAAGGTCTCGCGCCCCGCCATCGCCACGAGGTGCGACCCCTCCGCGAGGATCTCCGGGGTCACGGGCTCGGCCGAGCCGCCCTTCGGGCGGTAGAGCAGCGAGGCCAGATGCCCGTCGGAACGCATGAAGCGCGAGACCACGCCCTTGCCTCCCTGCGCGCGCTGCATGATCGCCGCCCCCGCGCCATCGCCGAAGAGGACGCAGGTGTTGCGGTCCTTCCAGTTGATGATGCCGGAAAGCTTCTCCGCGCCGATCACGAGGACCGTCCGCGCCGACTCCGCGGCGATGAAGCCCTCCGCGACGCTCACGCCGTACACGAAGCTCGTGCACGCCGCGTTGAGGTCGAAGGCGCTCGCGTTGACCGCGCCGATCTGCGCCTGCAGCTCGACGCCCGACGCGGGGAGGAGCTTGTCCGGCGAGCAGGTCCCGAAGACGATGAGGTCGATGTCCTCCGGGGCGACGCCCGCCCGCGCCATCGCCTGGCGCGACGCGTCGGCCGCGAGCGAGACGCAGGTCTCGCCGTCGCGCGCGATGTAGCGCTGCCGGATGCCGGTGCGCTCGCGGATCCACTCGTCGGACGTGTCGATGCCGATCGCGGCGAAGTCCGCGTTCGGCATCGCGTATGCGGGGACGGCACGCCCCGTCCCCGTGATCATCGCGTACGGTCGAGGCACGATGCGCTCAGGAGGCCGCGGCGACCGACGCGCCCGCGGACGGCGCGGCCGCGGCGAGGCGGCGACCGATGTGCTCGTCCATGCGCGACTCGACTGCACGGACGGCGACGCCGATGGCGTTCTTGAGGGCCGTCGGGCTGGAGGAGCCGTGGGCGATGATGCTCACCCCCTTCACGCCGAGGAGCGGCGCGCCGCCGTAGGCGTTGGGGTCGAGCGCCACCAGCGCCCGGCCGACCGTCTCGCGGGGGACGCCCGCCCGCACGACAAGCCCGGCGATGAACGGTGCGACCGCCTCGTAGAACTTGAGGACCACGTTGCCGGTGAAGCCGTCGCAGACGACCACGTCGAGCGGCCCCGCCTGGCTCGCCCCCTTGGGGATGTCCCGCCCTTCGACGTTGCCCACGAAGTGCAGACCGCTGGCCTTGAGGAGCTGGTGCGCCTCCTTCACGGCCAGGTTGCCCTTCTCCTCCTCCTCGCCGACGGACAGCAGCCCGACGGCCGGGTTCGCGCGGCCGAGGAGGTCCTCGGCGTACACCGCCCCGAGGCGGGCGAACTGCACGAGTTCCTCAGGGCTGCAATCCATGTTGGCGCCCGAGTCGAGCACCACCACCGGCTGCGTGGCCGTCGGGAAGAGGGTGGAGATGGCCGGCCGCTTGAGACCGGCGTGCAGCTTGAGCAGGAAGGCCGACGCCGCCATCTGCGCGCCGGTGTTGCCGGCGGACACGAAGGCGTCGGAGTGCCCCTCCGCCTGCAGCCGGATGCCGACGACCATCGAGCTCCGCGGCTTCCCGCGGAGGGCGACCGACGGCTTGTCGGTCATCTCGATGACGTCCGGCGCCTCGACGAGGTCGAGTCGGTCGCGGAGGGCGGCGACGGACGCGAACTCCCCCGCGAGGAGGGCGTTCAGCGTTTCGGTGATGACGGCCGTGCGGCCGACGAGCTGGATCCGGTGCTCGGGGCCGAGGGTCGGGAGCGCGAGGAGGGCGCCGGCGATCGGAGCGTGAGGAGCATGATCGCCCCCCATCGCGTCGAGCGCGATGCGCGCCAACTCAGGCGTCCCGACCGGCCGTGCGCTGCTCGCCCGCGTAGTAGCCGCACTCGGCGCACACGCGGTGCGGGCGCTTCATCGCGCCGCAGCGGGGGCACGTCTGGATCACGATCGCGGGAGCCTTCTTGTGGGTCGCCTTGAGGCGCTTGCGCTGCTTGGAGTGGCGTCGCTTCGGAACGGCCATCGGAGTCTCGTGATGCCAGGAAAACGGTCAGGAACGGTCGGTGCCCTGGGTCCCGAGCTTCGACAGCGCGGCCCAGCGCGGATCAGGCGTCCTTTCGCAGCGGCACGGCCCCTCGTTGAGGTTGGCGCCACAGGTCGAACAGAGCCCCTTGCAGTCCTCACGGCACAGCGCGTACGCCGGCACCGCCAGGAGCCACTGTTCGCGAATCGCGGGGCGCAGGTCGAGCGAACCGGCCTGCGGGTCCAGCGGATACACATCCGGGTCGTCGGCCCCCTCGGCGTCCGCTTCCGCGAACACGAGCTGGACGTCGTCGGCGACGGGCACCGCGATGTCGGCCAGACAGCGCCGGCACTCGGCGTGCGCGTCTCCAGCGAGGTGGCCGCTCAAGTACAGCGTCCCGTGCCCCGCCGGCGACAACCGCCCGGTCACCTGCACCGATGCGGCCGGGCGGGCGTCACCGTCCTGCCAGACGGCGTCGTCCGCCTCGAGCGTCCCATCGACCTGAACCGCCTTCGAGAGGGCGGTCCGGATGTCGAACAGCAGCATAACCCCGAAACGTACCGAGCCCCGGGACCTAGGTCAAGTCTCGGCTGCTCTTGAACTTAGCACGCGCCGCTCGGCGTTGCGACGGCGCACCGGAGACACCGGTCAGCGCAGGAACTGCGTCTCGGCGAAGAAGAACCGCGTCTCCCGCGCGGCGTTGTCGTCCGAGTCGGACGCGTGGATCGCGTTCCGCCCTTTCGACTCGGCGTGGAGCTTCCGGATCGTCCCCTCGGCCGCCTCCTTCGGGTCGGTCGCGCCGATGACCGTGCGGAGGTGGGCGACGGCGTCCTCGCGATGCAGGACCAGCGGCACGCACGGGCCGGACGTCATGAACTCGACGAGCTCGCCGTAGAACGGCCGCTCCTTGTGCACGTCGTAGAACGCCCCGGCTTCCGCGCGGGTCAGGTGCTTGACCTGCGCGGCGAGGACGGTGAAGCCCTCCCGCTCGAGGTGCGCGATGATGAGCCCGGCCTTGCGCGAGGCATAGGCGTCGGGCTTGACGATGGCGAGGGTCAGGTGGCCGGCCATGGGACGAGGAAGTCGGGTGAAGGGGGAGATGACGGGAACGTCCGGGATGCCGCCACGGCACGGGCCGGTGACGCCCCGCCCGTGACGGCTCCCGCGACGCGGCGCGCTAGTGCAGTCGCGCCCTGATCAGTTCGACGAAGTCCTTCGGCCGCTGCGCGACACCCATCCCCGCCGCCTTGAAGGCCTCGATCTTCTCGGCGGCCGTGCCGCTCGAGCCGGAGATGATGGCGCCCGCGTGGCCCATGCGGCGCCCGGGCGGGGCCGTCTGGCCGGCGATGAAACCGACGACCGGCTTCTTCATCTCCCGCTTGATGAACTCCGCGGCCTCCTGCTCGTCCGTGCCGCCGATCTCGCCCATCATGCAGACGGCCTTCGTCTTCGGGTCCGCCTCGAAGGCGCGGAGCGCGTCGATGAAGCTCGTGCCGTTGATCGGGTCGCCGCCGATGCCGACGCACGTCGTCTGCCCGATACCGGCGCGGGTGAGCTGGTAGACGATCTCGTAGGTCAGCGTCCCCGAACGGGAGACGATCCCCACCGGGCCCGGGGTGCAGATCCGGCCCGGGATGATGCCGACCTTCGCCTCGCCCGGCGTGATGAGCCCGGGGCAGTTGGGACCGACGAGGCGGGCCCCCTTCTCCTTCACGAAGGGATGCACGAGGGTCATGTCGAGCACCGGCACCCCCTCGGTGATGCAGACGACGAGCTGCACCCCGGCGGCTGCGGCCTCCATGATGGCATCGGCCGCGCCCATCGGCGGCACGTAGATGACGCTCGTGTTCGCCCCCGTCGCCTCGACCGCCTGCTGCACGGTGTCGTACACCGGGACCGTGCCCTCGAACATCATGCCGCCCTTCCCGGGCGTCACGCCGGCCACCACCTGGGTGCCGTACTCCATCATCTGCTTCGCGTGGAACGAGCCGTCGCGGCCCGTGATCCCCTGCACCACCAGCTTCGTGTTCCGGTCGATGAAGACGGCCATGGCTACTTCCCCCCCTTGGCCAGCTCGACGGCGCGCTGCACCGCCTCGTCCATGTCGCTGGAGGCCGAGAAGCCGTTGTCCTGCAGGATCTTCACCGCGATCTCCTCGTTGGTGCCGGTCAGGCGGATGACGATCGGCACCTTGAGCGGATTCGCCTTCGTGGCGGTCACGATGCCGTTCGCGACGTCGTCGGTGCGCGTGATGCCGCCGAAGATGTTGAACAGGATGCACTTCACGTTCGGGTCGGCGGTGATGATGCGCAGTGCGTTCACCACCTTCTCCGGGTTCGACGAGCCGCCGATGTCGAGGAAGTTCGCCGGCTCGCCGCCGTAGAACTTCACGAGGTCCATCGTCGCCATCGCGAGCCCGGCGCCGTTGACCACGCACCCGACGTTGCCGTCGAGCTTGATGAACGTGAGGTTCGCCTTGCGCGCCTCGACCTCGCTCGGCGCCTCGCTCGACTCGTCGCGCAGGGCGGCGATCGCCGGCTTGCGGTCGAGCTCGTTGTCGTCGATCACCATCTTGGCGTCCACCGCGATCACCTCGCCGGCCGGCGTCACGACCAGCGGGTTGATCTCCGCCAGCGAGCAGCCGCTGTCGAGGAACGCCTGCCACAACTGGCGCATGATCTGCGCGGCGGCCTTCGCCTGCTTCGCGTCCTTGTACAGGAAGAAGCCCAGCTGCAGCGCCTCGTACGGGCGCAGGCCGTAGCGCGGGTCCACCGGGTGGTACTTGATCTTCTCCGGCGTGGTCGCCGCCACCTCCTCGATGTCGATGCCGCCGGCGGCGGACACCATGAACACCGCCTTCTTCGTCGCGCGATCGACGATGATGCCGACGTACGCCTCGGTGCCGATGTCGGCGGCCTCGGCGACGAGCACCTGCTCGACCCGCAGCCCCTTGATGTCCATGCCCAGGATCGCGGTGGCCTTCTCCTTCGCCACGTCGGGCGTCGGGCAGAACTTCACGCCCCCCGCCTTGCCGCGGCCCCCCGCGTGGACCTGCGCCTTCACCATCACCGCCTTGCCGATCCGCGTCGCGATCGCCTTCGCCTCGTCGGGCGTGCGCGCGACATCGCCCGGCGGGATCGGCACGCCGTAGCGACGGAGGATGTCCTTCGCCTGGAACTCGTGGATGTTCACCCGGTAACTCCTGTGGCGCAGCCGTGCGGCGGCGCCGATGGTCGCCGCGACCGATGCGGCGGGTGGGACGTGCGTGCGGCGCGGGCGGTCGAACGGATGCCCGCGCCGCGGGAAAGCTAGGGCTCGCGCATGGGCTCCGGCACCCGGCCAAGGGCCCGCCCGAGTCGGTCGAACAGCCGGCCGAACTCGGCGAAGTCCCCGCGGCCGAGTGCGGCGCGCATCCGGTCGTACAGCGGCGCCAGCCGCTGGCGCACCACGGCGTCGAGCGGCCGCTCCCCGCCGGTGTCCTCCGGCGGGCCTCCCACGGCCGACAGCGTGCGGCCGGTGCGGGCCTCGCCCCCGACGACCGCCGCGACGCCTTCGAGTGTCGGCGTCCCCGCCACCGGCCAGGCGAAGCGCGGCTGGACCGCCACCACGCTCCCGGTGGCCAGCGGCACGAGGCGCACCCGCCCCGCCACGCGCTGCGGGTCGGCGCGGTCATCCCCCGTCGCGCCGGCGAGCCGCTCGAGGGTCGCGCGCCACGCCAGCGCCTCGGTCACCGGTACCACGCGCGTCGTCGGCGTCGCGCCGCCGGTCGCCACGAGGACCGACACCAGCGAGTCCGCGCTGCTGACGATCGGAAGACTCACGGCGACGGCGCCCGAGGGCAGCCGCCAAGGTGTCGCGCCGTCGGCGGCGACCAGCGTGTCCGCGCCGTCGGAGGCGGGCACCCGGCGGGCCGTGGGTGCCGGCGCTTCCCGCGTCCCCGTCAGGGCCAGGGCCGTGGCTTGCGCCAGCGCGCCGTCCGCGGGCACCGGCAACGCCGAGGCGAGGCCCGCGGGGAGCTGCTCGCGCGCCACGACGAGGGGGCCCAGCCGGCTAAGCCACGTGCGCGCGATGGGGTCGGGATCGGCGCGGGGGGCGATGCGCACGCGGCCGGTCGTCGCGTTGACGAGGGCGGTCGCCGCGTGCCGGTAGTAATGCACGTCGCCACCGGGCACCGCGAGCCGGCGGCTCAGCGGATACGACGCACTCGTGCCGTACAGGTCGAGCGCCCACCACAGCGTGTCGTGGTCCACGAGCGGGGTCGCCGCGCGGCCCTGCCGGAACTGCGGCACGAGCCGCGCGACGCGCTCGCGCACGTCGCGCGTGGTGACGAGCACCGGGTCGTCGCCGTCGCGCACCTCGGATGCCGCGAGCAGCTGCGGCCGCTGGAGCGCCCACGCGTGCAGCAGCCGCGTCCCCCAGCCGCGGAAGCGCGGGCTGGCCACCGTGCCGTCCGGGTCGCTCGTCACGATCGGCGCGCGCGCACCGGGAAACACCAGCACGGGGGCCACCGGCTGCTCGGCGAGCACCGGCATGCCGACACCGTCCGCGTCACGCCGCAGGTCGCCGACGAGCACGCTCCACGGCGTGGCGGCGTCGGGATTCGGCGGGGCCATTGCCAGCACGGCCGCGTACGCCCCGTCGTGGCGCCACCCCACGTCCCCGACCGTCCGCTGGCCGCCGCGCGCCCGCTCGGCGACGGCCCGCAGGGGGGCGGCGTCCCACAGCGGCACGCCGCCCAGCGCCGCCGCAGGCGTCGCGGGGAGGCCGTCGCCGGTGGCGTCGCCGGTGGCGTCGCCGATGGCGTCGCCGATAGCGTCGCCGATAGCGTCCACCGCGTACGCCCGGCGCGTGTAGGACTGGCGCGTGGCCAGGTACGGTGCCTCGCGCGCTGCGGTCTCGGTTGGGGTGACGAGTCGCGCACCGGCGATCGGGAGCACTCCCCGGACCAGTACGGCCCCCGCGAGCACGGCGCTCACGCCCGCGAACGCCAGGCGCAGTTGGCCCGACCACCCGGCCCACAGGACGACGATCGACACGGCGAGCGTGACTAGACTGAGCACGAGGTTGGCCTGCACCAGCACGCGGTGGTCCACCGCCGTGAAGATGCCGTCCGCTCCGCTCCCCTCGATCGGCAGCGCGTAGGTGTCGAGCCGGATCCCCCACGCGAGCAGGGCGAGCACGACCGCACCGAGCACCGTCAGGTGCCGCCGCACCCATCCGCTCATGCGCAGGTGTCCTGCGCGCCAGCGGAGTGCCGGCGTCATGGCGTAGAGCGCGATCACCGCCGCGCCGACGCCGGCGGCGACCAGCACGGCCCACTCGTGCCACGCCGCTTCCAGAGGCAGGCGGTAGACGAAGACGCCGAGGTCCCGCTCGAAGTAGGGGTCGGTTTCGCCGAACGGCACGCCGCCGCGCGCCGCGGCCATGAGGTCGCCGCGAGGGGCGGCCCACGCCAGGCCGGCACCGAGCAGCATGGCGACCAGCGCGACGGCGGCGTCGAGCGTGCGCGACGGCACCTGCTCGCCGATCTCGAGGTTCCCGAGGCGGCGCGGCAGCACCAGCAGGAGGATGCTCTGCCGCACACCGGCGAGGTTGGCGGCGGCGAAGGCGGTGCCGAGCACGAAGGCGAGGCCGCGCGACAGGACGGCGTCCAGCATCTCCCGTCGCCACAGGTCCCCCGCCCCGAGGGCCGCGAACCACTGCCGGTCGGCCCAGATGGCCGACACGGCGCGCCCCGCCAGCAGCAGCAACGCCAGCGCCGCGAGGGCAGCGACGACTCCCCGCCGTCGACTCACCGCCCCTAGTGCGCGCTGGTGAGCGACACGCCCTTGGCGCGCAGCCAGCCTTCCATCTCGTCGCGGATGGCCGCGAGCCGCTCCGGGGTGCGCGCCTCGTACCGGCAGACGAGGATCGGCTGGGTGTTGCTGGCGCGGATGAGGCCCCACCCGTCGCCGAAGAGCACGCGGATGCCGTCCACGTCGATGCAGTCGTACCGGGCCTTGAAGTGCGCCACGGCCTCGGCGACGAGCGCGAATTTGCGGTCCTCGTCCACGTCCACGCGCAGTTCCGGCGTGCTGACGAAGGTCGGCACGTCGGCGAGCAGCGCCGCGACCGAGCGCCCGGAGTCGGCTACGATGCGCAGCAGGCGGGCCGCCGCGTAGGGGGCATCGTCGTGCCCGTAGAAGCCCTCGCCGAAGAACATGTGCCCGGACATCTCGCCCGCGATCGGCGCGTGGCGTTCCTTCATCTTGTCCTTGATGAGCGAGTGCCCGGTCTTCCACATGACCGGCTCGCCCCCCGCGGCGGTGATCGCGTCCGAGAGCGCCTGCGAGCACTTCACGTCGAAGATGATCGGCTGGCCCCGGCCCGTGCGCGCCAGCACGTCGCGGGCGTAGAGGATCAGGATGTGGTCGCCGCGCACGACACGGCCCTCCGCGTCCACCATGCCGATACGGTCGCCGTCGCCGTCGAACGCCACCCCGAGGTCGGCCCCCTCGCGCCGCACGGCCGCGATGAGATCTGCGAGGTTGGCGTCCACCGTCGGGTCGGGATGGTGGTTCGGGAAGGTGCCGTCGCTTTCGCAGAAGAGGTACGTCGCCTGCGCGCCGATCCCGTCGAACAGCGGACGCGCGACGAGCGAGGCCACGCCGTTGCCGGCGTCCACCACCACCTTGAGGGGACGCGAGAGGCGCCCCGTCCGCTGCACGAGGTCGGCGACGTAGCGGTCGAGGACGGCCTCGTGCGTCACGCCGGCCGGCGCGGCGGTCGGCGGTGCCGGTGCCTCCGACAGGGCGCGCAGGTGCTGGATCTCCTCCGAGTGCACCGAGGCGTGCCCGATGCAGAGCTTGAAGCCGTTGAACTCGGGCGGGTTGTGCGACCCGGTGATCTGGATGCCGCCGACGACCGGCAGGTGGTGCAGCGTCCAGTAGAGCGTGGGGGTGGGGACCTCACCGACGTCAACCACCGGCACGCCGGCGGCGGTGAGCGCGCCGACGAGGGCGTCCCGCAGCGCGAGGCCGCTCGGGCGGTTGTCGCGGCCGACGGCCACGGCCCCGGCCAGCCCCCGCTCGCGCAGCAGGGCGGCGTAGCCGCGGCCGACGGCCTGCGCGGCCTCCCGCGTCAGGTCGTCGCCGACGACGCCGCGGATGTCGTACTGTCGGAAGATGCGGGGATTGACGGCCATGGTCGGGGCTGGTGGGCGGGAGCGGCGGGGTCCGGGGGTCAGCGCCCCGCGGGGAACGACGAGGCGGCGCTGGCGCGGGCGACGCGCACCAGCGGCGTCGGATACACCCCGAACACCAGGATCACCACGACGGCCGTCGCGATGACCAGGCGCGTCATCGCCGGGGTCGGCGCGGGCGCCTCGGCGTCGGCAGGACGGGGCCGCATGAACATCACCATCACGACGTACAGGTAGAACGTCGCGCTCACGACGGTCGCGACGACGAGGATGATGGACAGCGCGGTCTGCGGCACCGGGGCCTGCAGCGCCGCCTGCAGCACGTACCACTTGGCGAAGAAGCCGATGCCTCCCGCGAGCGGGAAGCCGAGGAGCGCCAGCATGAAGACCGCCATCGCCATCGCGAGGCCCGGGCGGACCTGCCACAGCCCCTCCAGACGCCGGGCGTGCAGGATGCCGTCGGCCGCCTCGCCCACCGCGCTCAGCACCGCGAAGGCGCCGATCGTCGCCAGCGCGTACGCGAGCAGGTAGAACTGGATCGCGGCCGCGCCGGCGGGGGTGTGC
This sequence comes from Gemmatimonadota bacterium, assembly GCA_021298835.1. Taxonomy (GTDB): domain Bacteria; phylum Gemmatimonadota; class Gemmatimonadetes; order Gemmatimonadales; family Gemmatimonadaceae; genus JAJTHG01. Next base: position 32,503 of record JAJTHG010000012.1, read on the forward strand.
GTGGCCACCGCGACCAGCAGGAAGCCCGCGTGGGCGATGCTCGAATAGGCGAGCATCCGCTTGAGGTTGCGCTGCCGGATGGCAAAGGCGTTCCCGGCGATCATCGTGAGGGCGGCCAGCCACCACACCGCCTCGTTCCACGGAACGAGGGTGGGCGACACGGCCACGAGGGTCACGCGGACGAGCGCGGTGAATGTCGCCGCCTTGACGGCCGTGGCGAAGAACCCCGAGACGGGGGTCGGCGCCCCGTCGTACACGTCCGGCGTCCAGAGGTGGAACGGCACCGCCGCCACCTTGAACGCGAACCCGACGAGCAGCAGGCCGAGGCCGGCGGTGGCCATCACCGAGGGCCCGGCTGCGAGCGCCTGGCCGATGCGCGCCAGGTCGGTCGTCCCGGTCGCGCCGTAGAGCAGCGCGATCCCGTAGAGCAGGAAGCCGGTCGAGAAGGCGCCGAGCAGGAAGTACTTGAGCGCCGCCTCGGCGCTGCGCGGATTGCGGCGGTCGATGCCCGCGAGCACGTACGACGCGACTGACATGAGCTCGATCCCGAGGAAGACGAGGATCAGGTCGCGTGCGGCCGCCAGCAGCATCATGCCGCCGGCGGCCAGCAGCACCAGCACCGCGGGTTCGGCGAGCGCCCAGCGCGCCCGGGGCGCGTGGTCGCGCATCACCATCAGCGTCAGCAGCGTGCCGAGCAGGATCACGACGTCCGCCATCCAGCGGAAGGCGTCGGTGGCGAGCGGCCCGACGCCTGTCCGCGGCAGAGTCGCGGCGGTGAAGGCCGTCGCGCAGGTGGCGGCGGCGATGGTCACGAGGGCCCCGAGGAGGAGGCCGCGGCGACGCCCCTCGGTCTCGGGGCCCCAGACCCCGTACAGGAGCAGGAGCATCGCCCCGCCCGAGACGACGAGATCGGGCAGGAGCGCGCGCGTCAGAAACGCGGGATCGGCGACGGGAGCGGTCACGGCAGGAGGATCGGCGGCGAGGGCGGCGCCCCGCGCGTCGTCAGTTCGAGGAAGCGCACCGCATCCGGCTCGAGCCGGCGCAGCACGGGCCCGGGGTGCACCCCGAGCCACGGCACGAGCATGGACAGCGTGCCGGGTACCGACACCTCGCGGCGCGTGAGGTCCGGCAGGGCACGCCACGCCAGGTCGCCGAGCGGGTCGCAGATCACCCGCTGCAGCGCCCGGAGTACGTACACGGCTCCAAGCACGCCCCCCGCGGCCGCCAGGATCGCGAGCAGCGTCGAGGCCTTCCACGCGCCGACGAGCCCGGGGAACTCGCCCACGAAGCCGGCGGTCCCGGTGAGCCCCAGGCTGGCCAACGCGGCGAAGGCCACCACTGCGGAGAGCCTCGGCAGGGCCCGCGCGGGGCCTCCGAGCGCGTCGAGCTGCCGCGTCCCCGTGCGCCCCTTGTTCATCCCGACCACACCGAAGTCGGGCAGCCACTCCCCCTCGACGACGACCTGCCAGCCGAGCCGGTCGAGGTCGAACGCGAACCGGAGGCCGATTCCCAGCGGGAGCAGCAGCAGCACGGGCAGGATCCACTGGCCGTATCCGATCGCGTCGAGGAGGGACCGCACGGGGGGACGCTAGCGGGAGGCGGACGGCGGCAGCGCCAGGGGCGCGGCCAAGGGCGCGGCCGGGGGCACGACCGGGGGCACGACCGGGGGCACGACCGGGGGCGCGACCGGGTCGGCGGGCACCGGCGCAGCCGACGGCCGACCACGCGACTCCACCCGCGCGACCAGCTTCCGCGCGCTCGGCTCGATGTGCCGCAGGAGCCCGCCCGGCGCCACCCCGAGCCCCACGATGACGACGGCGAAGACGAGCATCACCGCCTGCTCGCGCCGGTTCAGGTCGCGCAGCGAGCGGTTGGCCTCGTGCGCCAGCGGCTGGAAGAGCACCCGTTGGGTCGCCCAGAGGAAGTACACCGCCGCGAGGATGACGCCCAGCCCCGCGAGGAAGGTGGCGACCGGGAACTCGCGGTAGGCGCCGAGCAAGACGAGGAACTCCCCGACGAAGCCGTTGGTGCCCGGCAGGCCGATGCTCGCCAGCGAGACGAGCGTGAGCATCACCGCGAACATCGGCACCACGCGCGCGAGGCCGCCGAAGTTCGCGATCATCCCCGTGCCGCGCTGCTCGTGCAGGATGCCGAGCAGCAGGAACAGCGCGGCGTTCGTCACGCCGCTCGAGAGCATCACGAGCACCGCCCCCTGCACGCTTTCCACCGAGCCGGCGAAGAGCCCGACGAGCACGAAGCCCGCGTGCGAGATCGCGGCGTACGAGACGAGCCGCTTGAAGTCGGGCTGCACCATCGCGACCAGCGCCCCGTAGATGATCCCCACGACGCCGAGCCCGATCACGACGCTCCGCACCGTCTCGTGCGTGACCGCGGCGGGAAAGAGCGGCATGGCGAAGCGGAACAGGCCGTACGCCCCCACCTTGATGCCGAGCGCGATTGCGGCCGTCGTCGGCGCCTCGTGCTGGGCGTCGGGGAGCCAGGTGTGGAACGGCCACATCGCCGACTTCACGGCGAAGGCGAGGAAGAACCCGGCGAACAGCCACACCTGCGCGGTCGTCGATGGCCCCGGCGCCCCCACCAGCGCGTCGAGGGCGAAGGTTCCCTGCCCCGCCGACTTCCACAGCGCGCCGATCGCGACCAGCATCACCAGCGACGAGCCCATCGTGAACACGAAGAACCGGAAGCTCGACCCCACGCGCTCGCGCCCGCCCCACACGCCGATCACGAAGTACAGGGGGACGAGCACGACCTCCCACATCACGTAGAACAGCAGGAGGTCGATGGCGACGAACACGCCGATGCACCCCGACGTGAACACCAGCAGCAGCACGTAGTACGACCGCAGCTTGTGTGTGACGGCGTTCCACGAGCCGACGACGCTCAGGAACATCAGCCACGCGGTCAGCAGGATCATCAGCCCGCCCACGGGATCGACCCCCATGAGGATCCGGGCGCCCCATTCGCTGATCCACGGCAGGTCCACCACCGCCTGCCAGCCACCGGCTGCGGGGTCGAGCGACAGCCACAGCAGGGTCGCGAGCCCGGCCTCGATGCCGAGGGTGATCGCGGTGAGGACGCGGATCTCGCGGAGCGGCGAGGCGACCAACGCGTGGCCCGGTGCCGCGACGCGGCCGATGGCGAGCACCGCGCCCGCGCCGAGGAGCGGCACGAGCAGCAGCGCGGGCAGGATCCAGTGTCCGAGGAACGAGGCGAGATCGGCGGCCATGGCTTACTTCATGAGGAGCATGAGGCCGAGCACCGCCAGCACCGCGATGGCGATCACCCAGACGTAGGTGCCTACGAGGCCGCTCTGCAACCGCGTCCCGGCCCACCCGATCCCCCGGGTCAGCGCCCCGGGGCCGCGCACGAAGAGCGCGTCGAGGACGCCGAGGTCGATCCCGCGCCACAGCACGAGCCGCGACACCTTGACGAGCGGTGCCACGATCAGCGCCTCGATCGCCTCGTCCACGAAGAACTTGTTCGACAGGAGCCAGCCGAAGCCGCTCGTGGGCGCGGGGGCGTCGGGGGCCGGCACGGCGTCCGGCCGGCAGACGACCCAGGCGATCGCGATCCCCGCCAGCGCCACCGCCACCGCCACGCCGACCAGCGCCTGCTCCGTCCCGTGGCCAAGCGCGGGCGCCCCGGCCGCCAGCACGGCCGCACCGCGACCGGTCACCGGGGCCAGCCAGTGCTCGAGGGTCCCCACCGGCCCCAGCGGCAGGAGCGCCGGCAGGTTGAGCCAGCCCCCCGCCACCGTCAGCGCGCCAAGCACGACCAGCGGGCCGCGCATGACCCACGGCGACTCCGCCACGTGCGCGGCGGCGTCGCCCGGCACCCGCGATGGGCCGTGGAAGGCGTAGCGCATCAGGCGCGTCATATAGACCGCCGTCAGCAGCGCCGTCACCAGCAGGATCGCATAGGCCGTCCCGAGCACCACCGACCCGGGGATCCCGAGCCACGTGGCCTGCGCGAGCGCGCTCCCGCCGGCCTGCCGGAATACGCTCGCGAGGATCTCGTCCTTCGAGAAGAACCCGGCGAGCGGCGGCACCCCGGCGATCGCGAGCGTCGCGATCCACATCAGCGCGAACGTCACCGGCATCCGTCGGCGGAGCCCGCCCATCAGCCGGAGGTCCTGGGCGTCGCTCGTCTCGTCGTGGACCGCGTGGTAGCCGTGGTGGAGGGCATGGATCACCGCGCCGGCGCCCAGGAACAGGAGGGCCTTGAAGAACGCGTGCGTGACCAGATGGAAGAGCCCGGCGACGTAGGCCCCGGAGCCGACCGCGACGAACATCATCCCGAGCTGCGAGACGGTCGAGTAGGCCAGCACCTTCTTGATGTCCCACTGCTTGAGGCCGATGACCGCCGCGAAGATCGCCGTCACCGCCCCCACGACCACCACCGTGAGCGACGCGACCGGGGCGATGGCGAAGAGGTCGGCCGACCGCGCCACGAGGTACACCCCGCCGGTCACCATCGTCGCCGCGTGGATGAGCGCGGAGACCGGCGTCGGGCCCGCCATCGCGTCCGGGAGCCAGATGTAGAGCGGCATCTGCGCCGACTTGCCCGCCGCCCCGAGGAAGAGGAACAGGCAGATCGCCGTCACCAGCCCGCCCCCCGCCGCGAGCTCCGGCACCCGCTGCGCGACCTCGCGGAAGTCGAGCGTGCCGAGGTTCGCCCACAGCAGGAACATCGCGATCAGGAACCCGAAGTCGCCGACGCGGTTGACGATGAACGCCTTCTTGCCCGCGTCGGCGTTCCGCGTCTCGGAGAACCAGAAGCCGATCAGGAGGTACGAGGCCAACCCCACCCCCTCCCAGCCGACGAAGATCACGGCGTAGCTCGCCCCCAGCACGAGGGTGAGCATGAAGAACACGAACAGGTTGAGGTAGGAGAAGTACCGCGGATAGCCCGGGTCGTCCGCCATGTAGCCGACGGAGAAGACGTGGATCAGGGCGCCGACGCCGGTCACGATCAGCGCCATCACCATGCTGAGCCGGTCCACCTGGAAGGCCCAGTCCACGCGCAGGTCGCCCGACGGCAGCCACGAGCCGTACGTCTGCACGTAGGGCCCGGCCGCGTCCGGCGCCCCCGCGAGTGCGGCGAAGACGGCGATCGCCACGCCGAAGGCCGCGACCACCGACCCGACGCCGATCACGTTGACCAGCGTGAACTGCGGGTGGCGCGACCCCTCGGTCTCCAGGCGCGTCGGATGGGCCGTCACGCGCGCGCGCACGGCGCCGCGCAGCGACAGCCACCCGTTGGCGACGAACCCGAGGAACGGCAGCAGCGGCAGCAGCCAGACCAGGTCGGCCGCGGTGCCGGTGAGTGGATGCATCGCTCAGCCCCCCAGGAGCCGGATGTCGGCGAGGTCGGCGCTCTTGAAGTGCCGGAAGGCCGAGATGATGATCGCGAGCCCCACCGCCGCCTCGGCCGCCGCGACGGTCATGACGAAGATCACCACGACCTGTCCGGTGACCCCGTGGAGCCGGCTGAGCGCCACGAAGCTCAGGTTGACGGCGTTCAGCATGAGCTCGACGCACATGAAGAGCATGATCGCGTTCCGTCGCACGAGCACGCCACCGACGCCGATCGCGAACAGCACGGCCGAGACGAAGAGGGACGCGCCGATCATGCCGCCGGCCCCTCGGGCACGGCCGGACCGCGCGACGCGGGCGACTCGCGCCGCGCCAACGCCACCGCGCCGACGATCGCCGCCAGCAGGAGCACGCTCGTCACCTCGAAGGCCACCAGGTGCTCGGTGAAGAGCGCGCGCGCCACCGGGGCGACGACGTTCGTCCCCTCGGCCGCCGGGAGCGGCGCCGTGGCCTCCGCCGGCGTCCGCGACGCCACGACGAGCTCGACGGCCAGCAGCAGGCCCACGAGCAGCGCCGCGCCGCGCACGCCCGGCTCGCGCAGGTCGAGCCGCGCGTCGTCACGGCCGAGGTTGAGCAGCATCACCACGAACAGGAACACCACCATGATGGCCCCGGCGTACACCAGCACCTGCACGGCCCCGACAAACGGCGCCTCGAGCAGCACGTAGAGGGCCGCCAGGCAGAACATGGTGTTCACCAGCCAGAGCGCCGCCGCCACCGGGCTCCGGCGGGTCACGAAGAGCAGGGCGCTCGCGATCGCGATCGCGCCGAAGATCCAGAAGTGCGCCAGCTGCACGCCGGCCGCCGTCCACGTCACGCTCACTCCCCCTTCGGATCGGCGGGGTCCCACAGCTCGCACACGTCGTGCGTCTGCGACGTCAGGCGCGCCAGGTCGTACACGAACCGGTCGCGGCTCAGCTCGGCGTTCTCGAAGTGGCGTCCCACGTGGATCGCCTCCTCCGGGCACACCTCCTGGCAGTAGCCGCAGAAGATGCACCGGAACTCGTCGATCTCGAACACCAGCGGATAGCGGTTTCCCTGCTCGTCCTCGCCGGGCACCAGCTTGATGCAGTTCGCCGGGCACACGGTGGGGCACAGCCCGCAGGCGACGCACTTCGCCTTGCCATCCTCGGTGGTGAGCATCCGGTGCGTCCCGCGCCACCGCGGCGCGATCGGCCACCGCTGCTCGGGATACTGGACCGTCACCTTGTGCGGGTCCACCAGGTGCCGGAACGTCGTCGCCAGCCCGCTGAGCGTGCTCCGCAGGTAGCTCACCTCGCCCGTGGGCCGCTCCACCACCTTCACGCCGATCGCCATTTCATGTCCCCCGGGATCCGGCCGCCGCGATCGCGGCGCGCCGCGCCGCCACCTGTCGCAGCCGCTCGAGTTCCTGCACCTGCAGCCGGCTCGCCGCCGGACTCACCAGCCGCCCGCGATCGAGCCAGAAGGCCACGACCGCCACGACCGCCACGTTCACGCCGAAGAGCGTCGCGACGTACGCGCCGCCGCGGCCGATCCCGACCGCGTCGAGCGCCAGCAGCACCGACGCGATCAGCACGATGTACGCGAGCAGCAGCGGCAGCAGCACCCGCCAGCCCAGCGCCATCAGCTGGTCGTAGCGGAAGCGGGGCAGCGTCCACCGCACCCAGATGAAGAAGAACAGCCAGAAGAGGGTCTTCGCGTAGAGCATCGCGAACGTCGCCGCGCTCTTCAGCGCGCTCGGCGCGCCGGTCGAGTCCCACGTCGTGAACGGGATGTCCCAGCCGCCGAGGAACAGGGTCGAGATGAAGGCGCCCGCCGTCATCATGTTGGCGTACTCGGCGATCATGAACATCGAGTACTTCATCGCCGAGTATTCCGTGTGGTACCCCGCGACCAGTTCGCTCTCGGCCTCCGGCAGGTCGAACGGGAGCCGGTTGGTCTCCGCGAAGGCGCTGACGAGGAACGTCAGGAAGGCGACCGACAGCAGCACCGCGTTCCACGACGTCGCCTGCTGCTGCGCGACGATGTCCCCCATCGCAACGTTCCCCGCGAGCAGCAGCACCGGGATCGTGCTCAGCCCCATGGCGATCTCGTAGCTGACCATCTGCGCGCTCGAGCGCAGCCCGCCGAGCAGCGAGTACTTGTTGTTGCTCGACCACCCGGCGAGCGTGATGCCGTAGACGCCCAGCGACGAGATCGCGAGGATGAACAGGAAGCCGACGGGCAGGTCCGCCACCGCGAGCGAGATCGTCCCCCACGGCGTCGGGAGCGGCGCCCCCCACGGGATCACCGCCCACGTCACGAACGCCGGGACGAACGCCAGCGCCGGTGCCAGCACGAAGAGCCACGGACTCGCGCTCCCCGGGATCGTCTCCTCCTTCAGCAGGTTCTTGATCCCGTCGGCGATCGGCTGGAAGAGCCCCTGCGGCCCGACCCGGTTCGGGCCGTGCCGGTCCTGGATCCACGCCGAGATCCGGCGCTCCGCCAGCGTCGTGTAGGCGACGGTGCCGAGGTAAACGACGAAGATCGCCAGCAGCTTCGCGAAGGACAGCGCCACCCAGGCCAGCCCCGTGGGTTCGCTCATCACGACGTCCCCCCCGCCGGGGCGGCGTCCAGCACCGGCAGGCCGCGCAGGCCCAGCCCGGCGTACGTGAGCCCGCCGAACGCCGGGTGGTCGCCCGCCAGCGCGGCGAACACGTCGGCCGGCAGCATCGGCGCCCGCCCCCGGCCCATCGCCTCGGCGACGTCACCCAGCACGCTCCACGTCGGACGCGCCTCGCCGGGCGCGGCTTTGGCCTGCAGGAACCGCTGCACGCGCCCCCGCAGGTTGGTGAACGTCCCCTCCTCCTCGGCCACGTTGCAGGTCGGCAGCGCCACCGCCACGCGCGACACCAGCTCCCCGGGGAGCGTCGTCCCGATCACGACGATCTCCCCCGCCCGGTCGAGCGCGGCGAGGTCCAACCCGGCCAGATCGTGGTCGGCAACCAGCAGCGTGTCCCCGGCCTGCAGCGCGGCCAGCGGCTGGTCGTGCCGGGCGAAGCCCATGAGCTCGGCGCCGCGGCCGTTCGGGGCGCGGTCCGCGCGCAGCGCGAGATCCGGCGCGCCGGCCAGCGGTGCCTCCGGACCCGTCTCGACGCGGAACACCCCCTCGCCCCCGGGACCGCGGATGCGGGACAGCAGGTAGAGCGCCTCGTTCGAGAGCCCCGCCGACGCCAGCACGACCAGCCGCGGGGCCGCCGCGAGGGTGCGCGCGGCGGCGGCGATGGCCTGCTCCCAGGCGGCCGGCACCAGGACGCCCGCCTCGCCGCGCACGAGCGGCACCTCGAGCCGGTCGCGCCGGTTCATCCAGCGGTAGTGCAGGCGCCCGGTCTCGCAGGCGTAGTACTGGTTGACGGCGGTGTTGCTGCGCGGCTTGACGCGCACGACGACGTTGTCCCGGGTCTCGAGCACGACGTTGCAGCCCTGGCTGCAGCCGGTGCAGACCGACGCCGAGCGGTCGAGCTCCCACGCGCGCGCCTTGTTGAGGAAGTCCTTCGAGAGGAGCGCGCCGACCGGGCAGAGGTCCACCACGTTCCCCGCCCACGCGTGGGTGAGGTCGTGCCCTTCCGCCTTGCCGATGAAGGCGCGGTCGCCGCGTTCGGAGACGTTGAGCACCGGGTCCTGCGCGACGTCGCTCATGAAGCGGACGCACCGCGTGCACAGGATGCAGCGGTTCGGAACGTACAGGACGTCGCCGCCGAAGTCCTCGACGGGGTTGAAGCGCTTCGGCTCGCGGTAGCGCGAGTCGGCGCGCCCCTCCTGGAAGGTGTAGTCCTGCAGCTCGCACTCGCCGGCCTGGTCGCAGATGGGGCAGTCGAGCGGGTGGTTGATGAGCAGGAACTCGAGGACTCCCTCGCGGGCCTTCTTCGCCTTCTCGTTGTGCACGTGCACGACCTGGCCGTCGGCGACGGCCGTCGCGCAGGCCGGGGCGAGCTTGGGGAACTTCTCGACGTCCACCAGGCACATGCGGCAGACGCCGGCCACGGGCAGGCCGGGGTGATAGCAGTAGTGCGGGACGAGCACCCCGGCCTGCTTGGCGGCCTCGAGGATGCTCGTGCCCGGCGGCACCTCGACCGGGATGCCCTCGATCGTCAGCCGGACGGTGCTTGGCGGGGGCGGCGGCGAGGCGGGCGCGGCCGGGCTGGCGGGGGCCGTCACGGGGCGCTCCCGGCGGCGGCGGGCGTGAGCCCGGTGGGATAGGCCGAGGGGACGAACGCCTTCCCCTGCTTCTTGCCGATCTTCGCTTCGAACTCGTGCCGGAACTTCCGGAGCCCGCTCGCCACCGGGGTGGCGCACGAGTCGGACAGCACGCAAATGGTCTTGCCGCTCATCTGTTCGCCGATCTCGAGCAGGGTGTCGAGGTCCTCGAAGCTCCCCTCGCCACGGCAGATGCGCTCGAGGATCCTCGTCGTCCACGCGGTGCCCTCGCGGCACTGCGAGCACTGCGCGCAGCTCTCGTGGGCGTAGAAGCGCGCGAGGCGCGCGATCTGCCGCGGCATGTCGGCGGTGTCGTCGAAGACGATCACGCCGCCGGAGCCGAGGAGCGTGCCCGCGGCCGCCATCCCCTCGTAGTCCATGAAGACGGCCTCGCACTCCTCGGCCGTGAGGATCGGTACCGAGGATCCGCCGGGGATCACCGCCTTGATGCGCCGCCCGTCCGGGGCCCCGCCGCAGAGCTCCCAGAGGAAGTCCTTGAACGGGAAGCCGAGCGTCACCTCGTAGTTGCCCGGGCGTGCCACGTTGCCGCAGACCGAGAAGAGCTTGGTGCCGGTGCTCTTGGGGTTGTCGGGCCGCCCCATCGCCTTGTACCACTCGGCGCCCCGTCGGACGACGTGCGCCGCGGCGGTGAGCGTCTCGACGTTGTTGATCGTCGTCGGCTTGCCGAACAGGCCGGCGACCGCCGGGAACGGCGGCTTGATGCGGGGGTTGCCGCGCTTGCCCTCGAGCGAGTTCATGAGGGCGGTTTCCTCGCCGCAGATGTAGGCGCCGGCGCCCTTGTGGACGTGGATGTCGAGCCGCCGGCCCGTGCCCATCGCGTTCGCGCCGAGGATCCCTGCGGCGTAGGCCTCGCGCACCGCAGCGGTGACCGCCTCGAGGGGCTCGGTGAACTCGCCGCGGATGTAGATGTAGCCGGTCTCGGCGTAGATCGCGTGCATCGCGGTCGCGACGCCCTCGACGAGGGCGTGCGGCGTCCAGCGCATGATCTCGCGGTCCTTGAAGGTGCCGGGCTCCGACTCGTCGCCGTTGCAGCAGAGGTAGTGCGGCTTGCCGTCGGGCTTCATGAACGACCACTTGATGCCCGCCGGGAAGCCGGCACCGCCGCGGCCGCGCAGCCCCGAGTCCTTGACGACGTTCTGCACGGCGACCGGGTCCATCGCCAGCGCCTGCTCGAGTGCCTGATAGCCGCCGCGGGCCTTCCAGCCGGCGAGGGTGCGGGCCGCCGGGTCGCCGAAGTGCTCGCTGAGCACGGGGGTCTCGCGCGGGTGCCGCGGATGCGGGTAGCCCATCAGTCGCACTCCTCGAGGACGTCGGGCACCGCGTCGGGGGTCACCGACTCGAGGAACCGCGAGTTGATCATCACCGGGGTCGCGAAGCCGCACGCCCCCAGGCACTCCACCTCGATCACCGTGAACCGTCCATCGTCGCTCGTCACCCCCAGCTCGCCGCAGCCGGTGTGGCGCAGGAAGGCGTTCACCACGTCCTCCGCCCCGCACAGGTTGCACGGCGTCGTGGTGCACACCTGGATGAAGTGCTTCCCCACCGGGTGCTGGTGGTACATGGTGTAGAACGTCAGCACGCCGCGCACGTGCGCCGCGCTCACGCCGAGCACCTGCGCCACCTCCTCGACGGCGCCGTCGCTCACCCAGCCGCGCGCCTCCTGGATCATCCACAGTGCGGGCAGCAGCGCCGCCTGTCGGCTGGGATAGCGGGCGCAGAGGGTCTCGAGCTCGTCGCGCGCGGCACCGGTGAACACCGGCTGGTACGGCGCGTCGTCGTGCCCGTGGGCCGGGGTCGTGGCCAGCTTCGCGCCGGCCGAGGGTCCGTACGTCATGCGGCGGTCACCGGTCGATCTCCCCCATGACGATGTCGATGCTCGCGTTGATCGCGATCACGTCCGAGAGCAGGTGGCCCTCGACCATCTTCGGGATGGCCGAGAGGTTCACGAACGACGGCGGGCGGATGCGCCACCGGACGGGCTTCGACGTGCCGTCGCTCACGAGGTAGTAGCCCTTCTCCCCCTTGGGACTCTCGACCGGCACGTAGCACTCGCCGATCGGGGGCCGCGGGCCCTCCATGACGAGCTTGAAGTGATGGATCATGCTCTCCATCCCGCTCGTCGCCTTGTGCTTCGGCGGCAGGATCACCCGCGGGTCGTCCACGTTCACCGGCCCGTCGGGCAGTCGCCGCATCGCCTGCTCGAGGATCCGCACGCTCTGCCGGAGCTCCTCCATGCGGACGAGGTAGCGGTCGTACACGTCGCCGGCCGTCCCCACGGGGACGTCGAAGTCGTACGTCTCGTAGTCGAGGTAGGGCTCGTCCTTGCGCACGTCGTAGGCGACGCCGCTGGCCCGCAGCATGGGGCCCGAGAGCCCGTGGTTGACCGCCTCCGCCGCGCCCATCGCGCCCAGCCCGAGCGTGCGGCCGACCCAGATGCCGTTCTTCGTGAGCATCCGGTCCACCTCGTCGATCGTCCGGGGGAACGTGCGCACGAAGTTGCGGAGCCCGTCGAGCCAGCCGTCGGGGAGGTCCGCCGCCATGCCGCCGACGCGGGTCGCGCTGGTCGTCAGCCGCGCCCCCACCCAGCCCTCGAGCAGGTTGTAGACGTTCTCGCGTTCCTGGAACGCCCAGAGGAACGGCGTGAAGGCCCCGATGTCGATCGCGGTCGTGCCGACCCACACGAGATGGCTGATGATGCGCGAGAGCTCCATCGCGATCACCCGCAGCACCGTGCAGCGCGGCGTGATCTCGATGCCGAAGAGCCGCTCGGCCGACAGGACAAACGCGACGTTGTTGCCGATCGAGTTGAGATAGTCCTCGCGATCGGTCCACGGGATGATCTGGTTGTACTGGCGGTACTCGCCGATCTTCTCGAAGCCGCAGTGCAGATAGCCGATGTGCGGCGTGCACCGTACCACCGTCTCGCCGTCGAGCTCGAGCACCAGCCGCAGCACGCCGTGCGTCGCCGGGTGCTGGGGGCCGATGTTGATCAGCATGTGCTCGCCGCCCAGGTCCGGCTCCACCGCGGGAAGCGCGGCCCCCACCGGCACCAGGTGGCCGGCCGTGTCCACCGCCAGCGGCACGCGCTGCGGGGTGCCGTCCGGGGCCAGCCCGGTGGTCGAGAGCTGGACCTCGATCGTGCGCGTGCCGCTCATTCGCCCGTGCGCTCCCCGGCGGCCAGCCGTTCCTGCACGTCCCGGGGCAGGTCGCCGAAGGCCTCGGCGACCGTGAGTTCGTTCATGGAGTAGTGCGCCTCGGGGTTCGCCGCGAGCGCCTGGCGCAGCTGCTCGCTCCGCGAGAACCGGCCGCGCAGCGGAAAGTCCTTCCGGAGGGGATGTCCCTCGCGGTACTGCTCCCACATGAGGATGCGCCGCAGGTCGGGGTGGCCGTCGAAGCCGATGCCGAACATGTCGTACACCTCGCGCTCGAGCCAGTCGGCACTCTGGTAAACGGGCACGACACTGGGCACCGAGAGCGGCCCCTCCGGCGCGAGCTCGACCTTCAGGCGGAGGAACCGCCGATGCGGCAGCGAGCGCAGGTGCCAGACGACCTGCAGCGGCTGCCCCGCGTCGCGGAACTCCACCGCCGTGACGTCCACCAGATAGTCGTAGCGCTGGTGCGGGTCTGCATGCAGCCACCGGACGACGTCGAGCAGCCGCTCGCGCGCGACGAAGGCCGTCGTCTCGCCCCAGACGACCTCGCTCCGGCCGATGGCCCCGCCGAACTGCGCGCGGAGCGCGGCTACCGAGGGATTCTCGGCGCCGCCGCGGTGCGGCACCCGGCGAGGCGTCGCGGGGGCCGGGGCATCGGCGGGCAACGCGCCCCCCGCCGTGATGACGCGCGCGTCGCTCACGGAGCCGACCGGGTCTGGTGCACCGAGTTGCCGAACGGCTCCGAGAGCTCGTCGATGCGCGATGGCGGGATGTAGAGCCGGCTCGTCGGGTCCGGCTCCACGTCGGGGCGCGTGGCGTCGTTCCGCAGGCGCTCCCCCATGACCTTCTTCTGCAGGAGCATGATGCCGTACATGAGCGCCTCGGGGCGCGGCGGGCAGCCCGGCACGTACACGTCCACGGGAATGATCGTGTCGATGCCCTGCACCACGGCGTAGGTGTCGAACATCCCGCCGGTCGAGGCGCACGCCCCCATCGAGATCACCCACTTCGGGTTCGGCATCTGCTGGTAGATGCGGCGCAGCACCGGCGCGAGCTTGAGCGGCACGCGGCCAGCGCAGATCAGCACGTCCGCCTGGCGCGGGGTGAAGCCCATCTTCTCCATGCCGAAACGGGCGAGATCGTACTTGCTCGCCGCCGTCGCCATGAACTCGATGCCGCAGCACGCCGTGCCGAACGGCATCGGCCAGAGCGAGTTGGCCCGCGACCAGTTGACGAGGAAGTCGAGCCGGGTCGCGATCCAGCCCTCGCTGTTGGGGGCGTCGAGCGCAACGCTCGCACCACCGCCGCCGGTGGCCGGCACGGGGGTCAGTCCCATTGCAGCGCTCCCTTCTTCCACACGTAGACGAAGCCCACGACGAGGATGGCCATGAACACCAGCATCTCCCCCAACCCGAAGAACGAGACCGCGCCAGCCGGGCACGCCCCGTCCGCGAGCCGCGGCATCACGCACGACAGTTCGCGGTACAGCACCCCCCACGGAACGAGGAAGACCGTCTCGATATCGAAGACGATGAACAGCATCGCCACGAGGTAGAACTTCACCGAGAAGCGGTCTCGCGCGTCGCCGAGGGGTGCGATGCCGCTCTCGTACGGCTGCAGCTTCTCGGGCGTCGGCCGTCGCTTGTTGAGCAGGTGCGACGCGCCGATGATCAGCCCCGCGTTCGCGATGACGAACGCGAGGAGCAGGAGAACCGGCAAGTACGCAGATGCCATGGGGTTACGACCTTGTGAAAACTTTCACGAGCCCGAGTCGGGACGAACGATACCCCCCGGGCGGGTAGGGTGTCAAATGGCGCGTGGTATCGCCGGTTACCCGTGTTGCCCCACCCGTTCGGGTAGGTCCGATCGGTCCGATGCAACCTCGACGCACCACCCGCTCCGATGGAACCGGCGTGCAAGATACCACTTTGCGCACCGTGCGACTCCCTGCGCACCTCGTGGTGCCGGTGAGCGCGCCCCACTGCCCGGCCGCATCAGCCCGGGGAAGGACGTCCTACGGCGCCGTGCGCACGAGGAGCCGCCACCCGTGCGCGGGGACGGACACCCGGCCGCTCGCCATGACGTCCAGCGCCTCGCCCGAGAACGCGTCGCGATAGCGGCCCGGCGCGGTCAGCCCCGTCCACGTCACCGTCCGCGGCGCGTCGCCGAAGTTCGCCAGGACGACGACCGCACTGCCGGCGCGGGCACGCGAATATCCCACCACCCGCGCGCCTCCGTCGTGCGCCAGCCACTCGAGGGTCCCGCCCCACGCGCCGTTGTGCAGCGCCGGCGTGGCGTCCTTGAGCGTCGCGAGGGTGGCGTAGAACGGCGCCAGCGACGCCCCGCCCCACGCGATGGTGTCCTTGTCGAAGAAGCGGAGCCGCTTCGCGTTCGAGGCCTCCTGCCCCGAGTAGACGAGCGGGAACGCCCCCTCGAAGGTGCTGGCCAGCACGAAGGCCGCCCGGTGGTTGGCCCCCATGCGCTCGAACTCGGAGCCGTTCCAGGAGTTCTCGTCGTGGTTCGACGTGAAGAACATGCGGAACGCGCCCGCCGGGAACCGCTGCCGCTGCTGCCCGAGGTACGTCCCGAGTTCCCCCTGCCCCGCCTCGCCCTTCGCGACCTTGTTGAGCAGGTGGTGCAGTTCCCAACCGTAGGTGGCGTGGAAGCTCGCGTGGAGGGCCGGGTCCTCCCATTCGGCCAGCAGGAAGACGTCGGGCTTCGTCCGCACCAGCGAATCCCGGGCCGACGCCCAGAAGTCGTACGGCACGAAGCCGGCGACGTCGCAGCGGAAGCCGTCGAGCTTCGCCTGCTCGAGCCACCAGCGCATGCTGCGGATCATCTCGTCGCGCATCGCGGGACGGCCGTAGTCGAGGTCGGCGACGTCGGTCCAGTCGGTCTCCTTCCCCTTGTCGTCGATGGCGGTGGAGATGGAGCCGTCGGCGCGGCGGGTGTACCAGTCGGGATGGTCGGTGGTCCACCGGTGGTCGAACGCCGTGTGGTTGGCGACCCAGTCGAGGATGACGCGCATGCCGAGCGCGTGGGCCGAGTCCACGACGGCGCGGAAGTCGTCGAGGGTGCCGAACTCGGGATTGACCGCCGTGTAGTCGGCGATGCTGTAGTAGGAGCCCAGCGAGCCCTTGCGGTTCCGCGTGCCGATCGGCTGGATCGGCATGAACCACAGGATGTCGGCCCCGGTGGCCCGGATGCGGGCCAGTTCCGGCAGGAGCGCGCGGAAGGTGCCGGCCGGCGTGTACTGCCGGGTGTTGACCTCGTAGATGGTGGCCGAGCGGGCCCAGTCCGGCGCGACGAGCGCCGGCGCGGGGGCGGTGGAGGCGTCGGCGGAGCGGGCGCTGGAGTCGGCGCGGGGGGCGCACGCCCCGACGAGGGCCAGCGCCGCGAGCGCCGACGCGAGGGGACGCAGGGATGGCACGGGCATGGGCGGGAACGTATCCCGGGGACCGAGGTGGCGCACGACGCCCGACCGGCCAGATTTCCCGGGTGCGGCCCCGCGGCGGGCGCCGCCCTCCCCTTCGCCTTCCCGACTGATGTCGATCCTGAACGACCGCCTGATCACCGAGTATGCCACGAAGCACGGAATGATCGAGCCCTTCGAGAACAGTCAGGTCCGGGCCGGGGTCATCTCGTACGGCGTGAGCGCCTACGGGTACGACATGCGGGTGGCGCGCGAGTTCAAGATCTTCACGAACGCCCTCTCGAGCATCGTGGACCCGAAGGCGTTCGATCCCAAGTCGTTCGTCGAGTTCGAGGGCGACGTGTGCATCGTGCCGCCGAACTCGTTCGCGCTGGCGCGATCGGTCGAGTACTTCCGCATCCCGCGCGACATCATGACGATCACGGTCGGCAAGTCCACCTACGCGCGCTGCGGGATCATCACGAACGTCACGCCCTTCGAGCCGGAGTGGGAAGGCTACGTGACGCTCGAGATCTCGAACACGACGCCGCTGCCGGCGAAGATCTACGCGAACGAGGGGATCGCGCAGGTGCTGTTCTTCAAGGGAGCGGAGCCGCCGGTGGTGAGCTACAAGGACAAGAAGGGGAAGTATCAGGGGCAGGTGGGGGTGACGCTGCCGCGGCTGTAGCGGCGGCGGTCGGTCGCTCGTCGCCGTGGACCCCACGACTCGGCCCGGCGCGGTGCCGTGTCGCCGGGCTTCCTTCGGGAGTGGTGCACGGTTCGACTCGGCCGCAGATCGCCTCACCAGGTCGGCGCTGCGTCTCCGTCGAGCACCAACCGCGCGAATGCGGCGGTGCGAAGGTGCGTCGTGCCGGGCGCGCCGCTCGTGATGTAGTCCCCATGCCCCACCGGCGGCGGGTCGGGAATCTGCTCGTGCCGGACCTTCGGCGACGTGAGCCGCCCGCCCGCGTTGCGCGGTCCGCGCCGCCCGAGCGCCCGGCCCGCCGTGTCCTTCCATCGGAACAGCCACGACTGCACCAGGTCGCCGGCCGGATACGCCAACTGCAGCACGCGGTCGCCGGTCGAGGCCAGCACGGTCGTCCGTCGCGCCGCCGCCGCCACGCCGGCATAGGGGGCATCGGCGTTGAAGCAGGTGTCGTCCACGGCAGCCGCCGCCACGAGCACCTCGCGCAGCAGCCAGCGCGCCGGGTCGAGCCGCGCGCACGCCTCGAGCGCCACGCGCGCCCCCAGACTGTGCGTGACGAACGACAGCTCGGCACCGTCGCCGACGTGCTCCCCGATGATCTTCGCCAGCGCGAGCCCCGTGTCGTCGGCGTCGCGCCCCTCCCATGGATACCCGAGCGGCCCCAGTCCGCTGTCGCCGGGCCACGTCACCGCGATCACGAGGCCGTCGAACGACGGCTGGAGTGCCGCCCCGAGCCGACGCAGCGAGTCCCGCCCCGACTCCCACGAAACATTGAAGCCGTGCACGAGGAAGGCGATCCGCCGCGCCGTCTGCAGCAGGTGCCAGCACCGGTCGCGCGTCAGGCCGTCGCCCGCCTCGGTCACGAACATGCCCGGCCCGACCGCGCGACTGGCGGGCACACGGAAGCTCAACTGCAGGACGGGGGACGACGTCACCGCGCGCGCAGCGCCTTGGCGGCGGCCTGGATCCCCGAGGCGACGTCCTTGGCGATCGGCGCGATCGGCACCGCCGCCACGCCGACCAATAGCGCGACCAGCCAGCGTGACCAGCCGCCCCCCGGCACTTCGTCGAGCATTACGGCCGTCCCCAGCGCCACGCCGAGCGACACCACGAACGCCGACAACCGGGCACGCGACGCGTACCGCTGACGCGCGATTGCGAGCGCGGCGTCGATCCGCGCATCCATGGCCAGCTCGAAGCGCCCCAGCGCACGCCGCTCGGCGTCCGTCGTTCTCGCCTCGCCGCCCCCCTGCTCCGCCGCCGCCGCATACAGGTGCGTCGTCACCCGCACGAGATCGGCGATCTCCGGGGCCCGGGCACCGAAGAGCGCGGCGCCGACGGCCGCCGCGTTCTCCCGCGTCAGCCCGATCCGCGCCCCTTGGCGCAGCAGCCGCGCCAGTTCCGCCTGATCGCCGCGGTACAGGCCCCGATACACGGCTTCCCAGCCCGGGCCGTGGGCCTGCTCGAGCGTCTGGACGGCGTCCCCGAGCGTTGCGGGAATGGCCTCGAAGCCCGCTTCGCCGATCCAGCGAACCGGCTTGAGTCCCTCGACGATGCCGAAGGCCGCCGTGCCGAGGGCACCGGTGGCGAGGACGAGCTCCGTGACGTGGGCGACGGGATCCATGCGTGGCGGAGGATTGGAGACCTGCCGACGATGGCTGGCGACGCGACCGCCCGCAAGCCCCGTGCATGGCTGCTCCCCCGCCGCTCAGCCCACCGGCAGCAACGCCGCCGCGACGCCGGTCGCAAGGAAGGCGACGAGCGGCGGCCACCGGCCCGACGCCAGCAGCGCGACGCCGACGAGCGCACAGCCCCATCCCCACATGCCCATCACGCCGAGGAACGGTACCACCGACGATGCAATGAGCCCGACGCACGCCGCCGCGAGGCCGGCTCGCAGCAGCCGACGCCACACCCTGCCCTCGAGCCAGCGCGACAGTGGGGCGGCGGCGAACGCGTATCCGAAGGCGGGAAGGAAGACGCCGACCGTCGCCGCCGCGGCCGCCGGCCAGCCGCCGATCCGGTATCCCGCGAAGGTCGCGGTCGCGAAGAGCGGTCCCGGGGTGAGGTATCCCGCGGCCACGGCGTCGAGCAGGTCGGCGGCGGACAGCCATCCGAGCCACGTCCCGGCGAGCGAGCCCAGCCACCCGATGAGGGCGTAGCCGCTGCCGATCAACGTCGCGCCGATGAAGAGGAAAAGCGTGAAGACGCCGCCGACGGTCGGCGGCGGAGCCGGAACCACGACCAGCAGCAGTTCGCCGACGAGCCGCTGGGCCGATTCATTCCCCGCCCAGCGATCGGCCGCCACGCTCGCGAGCGCCGTGAGGACGGCGACGACCAGCTGCCAACGCTGCCGCACCAGCCCGCGGCCCAGGCGCCACGTCGTCACGGCGAGAAGGGCCACCACCGCCGCTGCCAGCCCCGCGCGCACGTGCGCGACCAGCGCGTCGCTCGCCACGTGGCGCCACGCGACCGCGAGAGCGAAGGTCGCCAGCACGGCCGGCAGCACGAAACCCACCGCGGCCATCCAGTAGCCGGCCGCGCCGCCAAGATGCCGGCCCAGCACCAGCGCGAGGATCGTGGACGTCGGGCCGGGCAGCAGCTGCACCGTCGCGTACTGGCCCAGGAACTCCTCGCGGGCCAGCCAGCCGCGCCGGCGGACGAGCACCTCCTCCATGAGCCCCACGTGCGCTGCGGGGCCGCCGAACCCCGCCACACCCAATTGGAGGAAGGCCTGCAGGAGGTGCCGTGGCGACACCGCGGGGGCCGGCGGCGGCGCCACGGCGTCGCTCAGCCGGCCCCGCCCGCCTTGGCGATCGGCTCGCCCTTCCACGATGCCGCGACGTAGTCGCGGTTCATCTGCATGATGTGGTCGATGGAGATCCCCTTCGGGCACGCCTCCATGCACTCACCGTGCAGCGAGCAGCCGCCGAAATGCTCGAGGTCCATCTGGGCGACCATGCGGAGCGCCCGCCGATAGCGCTCCGGCTGCCCCTGCGGGAGCTTGCCGAGGTGGCTCACCTTCGCCGAGGTGAAGAGCGACGCCGAGGCATTGGGACACGCCGCGACGCAGGCGCCGCAGCCGATGCACTCGGCGGCGTCCATGGCCGCATCGGCGTCCACCTTGGGGATCGGCAGCGCGTTGCCGTCCGGGGCGTTGCCCGTGGCGATGCTGACGTAACCGCCGGCCGAGATGATGCGGTCGAAGGCCGAGCGGTCCACGACGAGATCCTTCACGACCGGGAAGGCGGAGGCCCGCCACGGCTCGATCGTGATCGTCTCGCCGTCGCGGAAGGCGCGCATGTGGAGCTGGCAGGTCGTGGTCATCTTCCACGGCCCGTGCGCGGTGCCGTTGATGAGCATGCCGCACGAGCCGCAGATGCCCTCGCGGCAGTCGTGGTCGAAGGCGATCGGCTCCTCGCCCTTCGCCGCGAGCTCCTCGTTGACGACGTCGAGCATCTCGAGGAAGCTCGCGTCGGTGCTGATGCCCTTGGCCTGGTACGTCTTGAAGCCGCCCGCGCTCCCGGGACCGGCCTGGCGCCAGACGTTGAGCGTGAGATTGAGGGTCCTGCCGGACGATCCGCCCATGGTCTCCCCTTACTTGTAGCTGCGGGTCTGCAGCTGGATGTTCTCGTAGACGAGCGGCTCCTTGTGGAGCGCCTGCACCTGTCCTTCACCCTTCCATTCCCACGCGGCGACGTAGGCGAAGGCGTCGTCGTTGCGCTTGGCCTCGCCGGCCTCCTGGTACTCGACGCGGAAGTGACCGCCGCACGATTCCTCGCGGTGCAGCGCGTCCCGGCACATGAGCTCGCCGAGCTCGAGGAAGTCCGCGACGCGGCCGGCGTTCTCGAGCGACTGGTTGAGCTCCCCGCCCGAGCCCGGCACCGTGACGTTCTCCCAGAACTCCGCGCGCAGCTCGCCGATGCGCCCGATCGCCCACTCGAGGCCGGCGCGGTCGCGGGCCATGCCGCACTTGTCCCACATGATGCGGCCCAGCTCGCGGTGGAAGCTCTGCACCGTGCGGCGGCCCCGGATCGAGAGCAGCTTCCCGGTGCGCGCCTCCACGTCGGCCTGCGCCGCGCGGGCCGACGGGGACTCGGCGGCGCCCGCCCCCACCGGCGCGCGGCCCGCGAGGTAGTGCCCCAGGGTATAGGGAATCACGAAGTACCCGTCGGCCAGACCCTGCATGAGGGCGGAGGCGCCGAGACGGTTCGCGCCATGGTCGGAGAAGTTGGCCTCGCCGAGCACGAACAGTCCGGGGACGTTGCTCATGAGGTTGTAGTCCACCCACAGGCCGCCCATGGTGTAGTGCACGGCCGGGTAGATGCGCATCGGGACCTTGTACGGGTTCTCGTCCGTGATGCGCTGGTACATGTCGAACAGATTGCCGTAGCGCTCGGCGATGGTCTTCTCCCCCGACCGCCGGATCGAGTCGCGGAAGTCGAGGTACACCCCGAGCCCGCCCGGCCCGACGCCGCGTCCCTCGTCGCAGACCTCCTTGGCCGCGCGCGAGGCGATGTCGCGCGGCGAGAGGTTGCCGTACGACGGGTACTTGCGCTCAAGGAAGTAGTCGCGGTCCGCGTCCGCGATCTCGTCCGGGCGCTTGCCGACGTCCTCCGCGCGCCTGGGCACCCACACCCGGCCGTCGTTGCGGAGCGACTCGGACATGAGCGTCAGCTTCGACTGGTACTCCCCACTCTGCGGGATGCACGTCGGGTGGATCTGCGTGTAGCACGGGTTGGCGAAGGCCGCGCCGCGCCGGTGCGCCCGCCACGTGGCGGTGACGTTCGAGCCCTTCGCGTTCGTGCTCAGGTAGAAGACGTTCCCGTACCCGCCGGTGCAGAGCAGCACCGCGTCGCCCATGTGCGTGTCCACGGCGCCGGTCACCAGGTTGCGCACCACGATCCCCTTGGCGTGGCCGTCCACCAGGACGACGTCGAGCATCTCGGTGCGCGGGAACATCGTCACCCCGCCCTTCTTGATTTCCTTCTCCAGCGCCTGGTAGGCGCCGAGCAGGAGCTGCTGCCCCGTCTGCCCGCGGGCGTAGAAGGTGCGGCTCACCTGGGCGCCGCCGAACGAGCGGTTGGCCAGCAGCCCGCCGTACTCGCGCGCGAACGGCACGCCCTGCGCCACGCACTGGTCGATGATGTGGACCGAGATCTCCGCCAGCCGATGTACGTTCGCCTCGCGGGCCCGGAAGTCGCCGCCCTTGATCGTGTCGTAGAACAGGCGGTGCACCGAGTCGCCGTCGTTCTGGTAGTTCTTGGCGGCGTTGATGCCGCCCTGCGCGGCGATCGAGTGCGCGCGGCGCGGCGAGTCCTGGAAGCAGTAGCACTTCACGTTGTAGCCGAGCTCCGCGAGCGTCGCCGCCGCCGACGCGCCGGCTAGCCCCGAGCCGACGACGAGCACGGTGTATTTCCGCTTGTTGGCCGGATTGACGAGCTTGATCTCGGCCTTGTGCGTCGTCCACTTGTCCGCGAGGGGACCGGACGGGATGCTGCTGTTCAGTTCCATGGCACTCGGATGATTCGGGGTCGCCCCGCCTCCCCGACGCCCCCCGCGGTCACGGGAGGCGGCGCGGAGGCCGGGAAATCGCTGCTCAACGGGACGCCTGCATCTCGGAGGCCGCGCCTTGCGGCTGGAGCGCCCCGATCACCACCGCGATCGGCACGCTCATGAACCCGAGGGCCACGATGATCGCCACCGCCACCGCGATGGTGCGGTGCAGCGGCCGTTCGCTCGCCTTGCGGAGCCCGAGCGTCCGGAACGACGCCCATGCCCCGTGCACGAGGTGGGCGCCGAGCGCCGCCATCGCGAGTACGTAGAACGCCGCCATCAGCGGCCGCTGGAAGCCGAAGACGAGGTTGTTGTACGGGTCGAGGTGCGTGAAGTTCGGGTGCGCGACGCCCAGCGTCATGTCGAGGATGTGCACCACGATGAACGTCACGAGCAGGATGCCCCCCAGCAGCATCGTCCGTGACGCGAATGTGCTCGCCTGGGGCGTCACCTGCTGGTAGCCCTGCGGCCGCGCCGCCCGGTTGCGCGCGGCGAGCTGGAGCGCGGCGGTGACGTGCAGCACCACGCAGGCCAGCAGCCCGGCCCGGACCGCCCACAGCAGCGGCATCGAGGTGCGCAGGAGCTTCGCGTAGGCGTGCATCGCGTCGGCAGCGCCGGCGCCGGCGAACATCTGCAGGTTGCCGACCATGTGGCCGACGACGAAGCCGACGCCGGCAAGGCCGGTGACGGCCATGACGATCTTCTTGCCGAGGGACGAGTCCCAGAACTTCCAGAGTGCGTTCATTCGGGTCTGCGCAGTGGGAGGCGAACGGCCGGTCGGGCCTGGGGGGACGGGGCCGGGATCGCCGGCCCCGTCCGCCATGCGGTCAGGCGCCCTTGTCGATCACGGCGATGAGCTCGCGCACCGCATCGGCGGACTTCGCCAGCGCCGAGGTCTCGTCCGGCGTCAGCGTCACCTCGACGACCTGCTCGAGCCCCGCGCGGCCGAGCTTGCAGGGCACGCCCAGGTACAGGTCCCGCATCCCGTACTCCCCCGCGAGCCACGCGGCGCACGGCAGGATCCGCTTCTGGTCCTTCACGATCGCCTCGACCATCTGTACCGCGCCGCTCGATGGCGCGTAGTACGCCGAGCCGGTCTTGAGGTACTTCACGATCTCCGCCCCGCCGTTACGCGTGCGATCCACGATCGCGTCGAGCGCGGGGCGGGCGATCAGCTGCGTGACGGGGATGCCGCTCACGGTCGTGTAGCTCACCAGCGGCACCATCGTGTCGCCGTGCCCGCCGAGCACCATCGCCTGGATGTCGAGCACCGAGACGTCGAGCGCCTCCGCCAGGAAGGCGCGGTAGCGTGCGGTGTCGAGCACGCCGGCCATCCCGATCACCCGCTCGCGGGGAAAGCCGGTCGCCTTCATCGCGACGTAGCACATCGCGTCGAGCGGGTTCGACACCACGATGACGATCGCGTTCGGCGACGTCTTCCGCACCTGCTCGCCCACCGACCGGACGATGCCGGCGTTCGTGTTGAGCAGGTCGTCGCGCGACATCCCCGGCTTGCGCGCAATGCCGGCCGTGATCACGACCACGTCCGACCCGGCCGATTCCTCGTAGCCGTTCGACCCGACCACACGGCTGTCGAAGCCCTCGATCGGCGCCGACTGCCACTGGTCGAGGCCCTTGCCCTGGGGCACGCCCTCGACGACGTCCACCATGACGACGTGCCGGGCGAGCGCCTTCTCCGCGATGCGCTGGGCGGTCGTCGCGCCGACGTTCCCCGCGCCGACCACCGTGATCTTGTTGACCATCTCAGGTCCTTCGTCTCGTGAGGGTGAGGCCGCCGACGACCCGCCGGCATGAGCCGGCTCATGGCGGTGGAGGCAAGGTACGGACGGGACCAGAGGGGTTCAACGGACGCGGCGCGATCCCCGGCCGCCGACGCCGTTCACCCGCCCAGAACGTGCATCTCCCGGTGCAGGGCCACGCCGCGCTGCGCCGTTCGGCGGGCGAGTTGCGCCCGATGCTCCGCTCCCCGATCGGACCGCTGCTTCCAAGTGTCCGCGATGGCCGTCACCAGCTCGGCGTCCGTCGCCCCAAGCCGCATCCGGTCGCGCAGGTCCGCCCCGGCGGTCCCGTACAGGCAGGTGAAGAACGAGCCGTCGGCCGTCAGCCGCGCACGGTCGCAGTCGCGGCAGAAGGGCCGCGTGGTGCTGGCGATGATCCCGAACACCGTGCCGTCCGCCAGGCGGAACCGCTCGGCCGGCGCCGAAGGGTCGCCGTCGCGCGGCACCGGCGTGATCGCCCCGAAATGCGCCCCCAGCCGCGCCAGCATCTCGTCGCACGACACGACGGCGTCGGCCGACCACTGCGTCGCCCCACCGACGTCCATGTACTCGATGAACCGCATCTCGAGCCCGCGCGCGATCGCGAACGACAGCAGGGGCACCAGTTCGTCGTCGTTGAAGCCGCGGATCACGACCGCGTTCACCTTGGTGCCGGCGAAGCCCGCCGCCGCCGCTGCCGCGATCCCATCGAGCACCGCGGCATGCTCGTGCGACTTGGCGTGGGCCACGAGGCGCGCGGGTTCCAGGGTGTCGAGCGAGATCGTCAGCCGTTGCAGGCCGGCCGCCCGCAGCGCCGGTGCCATCGCGGCCAGGCGCGTCGCGTTGGTGGTGAGGGCGAGGTCCTCGAGGCCCGGCACCGCCGCCAGGCGGGCCACCAGCCCGGGGAGTTCGCGCCGCAGCCGGGGTTCGCCCCCGGTGATCCGCACCTTGCGCACGCCGGCGGCCACGAAGGCCCGCACCAGCCGTTCGGTCTCCTCGAACGTCAGCAGCGACGGCTTCGGAAGCCAGACGTAGTGCGCCTCGGGCATGCAGTACGTGCA
>JAJTHG010000075.1 GCA_021298835.1 Gemmatimonadota bacterium
ACGGTAGTTCATCGGTGGGAGAACCTCGGGCTGGGCCGCGCCGGACGGCGCGAGCGATCGGACGAGGGCCGGATGGCCGGCCGACGGGGAATGCTAATCGCCCCCCGTGCCGTTCCCAAGCACCTCCACCCCCGTCGTCGTGACTCGATGCGACACCAGCGGCAGGGCGACGGGCGCCTCGTCGGCCACCGTCAGGGCCTCCGCCAGGGCGGCGAGCCCGATCGCCAGCCCGTCGTCGTCCCGGGCGAACACGGTCGCCAGGGGTTGGCGGGCGTCCACGAGGTCGCCCGGCTTCGCCGAGATCACGAAGCCGACCGTCGGGTCGATCCGATCGTCCACCTTCGCGCGGCCACCGCCGAGGGCGATGACCCCCTGCCCCACCCGCCGAGGATCGACGCGGGCCACCACGCCCCGGCGCGGGGCGCGGAAGAGGGCCACCGCGTGGGCCTGGGGGAGAGCCGCCGGATCGTCCACGACCGCCGGATTGCCCCCCTGTGCCTCGATGATCCGCTGGAACTGCCGCGCGGCGGCCCCCGACGCGACGACCGCGCGGCAGGCGGCGACGGCGTCGGCGGCGGTCGCGCACCGCCCCGCGAGCACGAGCATCTCGGCCGCCAGCGCCTCGGTGACGCGCATCAGGTCGTCGGGGCCCTCGCCGCGCAGGGCGTGGATCGCCTCCTCGACCTCGAGCGCGTTGCCGCACGCCCGGCCGAGCGGCCGGTCCATCGCCGTGACCAACGCCACCGTCGGGCAGCCCCGGGCCGCCCCGAGGGCGATCATCGTCTGCGCCAGGTCGAGGCCGCGATCGGCGTCGGGGAGGAACGCCCCGCTGCCCGTCTTGACGTCGAGCACGAGGCCCGAGAGCCCTTCGGCCAGCTTCTTCGACATGATGCTCGACGCGATCAGCGGGATGCACTCGACGGTGCTGGTGGCGTCGCGCATGGCGTACATGCGGCGGTCGGCCGGCGCGATCTCGGCCGTCTGGCCGAAGAGCGCGCAGCCGATGCGCTCGACCTGCGCGGTGGCCTCGGCGAGCGTCAGACCGGTCCGGAAGCCGGGGATGCTCTCCAGCTTGTCGAGCGTCCCGCCGGTGTGGCCAAGCCCCCGGCCCGACATCATCGGCACCCACACCCCGAGGGCGCTGACGATCGGGGCGAGGACGAGCGACACCTTGTCGCCGACGCCGCCGGTGCTGTGCTTGTCGAGGCGCGGCGGGGCGGCCGGGCCGAAGGCGAGCCGCGCCCCCGAGGCGCACATCGCATCGGTGAGCGCCGCCGTCTCATCGGGAGTGAGCCCCCGGAAGTACACGGCCATGAGCAGGGCGCTCAACTGGTACTCGGGCAGCCCGCCGTCGGCGACGGCGGCGACGAGCCCCCGCCACTCCTCCGCCGAGAGCGCGCCGCCGTCGCGCTTGCGGGCGATCAGTCCCGGGACGAACACTTGGGGCTCCGATGCCATGCCGCCACGTGGGTCTCCTGCTCGCCCTGACGTCCGCCGCACTGCGGGCGCAGGATCCGGCCGCGCGCGAGGGAGTCGCGCGCTGGGTGCGGGACGGCGACGCGGTGGTCGTCACCGACGCGCCGGCGGCGCTCGCCGCGTACCGCCTGGCGGCGGGTCCCGACAGCGGGTCGGCGCACGTCGCGCTGCGGGTCGCCAGCGCGCTGCTCGACGTCGCCGAGTACGACCCCGACCGGGGTCGGCAGCAGGCCGGCTTCGCCGAGGGCGAGGCATGGAGCCGGCGCGCGGTGCGCCTCGCCCCCGCGGACCCCGACGCGCTCTTCACGCTCGCCCGCGCGCTCGGGCGGACGGCCCTCGCGCAGGGCCCGCGGGACCGCGTCCGCTACGGCAAGGAGGTGCGGGACCTCGCGCTCGCCGCGCTCGCGGTCTCGCCCCGGCACCCTGGGGCCCTGCACGTCATGGGGATGTGGCACGCGGAAGTGATGCGACTCGGTCGGGTGGAACGGTTCCTGGCGAGGACGCTCCTCGGAGGCCGGGTGCTCGGCACTGCCAACTGGGCGGAGGCGCAGCGGCTTCTCGAAGCCGCCGTCGCCGCCGAGCCGGCCCGGACGGTGCACCACCTCGACCTCGCAAGGATTTACCGCGACCGGGGGGACTTGGCGAGGGCGCGGGCCGCCGCGGCGGCGGCGCTGGCCTGCCCGCGGCTGGAGTACAACGACCCGCGCTACCGGGCCGAGGCCGAGGCCGTGCTGCGCGCGCCCTTGCCCCGGTGACGCCGGCCGTATCTTCCAGCCATGACCCCTCCAGTCCGCCCCGCCGACGGCTCGCTCAGCGACGCGATCCGCCAGCTCCGCGATCGCCTCGCCGAGGTCGAGCGCGAGCGCGACCGGCTGCTCGCGCTCGCGGCGCTCCACGAGGACCTGGCCGCCTCGCTGCACTTCACCGACATCCTGCAGGCCGTCGCCGGTCGCGTCGGCCGCGCCTTCGCCCTCGACCGGTGCTCGGTGTTCCTGGTCGGCGAGCAGGGGGCGTTGCGCCTGGTCGCCAGCTACGAGGACCCGTCGCTCCGCAACCTCGCCGTGGACCCGCAGCGCTACCCCGAACTGCAGCGGTCGCTGGAATCGGGGGACACGGTGTTCATTCCCGACGCCACCGCCGAGCCGCTGCTTCGGCCGGTGTGGGCGAAGCTCGTCGAGCGGAAGGTACAGAGCATCCTCGTCGTGCCGATCAAGTGGGACGGGCGGCCGATCGGGCTGCTGTTCCTCCGCACGGCACGCGGGAAGCCGCCGCTCGACGAGGGGGACGTCGCGTTCTGCCAGCGCGTGGCCGCGGCGACGGCGTCCGCGCTGCACCACGCCCACCGGCTCGAAGGGCACACCGCGGCCGACCCCGGCGCACCCGCCCGGGACGCCGACGTCCGGCGGCAGGCGCTGCTCGCGTACGTCCAGAAGCTGCTCGCGCGCACCGGCCACGACGGCGCTTTCGGGGGCGAGACGCTGCCGCGCACCACGGGCGAGGAGCTCGACCGCCTCGTGGACGTCGCCGTCCGCGTCCTGCAGCGTCCGGCCGACCGCCCGGTCGCGTAGATTCCCGATCTCCACCCACGCGAGAACGACTCATGCTCATCGGCAGAAAGCTCGCCGCCGCGATCAACGCGCAGGTCGGCAACGAACTCTTCGCCAGCAGCCAGTACGTGCAGGTCGCCGCCTACTTCGACGGCGAGGCGCTCCCGGTGCTGGCGGCGCACTTCTACAAGCAGGCGGACGAGGAGCGGATGCACGCGCTGAAGCTCGCGAAGTACGTCGTGGACGCCGGCGGCGAGCTCGAGATCCCCGCGGTGCCGGCGCCCAGGACCGGCTTCAAGGACGCCCTCGAGGCGGTGACGCTCGCGCTGCACTCGGAGCTCAAGGTCACCGAGCAGATCAACGGGCTGGTGGACATCGCGATCGCCGAGAAGGACCACCTCGCCAAGCAGATGCTCGACTGGTTCGTCAACGAACAGCTCGAAGAGGTCAGCTCGATGGACACGCTCGTGCGCATGGTCAAGCGGGCGGGCGAGAGCGGCCTGTTCCACGTCGAGGCGTTCCTCAAGTCGGGCGGCCTGGCCGACGGCGAGGGCGAGGCCGAGGGCGGCGCCGACTGACCGCGCCGGGGTCGGCCGACGCGCGGGCGCGCGCCGCCGAGCTGCGCGCGCGCCTCGCGCGGGCGGCGGTCGAGTACTACGCGCTCGACCGGCCGACGCTGTCGGACGCGGAGTACGACCGGCTCGTCCGGGAGCTGCAGGGCCTCGAGGCCGCCGACCCCTCGCTCGTCACCCCCGACTCGCCGACGCAGCGCGTCGGTGCGGAGCCGGCGGCGCAGTTCGACAAGCACGAGCACCTCGTGCCGATGCTCTCGCTCGCCAACGCCACGAGCGAGTCCGAGCTCGACAGCTGGGAGCGCACCGAGGTCCGGGGACATGTCGGGGACGCGGTGGACGCGGCGGGCTACAGCACCGAACTCAAGATCGACGGCGCGGCGGTCGCGATCACCTACCGCGACGGTGTGCTGGTCGGCGCGGCGACGCGCGGCAACGGCCACGTCGGCGAGGTGATCACCGCGAACGTGCGCACCATCCGCGAGGTCCCGCTGCGCCTGGCGGGCGACGACGTGCCGCCGCTGCTCGAGGTCCGGGGCGAGGTGTACATGGAGTTCGCCGGGTTCGAGGCGATGAACGCCGAGCGCGTGCGCACGGGGGAACCGGTCTTCGCGAACCCTCGCAATTCCGCCGCCGGTTCGCTGCGCCAGCTCGACCCCGCCGTGACGGCCGCGCGGCCGCTGCGCTTCTTCGG
>JAJTHG010000073.1 GCA_021298835.1 Gemmatimonadota bacterium
GCGAGGATGCCCGCGAGGATGCCCGCGAGGATGCCCGCGAGGATGCCCGCGAGGATGCCCGCGAGGATGCCCGCGAGGATGCCCGCAAGAATGCCCACGACGCGCGACCGCTCGACCTCGCCGGTCTCGCGTGGACCTTCGCCGCCCTCGTCCTGCTCACGCTGGGCATCACGCGCCTCGCCGACGACGCGCTCGGCCGCACCGCGTGGCCGGTGGCGCTCCTCGGGGCGGCCGGCGGAATCGCGATGCTCGTGCGGGCCGAGCGCCGCGCGGCGGCACCGCTCCTGCCGCCGCCGCTCTTCGCCAACCGCCGCCTGGCCACGACCTACGCCATCACCATCGGTGCCGGCTTCGGCATGGGGGCGGTGACCTTCCTCGCCTCGCTCGCGGCCCTGGCGTACGGCATGTCCCCGCGCGCCGCGGGCTTCATGCTGCTGCCGCTCGTGCTGGCGAGCATGCTTGGCGCGGCCGGCGGGGGACGCCTGATGCACCGCGTCGGGCCGCGGACCCTGCTCCTTGGCGGCTTCGCGCTGCTCGCCGTCGGCTATGGCGCGATCGCCGCCGCCGGCGTCGGACGCTGGGTGTTCGTTGCCGCGTCGCTCCCGATCGGCCTCGGGGTCGGCATCGTCGTCGGGGGCTCGTTGCGTTCGATCGCGATCGACGAGGCGCCCGCGGCCTACCGCACGGTGGCGCAGGGTGTCATCAACATCGCGACCGCGATCGGCACGCTCGTCGCGGCGAGCGTCGTCAGCGCGCTGGCCGACTTCGCCGGGGGAGGCGCCGGCGGCTTCTCCACCGCCTACGTGGCAGTGGCCGTGCTCATGCTCGTCGTGTTCGCCGGGACACTGGGGCTGCGCGGGGCGACGCGCACGCCCGGCCTCGCGTCGCCTCGCGCGTCCCGTACGACGCCGGCCGGCTGAACGCGAACGGGACGGTCGGCCGGGGCCAGGCTCCGGGCGCTATCGCGCTATATTCGGGCATGGCATCGCGCCCCGTGATGCCGGCCTCGTGGCCGGCGACGTCGTCGGCCGCCTGTGTCGCGTGGCGCGCGCGAGTGGTGCGGAAGCGCGGGCGCGTACCCGCCGCGCCCGCGCTTTCGACCCTCGTCCTCTGCGCGCTTGCCCTCGCGGCATGCCGCAAGCCGAGGGTGGCGGAGTTCCGCATCGGGCTGATCCGCAGCATAGACAGGGGTACGCAGCGCGCCGCGGACGAGCCCGGCCGTCACGGCGCGGCGGTCGCCGTGGGCGAGCTCAACGCGGCGGGCGGCGTCCGGATCGCGGGCGTGACGCATCGGATCGTCCTCGTCGAGAGGACCACCGCGGCGCGCCCCGACGCGGCGGCGTCGGTCGCCCGCGAACTGGTGAATCTCGAGTCGGTGGACGTGCTCGTCGGGCCCAACACGAGCGCGCTCGCCGAGGCGGCGGGCGCGGTGGCCGAGGCGGCCGGCGTTCCGCTGATCGCCCCCTTGGCGTCCGCAGCACCGGTGACCGAGGGTCGGGAGTTCGTCACGCGACTGGCGTTCCTCGACGGCGTTCAGGGCCGGCTCCTGGCCCGCTTCGCGCGCGACTCCATGCGCCTCGGGCGGGTGGCCTCCATGCACAACGCGGCGAGCATCTACGGACGCGACATCGTGACCCTGTTCGCGACCGAGTTCAGGAGCCGAGGCGGTCTGATCGTGGCCGCCGAGACGTTCGACGCCGACGATCCGGCTTCCCGCATCAGGGCGATCCGTCGCCTCGCGGCCGCCCGACCCGAGGCGGTGCTGCTGCCCAACTTCAGCAGCGCCGATTCGCTCGACCTCCGCCAGATGCGGACGCTGGGGTTCCGGGGTCGCTTGCTGGGGAGCGATTTCTGGGACGCCGCTGCCATCGAGCGGTCCGGCATCGCCGACGGCGCCATCGTCACGGCCAACTGGGATCGCCGCGCGGAACGCCCCGAGCTGCAGGCCTTCCTGCGCGCTTTCTCCGCCCGGTATCCCGAGGAGCGGCCGCGCGCCACGGCAGCGGCCAACTACGACGCGATCCGCCTGCTCGCCGCCGCCGCGGCACGCGCCGGGACGCGATCCGGCGCGCCGGTCGCCCGGGCCCTGCGAACCATGGGCGAATACGCCGGCGCGTTCGGCTCGTACCGCTTCATCGGCAGCGGTGACCCCGTGCGCGGGGCGGTGATCCTCGAGCTCCGGGGCGATTCCTCCCGCCTGCGCGCGCTCTACGGTCCCCTGCCGTGATGCTGGATCGGCTCAAGCTGGGCGTCGCTGCGCGTCTCAGCGTCGCCGTCCTCGGGCTCGGTGTCGGCACCGTCGTCCTTGTCAGCGCCGTGTCGTACCAGCGCGCGGAGGCGGCGCTGCGCGACCGGCTGCTGGCGCAGTTGCATGTCGACGAGCTCGACAACACCAGCCGCGTGCAGGAATGGCTCGGCCGGCAGCGCACCGCGCTCTCGGTGATGGCCATCGAACTGTCGACCGAGTTGGCATCCGCCGACGCCGTCGCCGACCCGCTGCGGCCGCTGCCTTCGGCGCTGCTCGCTGCCGACGAGGTGCAGCTCATCCGCGTGCCGGGCGGACGCGTGATGCGCTCCAGCGTGCCGGCCTCGGTCGGGGGGTATGCGATCGACGAGCTCTACTACCAGCGCGGACGCGAGGGCGCCTACACGCAGCCGATCTACCCGAGCGGCCGCGGTGCCCGGCCGCGCCTGACCGTCGCGACCCCCGTCGTGACGGCGGCAGGAGTGACCGGCGGCGTCCTCGCTGCGCACCTCGACCTCACGGCGATGGAGCGCGTCCTGCGCACCGCCGACGCTGCGGGGACACTCGACGCGTACCTCGTCAATCGGTTCGCCGAGTTCGTCTCGGCCGAGCGCTTCGGGCGCGAGGGCTACCGCCGCGGCATGCGCAGCGTGGCCATCGACAGCGCGATCGCCGGCGGGTCGGGCGAGGGCCTCTACGTGAACTACGCCGGCGTCCCCGTGGTCGGGGCCTGGCGCTGGATCCCCGAACTCGAACTGGCCCTCGTGCTCGAGGTGCCGCAGGCGAGGGCCTTCGCCCCGGCCCGCGCCCTCCTCGCGCAGACCCTTGCGGTCGGGGCGATCGCGATGCTCCTCCTCCTGCTCGGCACCGTCAGCATCGCCCGACGCTTCACCCGGCCCGTACTGGCCGTGGCGGAGGCCGCGAGCACCGTTGCGTCCGGCGACTTCTCGGTGCGGGCCCCGGTCGCAGGCGCCGACGAGGTGGGCCGGCTGGCCGAGGCCTTCAACGCGATGACCAGCCGGTTGCGCGGGCTGTACGACGCGCTCGGGTCACAGATGCGGGCCACGCAGGACGCGCTCGAGGCGGCACAGGAGAGCCGGGAGCTCCTGCGCGACGTGCTCGACAACGCCTCGACGCTCGTGCTCGTCGTCGGGCTCGACTCGGTCGTGCGGCTCGGCAACGGGCGCATGGCGCGGCTCGCCGGACGTCCCGTGGAGTCGCTGCCGGGCGCGTCGCTCGACGCCGTGCTCGCGCCGGCGGGTGCCGGCGTCATCGGCGACCTCATCGCGCGCGCCCGCGCGGCCGACGCGCCGATGGCCGAGGAGATCGCCCTTCCGACGCCCACGGGGCCGCAACCCTGGCAGATCACGGTCTTCCCGCTCCGGCACGGCGACGGGACTCCCTACGCGACCGGCGTGGTGGGGACCGACCTCACCGAGCGCGCGCGGGTCGAGGCCGAACGGCGCGCACGCGATGCCACGGTCCAGCAGGCACAGCGGCTTGAGAGTCTCGGCGTCATGGCCGGCGGCCTCGCGCACGACTTCAACAACCTGCTCGGCGCCATCCTCGGCAACGTCGAGCTGGCCGAGGCGGCCGACGACGAACCCGCCGAGCGGCGCGAGGCCCTCCATCACATCGCCGCCGCGGCGCGGCGCGCCGCGGAACTCACGCGCCAACTGCTCGCCTACGCCGGTCGCGCCAGCTTCCGGCGAGACGTCGTGGACGCCCGGGTCGTCGTCAACGACCTGCTCCCCCTGGTGCGGGCGGCGCAGTCGAAGAAGGTGCAGTTCGCGGTGGCGCCGATGCCGGCGCCGCTCTGGGTCGAGCTCGACCCGGCGCAGCTCTCGCAGGTGCTGCTGAACCTGCTCACGAACGCCGCCGAGGCGATCGGTGACGCCCCGGGCACGGTGTCGCTGCAGTGCACCACCGAGCCACCGCCCGACCCCCCCGCCGACGCCCCGGCCGATACCCGCTGGATGCAGCTGCGCGTCGAGGACACCGGCATCGGCATGTCCCCCGAGGTGCTCGCCCGCATCTTCGATCCCTTCTACACGACCAAGCTCTCGGGGCGCGGGCTGGGGTTGAGCGCCGTGCGCGGCATCGTGCGGTCGCTGGGTGGCGTACTCGACGTCGCCTCGGCACCGGGCGAAGGAAGCCGTTTCACGATCTGGCTGCCGCTCGCCGGCACGCCCGACGACCACGAGGTCCAGCCGGAGCCCGAAGCGCTCCGGACCGCGCGTGGCACCGTACTCGTGGTGGACGACGAGTCCGCGATCCGCCGCGTGGTGCGCCGCATCGTCGAACGCATGGGCTTCGACGTCCTCGAGGCCGTGGACGGCGACGACGCGATCGATGCCCTCGAGCGGCACGAGTCACGGCTCGCGCTCGTCGTGCTCGACGTCACCATGCCGGGGCGAAGCGGCGCCGAGGTCCTCCGCCGGCTGCGCCGCCTCCGGCCGACCCTGCCGGTGATCGTCGCGAGCGGCTACGACGCCGCCGACGCCCTGCGTGGCGAGCCGGAGGACGCTCGACTCCGGTTCCTGCAGAAGCCGTTCGCGGCCCGGGCTCTCGAACAGATGGCCGCCGAGCTGCTCGAACTGGGCGACTGACGCGGCCCGAGCGCTCCCCGGGGACGGCGCTCAGGCCGGCGGATCGTCCTCGGACCCGGCCGCGTCGGCCGCGTCGGCCGCGTCGGCCGCGATCGGGCCGAGCATCGCCGCCGCCGCCGGGTCGGGGAGCGCCTCGACCTGCGTCAGCGCCCGGCGCATCGCGCGCGTCCGCTGATCCACGTCGTCCACCCCCTTGGCGGCGAGTTCGAGCCGGCGCCGCACCACGTCCATCGCGGCGCCGAACTTCTCGAACTGGGTCTTCACGGCGCCGAGTACCTCCCACACCTCGCGCGAGCGTTGTTCGAGCGCCAGCACCCGCACCCCCATCTGCACCATGTCGAGCATCGCTGCCAGCGTCGTCGGGCCGGTGACGAGTACCCGCTCGGCGTGCAGCGACTCGACCAGCCCCGGCGTTCGCACCACCTCGGCGAAGAGCCCCTCGGACGGGAGGAACAGGATGCCGAACTCCATCGTGTGGGGCGGCGCGACGTACTTCGCCGCGATGTCCGCCGCCGCCACCCGCACCGCCTGCGCGAGGTCGGCCCGCGCCTGCTCGAGCGCCGCGCGGTCGGCCGCCTGCTCGGCCGTCAGCAGCCGGTCGTAGGCCTCCGCCGGGTACTTCGCGTCGATCGGGAGCCACAGCGAGCCCCCGTCGGCGTCGCGCCGCGGCACCTTCACCGCGAACTCGACGATCGCGTCGCGCCCCGGCACCGGCTTCACGTTGCGCGCGAACTGCGCCGGCGTGAGCACCTGCTCGAGCAGCGCCTCGAGCCGCAGCTCGCCGATCGTCCCCCGCGTCCGGACGCCGGACATGACGCGCTTGAGGTCGCCGACCCCGTCGGCCAGCGCCTGCATCTCGCCCAGCCCCTGCTGCACGCGGGCCAGTTGCTCGCCGACCGTGCGGAACGACTCGCCGAGGCGCGTCTCGAGCGTCGCCTGCAGCTTCTCCTCGACCGTCGCCCGCATCCGGTCGAGTTGCGCGGCGTTGTCCTGCTGCATCGCCGCCAGCCGCTGGTCCACGCTGCCGCGCAGCGCCTCGACGCGCGCATCCAGCGCGCCGAGCCGCTGCTCCATCGCGCGCGTGAGCGACGCGTCGAGCTCCGTGCGCACCCGGGCGGTCTCGTCGCGGATGGCGCGGTCGAGCCGCTCGGTGTCGCGCGCGACGGCGTCGGTGATCGTCCGGGCAAGTGCGGTCGGGTCCGGGCCCGTCGGCCGGCGCAGCAGCACCACCAGCGCGACCGCCAAGGCGGCCGCCGCGATCACCGAGGGCAACAGCAGGGACAGGGTCGGCATGCCGAAGGTATGGCGGTGGGGTCTGACGCTCAGCCCGCCGTGCGACCCGACGCCGCGTGCGCCGCGCCGAGCACGCGGCCGGCGAGCGCGACGCCGCTCAGGAGCGCCCCCTCGACGCGCGGCCCCCCGCACCAGTCGCCGGCCACACCCGCCTGCAGGGTGTCGTCCCAGATCGCGTCGGCGGCGAGCGTGGGCTCGGGGAGCGCGTACCGCCAGCGATGCGCCTCGGCGTGCACCACCGGCGGCGCCTCCGGTCCCAGTAGTCGCGCGAAGGCCGCGAGCATCGGTGGCATCGCCTCGCGCTGGTCGGCCTCGAGCGACTCGGCGCTGTACGCGCGCGTCGCGTGCAGCACCCAGCAGGAATGCGCGGCGTCGCGTCCCGGCTTGGCGGAATCGCGCGCCACCCACGCCAGGTGCTCGTCGTCGTTCACGAACGCCGCGTCCCACGGTACCGCCGCCGGGCCCGCCAGCACGCCGCGCACGGCCCAGCAGGGATGGAACACGACCGTATCGGCCGCGGCCGCCAGCGCCGGGGCATCCGCCCGCAGCAGCCGCGCGGCCTGCGGCGCCGGCGCGGTCACCAGCAGGTGCGCGAACGTCCCCAGCGACCCCCCGGTCGCGTCGGAGAGCGCCCAGCCCGTCGGCGTGCGCCGCGCCTCGGCGACCGCCGTCTCGAGCCGCACGGCGAGCCCGCGCGCGAGGTGCCGTCCCAGCGCGGACATCCCCGGTACGGCGACCCAGCGATCGGGGCCCGGTGCCGCGTCGCGCCACGTCCCGCCGTCGCGCACGGCGATCCGCCCCCGCCACGCGGCCAGCACTCCTGCCTCCGCCCAGCTCTCCACCCACGGCGCGAGCCGCGCGTCGCGGAAGGTCGCGTACTGCGCCCCGTGATCGAAGGCCCACGGCCCGTCGCGCCGGGTGGCGGCGCGGCCGCCCACGCCGCGCGACTTCTCGAAGACCGTCACGCGCCCGCCGGCGTCGTGGAGCGTGCGCGCCGCGGCGAGCCCCGCGAGGCCGGCCCCGATCACCGCCACCTCGCCGAGCGTCGGCTGCGACGGCCGCGCCACGTGCGCCGCATAGCGCGGCAGATCGAGCCGCCGCGCGTGCTCGCGCGTGGGGCGCCCGCGCACCGCGCCCAGCACCGGCTGCTCCGGTGCGAACGGCCGATCGAACTGGCCCAGGCACCACAGCAGGCCGCCGTAGCTCGAGGGATCGCGGCCATCCAGCGCATAGCGATGGTTCAGGTCCACCAGCCGCGCGAGCGCCTCGGCGGCGTCGGCCGACCAGCCCGGGATCGCCTTGCCCCACGTCATCCGCACGTTGTTGTGCAGCTCGCCGTGCCGCAGCAGCGAGCCCTGCGCCGCGTCCCACAGGGCGTCGCCGGTGCCGCCACGCGCGAGCACCTCCCACGGGAGCCGCTCGCGCGGGTCGTCGGCGTGGGCCCGCAGCGTCGCCACCGCCCACCCGGGCAGCACCTCGAGCGCGTGCAGGTCACCAGTGCGGTGGCAGAACGCGTGCGCGAGCTCGCGCCAGACGAGCAGTTCGTCGAGCCACTTCGCCGGCCCCTCGCCCGGTCGCGCGGCTGCCTCGCGCGCCAGCGCGAAGGGCGAGACCATCCCGTAGTGCAGGTAGGGCGACATGCGGCTGACGCCGTCGGCGCGCGCCGCGTCGTTGCGACGGTCGGCGTACCGTGCCAGCCCGCCACCGTCCACGAAGGCGCGCCACCGCGCGAGCCCCGCCCGCGTGCCACCGCGCGTGTCGGCCACCGGTCCCACCGCATGGTCAATGGTGCACGACGCCACCAGCGCCGCCAGATCGGCCGTACGGAGATCCACCGGTGTGAATGGCAACGGCACATCGGCGGGGGGCACGGCCGGTGCCACGTCCATCCACGGGCGCGCGAGCCGGTCGCGCCGCAGCCGGGCCGTGGCGTCACGAAAGGCGAACGCCCGGTCGAACGCGCGCGGCACCAGCGGCATCGGCACCACGCACGCCGTGTCCACCGCCCACACCGGCGTGGGCGTCGCGCGCGCCAGCGCCGCCGTCCACTGCGCCAGTGGCGGCACCGGCAGGTGCTCGGTCACCACGAGCGCGGCCGTGTCGGCCAGCACCCGAAGCCACGGGCCGCGATGGCCGGGCCGCTCGACGTGACAGGCGTAGGCGACCCCCCGCTCGGCATATGCGTCGGCGAGGTCGCGCATCCCCTCGAGGATGAACCAGTGGTGCCGGTCGCTCGCGTACGGATAGCGCTCGCTCACCGCGTGGTACGCCAGCACGGGAAGCCCGAGCGCGTTCCCGACGGTGAGCGCGACGTCGAGCGCCGGGTTCTCGGTGGCGCGACTCGCCGTGCGCGTCCAGTACAGGACGTACCCCGCCCCGCCGCGCAGGGGCGCGTCGCGGTGCCGCACGATGCGTTCCGCCAGGTGCGGCGGGAGCGCCGTGGCGGGATCGTCCGAGGGAGAGGGATTCGTTCGCATCGGTGCCCGCAACGCCCGGCGCGGCGTGGAAGTGCCCGCCGCCGCCGACCGCGCGTTCGCGCGGGCTGCCGGTGGGCGTCCGTGCGCCGCGCGGTCCCCGGCGGGATGGTGGGACCGCCGGCCTCCCCGCGAGATTCCCGCCATGCTCGTCGCCCGTGCCCTGCACCTCGCCTACCCGAACGGCCCGCGTGCCCTCGACGGCGTCTCGCTCGACCTCGGGGCGGGCATCTACGGCCTGCTCGGCCCCAACGGCGCCGGTAAATCCACGCTGCTGCGCGTGCTGGCGACGCTGCAGCGCCCCGATACCGGCTCGGTGCGGTGGCAGCGGGGCGACGAGGCGTTCGACGTGCTCGCCGAGCCCGCGCGCCTGCGCGCACGGCTCGGCTACCTGCCGCAGGACTTCGGGCTCTACCCCACGCTGAGCGTCGGCGCGACGCTCGAGCACTTCTGCGCCCTCGAGGGAGCGCGCACGCGCGCCGAGCGCCGCGCGTGGTGCGATGCCCTGCTGGCGCGCACGAACCTGCTGGACCGGCGGCGCGCGGCGGTGGGGACGCTCTCCGGTGGCATGCGCCAGCGGCTCGGCCTCGCGATCGCCCTCGCCGGCGCCCCGACGCTGCTGCTCCTCGACGAGCCCACCGCCGGCCTCGACCCCGGCGAGCGACGGCGCATCTACGACCTCCTCGTCGGCCTCGCCGGCGAGACGGCGATCCTGCTCTCCACGCATCA
The DNA here is from genome assembly GCA_021298835.1 of Gemmatimonadota bacterium. Taxonomy (GTDB): domain Bacteria; phylum Gemmatimonadota; class Gemmatimonadetes; order Gemmatimonadales; family Gemmatimonadaceae; genus JAJTHG01. The sequence continues at coordinate 9,351 of JAJTHG010000073.1, forward strand.
CCTCGACGACGTGCGGGCGATCTGCCCGCGCTTCGGCATCCTGCACCGCGGGCGGCTGGTGCACGACGGCCCCCCTCCGGCGGGGGCGGCGCTGACCGACTGCTACTTCGCCCACGTTCCCCCCGGGGACTCGGCGTGACGGTGCCCGCGCCGGGCCTCGGGCCGCTCGTGGCCTTCGAGCTGCACGTGCAGCGCCGCGAGTTCCTCGCCTGGCTCGCCGCGCTCGTCTTCCTGCTGCTCACGCTCGGCTACGGCGCCAGTGGCGTCGTCGAGCTCGTCGGCGACCGCGGCCCCGTGCCGCGCGCGGCGCCGTGGGCCATCGCGCAGGCGATGGCGGGCGTCACGGCGTTCGGCCAGGTAATCACCGCGATGATCGCCGCGACGACGGTCCTGCGCGACGTCGGGACGCGCACGCAGGGGCTGATCCTGGCGACCCCGCTACCGTGGCCGCGCTACCTGCTCGGTCGCTTTCTCGGCACCCTCGCGGTGCTCGGCCTGATCTACCTGATGATCCCCGCAGGTCTCGTCGCGGGCTTCGCCCTCGGCGACCCGGCCGCGGTGGGCCCGTGGCGCGCGGCCGACGTGCTGCTGCCCCTCGCGCTGCTCGTGGTGCCGACGGTGGTGCTCGTGGCGGCCGTGTTCTTCGCCGCGGGGGCGCGATCGGGGGGATTCGCGGTGATCCTGCTCGTCGGCATCGGGCTTATCGCGCTGTGGCAGACCGGCCTGTCGCTCGAGCGGCGCGGGCTCGCGGCCGGGCCGTGGCTCGACCCGTTCGGCAACGCGGTCGTGGCGCACCTGACGCGCGACTGGGACGCGACCATGCGCGCGACCGCCCCCGTGCCGTGGACGGGGCTCGTGCTCCGGCATCGCGCGGCGTGGCTGGGGCTCGCGCTGGCCGTGCTCGCCTGGACGCTGCGCACGTGGCGGCCCGGCGCCGCGGATGCCCGCGCGGTGGCGGGGGATCGCCTGACGACCTCGGCGACGCACGACGAGTCCGGCTCGGCGCGGACTTGGCCGGCGTTGCCTGCGGCGCTGCCTGCGGCGCGGCTTGCGGCGCCGCTTGCGGCGCTGCCTTCGGCCTGGCGGCAGGCGGCTGCGGAATGGCGCTTCGGCTGGCGCTGGGTGCTGCGCGAACGCGGCTTCGCGGCGCTGGTGATCCTTGCCCTGCTCAACGCCATGGCGAACGGCTGGCCGGTCGCCGCCGATCCGGGGGCCCTGCTGCGGGCGCTCGAGTTCCACGCGCGCCTCTTCGCGATCCTCGTCGCGACCATCTACGCCGGCGAGCTCGCCTGGCGGGACAGCGACGTGCGCGCCGACGGCCTGCTCGCAGCGCTGCCGGCGTCACCCGCGACGCGCCTGGCGGGACGGACGGCCGGAGTGCTGACGGGGCTAGCGGCGCTGCCGCTGGCGCTCTTCGGGCTTGGCGTTGCGTTGCCCGCGCTGCGCGGTGCTTCGCCCGATACCGCCTGTGCCGCGCGCTGGATGCTGGGCGTCTCTGCGCCCGGTTTCGCCGCGCTGCTGCTGGGCTCGCTTGGCGTGCACCTCGTGGTGCGGTCGAAGACCGTCGCGCACCTGCTGGTGATCGCGGCGTGGGTGGCGGCGATCGCCCTCGGGGCGCGCGGGCTGGCCGCACCCTGGGGCGGCTACGGCCGCTGCTGACGCCTCGCATCGCGCGGCGCGCCCTTACCGACGGTGCGGCCTCAGCGGCGCCGTATGGCCGCGTGATTCGCCCGGATCTTCCGTACGTAGCCCAGCGTCTCGCGGTACCGCCACCGCGGTACCTGCGGTGCCACCCGTTCGACGTGCGTCCAGGCCGGTGTTCCCGCGGTCACCTGCCGCGCGGCCCGGATCGCACGGTCGATCGTCCCCTCGCCGGCGTTGTAGCTCGCGAACATGAAGGCGAGGCGGTCGTCGCGGTCCACGCGCGGCGACCACAGCCGCCACAGGTGCCGGTCGTGCCGGATGCCGGCGGCGATGTTCCATTCGGGATCATCGATCGGCCCGAGCGCCGGATCCGCGGACTGGATGGCGCGGTACGTCGAGGGCATCAACTGCATGATGCCGCGTGCCCCCACGCGGCTGGTCGCGGCGCTGTCGAGGTCGCTCTCGGCCATCCCCTGCGCCTTGAACCAGCGCCAGTCGAACGCCGCCCCGAAGTACCGCTTCGAATAGCGCCGGAAGACGTCGTCGTAGCGGGAGGCGTCCTTCGCGACGGCGCGTGCGCGCAGCGCGCCGTGCTGCGCCGGGGCACCGGCCACCGGCCGCCCGGGGCGCGTCTGCGCCCGGGGTGCCGCCACCAGCAGCACCAGCGCGGCGACCGCCAGCGCCGGGGCCCTCAATTCAGCGCGTGCCCCACGACGAGCGCGATCGCGATGAACAGCGACCCGACGAAGATCGCCACCGCCACGTTCCCGCGCTTGAGTTCCTCGGGGAAGTTCACCTGCGGCGTGAGCCGGTCGAACACGCGGTAGCTGACCCACATCAGCACCACCCCGAGCACGGCATAGACGAGGTTGAGCCCAAGGATCGTCGGGTCCATCGAAGACCTCCGGTCGTCGCGCGCCGATCCGGGCGGCACGAACAGGTGAGGGGGCCTGCGCCCCGCGTCGCGTCTCAGCCAGAACGTACCACCCTCGGGCGGTGCCGTGAGTCCGGAGGTGGCCCATGCGGGGATTATTGACATCGTCAGGTAACGGTGTTACTTCTATGTCATCCGTACACCACACGCCCGCCCTGGAAGGCCCCGCCACGCACCCCACGCTGGAACTGTCCATGCGCCTCCCCCTGTCCCCTCGGTCGCTCGTCGTGGTCGTCGCGCTCGCCACCACCGCGTGCGCCACCGGCCGCGGCAAGTCCGCCTTGCCCGACGACATCACCGTGCTCACGCTGCGCCGGCAGAACGCGAACACGCACGTCGTCTCGAAGGGCGTCGGCTACTTTCTGGTGGACGCCGGCTACGAGACCGACGGCCCCGTGCTCGTCGAGGATCTGCATCGCGCGGGCTTCGACCCGGCGGCCGCGAAGGCAATCATCGTGACCCGTGGCCATCCCGATCGAGCGGGCGGGGCGTCCTACTTCCGGAAGACGTTCGGCACGCCCGTGATCGCCGCTGCTGCCGACAGCGCGCGCTTCGCGACCGGTGCGAGTGGACCACTGTGTCCCACCAGCGATCGCGCGCGCAAGCAGCAGGCCCATCTCGAGGCCGCGCGGTTCACGCCGTTCGTCCCCGACGTCACCGTCACCAGTGACATGGCGCTCGAACCCCTCACCGGCATCCCGGGGCGCATCGTCCCCGTGTCGGGACAGGCAGGGGGCTCGCTGGCGGTCGTGCTGCCCACCGCGCGCGCGGCGATCGTCGGCGACATGTTCCGCGGGGCGATCGTCGGTCGCTCGGCGGACGTGCACTTCTACGTGTGCGATCTCGCCGACAACCGGCGCGACGTCCGCGAGCTCGTCGATCGCGTCGTCCCGCACGCTCGCACGTTCTTCACGGGGTACTTCGGGCCCGTCTCGCGCGAGGCGGTCCTGAAGCGGTTCGCGGACACGGCCCCGTAGCCGGCGAGGAGAGGCGCCGCAAGGCGGATCACACGAGGCGGATCACACGAGGCGGATCAGTCGGTCTTGATGGAGAAGCTGATCAGCAGCTTGCCGAGGTACGCGAGCGGGAACCACGCATGCGCCGGCGGAAAGGCCCCGGCGAAGACGAAGATGCCGAGCATGCACGACGCGACGCTGCCGATGCGGTTCCACTGGCCGCGGGTCATCTCGAGCGTGACTGCGCCGACGAAGACGTAGCAGAACAGCGACAGGGCGGGCGCCAGGTCACCCGAGAGGAAGTACCCCAGCAGCAGCGGCTGCACGACATGGCCGGCCAGGAACGCGAGGCGCACGGCGCGGGGCCGCGCCTGCCAGAACCGCTTCGTCGAATCGGTCAGGTTGAACAGCACCCCGCCGATGAGATCGAGGCACAGGATGCCCTGCAGGACCGCGAGCCCGGCCGGGCGCGTCAGGTCGAGGCAGAGCAACGAGAGCACCAGCGTGAGCGCATACACCCCCGCCAGCGTGGGAACGTCCGGTTCGTCACCGTGGAAGACGCGCAGCACGCGCACGCCCGCGTACTCCGCCTTGGCCGACATCATGATGGGTCCCTCCGAGCCCGTGATGCGTACGAGCGAGCCGTCGAGGCCCGTGTGCCACTGGCCGTCCGCGACGACGCGCTGACCGGACACTGCATGTTCGTCACGGTAGGCCGCGGGCGCGAACACCGCAATCGCGATCCACGCAGCGCCGCCCTTGCGCGCGGACGGCTGCGAACGTCGAGATGTCGAACACGACGCCGCGTCCCTACCCGACGACCTCCCCGCACAACCGCCGCACCTTCCCGCCCATGACGAGATCCACCTCGCGCGCCTTGCGCCCGAGCCCCGCGAGGTCGAGCCGGCGCGAGATGACGGCAGCCACCATGGCGGCGGCACCCCACGAGCCGAAGTCGCGGCGAAGCATGGGAGGACGGTGCGAGGAGGTGCGCGCGGTCGGGGTCGGCCCCGTGTCAGCGCGCATCCTGCGGCTCGAGCGCCTCGAACGTCTGCCCCAGCCCCAGACTCATCGCCCAGCACTCGAGCAGCAGCAGCGCGCCCGCCACGACCGCCGACACGGCCAGCCGCGCGGGAAGCGCGAGCACGTCGGCCGCCTCCAGCGCGAAGAAGGTGCCGACGGCCGCCGCTGCCGGCGCGAGGCACGCCAGCAGCATCGCCAACGCCACGGCGGCGAGTGCGAGGATCCCGGTGCCCATCGCCTCGATGCCAGCGGGCGGCGCGGCCCCCTGCCGCGACCAGCCGGGAAACAGCAGCGCCAGCGCGTTATGGACGAGGAACGACGTGGTGGTGAGGCCGCCGAGGAGCACTGGCAGGCCCAAGCAGCCGGCCACCAGCCACGGCGCCTCGACGGTCAGTCGCGTCCCCTGCAGCGACGCGACCGCGGCGAGCCCGAGCGCGCACTGCGCGAGCGTGACGGGGATCGCGCTCCCACCGACCTCCGCGAGCACCAACTGCCAGCCCGCGATCGGGTACGTCTTGAGCTGGGCGAGGTGCGCGAGGTCCGCGCGAAGGTCGTTGCGCATCGTGGAGGGGGCGAGCGCGATCAGGGAGGCCGCGAGCGCCCCGGCGGACGACAGCACGACAGCGGCGAGCAGGTCGGAGTCGGAGAGCAGCTGCGGCATCACGAGCACCAGCGCCGCCGGCGCGAACAACCCTCGCGCGCCGCCGGACCGCACCAGATGCAGGAGGTTCTTCCACGTGATCGCCACCCACGCGGGGCCGGTGGGATCGAGCGGCAGCGAGCGCCTCGGCGTCTTCGACGCCTTGATGGCGGGCATGGCCTTGCGCTGCCGCAGGGCCTCGAGCCGCTGCGCCATCCGCTCGCTCTCGATCGCCGCGGCCTCCTCGAACGACGCGTCGAGACGCAGGACCCACCCGAGATGCAGCCCCGCGATCGCCCCGAGGAACGCCATGCCCGACACCCAGTCGCTCGTCGTCTGCGCGCCGAGCGGGGCGAAGACGGCCCCGAACGGCAGCAGCACATAAGCGGCCGGCGCGGTGCCGAGCGCGTCCCCGAGGGCTCGGAAGACCCCCGGAACGCCCGCCGCCTCGATGCCGGGCCACGCCGCGCCGAGCGACCACGCCACGGCCACGACGATCGTCGCGAAGACGGCAATCGGCACCGCCGCGCGACGCCGCCCCGCCCCGCCCGCCTCCGTGGCGCCGGCGTGCACGAGGGCCGCGGCGAGGCGATGCAGGTTGATGGTGCTGAAGGCCAGGAACAGCGCGCCGATGCGCAACGGCCGATCGTCCCCCGCACCCGACCCGATCATGCCGAAGATGACCGCGGAGAGGAAGACGGGGATCTGCTCCTTCGCGAGCTTGTACAGCACGAGTCCGCGCCGCGCGAGCGGCGCGGGAAACAGCAGACTGACCTCGGCCCGGTCGAAGACGAGTGCGGTGCGGCTGCCCCCGGCGAGCCACGTCCACCCGACATAGGCGAGCAGCAGGAAGGGACCCAGCGCCGCGACGGCGCCGAAGAACTCCGGGCCCGGCGACGCCGATGACGAGGCCGGCCGTCGCAGGATGAACGCGAAGTAGGCGAGCCCGACGACGGCCGCGGCGGCGTAACGCGGGTTGCGCAGGCGCGCGAGCCGGACGCGCCACGCGTTGACCGTGGTGCGGACCAGCAGATACCGGAGCGCGCCGTTCACGTGCCGGCGGGCGGCTGTCCGGTGGCCTCGGCGCCGGCGGCGTCTCCCGTGAGGGCGAGGAAGAGCTCCTCGAGCGACTTGCCAACCAGCGCCGGATGGGCGGCGACGATCGCGGCCGTGGAGCCGTGAGCGACGCAGGTCCCGCGCCGAATGACGAACAGCGTCGAGCAGAGCTCCTCGACGAGCGTGAGCAGATGGGAGCTGAGGATGATGGCTGTGCCGGCCTTCGCCCGGGCCGCGATCGTCGCGCGCATCCGGCGCATCCCGCCCGGATCGAGCCCGGTGAGCGGTTCGTCGAGGATCAGCACCGCGGGATCGTGCAGCAGGCCGCAGGCGATCGCCAGCTTCTGCTTCATGCCGCGCGAGAGTTCGGGGGGCAGGCTCCGCCGCCGGTCGCCGAGCTCGAGCTCGTCCAGCAGCGGACCGATCCGCCCCTCGACGTCGGCGACGCCGTAGAGCCGGCCGATGAAGCGCAGGTGCTCCTCGACGGTGAGGTGATCGAAGAGGTGCGGCTCGTCGGGGACGAAGGCAAGCTGCCGCTTGGCCTCGACCGGGTCGGTCCGGATGTCGTGGCCGCAGATGGCGACGCTCCCCGACGACGGGGCGATGATCCCGGCGATCGTGCGCAGGGTCGTGGTCTTGCCGGCCCCGTTGGGGCCGACGAGGCCGAGCACCTCGCCGGGCGCGACGGTGAAGGAGAGGTCGCGGACGGCCGTGGTGGTGCCGTACTGCTTGGTGAGGTCGCGGACGGTGAGCATCGGGGATGGGAGCATCGAGGCACCGGAATATGCGACCGGAGAGCGGCTGCAGCACTGACCGCCCCGGTGGAACGGTCTCCTTGACATGCGCAGCACAGGCATATCTGCAGCCCGCTTGTCCAGAATGTTCGAGAGCCGTCACGTCTCCCCGTCGGCATCCACCGCCGCGGCCCTCCGCGCCGAGCGCAGTCCCCGGGGATCGTCCTTGACGCCTCGGCGGTCATCGAACGGCTCCTGCGTACGCCCATTGGCCGGCGCGTCGAAGCACGGTTGTTCGACGCGCCGGTTCCGCTGCACGCGCCGCATCTACCGGACATCGAGTTCGCACAGGTGCTGCGCCGGTTCGAGGCACGCGGCGGGTTGTCCGGCAGCAGTGGGCGCGCCGCCCCGCGGATGCTGCATGCGTTGCCGATCGGCAGGCATCCCCACGTTCCGCTCGTGGACCGCGTGTGGGCACTGCGCGCGAACCTCACGGCGTACGATGCGGCCCATGTCGCGCTCGCGGAGGCGTTCGATGCGGGCCTGGTGACGGGAGACGTCCGCATGCAGACCGCCGTCAGTAGCGCCACGCCGCTTGTTTGGGGGGGTGACCTCTGACGGGCATCGGCACATTCCTTGAGCCTTGGGGGGAGGTCACGGCCCCCTCGTCGGTGCTGGCGCAGCTGGCTATCGGGCGGTATTCTCGGAGTTCCCCGCTTTACGTTCTCGTCCCGCCCTGTGCGCCGTTCGCCGTGAGCAAACGGAGGCCGTGGGGGGGCACGGTTGGTTGCATCGTCGCCAGCCCGTGAGTCGCGCACTCGGGAACGGTAGCACAAGTGTCGTCCCGAGCAGCGCTCCCCCAGAGATCCCTCGCCGCAGATTGCCGAATTGATGATGCCAGCTTGGGCTCGGACCATCCGCTTTCAGGTCGCGCTCTCCTTGGGCCTGATGTTCGCGGCACTGGCCGGCAGTGCGGGGTACGGCCTGTATGCGCTCAACCTGCGCCAGCACGACTACGAGATCCTCAATCTTTCGGGGCAGCTCCGCGTCACCAGCGCGGCCATGATCAGCGACGCACGGACGCACCTGCAGGATCCCGGCAGTTCGGCGCCAGGCAGTGCGCGCGAGCGGGCGATGTACGTCGAGCGCCTGCGGCGTCACATGGCGCTCTACGATCAGATCATCAGCTCGTTCGTCGCGCGCCGGCTCGACCCGGAACTCACGGGGAGGTCCGACGCCCTCGTCTGCAACTGGGATTCGCAGTCCCGCTCGCAACTGCAGCGCAGCAGCGACGATTGGCGACTCTTCCGCACCGAGCTCGTCCGGCGACTCGGCGCCGGTGACCAGGGTCCGCAGGCGGCCGCTGCCGCCGCCTACCTCGCGGACAACGGCGATCGCCTCGCGCGCTCGTCGTCCGAACTCTCGCGCGCATTCCAGTTGATGATGGAGCGGAAGGCCTCGGCGCTCCGGTTGTTCGACGAGGTCGTCCTTGTCGCCGCTGCCGTCACCATGCTTTCGCTGCTCGCGCTGCTCTACCGGCGAATGGTGAAGCCGCTGCGTGACACCCTGAGCGGGTTCTCGCGCGTCGCGCGTGGCGACCTCGGCCATCAGGTGCCTGTGCAGGGGGCCGGCGAGATCCGGCAGATGACGACGGCATTCAATCAATTGTCGGAACGTCTGAACTCCCTCTTCCGCCTCACCGATCGCATTACGCACGGGAATACCCTCGACGAGACGCTTCGCTTCGTCCTCGAGGAGTTCCGGGCGTTTCTTCCGCTCGACTGGGTGGGCGTGTTCTTTCCGTCGCCGGACGGCGAGCGGCTGGTCCTCGAGCGACAGTACGGCGATCACGGGACGGCACTGCGTGAAGGCGTGTCACTTCCCCGTTCGGCTGTGGACCTGAATCCCGACGCGCCCGCTACCATAGACGACATCGCGGCGCGAGACGCGCGGGATCCCTCCGGTGCCTGCACGGCCATGCTGTCCGAGGCCGGTTTGGGTTCGGCGATGCTCCTGCGCACGCAGGGCGATGGCACCGGGGCGCTGCTCGTGTTTGCCTCGCGTACACCGCGGGCCTATCTGCCGGAACACGCGGAGCTGCTCACGAACGTGGCAGGCCAGGTGACGCATGCGCTCGACAGGACGGTGTTCATGGAGGGGCTCGTGGTGTCGGCGGTACAGGGGCTCGCGAAACTCGCGGAGAGCCGTGACCCCGAGACCGGCGATCACCTCGCCCGCATTGCGCTCTACGCTGCACTGCTGGCGGAGGAACTCGGGCGCTCCGGCCCGTACGCAGGTGACATCACCGCGGCCTACGTGCGCGCGATCCATCAGTTCGCCCCCATGCACGACATCGGCAAGGTGGGCCTCGGCGACGACATTCTGCGAAAGCCGGGGCCACTCACCGCGGCCGAGCGACTCGAGATGCAACGGCATCCGGTCATCGGTGCCGAAGTGCTGCGTCGGTGCGAATCGCAGGTGAACGCCCGTGGCTACAGCATCTTCGGCATGGCCATCGACATCGCCGAAGGACATCACGAGCGATTCGACGGAACCGGCTACCCGGCGCGACGAAGCGGGAAGGCCATCCCCCTCGCGGCGCGCATCGTGGCGGTGGCCGACGTGTTCGATGCGCTCACGTCACGGCGACCCTACAAGGACGCTTGGCCCGTCGATAAGGCGCTGGCGACGCTGGAGTTGCTCTCCGGCCAGCATCTCGACCCGGACGTGCTCGCCGCATTCTTTCGGGCGCTCCCCCGCATCCTCGACGTGCACGATCGCTTCAAGGCGAACGCGGTGGACAGGGTCGCCACGAGCGCGGCGACGGCGGAGGCCGTTCCGGAGACGGCGGCGCAGCTTTCGACGGCCTCGGCCTGAGCGTACGTCGTCCGGCCCGGCCGGCCGACGTGGCGGGACCGGTGGGCCAGTAGCCGGTTGTCCGCCGTACGGGATGCTGTTCACGCCGACGCTCGGCGATTCATGCGTGCGGCTGCCGCTGTCCCGCCGTGCGCGTCTGAAGGTGCGCGCCGACCGCAACGAGCGGCGCGGACGGGCTCACCACGCGCTGACCGGCATCGGGACGTTCTTCCGGGGGCTGGTGTGCCGGCCGTCTGCCCGAGCGACCCCGACGATGGCGCGAGTCCCGCCCCGCTGGGCGGGCTGCTCCATGGCATCGTGTTCGGTCGTCCGGCCGGGGCGCTCTTGGGTGGCCGGTTTCTCCCGGCAGACCGCTGGCGGTCGCTGGATTGGCGAAACGGCGCCCTGCAATGGATCTGTCCAGCATGCCGGTGATATCCTGCCTCTCCGGCCGGCCCGGAACGCCATCTTCCTGCGCGGTTCTCGTCATGTCAACCTCGATGCGTCTTCTGTTCCTGCTGCCCATCATCTCCACGGCGAGCCTGCTGGCCCTTGCCACGCACGAAGGCGGCCACGTGGTGGCCGGCAGGTTGGCCGGGTTGCGGCTGCTCTTGTTCACCTCCGGCCCGTTCCAGGTGGAGCGGCGGGCGGACGGGCGGCTCCATCTCGGGTGGGTGCGGTCCGTCGTTGCGGCCGCGGGTATGGCGGCCATGATGCTCCCCGACTTTGGCGATCGCCGGCGGAGGCGCCGCGCCCTGTTCGGGTTCGCCCTCGGCGGACCGGTCGCCTCCCTTCTGCTCGGCACCGCGGCTGCGGTGGCCTTCTTTGCGCTGGAGCTCGACAGCATGACGTGGGCACAGGATGGGGCGCTGAAGGCCCTCGCGGCCGGGGTGGTCACGTACGCCGCTACCTCGCTCGGGCTTGGCGCGGTGACGATGGTCCCCAACCACTTCGGCGGGCTCATGTCGGACGGCGCGCGCGTGCAGATGCTCCGACGTGAGGGCCCGGTGGCCGACCGTCATGCGGCGGTGTTCGCCGCCAGTGGCTGGCTCATGGCCGGGCGCAAACCACGCGACTGGGATCCGGCGGTTCTTGCCGCGCTCCTGGCTCCCGGTGACGACGGCACCTTCGATGCTGGCTACGCGCGCTATCTCGCTTTTCTGCACGCGCTCGACCGCGGCGATACCGCCATGGCGGCCACGCACGCCGGGGTCATGGCGTCGGCGGACGCGCCGGCCACGCTCCAGCCGCTGCTGCGCGCGGAGGCGGCCTACTTCGCGGCCGCCTATGCCGGTGATGCGGCCACGGCGCAGGCGCGCCTTGCCGAGGTGCGAGACAGCCCGCTGCTGGACGCGCTGACACGCCGCCGCGCCGAGACGGCGATCCTGCTTGCCGGTAACGACGCGGCCGGTGCCGAGGCGCTGCGCGCGCTGGCGGTCGCGGTCGTCGCCGATCCGCACGGCGGCGCAGCGCATGACGAACTGCGACGCCTCGCCGAGCGGTGGGGCGTTTCGCTGGCGCCATCGTCCGGCGCTGGCCACGCCGGCCCCCCATCGTGATTCGCCCATGCCCGTGCGCGCGGAAGGCGCCTCGGCTCGGATCGGCCGCACGGGCGCGGTGGGTGTTGATGAAGGCCACCATCTACTCGGTCGGCGGTCGAGCTCCGCCTGTGCGAACTACGCGGAGGCCATACCAAGATTCTAGGCCGCGCGGCGCACCTCGCGATGCTCGCGCTCGCGCGGCTTGAGCCGACCTTGTTCTGCAACCGTGGGGCCTGGGCGATGCTCGACGGTGCGCTCGTGGTCGCGGACCCCATCGCTGTGGCATCCCATCTTCTCGCCGATGGACCGGATGGCGGCCCACGGCGAGTCGTGCGTCGGCGTCTGCTCGACCACAATCCGGACGGCACGCTCACGCACTTCGGGTGAAAGACGGGACGGTCTGGGCATCGCTCCAACTTCCAAGGGAAGGCGGAAGCGAGCGGCCTCCGCGGGTTTCGCATCGGCTTGGACGAGGAGGCCGATGGGGGATGGTCGATCTACTTCGGGAGCATCTTGCTGGCGAAGCTCGACGAGCGTGACATGATCATCCGGGAGTGACCGGGCACGCCAACCAAGTGCTGCTCATGTCCCCGGTTTCATTAGTCACTCATGTCCCCGGCTGTTCACGTGCTGAGACGAACGGACATCAACCAGTTCCACGCGTCCGAGTTGCCGCACCCACCTCGCCGCCCGTCCGTCCCCCACGACGATGGCGCGCCACGGTCCCTGGTTGGCGGCGAGCGGGAGCCCGTTCGCGCGATCCACCACATACACGCGCCGGGCGCCCAGTCCCGGGTCGAGATCCGCCAAGGCGATCGCGGCCGAATACCCGTCGGCGCCGACAAGAAGGAGAATGCGTCGCAGGGTGGGGCCGCGTACCGAGTCCGTGGGACCTGCGTCGGCGAGCCGCAGGAGTGCGCGTAGCTCCACGCCCTCGAAGCGCGTTGTCACGCCATGGTCGGCCGCCTCGAAATCGACTCGCGGTAGCGTCGCGAGCTCGGTCGCTGTCACGTGGCGCTCCGAACCGTCCGCGCGGCGGACCACGATGTGTTGCGCGCCAACTGAGGTAGTCGCGGTCGCGAACAGCGCAGCAGACAGAAGGAACGCCTTCATTCTTCGGAAGTTGAGACTCGCCACGGCAACGTCAAATGGACAACGGCAATCGCCAC
>JAJTHG010000047.1 GCA_021298835.1 Gemmatimonadota bacterium
CGCGCGGGCGCTGCTGCGCGCCTCACGCCCCGTGCTCGAGACCGCCTTCGCGGTGGGGCTCTCCGCCCCGTCGCGGCTGCACGACCTGCTCGTCGCCACCGACGGGGCCACGCCCGGCGAGTTCGCCCGCGGCGGCGACGGCATGGTCGTCCGGTGGGGCTTCCACGAGACGCCCTTCGGCGAGGCGTTCATCGCCGTGGCGCCGAGGGGCGTCTGCGCCCTCACGTTCGCCCCCGACGGCGACCGCGCCACCCGCCTCGCGCGGCTCGCGCGCGACTGGCCGCGGGCGGTACGCCGCGAAGACGCGGGCCCGGGACGCGACGTCGCGCGGCACCTCGCGCGACTCGGCGACCTCGACGTCGCCGCCTCCGCGCCGCTCGCCCTGCTGGTGCGCGGCACCAACCTGCAGGTGCGCGTGTGGGAAGCGCTGCGCCGCATTCCGGCGGGGACGCTCGCGAGCTACGAGGACGTCGCCGCCGCCGTGGACGCCCCGACGGCCGTGCGCACGGTGGCGGGGGCCATCGCCCGCAACCCGATCCACGTGCTCATCCCCTGCCACCGCGTGGTGCGCAAGGTAGGGGCGCTGGGTGGCTACGCCGGCGGGCTCGCCCGCAAGCGGGCGATGCTCGCGCACGAGCTGCCGGCGACGCCGGACCCGCCCGACGACCGCGACGCCGGGGCGCCGCCGACGCGGTAAGCTTCGGGGATGGAGCCCTCCCGCCGCCCCGAGACCCTCGTCGTCCACGTCGGCGCCGATCCCGACCCGGCGACCGGCGCCATCGTGCCGCCCCTCGACCTCGCCACGACCTTCGTGCGGAACGAAGCGTACGCGCTGCCGTCGCCCTACCTGTACGGCCGCTACGCGAACCCCGTGCGCGATCGCCTCGAGGCCGCGCTGGCGCAGCTCGAGGGGGGCGCGACCGCGGCGGCGTTCGCCAGCGGCCTCGCGGCCGCGACGTGCGCGCTGCAGGCCGTGCTTGCGCCCGGCGGCCACGTGGTGCTGGCCGATGGCGTGTACGGCGGCGTCCGGTCGCTCGTGCAGTCGGTGTTCGGCGCGTGGGGGGTGCACGCCACCTTCGTGGACCAGGGCGACGTCGCTGCGGTGCGCGACGCGCTGCGCCGGCAGCCGACCCAGCTGCTGTGGCTGGAGTCCCCCAGCAACCCGATGTGGCGGCTCGCCGACATCGCGGCATGCGCGGCCGAGGCCCGCGCGGTGGGGGCGCGCACGCTCGTGGACAACACCGTGGCGACCCCGCTCCTGCAGCAGCCGCTGGCGCTCGGGGCCGACCTCGTGCTGCACGCGACGACCAAGTACGTCGGCGGCCACAGCGACGTGACCGGCGGGGCCCTGGTGCTGCGCGAGGACGGCCCGCTGGCTGCCCGCGTCCGCGAGCTGCAGAAGCTCGCCGGCGCGGTGCCGAGCCCGTTCGACTGCTGGCTGCTGCTGCGCGGCCTGCGCACGCTGGCGGTCCGCGTCGAGCGGCAGAGCGCGTCGGCACTGGCGGTGGCGGGCCTGCTCGCGGGCCTGCCGTCGGTGACGGCGGTGCACTACCCGTGGCTCGCCGCACACCCGCAGCACGCGCTGGCGCGGCGGCAGATGCGGGCCGGGAGCGGCATGGTGTCGTTCGAGGTGGGTGGCGGCGCACCGGCCGCCCTCGCGGTGGCCGGACGGCTGCGGCTGTTCGCGCGCGCCACGTCGCTCGGCGGGGTGGAGTCGCTCGTGGAGCATCGCAAGACCGTCGAGCCCCCCGACACGCCGACACCGGACGGGCTGCTGCGGCTGAGCATCGGCCTCGAGCACGTCGAGGACCTCTGCGCGGACCTGCGTCAGGCGCTGGCATCCTGACCCGATGCCCCGGGACGCCGAGGGCGCTCGGGCGTCCCGGGTAGTGGGTCAGCGGCCGGTCAGGCGGCGAACGCGAGACTGACGGCGCGCTTGGCCCCCCGCTTGAGCGAGCGATGCACCGTGCGCGCGTAGCGGATGAAGTTCGCGCCCGCCCAGGGGTGCCGGTGGAAGAACTCCTGCGGGAGCAGGTCGCCCTTGAGCCGGTTGCAGCGCCCGCAGGCAGTGACGAGGTTGCCGGCGTGGTTGGCGCCACCGTGGGCGAGAGGAAAGACGTGATCGAGGGTGGCCGTCTCGAACGAGAGCGGGACGGCGCAGTAGACGCAGCGCCGATCGCAGTCGCGGATGGCGGCCTTCTTGTGCGCGCGCTTGGCGTGCAGCGACAGGCCGCGGCGACGCGTGGGGGTGAGTTGGTGCACCCGCGGGGAGCGCGGATGCCGTTCGCGATGCGTGCGCCCTCGAGCCATCAAGCCTCGCGCGAAAGACGACGCCCCCGCCTCGGCGCAGATGGCCGGACGGGGGCGTCGTGGGTGGCGAGGAGGCGCGAACCGGCGAGGACGCGGCGGTGGCGTCCGCAGGGGCAGACAGGTCGCTGGAAACCAGAACCGATCAATGCGCCTCCACGTGCGGGCAGGCAAGCCCGCGTTCATCGGCACATTGTGAAGAAGCCCCGGAACGCGCAAGAGCCAGTTTCCAACCTGTTGCCTTGGCGCGAGGTAGGGGCTGGCACCTCGGTTACGGTCCAGCGGCGTGGAAACATCTGATCCTCACCTCCGGTCGGTTTTCCCCACGATGTGGATTTCTCGCTCGGCGCCGGCACTCCAGGGCTGGCGAGGGGGAATCCGGCGACCGGAACGTGCGGCGCTGCGACCTCCCGACTCCGGACTCCCCGCAGCCGGGAAGGTGCCGGTCCCGCGCACTACCGCTTCTTCGGGGGTGCCTTCGGCTTGGCACCCGCCTTCGCCTTGGGCGCCGCGACGGTCACGGTCGCCGCCATGCGGTCGGCCGGGTTCACGACGCGCACCCCGCTCGCCGGCGTCTCGCGCGTCGGATCCATGCGCAGGGCCGAGCCGATGCGGACCGCCATCGCGTCGAGGAGGTGGCGGTTGGGCATCTCCGATCCCGGGAACGGCAGCGGCACGTCGAAGCCGTCGCCCTTCGTGCGCGGGATCAGATGGATGTGGTAGTGGAAGACGTTCTGCCCCGCCGCCGGCCCGCTGTTGACGATGAGGTTCATGTCCTCGGCGCCGGCGATCTTCTGGATGACGGGGATGAGGCGCGTCGTCACCTGGAACAGGTGCCAGCCGACCGCCCGCGGGATGTCCTGCAGCGTCTCGTAGTGGTCGCGCGGGATGACCAGCACGTGGCCGGGATTCACCGGCTGGATGTCCATGAAGGCCAGCGCCACGTCGTCCTCGTAGCACATCGACACCTCGGCGGAGCCCTGGACGAGGTCGCAGAAGATGCAGTTGGACTTCGACTGGCTGGGCGGCTTGCGTGCTGGCATCGGGTCGGGCCTCGGAATGGCGACGGGGGCAGGGCGTGGTGTCCCGCCTTCGGGAACTTCGCTCCGCCGAAGGAGGGGCGGAAGAAGCGGTCGCCCGGGCGCCCTGCCCTGCCGTTAGCTTTCGCCACGGTCCCTCCCACGCCGGATCCCGCCATGGCCACCGCCGCCCGCACCGCCCCCAAGAAGGTCGCCGGACTCTCGCGCGACCAGCTGCTCGCCGCCTACCGGACGATGCTCCTGTCGCGCCGGATCGACGACAAGGAGATCCAGCTCAAGCGACAGAACCGGATCTTCTTCCAGATCTCCGGGGCCGGCCACGAGGCGGTGCTCACCGCCGCCGGCATGGTCTTCAAGCCGGCCTACGACTGGTTCTACACCTATTACCGCGACCGCGCCCTCTGCCTGCAGCTCGGCATGACCGCGGCCGAGATGCTCTACAGCGCCGTCGGCGCCGCCAAGGACCCCAACTCGGGCGGCCGCCAGATGCCGTCGCACTGGGGTCACAAGGCGCTCAACATCGTCTCGGCCTCGTCGCCCACCGGCACCCAGTTCCTCCAGGCCGTCGGCGCTGCGGAGGGCTCGATGCGGGCCAGGCTCCTCGGGATCACCGACGGCTTCCAGGGCGACGAGGTCGTCTTCGTCTCGACCGGTGACGGCACGACGAGCGAGGGCGAGTTCTGGGAGTCGCTCAACACCGCGGCCAACCTCAAGCTGCCGGTCGTGTATCTCGTCGAGGACAACGGCTACGCGATCTCGGTGCCGGTCGAGGTGAACACCGCCGGGGGGTCGATCTCGAAGCTCGTCTCGTCGTTCCCGAACTTCCTGATCCGGGAGGTGGACGGCTGCGACTTCGTCGCGTCGCTCGAGGTGCTGCGCCAGGCCGTGGACCACGCCCGCGCCCGCAAGGGGCCGGCGCTGGTGCACGCCAAGGTGATCCGGCCGTACTCGCACTCGCTCTCGGACGACGAGGTGCACTACCGCCCCGACGCCGAACGCGCGGCCGACGCGGCGCGCGACCCGCTCGTGACCTTCCCGGCGTGGCTGGTGGCCGAAGGGCTCGCGACCGACGCGGAGATCGCCGCGATCGCCGCGTCGGTGGACGCCGAGGTCCTCGCCGCGACCGACGATGCGCTGGCCCAGCCGCAGCCGGCGCCGGAGACGAAGACCTTCGCGGTCTACTCGCCCGACGTGGACCCGACGGCCGAGGCGTTCGACACCGAGGACGACCCGCACTTCACCGGCGAGCCGACCACGATGGTGGATCTGCTCAACGCCTGCATGAAGGACGAGATGCGCCGCAATGATCGCATCGTCGTCTTCGGCGAGGACGTCGCCGACGTCTCGCGCGAGGAGTACCTGGGCAAGGTCAAGGGCAAGGGCGGCGTCTTCAAGGTGACGTGGGGACTGCAGAAGGAGTTCGGCGGCGCGCGCGTCTTCAACTCGCCCCTGGCCGAGGCGAACATCGTCGGCCGCGCGATCGGGCTGGCGCACCGCGGCTTCAAGCCGGTCGTCGAGATCCAGTTCTTCGACTACATCTGGCCGGCCTACATGCAGCTGCGCGACGAGCTGGCGACGATGCGCTGGCGCTCGAACAACGCGTTCAGCTCGCCGATCGTGGTGCGCACCACGTACGGCGGCTACATCCGCGGCGCGGTGTACCACTCGCAGACCGGGGCGTCGCTCTTCACGCACTGCCCGGGCTTGCGCGTGGTGTGTCCGGCGACGGCGCTCGACGCCAACGGGCTCCTGCGCACGGCGATCCGCTGCGACGACCCGGTGATCTTCCTCGAGCACAAGCACCTGTACCGCCAGACGTACAACAAGGCGGCGAACCCGGGGCCGAACTTCATGATCCCCTTCGGCAAGGCCAAGGTGCTGCGCGAGGGGACCGACGTGACGCTCGTGACCTACGGCGCCACCGTGCAGCGCGCGCTGGTGGCGGCGGGGCAGGTGGCCGAGGAGGGGATCTCGGTCGAGGTGATCGACCTGCGCACCCTCTCGCCGTGGGACCGCGAACGGGTCTTCGAGAGCACGAAGAAGACGAACCGGGTCATCGTCGCCTACGAGGACGCGATCTCCTGGGGCTACGGCGCGGAGATCGCGGCGGCGATCGCCGACGAGTGCTTCGCGTGGCTGGATGCGCCCGTGAAGCGGGTGGCGTCGTCGGACACTTTCGTGGGCTACGCGCCGCAGCTCGAGGACGCGATCCTGCCGCAGGTCGAGGACTTCGTCCGGGCGTATCGCGAGATCGCGCGGTACTGAGTCCCCCTGGGGCCCGGTGCGCGGCGCCGGTCCCCGGGAGTCAGCTGCCCGTCGGGGGCGGACCCTGACGCTGCGCCGCGAACCGCAGCGCCGCCGCCTCGGCGGTCACGTCCGCCCCGCCGAGTTCGACGACCGGACAGCCCGCCCGCCGCCGCTTCATCGCCTCCGCGGCCGACCCCATCCAGACCACCCGGTCGCCCCGCACCTCGGCCGCCTCTGCCCAGGGCCGACGACGGTTCCCGGTCGCAATCCGGGCGTTCACGACAAGAAAATCGGCGAAATCGTTGGACATCGGCTGGTCCGGACCGTACTGTGGGTACACATGGACCGCCAGTCCGAATGACCCCGACCATGGTTGACCGCACCGCGAACCTGCGGACGGCTCTCCTTCGAGCCATCCCCGGCGCGCTCGGCGTGCTCGGCTCCCGGGACCCCTCCGGGGGTGCCCGGTTTGCCGTGGTCAGCTGGCTGACGCCCGCCGCGCACGAGCCGCCCCTCGTGGCGATGTCGCTCGAGCCCGACTCCCACACCCTCGGGGCCATGCGTCACAGCGGCGTCTTCGCCTTGGCCTTCCTGCCCCTCCGGGCGATGCGCACCGCGCAGCGGCTCGGTCGCGCCACGCGCGAGCTCGACGGCGGGCTCGACAAGGCCGGGGGCATCATGATCGCGGCCACGCCGATGACCGGCTCGCCGATTCCGGCCGAGGCGTGTGCCTGGCTCGAGTGCCACGTCAAGCGCGAACACGCCGTCGGGGATCACATCCTCGTGCTCGGGGAAGTGCTCCACGCGACGCAGCGGGAGGAACCGCTGCCGGAGCTGCTCTCGATGCAGAAGGCCGGCTGGAAGTACTAGGCGGGGGCCGGGGGCGCGACGCACCGACCCCCGCCGCCGTCCCGCCAGGCGCGGGCGCGGCCGACCGGCACCCGCGGGCCGTCAGCGCGACGTCATCCCGTCGCGGATGTCGAGCAGGATCTCGAAGTACAGTTGCTCGCGGCGGTACGCGAAGTCGAGCATCTGCATCTGGCTCGCGTCACCCGATTCCTTCGCGCGGGCGAAGGCCTCGGTGTACATCGTCTCGAGGTTGGCGAGGATCTTGTCGCGGCTGCGTGGCATGCGGGTGGCCAGGAGGGCGGAGAAGGTGAGGCGGGGCGGGACCTCCGGCTCGGGCTCCAGGACGTCCTCCTTGAGGAGGTCCATGACCCGCCGCTTCGCCTTGTCGAGCATGAAGCGCCGGGTGTTGAACTCGTCGGGGGCCATGTGACGCGGGAGGAGCTCTTTGCGCGCGACGGGTGGCGCTGCGTGTACTGCGGCGCGGTGCAGCCGGCGGAGGCGCTGTCGGTGGACCACGTGCATCCCCGCGTGAAGGGCGGAGATCACTCGTCGGGCAACCTAGTAACCGCCTGCATCGCCTGCAATTCGCGCAAGGGAGGACGCTCGCTCGCGCGCTTTCTGGCCGACGAGCCCGACGCCCGGGCGCACTTCGAGGCGCTCGCCGTGCACGTGTGGCCGCGACACCGCAAGGCCCTGCGCGAGCTCGTGGCGGGGGAACTCCGGCGAGAGCGTCACGTATAATTCCTGAGCAATTCGTTCGACTTCCCCGAACCCTCCCATGAACACCCTCAAGGTCTTCGTCCTCCTTGCCGGGCTCACGGCCCTGTTCGGCGCCGTGGGCGGGGCCATCGGCGGACAGTCCGGCGCGCTGGTGGCGCTCGGCCTCGCCGCGGTCATGAACGTCGTCATGTACTACGGCTCATCCACCATGGTGCTGCGCGCGTATCGGGCGCAGGTCGTGGACGCGTCGCAGGCGCCCGGGCTGTACGCGATGGTGGACCGCCTCCGCCAGCGGGCGGGGCTGCCGATGCCGGTGGTCGCGATCGCCCCGCACGAGCAGCCCAACGCCTTCGCCACCGGCCGCAACCCGGAGCACGGCGTCGTCTGCGTGACCGAAGGGCTGCTCCGCATCATGAGCACCCCCGAACTCGAGGGCGTCATCGCGCACGAGCTGGCGCACATCAAGAACCGCGACATGCTGCTGATGACGATCGCGGCGACCATCGCGGGGGCGATCAGCAACCTCTCGCAGTTCGGCTTCCTGCTTGGCGGGCGCAGCGACGACGGCGAGTCGAACCCGATGGCGGGGTTGCTGATGATGATCCTCGGCCCGCTGGCGGCGATGCTGCTGCAGAGCGCGATCTCGCGCACGCGCGAGTTCAAGGCCGACGCGGTCGGCGCCGAGATCGCGGGCTCGCCCGAGGGGCTGGCCAGCGCGCTGCGTACGCTCGAGCGCGCCGCGCAGCGGATCCCGATGCAGGTGTCGCCCGCGGCGGCGTCCATGGCGATCGTGAACCCGCTCTCGGCCTTCAAGGGGCAGGCGCTCGTGAAGCTCTTCTCGACGCATCCGCCCACCGAGGCGCGAGTCGAGGCGCTGGCGCGGCTCCGCTGAGCGTCGCGGGGGGGGCCACGGGGCCCTTACCCCGTCGGCCCCGCTCCGCGAGCTTGCACGGCATGCGCCCCACGCTGCCGCTCGCCCTCCTGCTGCTCGCCGGCCCCGCCACCGCGCAGGTCGGTACCACCCCGCCGCGCTGGCCCACCGACTCGGCCGCCCTCGACTCGGCCATCTGGGCCGGCCGTCGCCTCGGCTATCAGGGCACGTTCGCCGAAGCGGTCGCCGCGTATTCCACGGCCCTCGGCCGCTGGCCCGACGAACCGCGCCTGCTGCGGCATCGCGGCCACCGCCACATCAGCCAGCGCGAGTATGCGCGCGCCGTGGCCGACCTCACGCGCGCCGCCGACCGGATGCGCGGCTGGGCCCTCGAGGTCGAGCCCGACGGGCAACCGAACGCCAAGGGCATCCCCGTCTCCACGCTGCAGTTCAACGTCTGGTATCACCTCGGGCTCGCCGAGTGGCTGCGCGGCGATGCGCGCCGGGCGCTCGCGGCGTACGAGCAGTGCCTCGCCGTCTCGCGCAACGACGATTCGCGCGTCGCCGCGCGCTACTGGCTCTGGCAGATCCTCATGCGCCTCGGTCGGCGCGACGACGCCGCCGCGATGGCGCGGGCCGCGCGCACCGAGACCGATCTCATCGAGAACCAGTCGTACGCCAGGCTGCTGGCCCTGTTCGACGGGCGCGCGACCCCGACCGACCTCGCTCCGGCCGCCGGCGCGGCGGCACTGGACGACGTGACGCTGGGGTACGGCATCGGCGCATGGCACCGGGCACACGGCCGGATCGCCGAGGCGCGGACATCGTGGGAACGGGTCGTCAACGGCAGCGGGCCGAAGGCGGCCTTCGGTGCGCTGGCGGCCCGCGAGGAGTTGGCTCGGCTGCCGTGACACCCTGACAGCCGGCCGAGCGGCCGTGCCGCTGGTGCGACGGGGGCGGGGCGACCACGGTGGTCGCCCCGCCCGTTGGTCAGCGGATGCCCTTCTCGACCATCATCCGCGACAGCAGCGAGTCATTCTCGGCGTGGGGGCGCAGCCGGTCGAGCACGTCGTCGTCGGTGGGGCCCTCCACCTCCAGCAGGGGCGGCGGCGTTCCCGCTCCGCGGGAACCCCGCGGCGAGGACGCACGACGGTCCACCTCCAGCACCGCCACCACCGGCAACTGCCCGACGGCGGACGTGCGGCGGACGCGCACGACCGGTCCGGAAGGCATGAAGCGCTCGTACAGGATCGGCCCGGGGTTGGACTTCCGCGTCATGGCGCCGGGAACCTGCCATCCGGGTGACGGCGGCGGCAAGCCCCCTCGGGAAACAGCCGTTACAATGTCGGCGTCCGTCTTCCCCTCCCCGAAGGCCCGATTGCTGATGCGCGCCGTCATTCCGACCTGCGGGTGGCTCTTCGTGGCGATCGCTGGTGCCCTCGAAGCGCAACCGGCCCTCGCCCGTCTCGACGCCGACCTGCGCCACGAGGTCGCCGCTCCCCGTGCGCGGCTGGCCTGGCTCGAGCGTCCCGACGGAGCGGCGCACGTGCATGCGATCGTCCGCTGGGGCGCCCCGAGCGCCTCGCCGGCGGCGATCGCGACAGCGGCGGTCCTCCGGGAAGTCCTGCGCCTGCGTATGCCGGCGGGCGACGGCGCGGCGACCGCGGTCGTCCCGCCGCAGGATCCGCTGCTGCTCGGCCTCGACGCGATCAATCACCTCGAGCTCACGTGGCGCTTCGAGGGCACCGGCCCCCAGAGCTGGTCGCTCGGGCGCGTGCTGGACGCGCCGGTGACGGACGCGCAGGTGGCAGCAGCGCGTGACGGCGTGCGGGCGCGGCTCGCCGGCCGGCTCGCGGACCCGACCGCCGTGGGCTTCGCCGCGGTTGCAGCGCTCGCCGAGCCCGCCGTGGCGCCCGACCGGTGGGACGAGTGGCTGGCGCGCGTCTCGGCCGCCGAGGTCGAGGCGCTGCGGATGACGGTCGCCTCCGGCGCCATGTGGACGCTCGGCGGTGTCGGTCCCCGCGCGTCGCGGTTCGCGGTCGTGTCGGCGGCGGCCGACCTGACGGGCGGCGCCTCGGCGTGGGAAGACGCGCCGCCGGTCGCCCGCGATGACGCGGCCGGCACCGGACGCCGCGAGGCCGTCACGCGGGCCAGCGCGGCGGGGGCAGCTGGCTGGGGTTTCCTCGCCGTGGTGCGGCCGATGCCGGTGTCGGCGACACACGCGGACTGGCCGGCCATGCAACTCGCCGCGTGGCTGCTGGGTGCCAGCCCGTCAAGGCGGCGGTTCGACGCGGACGTGGCGACCGGTGGCGTGCTTGGCGGCGGGGCGGCCTTCGACGCCGATGCGAGGGGCGGCGGATTGTCGCTCTGGGCGTTGCTCGCCGGCGGGCGCGAGTCGCCGGGCCCGGTGTCCGCCACCGCGGCCGCGGCCGCCTGGCAGCGCGCGCTGGCGCGCCTCGTGGCGGATGGCACCGACGCCGAGGTGCAGCGGGCGGCGGCCGAGTGGGTGGCACATCGCGAGGCGACCCGCCGGACCCCCGCAGCCCTGGCGGCGCAGATCGCGTGGCGGGTAGCCACGGCGCGCAGCTTCGCCGGCTGGGATGGGGTACGGGAGGCACGCGTGCGGGCGCTGGACGCCGCGGCGCTCCGGGCGGCCCTCGGCCGGCACGTCGGTCCGGACGGCTGGCTCACGGTGATCGTGAACCGCTGACCGGCGGGGCACGAGCCGGGGCTCGCCCGTCCGGGCGTCGGCCGGACGCCGGGGGCCCGTTCCCCGCCCGGTGAATCCTGCGGCGGCGGCATTCGTACGGCGTGGGAACCATTCTCTTTCAGGAGACCCACTGCGATGCACCCCGTGACATCGTTCCGCCGGTCGGCCGTCCCGCCCGTGCTGCTGGCCGCACTGCTGATGCCCCCCGCCATCCTGCCGGGCGTTCGTCCCCTCGCGGCGCAGGCCCCGACAGCGACCCGCCCTGCGGCGGGCCCGGTCCGGCCAGCCGGCATGGTGAAGGGCGCAACGGTCGAGGGCATCACGTCGTACACGATGCCGAACGGGCTGCTGGTGCTGCTGGTCCCCGACCAGTCCAAGCCGACGGTGACGGTGAACCTGACGATCTTCGCCGGCTCGAAGCACGAGAGCATGGGCGAGACGGGCATGGCGCACCTGCTCGAGCACATGGTGTTCAAGGGGTCGCCGCGCCATCCGAACATCCCGAAGGAGCTCAACGACCGCGGGGCCAACTGGAACGGCACCACGTGGTACGACCGCACGAACTACTACGAGACGGTGAAGGCGACGCCGGACAACCTCGCGTGGGCGATCGACCTCGAGGCCGACCGGTTCGTCAACTCGTTCATCAAGGCGGAGGACCTCCAGAGCGAGTTCACCGTGGTCCGCAACGAGTTCGAGTCCGGCGAGAACTCACCGTTCCGTGTCCTCTGGCAGCGCGTCTTCGCGACGGCGTACGAGTGGCACAATTACGGCAAGAGCACGATCGGCAACAAGGCCGACATCGAGGGCGTGCCGGTCGAGCGACTGCGCGCGTTCTACCGCAAGTACTACCAGCCCGACAACGCGATGGTCGTCGTGGCGGGCAAGTTCGACGAGGCGCAGGCGCTCTCGCTGGTGGCGGACCGCTTCGGGCGCATCCCGAAGCCGGTGCGGTCACTCGAGAAGGGCAACCTGCTGTTCGCGTCGTACACGCAGGAGCCGACGCAGGACGGCGAGCGCACGGTCGCGCTCCGGCGCGTGGGCGACGTGCAGGTGGCGATGGCGGCGTACCACATTCCCGCCGGCACGCATCCCGACTATCCCGCGGTGGACGTCCTCGGCGAGATCCTCGGTGCCGAGGTGAGCGGCCGGCTGTACAAGGCGCTGGTCGAGCCGAAGAAGGCGACGCAGGTGGGCACCTGGGCCTTCCAGCTCCGCGAGCCCGGGATGCTCATGGCGTTCACCGAGCTGCGCAAGGAACAGGCGCTCGACTCGGCGACGCATGCGCTGCTCGCGACGATCGAGGGCTTCGCCGAGAAGCCGCCGACGGACGCCGAGCTGCAGCAGGCGAAGACCAAGCTGCTCAAGGACATCGAGCTCAACCTCAACAACTCCGACCAGGTCGGCGTGGCGCTGTCCGACTGGGCGTCCATGGGTGACTGGCGGTTCCTGTTCATCCACCGCGACCGCATCAAGGCGGTGACGGCGGCCGACGTGCAGCGGGTGGCGAAGCAGTACCTGCTGTCGAGCAACCGTACGCTGGGGACGTTCCACCCCACGACGTCGCCGGTGCGCGCCGAGGTCGCGGCGACGCCGGACTTCTCGCGGTTGGTGGCCGAGTACAAGGGCACCGAGACGCGGGCGGCGGGCGAGGCGTGGGATCCCGCGCCGGCGGCCATCGATGCGCGTGTGGCGAAGGCGGCGCTGCCCGGCGGGATGCGCGTGCAGTTCCTGCCGCGCAAGACGCGCGGCGAGGTGGTGAACGCGGTGATCGAGCTGCGCTACGGCAGCGAACAGGCGCTGTCGAACCTCCCGGGCGTGGGCTCGGCGACCGGAACGATGCTGACCCGCGGCACCGCGACCCGCACGCGGCAGCAGATCAAGGAGGAATTCGACCGGCTCAAGGCGCGCGTCTTCGTCGGCGCCGGGTCGTCGAGCGTGAGAGCGAACATCGAGACGACGCGCGAGAACCTCGTGCCGGTGCTGCAGCTGGTGAGCGAGGTCCTGCGTCAGCCGTCGTTCCCGGCGAGCGAGTTCGAGACGTTCAAGCAGGAGGCGCTGGCGGGCCTCGAGCAGCAGAAGACCGAACCACAGCCGCTGGGCTTCCTCGCGGCGCAGCGCGCGATCTCGCCGTACCCGAAGGGCCACCCGCTGTACGTGGCGACGATCGACGAGCAGATCGCCGACATCAAGGCGATGACCCTCGACCAGGTGAAGGCCTTCCACCAGAAGTTCTACGGCGCGCAGCACGGCGACGTGGCGGTGTCGGGCGACTTCGACCAGGCCGCGGTCCGCACGACCCTCGAGCGGGCGTTCGCGAACTGGCGGGCACCCGAGCCGTATCGCCGCCTCGTGGAGCGCACCAAGGCGATGGACTCGGTGACGACGAAGATCGAGACGCCGGACAAGCAGATGGCGGTGTTCGTCGCGATGCAGCCGCTGGCGCTGCGCAGCCAGGACCCGGACTGGGTCGCGCTGCGGGTGGCGAACTTCATCTTCGGCGAGTCGCCGCTCTCGGATCGCGTCGGCACGCGCCTCCGCCAGAAGGAGGGGCTCTCGTACGGCGCCGGCGCGCAGATGGACACCGAGATGAAGGACTCGGTGGGGCTGCACTTCGCCTTCGCGATCTACAACCCGGCCAACGCCGACCGGCTCGTGGCGGCGTACAAGGAGGAACTGCAGCGTGCGCTCACGCAGGGCTTCACCGACGAGGAAGTGGCCAAGGCCAAGGTGGCCTTCCTCGAGTCGCGGTTCCAGCAGCGCTCGGAGAACGGCAACCTGCCGGGGATGCTGGTCCTGCGCGCCGACAACGGCCTGACCTTCCAGACGTGGGACGGGGCGATCGAAGCGGCGGTGACCAAGCTCACGGCGGCCGACGTCAACGCGGCGTTCAAGCGGCACGTCCGCGCCGACAAGGTCGCGTGGGTGACGGCGGGCGATTTCGAGGGCGCGAAGAAGAAGGCGGTCGCACCCAAGCCCTAGGTAGGCCGCGCCACCAGGCACGGACGCGGGGGACCCGGTGTACCGGGTCCCCCGCGTCGCTTAGCGCCGGTGGAAGACCGCGTCCTCGACGACGCGCCCGCCCTTGAGGTGTTCGACGACGATCCGCTCGAGGAGCGCCGGCGTCACCCCGCCGTACCAGACCCCCTCGGGATACACGACGAGGATCGGCCCCCCGGCGCACACCCCGAGGCAGGGCACTTCGCCGCGCTTGACCCGCGACGGCCCGAAGAGCAGCCCCTCGCGCTGGAGCAGTGACGCCAGCAGCCGGTAGATGCCCCCGCCGCGGCGCTCGGGGGAGCAGTAGCCGCCGGTGCACACCAGGACGTGGTGCGCGTACGGCTCCATGGTGGGGGGAAGCGCTTCGTAGGATGGCACGGTGAGGGAGCGATCCGGCGACCACCGAAGTTCCCGCCGGCACGGACCGGCCGGCACGGACCGGCCGGCACGGGGCCGCGGCATCAGCGCACGAGCGCCAGTCCGATCTCCGCGAGGATCAGCACCACGATCGCCACCTCGAGCAGCTCGCCGCGGGTGGTCTGCGTCTCGGCGTTGAGCATCGCGTAGGTCTCGCGGAGGATGGCCACCTTGCGGTCCACCCCGGCGCGCCACGCCTTCCCGCGGAAGACCTCGAGCGCGGCGCCGTAGATGCGTGCGAGATAGACGTCGTCGGTGACCTTGAGGGCGTTGTCCACCCGCTCGGTGATCTCGGTGGCGTCCCCGACGAGCTGCTGCAGGTCCTCGAGCAGGTCGCCGTAGCGGCGCGTGAAGAGGCGCGAGATGCCGCGACCACGCGCCCGGGCGGAGCGCTCGAGCACCGCCTGCAGCTCGGCCTCGAGACGCGAGTCGTACCAGCGCAGCTCGAGCAGCTGCGCGTTGGCGAACTCCAGGATGTACGAGACCGTGTCGTCGTCACGACTCGGCTCGAGGACCAGGGCGTTGTCCCACGTGACCACCGCGAGGTCGTCGGCGTAGTACGAGAAGCGGTGCGGCAGCAGCTCGCGTCGCGCGGCCTCGGAGAGCGGGCGCGACTCGTCGAGCAGGAGCGGCACCAGCGCATCGTCGGCCAGCGCGGCCGGCGGGCACAGGGTGCCGTCGGGCGAGGTGACCGCGTGGAGCCGGAAGACGATGTAGTCCTCGATCACCGGCGCGACGTGCGGCCGTTCGACCGCCCCCGCGATGCGCTCGGCCAACAGCCGGCGATGGTCGTCCAGCAGCGCGATGGCGGCGGGCGCGGCGTGCAGGGCCCGGCCGAACTGGGTGAACGCCGCCCACGTGGCCCCCGACGGCACGGGGACCGACAGGCGCAGCGACGCCACGCCGAAGTCGAACAGCCGCGCCGACACCTCGACGTCGTGGCTCGAGCCGTCGGCGAGCTCGAGCCGCTCGGTCCCCAGCCCCACCGTGACCGGCGGATTGGGGATGCGCAGCGTCGCCCCCTCGCCCCGCTCGGGGCGCGCGCGTGCCGGCGCCCGGCTTCGGAGCAGCTCCTCCGCGCGCGCGAGGTCGATCTCCCAGCCGATGTCGTACAGCCGGTAGAGCACCGCCGCGCCCGCGACGCGCGACTCGGAACTCAGGCGGGGGGCCTCCATGCCTGCAGAATATCGGGCCGGGACCGCCGGGATGCCCGGACAAGTACGGCAAAGCGGGGGTCTCCGGGACGTTGCGTCGGGGAAGCGCTGACTATCGGGGGGATTCGGTGGGGGTATGCTCTCCCGGAATCGTCCGATCAGCGCGGCGGTCCCCGTCCCGAACGCCCCTCTCCATGCGACTGACCCGCTTCACCGACAACGGCCTGCGCTGCCTGATCTACCTCGGACTCAGCGACACCGACCCCACCCCGGCGGGCCACATCGCCCAGATGATGGGGATGTCGGAGGACCACCTCGTGAAGGTCGTCCAGCGCCTCGCGGCGCTCGGCTACGTGCGGACGCTGCGCGGGCGGGGCGGCGGGATCCGTCTCGCGCGGCTCCCCGAGGCGATCAACATCGGCGAGGTCGTGCGGGCCACCGAGGACAATCTCCAGCTCGCCTCGTGCTTCGACCCCGAGCACAACGACTGCCCCATCGCCTCCGCGTGCCTGCTCTCGTGCGCGCTGGACTCGGCACTGCGGGCCTTCTTCGCCGAGCTCGACCGGCTCACGCTGGCCGACCTGCTTCGGCCACGACGCGCTCTCTCGCAACTCATCGAGCAGCAGGCGCTGAGCGCCTGACGGGGCGGCCGGGGCGTTAGCTTCCCGAACGCCCTCCCCCGGCCCCCATGCCCAAGCCCCCGTCCCACGTCGTCGCCACCTGGCGCGGCGGCCATGCCTTCGACGCCGGTCGCCCCGGCGGCCCCGCCATCACCATCGACGGCGACGCCGCCCTCGGGCCCTCCCCCGTGGATGCGCTGCTGATCGCCCTCGCCGGCTGCACCGGCTACGACATCGTGGACATCCTCGAGAAGCGCCGCACCCCGCTCCGGGCGATGCGGATCGAGGTCCACGGCGATCGCTTCGACGGCGTCCCGGGCCGGATCACGCGGATCCGGCTCGACTACCACCTCGCCGGCACCGGCGTGGACCGCACCCACGCGGAGCGCGCGATCGAGCTCGCGGTGCAGAAGTACTGCTCGGTCAAGGAATCGCTCGACCCGGCGATGCCGGTCGAGTGGACGCTGACGCTCGAGGCGTGACGCGTCGCGGTGCGTGCGCGGTCGCGGCGCTCGTCGTCGCGGCCGCGGCCGCGACCGCGACCGCACGCGCGCAGCCGCCCGGCGCGCCCTCCACTACGCCCGCCCGCGACACGGGCGTCGCGCGCGGCCTCGCCACCGTCGTCACGACCGCGACGCGCGACGCGCGGACCCTCGCCGCCGTGCCCGGTGCCATGGGCGTCGCCGACAGCACCCTGCTGCGCCGCACCCGCGGCACCGCACTCGGGGAGGCGCTGCGCGCCATGCCCGGCGTGCAGGTGAGCAGTCTGTACGGCAGCGAGGACGTCCGCATCTCGATCCGCGGCGCCGGCAGCCGCGGCGGATTCGGCGTGCGCGGCATCGCCCTGCTGCTCGACGGCGTGCCGCTGACCGAGCCCGACGGGCAGGGCCGGCTCGACCTGCCGGAGCTCGCGATCGCGCGCCAGGTCGAGGTCGTGCGCGGGGCATCGAGCGCGCTCTACGGCGGGGCCGCGGGCGGCGGCGTGGTCAACGTCGTCTCGGCGTCGGGGCGCGACGCCCCCGGCGTCGGTGCCCGCTTCGTCTTCGGCGATCCCGGGCTGCGCAAGCTCGACGCCGCGTGGGGGACGGCCGCCGGTGCGTGGGACGTGCTCGTCCAGGCGGGGGCGACGGCCAACGACGGCTACCGGCGATGGTCGCAGGGCCGCGTCGAGCGCGCCACGCTGCGCGTCGGGCGTCGGCTGGCCGACGGCCGCGTGGCATTCGACGCGTCGGTCGCCGACCTCGCGCAGCGCATCCCGGGGGCGCTGACGCTGGCCGAGTGGACGCGGGATCGCGACGCGACCGAACCGGTGAACCTGGCCAACCGCTTCGAGCGCCGCGAGCGGCGCTGGCGCATCGGCGTGCGGGGCGACATCCCCCTGCGCGGCCGGCTCGACGCGTGGGCCTTCGCCTCGGGACGCGACAACGAGCAGGCGATCTTCCAGTTCATCCGCCAGATCCAGCAGCGCGGCCAGCTCGGCGTGCGCCACACGAGCGCCGGCGCCGTGGGCGGCACGCGGTGGCGCCTGACGCTCGGCGCCGACGCCGACCGCGCGGCCGGCCCGCAGACGAACTGGGTCAACCGCAGCGGGGCCCCGCTGCTCACCCCGCCGTGCGTCGGCGATCCCGTCGCCGGGACCTTCGTCCCCTGCGTGCGTCAGGACGCGACGCTCTCGGCGGCCTCGGCCTCGGCGCAGGGCGAGCTCGTGCGCGGTGAGTGGACGCTCACGCTCGGCTCGCGCTGGGACGACGTGCGCTTCGACATCGCCAACCGCATCCGGCCGTCGCAGTCCATCGCGCGGCGTTTCACCCAGGCGAGCCCGAAAGCCGCGCTCGCCTGGCGGCCCGCGCCCACCACGACATGGTGGGCCTCCGTCGCCCGCGGCTTCGAGGTGCCGACGGCGGTCGAGCTGGCGACCTCGCCCGACACGCTGCGCGGCTTCAACGACCAGCTGCGCCCGTCGTCGCAGTGGCAGGCGGAACTGGGCTGGCGCGGGGCCGTCGGGACGCGCGTGGTGGGCGAGGCGGCCGCCTTCGCCGCTGACGTGCGCGACGACTTCGTTTCGCGGACGGTGGTGATACCGGGCGTGCCGCAGCCGCGCGCGTACTTCGAGAACGCCACCCGCACGCGGCGCACCGGGCTCGAGGCGGCGTTGACCGCGCGCGTCGCGCCGACGCTCGCCGCGACGGCCGCGCAGACGTGGTCGTCGTTCACGTTCGCCGCCTTCGCCTCCCCCGTGACCGGCGCCGACTTCCGGCCGGGCACCGTGGATGTCGCGGGTCGCCGACTGCCCGGCATTCCCGCGAGCCGCACCGTGCTGCAGCTCGACTGGACGCCGCGGCCCGCCGTGCACGTCACGGCGTGGCAGGAATGGACGTCGCGCACCTTCGTCGAGAACGCGAACGCGGCCTCCGGCGTCGTGTTCGTGCGCACCGGGGCCCTCGTCGCGCCGCCGCTCGTGCCGGCGGGCGTCGCCGTGCCCTTCGACGCCGTCCCGCCGCTGGCGCTCACGCACGTCGCGCTCTCGTGGCGGCTCGGCGGCGCCACCGTCCACGTGATGGGCGACAACCTGCTGGGAGCGCGCTGGAGTTCGGCGATCAACCCCAACGCGACGAACGGCCGCTTCTACCTGCCCGGGGCGGGGCGGACGGTCACGCTCGGGATGTCGCTCGGCACGCTGCAGCCGTGAGCACCCAGCTGGTCGGTGATGCGCGCGACGAGCCGGCGACGGGCCACCGCCCCGAGGGCCGACGTGCGCGCCCGCGCCAGTGACCGCTTGAGGGCCCGGCGGCTCGAGTATTCGAGGGCGCACGACGGACAGATCGTCAGGTGCGCCTCGAGATCCCCCACGTCCGCGTCGCACAGTTCGCGATCGAGGTAAGCCCACAGCGCGCGCTTCGCCGAGGCGCACCGCCATGCGAGCGGACGGCCCTCGGGATCGGCCCCGGCGGGCCGGCGGTGGAGGTAGAGGCCAGTCATGGTCGCCGATGTAATGCGGCACGTCCGACGGCGGTTCCGAGCACCCGATCCCGTGACATCGCCGGCGTTTGCACCGTTCGGTCCGAGTTCTATTCTTCTCGGGCCTGCCGTCCGACCTTCAATCGTCCCGCGCACCGTGGCTCCACCATCCGCGTCATTCCCGCTGTCCCGATCGTGGCGTCAGGTGGCGACGGCCTGCTGCCCGCCGGCCAGCGCGCTCGACGAAGCGGCGTGGCAGGAGGCCGAGCGGATTGCGGGGACGGCGCTCGCGAAGCGGCCGGCGCGCGTCGTCGGCCACCTGCGCTGGTTCCTCGCGGCATTGCCGTGGCTGTCGCTGCTGGTGGCCGGCCGCCCCTTCGGCCGGCTCTCGCTCGCGCGTCGAGTCGAGGTGCTGCGCCGCCTCGAGCGGTCGCCGGTCGCGGCGCTCCGCCGCGGTGTGTGGGGCCTCCGCACCCTCGCCTTCCTCGCGGTCTATGGTCGTCCGGGGATGCGCGAGATGCTCGGCTGGTCGCCCGATCCCGGCGGATGGAGCGGGCACGTGCCGGCCGACCTCGTGCGCCCGACACCGTCGCGCGGGACACCGGCGCTTCGTCTCGTGCCGTGACGGCCATGTCGGCGTGGGACGTGATCGTCATCGGGTCCGGCGCCGGCGGCGGCACGGTGGCGGCAGCGCTCGCCCCGCTGGCGGAGGCCGGCCGCCGCGTGCTGGTCGTCGAGCGCGGCCCGCGGCTCGGGGTCGCGCACGCGCGGCCGGACGAACTGGCGAGCGCAGACGCGTTCTACGCGGGTGCCGGTGCCGCGTTCACCGAGGACGGCACGATCGCCCTTGCGACCGGTCAGGTGCTCGGGGGCTCCACCGCGCTGTCCACCGGCGTCGCCGTCGGACCATCGGGCGCGGTGATCGACGGCTGGCGCGTGCCCGGCCTCCCGGGTGCGGACATCGAGGCGCGGGCGGCCGCGATGGTCCGCGACGCCGGCGCGGCGTATCCCCACGACGCCACGCTCAACGAGAACAACCGGCTCTTCGAGGAGGGCGCCTTGCGGGCCGGGTTCTCGCCGGAGCGCATGCGGCTGCTCGTCCGCGGCTGCCGCGGGGCCGGGGTGTGCCACCTGGGATGCCCGAACGACGCCGTGCTCGGGACGCACGCGCTGCAACTGCCGCGCGCCGCGGCGGCCGGAGTGCGGATAGTGACGCGGGCGCGCGCGGTGGCGATCGCCCCGCAGCAGGTGGTGGTTCGCGTGACCGCCGACGAGGGGTGGCCGGCGGGCGACCACGTCCTCACGGCCCCGTGCATCGTGCTGGCGGCCGGGGCGATCGAGACGACGGGGCTGCTGCTGCGCGGCGGATTCGGCGGCGCGCTGCCGCGGCTCGGGCGCGGCGTGACGTGTCACCCGGCCCATGTCGTCGTCGCCGAGCATCCGCGGGCGATCACCAACGCCGTGGGGCACCCGACGGCCTATCGCGTGGACCGCACGACCGAGGACGGGTACGTGCTCGAGCCGTGCTTCTCGTCACCGCTGGTGACCGCGCGCAACCTCACGGGCTTCGGGCCCGAGCACGCGCAGGTGCTGGCGGCGTATCCCCGGCTGCAGATGCTGCGCGTGACCGCCCGCGACCGCGCGGCCGACGGCAATCGCGTGGTGCTCGACCGCGACGGCGAGGCCATCGTGCGGTACCGGCTCGCCCCGTCGGTGCGGGACGCGCTCGTGGCGGGACAGCGGGCAGCAGCGCGCGTCGCCTTCGGTGCCGGCGCGGTGCGCGTGCACGTGCCGGCGGCCGATCCGCCGCGGCTCGATCGCCACGACATGGACGCGCTCGACCGGCGCATCTCGGCGGCGCTCGAGTTGCCGGGACGCGTGTCGCTGTCGGCCACGCAACCGCTGGGCGGGGCGGCGATGTCGCGCGGGCCACGCGACGGGGTGACCGACGCGCACGGCCGCGTGCACGGTGCGCCGTGGCTGCGGATCGCCGACGGATCGCTGTGCCCCGACTCCCCCGGGGTGCATCCGGTGCTGACGATCATGGCCTTGGCCGAACGCGTCGCCGATGCGGTGCGCGACGACCTGCCGGCGCTCGCCGGCGCGGCGCCGGCCGTGGCCTGAGCCGGCCGCTCAGGTGCCGCGTGGCTTCGCGCGGCGCGTGGGCGGGGCGGCGAGGGGATCCTCCGGCCACGGGTGCCGCGGATAGCGCCCTCGCAGGTCCTTGCGCACGTCGAAGTACGACGTGCGCCAGAACCCCGCGAGGTCGCGCGTGACCTGCACCGGCCGATGCGCCGGCGAGAGCAGGTGCAGCGTCACCGGCACGCGGCCGCCACCGACACGCGGCGTCTCCGCGCTGCCGAAGAGTTCCTGCAGGCGGACGGCCAGGACGGGCGCGGCCGGATCGCCGTAGTCCACGGGAATCCGCGACCCGGTCGGCACCTCGAGGTGCGTCGGGGCAATGGCGTCCAGCCGGCGGCGAAGCTCCCAGGGCACGAGCGTGAGCAGCGCCTCGGCGAGGTCCACGCGCGCGACGTCGTCGAGCGTGCGCGCGTCGGCGAGGGCCGGCGCGAGCCACACCTGCCGCGCCGCGTCGAGCGCGGCGTCCGAGACGTCCGGCCACGGCGGTCCCTCGAGGACGTGAGCGAAGGCGAGGCGCTCGCGCAGCCGGCGCGCCGCATCGCCCCACGGCAGCCGCGCGAGGCCGCGCGCCGAGAGCGCGTCCACGAGCGCCGCCGTGCGCGCCGCAGGATCCGCGTCGCGGAGCGGGCGCTCGCGCAGCACGAGCGCCCCGAGCGACTCGCGTTCGCGCGCGACGACGCGCCCCGCGGTGTCGTCCCACGTCACCTCCGCCCGGGTCTCGACGAGCTCGCCGTGGTGGCGGCGGATGGCGGCCTCGTCGGTCGCGGCGGCGGCGTACACCTGCGCATCCTCGCGGCGCCCGTCGGTCTCGGCGACCACCAGCCACTCGTGCGCCGCGAGCGGATCGTCGGCCGCGAGCGTCACCCCGCCACCGCCGCTCAACCGGTAGCGACCCGGCGCGTCGCCGCGGCGGCGTGCAATGCGATCCGGGTACGCCAGCGCGAGGAGGTCGCCCACGACCTCCGCCGTCGCCGCCTCGGCGACGCCGCCGCGGATGCCGGCGGCCGCGCGCAACGCGCGCGCCTGGTCGCGCACCGCGGCCGCCCGCTCGGCGTCGGCGCGAAGCCCGAGCGCCATGCGGTGCCCCGCGTCGCGTCCGTGCAGGGCATCGAGCCGCAGGGTGAGGTCGGCGGGCGGGCGTCCCGGGCCGCCGTCGCGGCGCAGCAGGTCGCGCTCCTCGAGCAGGGCGGCGAGGTCGCACGCGAGGGCACCCATGCCGAGGGCCGTTCCGCGGAGGACGAGATGCGCCAGCCGCGGATGCACGCCGAGCGCCGCCATCGCGCGGCCGTGCGCGGTGAGCTGTCCGGTGGCGTCGAGGGCCCCGAGGCGGGCGAGCAGCCGACGCGCCTCGGCGTAGGCCGCGGTCGGCGGGGCGTCGAGCCACGCCAGCGCCGCGGGGTCGCGCACCCCGAGCACGGCGAGGTCGAGCGCGAGCGGGGCGAGGTCGGCCTGCCGGATCTCGGGCACGGCGGCCTGCGGCAGTGCGGGCTCCTCGTGCTCGGCCCAGCAGCGCCAGCAGATGCCCGGGGCAACGCGGCCCGCGCGGCCGCGCCGCTGGTCGGCCGACGGACGCGGCACACGGATCGTCTCGAGGCGCGTCATCCCGGTGGCCGGGCTGTAGCGCGGCACGCGGGCGAGCCCCGCGTCAACGACGATCCGCACCCCCTCGATCGTCAGCGATGTCTCGGCGATGCTCGTCGCCAGCACCACCTTGCGGCGGCCGGGCGGCGCGGGGGCGATCGCGCGGTCCTGCGCGTCGCCGTCGAGGGCGCCGAAGAGCGGGACCACCTCGGTGCCCGGCGGAAGCGGCCCCGCCGCGAGCGCCTGCCCCACGCGATGGATCTCGGCGGCTCCGGGCAGGAAGACGAGCGCGTCGCCGTCCCGCTCGGCGAGCGCCTCGCGGACGACGCCGGCGACGTGGCCCTCGAGCCGCTGGCCCGGGCGCGGCGGCGCCCACCGCGTCGCGACGGGGAAGACGCGTCCCTCGCTGCGGATGATCGGTGCGCCGCCAAGGAGCGCCGCCACGGGCTCGGCGTCGAGCGTCGCGGACATCACGAGCAGCCGCAGGTCGGGGCGCAGCACGGCGCGCGACTCGAGCACGAGGGCGAGCCCGGCGTCGGCGACGAGGTGCCGCTCGTGGAACTCGTCGAAGACCACCGCCGCCACCGTCTCGAGCGCCGGGTCCTCCTGGACGAGCCGCGTCAGCACGCCTTCGGTGACGAGCACGAGCCGCGACGCCGCGGAGACCCGCGTGTCGCGCCGCATGCGCCAGCCGACGAGCCCGCCGACGGACGCGCCGAGCTCGTGCGCGATCCGCCGTGCGGCGGCCCGCGCCGCGAGGCGCCGCGGCTCGAGGACGAGGATCGTGCGGTCGTCGCGCCAGGGGGCCGCGAGCAGGGCGGGGGGCACGCGCGTCGTCTTGCCGGCGCCGGGCGCGGCGACCAGCACCGCCGCCCCCGCGGTGGCGAGCGCATCGAGCACCGAGGGGAGGACGGCCTCGACCGGCAGCGCCGCGCGTTCCATGGCGGGCAAAGCTAGCGGCCCCCGGCGTCGCTGGACGCGCGGCGGCCACCGCTGCATCCTCCCGTATCCATGCCCCGGACTCCCACGTGAGCACGATCGCCGACCTGCGCCGCGACTACCGGCACGCGCGGCTCGACCTGGCCGACACCGACCCGGACCCGGTCGCGCAGTTCCACCGCTGGTTCGAGGCCGCGCGCGCCGCGCAGGTGCCGGAACCCAACGCGATGACGCTCGCGACCGTCGGCAGCGACGGCGTCCCCTCGGCGCGCATCGTGCTGCTCAAGGGTGCCGACGCGAACGGATTCGTCTTCTTCACCGACTACCGCAGCCGCAAGGGACGCGAACTCGAGGCGGTGCCGTGCGCGGCGCTCGTGTTCTTCTGGCCCGAACTCGAGCGCCAGGTGCGCCTGATCGGCGAGGTCGAGCGCGTCTCGCGCGACGAGAGCGCCGCCTATTTCGCCACGCGGCCGCGCGGCAGCCGCATCGGGGCGCACGTGTCGCGGCAGTCGTCGGTGATCCCCTCGCGGGACGCGCTCGAGGCGGCCGAGGCCGAGGCCGAGGCGCGCTTCGCGGTGGCGGACCCGCCGCTGCCCGATCACTGGGGCGGGTACCGCGTCCTGCCGAGGGAATTCGAGTTCTGGCAGGGGCGGCCGAACCGGCTGCACGACCGCATCGCCTACCGCCGTCACGCGGGGGCGTGGGTGCGCGAGCGGCTGTCGCCGTAGCGCGCGCGGTCGGCGGCCGCGAGCTCGGCGATGCGGTCCATCACCGACGCCCCGACCGCCGCGTACGTCCGCAACCGACGCGGCGCCGCGTCCCACGGCGCGAGGTCGATCGGGGGCCCGAAGCGAAGTCGCACGGGCACCCCCGCGCGCGCGAGCGCCCGCTGGGCTCCCCAGCCGTTGGCGAGGCCGGCGATGAACACCGGCAGCACTTGGGGGCGCGCTTCGAGCAGCAGCCGACCGACCCCGGGCTGCGCGGGCAGCAGCGCCCACGGGTCCGGGCCCTGGTTGCGCGTGCCCTCGGGATGGAAGCCGACCACCCGGCCGC
This sequence comes from Gemmatimonadota bacterium, assembly GCA_021298835.1. GTDB lineage: Bacteria > Gemmatimonadota > Gemmatimonadetes > Gemmatimonadales > Gemmatimonadaceae > JAJTHG01. The sequence goes on from JAJTHG010000047.1 coordinate 24,609, forward strand.
CGCCCTCGCGGCACAGGGCGACGAGCGTGTCCAGCGCCCAGGCGTCGGCCGCACCCGTGTCGCTGCGCCGGAAGAACGGCGGGAAGGCCGCGAAGCCCGAGGCGGCACCGTTGAGCAGCGCGCCGGGCCATCCCTCGTAGCAGTAGGCGCCCTTCACCGGGAAGTGCAGCGCCGTCACCCGGGGGAGGCGCCGCAGCAGCACGGCCGCCACGACGAAGAAGTCCACGTACGAGCGGTGGTTGGCGAGGAGCAGCAGCGGGCGCCCCGGATCGACCGCCTCGACGTGCGCCCACCCGTCCACGCGGGGCGGGTCGCCGAGGAGCGCGAGGACCGCGCGCGCCCCGACCGACCGCCGCCACCAGTGCCCGCAGCGGGCGGCGGCCCCCGCCTGCATCGCGGCGGACAGCCGCAGCAGCCGACGGGAGCGGGGCGGGAGTGACGCGAGGACCTCGTCGGGGACGCGGAGCGAAGCGGGCATCGGCGGTCGAAAGGTGGCCGGCGGCGACGTCCCTCGGCACCGGTGGGACGCGTGGCGATCGGCGTTGGAACGCGGGTCCGGTCGCCGCGGACGGAACCGGACGCCGGTCCGCGCGATTGACGCGCGTATGCACGAGACCGCACACCTGATCCTGGGCGGGGCCGGCGCCATCGCCCGGGCCACCGCCGCCCGGGTGGTCGCCGCCGGCGGCCGCGTCATGCTGGCGGGCCGGACCGAGGCCACGCTGACCGAGGCCGCCGCGGCGCTGGGGCCCGCCGCCGCCTGGACCGTGGCGGACGCCACGGACGCCGCCGCGGTGGACCGTGCCGGCGACGAGGCGCGGAGCCGCTTCGGCCGCCTCGACGGCATCGCGAACTGCGTGGGCTCGATCCTCCTCAAGCCGGCGCACCTGACCCGGCCGGAGGAGTTCGAGCTGGTCCTGCGCCTGAACCTCGTGACCGCCTTCAACGCGGTGCGCACCGGTGGCCGGCTGCTGGCGAGCCATGGCGGCGGGGCGGTGGTGCTCGTGAGTTCGGCGGCGGCCCGGATCGGCCTCGCCAACCACGAGGCGATCGCCGCGGCCAAGGCGGGGGTCGAGGGGCTCGCCCGCGCGGCCTCCGCCACCTACGCCGCGAAGGGGATGCGGGTGAACGTGGTGGCACCCGGCCTCGTGCGAACGCCGCTGGCGGCCCGCATCACGGGTTCGCCGGCAGCGGAACAGGCGTCGCTGGCCCTGCACCCCCTGGGCCGACTGGGGCTTCCCGAGGACGTCGGCTCGGCGATCGCCTTCCTGCTGGACCCCGCCCAGGGTTGGACCACGGGACAGGTCCTCGGGGTAGATGGAGGGCTCGGCGCGCTCAAGGTGCCGCGCTGACGCGACGGACGCGCCCGATGGCGCATGCTGCCGCCCCCGCCCCGCGCCCGGTACGTTACGCTCGTGCGCCCGATCGTCCGCCTTGCCCTCGTCGGCTCCGCCGTCGCCTCCGTCGCCGCCTGCGTCGAGAACACGCGCGGCACGCTCGAGGTGACCGCCGACGCCGACTCGGTGCAGGTGGTGACGGGGGTGACCGACACGGCGTTCGTGCGCACGCGGGTGCCCGGCACGCCGATCGTGGTCGTCAAGGACACGCGCGGCTTCCGCATCCCGAACGCACGCGTGACGTTCACGACCACCTCGGCGACGAACGGTATCGTCGAGGGAGGGATCGTCCGCACCGACCAGCAGGGCCTCGCGCGGCCGGGCGCGTGGATCGCCGGCCCCGACAGCGGCACGGATACCCTGATCGCCTACGTGGTGGGGCCGCCGGGGGCGCGGGCCACGCGGGCCACGATCACGGCCCGGGTGATCGACCCCTGCCTGCGGCCGCTGTCCTACGTGCTCGGTGCGACCATTCAGGGGAGTCTCACGGGCCGGGGCTGCATCGGCACGGACACCTCGTTGGTACAGCCGTACCGCTTCACCGTGGGCGCGGCCGGCGTTTACGAGTTCACGTCGAGCTCGACGTCATATCCCTCGACGATCGAGCTGGTGCGCGAGTCGGGCTTCCCGCTGGGCATCTTCGACGGTGACGGCCAGCAAGGGGCGACGCTGCGTGCCGCGCTGGCCGCCGGCACCTACGTCGTCCGACCCGGGGCGTTCGCACGTCCGAAGGCGACCGGTGCCTTCTCGCTGTCCTCGGGGCCGTCGGTCCTGCCGCAGGGGTGCCAACCCAACTTCCAGGTGCTCGCCTTCCTCATGGCGGGCACGTCGCTCTCGACGTCGCTGACGACGAACGACTGCAGCTTCCAGCTGCCGATCCAGAACATCTTCGCCGGCCAGACCATCCAGGACATCTACGCGATCTACGTCCCGCCGGGGCAGCAGGCGGTCGTGCGGATGCAGTCCACGCAGCTCGACGCGATCCTGGTGCTGTACAACGGCAACGGCGATCCGCTGTTCGGCAACGACAACGGGGGCGGGGGCACCAACGCCCTGCTGTCGTTCAACGCGACGCAACTCGGGGCGCGCTCGGGCACGGGCGCGGTCGGATACGTGATCGCGACGTCCAAGGGCCAGCCGGGGCCCTACACGCTCTCGGTGGACGGCGTCCTGCCGTAACGCCCGGGCGTGACGCCCGGGCGTGACGCCTGGGCGGGCTCAGCGCCCGCGCGCGGCGTCGGCCTCGAGCTCGTCGCGCAGGCGGCAGTAGCTCTCGTAGCGCTCGGCGCTGATGTCAGTGCCGATCGCCCCGCGCACCGCGCAGTCGGGTTCGGCGCGGTGCGCGCAGTCGGCGAAGCGACAGGCGAAGGCGTGCGCGCGCACCTCGGGGAAGCAGTCGCCGAGGCGCGCGGCCTCGATGCCCCACGTGCCGACCTCGCGCAGGCCGGGCGTGTCCACGACGTAGCCGCCGGCGGGGAGCGGGTGCAGGAACGCCCCGACGGTGGTGTGGCGGCCCTTGTTGACTGCCAGCGAGACGTCGCCGGTGCGCAGCCGGAGCCCGGGATACAGCGCGTTGAGCAGGGAGCTCTTGCCGACGCCGCTCGGGCCGGTGACCACGCTCGTGCGGCCGTCGAGAGCCTCGCGCAGCGCCTCGAGCCCCACCGGGCGCGCGCCGGCCGGTCCCCGGGGCACCGCGGTGACGTGCAGCGGGTACCCGAGCCGCTCGTACTCGGCGAAGCGGACCGAGACCGCGGCGGTCCCGCCGGCGGCGAGGTCCGCCTTGTTGACCACCACGCGGGCGCGCAGGTCGTTCGCCTCGGTGATCACGAGGAACCGGTCGAGCATGCGCACGTGCGGTTCGGGGTTGGCGGCGGCGAAGACGACGACGACCTGATCGACGTTGGCCGCGAGGATCCGCTCCCCGTGGCGGCCGCCGGGCTCGCGGCGCGCCAGTTGCGAGACGCGCGGGAGGATCTCGCCGATGGACCACGCCGCTTCGCGCGCATCGCGCTCGAGGCGCACCCGGTCGCCGACGGTGAGCTTCCGCCACTCGGCGTCCTTCGCGATGCGCACGTCGGTGCCGCGCTGCGTGCCCTTGCGGGCGTCCGCCCCCTTCTTGAGCCGCCCGCGCAGCGACACGTCGTGCACCTCCCCCCGCTCGGTGCGCACCCGCCAGACGCCGCCGGTGCCCTCGAGGACGGTCGCCAGTTCGCCGGCGGGCGCGCTCACGCGTCCTCGTCGCGCATGACGTCCCACCAGCGGCGCTCGGGCGTCGCCGAGCGCCGTTCCTCGGCGAGGCAACCTTCGAGCTCGTCGCGCACCTCGCCCAGCGTGCAGGCGCCGAGGGTGGCGAGCGCCTCGGCCTCGCTCGCCCCCCACGCGAGGGGGCCCGTCTCGACGTGGCCCTCGACGCCCGGCTCGCCCATGCGGCGCCAGCGGAGGAAGCAGAGCCACGCCGCCCACGGGCGCGCGGGGTCGCCGGTCGGCTCCGCCAGCAGCGCGACGCTGTACGCCATGCCGTCGCTCCCCTCGAACGCCGCGGGGCGACCGTGCACCTCGGCGTATCCGCCGATGGTGTTCGCGTCGCCCCGCGCGTGGTCGGCCGGGAGGAACTGCGCCATGCGCTACGCGAACATCTCCTTCAGGACGTTGCCGGTGATGAACGCCACGTTGGCCGGCCGCTCGGCGAGACGCCGCATCAGGTACGGGTACCATTGCGTGCCGTACGGGACATAGACGCGCATGCGATAGCCCTCCTTCACGAGCGACTCCTGCAGGTCGCGCCGGACGCCGTAGAGCATCTGGAACTCGAAGCGGTCCTTGGCGATCCCCTGCTGCCCGGCGAACTGCTTCGCGATGCCGATGATCCGCTCGTCGTGCGTGGCGAGCCCGGGGTACCGGCCGTGCTGCATGAGCTGCTTCATCGCCGCGACGTAGGTGTCGTCCACGTCGCCCTTCTCCGGGAACGCCACCGTGGCCGGCTCCTGGTAGGCGCCCTTGCAGATGCGCACCCGCGCGTTGATCCGGTTGGCGAAGGCGACGTCGTCCAGCGTGCGGCGCAGGTAGCTCTGCAGCACGATGCCCACGTTGGCCTCGAAGCCGGGGTAGAGCTTCGTCTCGAACAGGCGCAGCGTGCGCTCGGTGTAGTCGCTCGACTCCATGTCGAGGCGCACGAAGTTGCCGTAGGCCTTCGCCCGCTCGAGGATCTCCCGGACGATCGCGACGCAGAGGTCGTCGGAGAGGTCCATCCCCATCGCCGTGAGCTTGAGACTCACGTTGGCGTCGAGCGAACGGGCGTGGATCTCGTCGAGCAGGCGCAGATATTCGGCCTGCGCGGCACGCGCCTCCGCCTCGTTCGTCGTGGACTCGCCGAGGAGGTCGAGCGAGGCCGTGATGCCCCGGGCGTTGAGGTCCTTCACCGCAGCCATGGCGGTCTCGATCGTCTCGCCGGCGACGAAGCGGCTCGCGAACGACTTCGCGAGCCCGTTCGAACGGACGAACCGGAAGATCTGCGGCTGCTGCGAGAGGTACAGGAAGGTGCTGCGAAGCATGTACGGCGACGGGGCGGGGAGGCCGGCGCACCGGGCGGTGCCACGCCGAACTCGGGAACCCGGGGAATGTAGCCGCCAGTCCCGCCGGGAGTCTGTACCGGCGGGCCGCGGGCCGGCCCGCGAGGCCCGTGTCGGAGAGGCCGCGGTTCCTCGCTCCGGCGGTCCCCTTGGCGGCGGCACTGCGAAACCGCACCTTTCGGGGGTTGATGGCCGACACTCCGAAGCCCCACGTGCCGAACAGCCGGCCCACTCCTGCGCGCCCCACCCAGGGCGGGAGTTCCCCGGTGCCCCCCGGCGGCCTCAGTTGGCTTCCCCCGGAGCGGATCGGCCCGCCCATGCCCCGGATCGGGAGCACCCGCAGGCGCGGGTTCCGCGTGCCCGCGTGGGCCGCCGTGGTGGCCTCGGTCGCGTGCCTCGCGGTGATCGGCTGGAACATCCGTCGCATGTACGTGGACGACACGGTCACCCCCGACCGCGTCCGGGTCGGCACCGAGATCGGCGTGGAACTCGCCCAGCGTCAGATCCTGAAGTTCCGGTCGCGGACGGGGCGCTGGCCGTCATCGCTCGCCGAGGTGGACATGGACGGCTGGGCGTTGACCTATCGGGCCGACGACGCGAGGTTCGACGTGTCCGGCAGTGACGGTGCCGGCGGGATCATCCGCCGGTCCGGGACGCTCGAGGACGTACCGCCCCCGCCGAACGGCCCCCCGGCCGCCCCGCCCCCCTGATGCCCCGCCCCCTGCGCCGCCCCGGCTACACGCTGATCGAGATGATCTTCGTGTGCGCGATCATCGGCATCCTCGCCGGGTTCGCGATCCCGAGGTACCTCGACGCCCGGCGCTCGGCCGAGATCCAGGTGCTTGCGGCGCTCGTGCAGCGGACCCGTATCGCCGTCCTCGACTACGAGTCGGACAACGGGGGCCAATCGGGGAATATCGACGGCGACGGCGACGGAGCGGTGCCTCCGCAGCTGGCCGCGTTCCTCGGCAGCGAGGCCTTCACGAGGGCGCCGGGCGGGATCCGTATCTCGTACACGATGGTGGACGGGGGGCCGATCGGGACGCCTGGACGCATGGTCCCGACGCTCGTCTTTCGCACGAACGGCACCCGGGAGAGCGACGCGATGCTCCAGCAGTTCATCCGCGAGTACGGCGGCACCGTGGGCGGCTCGGCGAAGAGCGCCGTCGTGGTGCCTCTGGGGCTCGACGGCTCGGGTGGCACGGGCGGCGGCGGCGGCTCCCAAGGCGGTGGGGGCGGCGGCGGGGGCGGACCCGCCGTCACGTTCACCAAGGGCGACTCGGCCGGCCCCTGAGCGGGACCGCGGGGCGACGCGTCAGAACGCCTCACCGACCGTGATGTACCAGCCGCGGCTCCCCTGCTCGCCGCGCGCCCAGTCCACGCGCAGCCCGAGTCCGCTCTGCGGATTGACGATGAAGCGCACGCCGGCCCCCGCGGCGCGGCGGAAGCGCACGTCGCGCAGCGCGTCGAGGTCGGTCCCGACGCCGCCCGCCGCCGCGAACACGGTCACGCCGAAGACCTCCGCCCACGGCCCGAGCCGCACCTCGGCCTGGCCGATGCCCAGCGACCGGTCGCGGAAGCGGCCGGCGAAGTAGCCGCGGAGCAGGTTGGGTCCGCCGAGCTGGGGGAGCCGATCGAACGGCAACGCCCCCATGACGTGGTCCACGCGGCCCTGCGCTGCCACGACCACGCGGCGGTGCAGCGTGGCGTACTGCCGCAGGTCGAGCGTGACGCGCGTCGCATCGAACGTGGAGCCGAGCGCCCCGTCGGTGTGCGCGAGCGTCAGCGCGCGCATCGCACCGCGGCGCGCGGCGAAGATGCGGTCGCGCGTGTCGTGGATCGCCTGCACCGAGACCGTCACCAGCGACCAGCCGTCGCGCTCGCGGTAACCGGCGATCCGGCCCGCCGGGTCCACGCCGGTGATCGTGGTGCGGTCCCCCGCGACGCGCACGCCCAGATAGAGCGCGGGGACCACCGCGCGCTGCACCCCGACCGAGCCGGCGAAGGTCGTCGGCGTGTAGCGCTCGCCGGACGTCGGCGTGTCGAGTCCGAGGCCGAAGAACCGGTTGGGGAAGCGGATGGCCGCGGCCTCCGACTCGACGCGCACGCGGTTGTCGCGCGTCCAGACGTCCGCCGTGCCGCCGAGCGTGAACTGGCCGCGCTGCGTGACGAGCACGTTGGCGGCGTACGCATCGGGGCGCTGGAAGGGTCGCCGCTCGCGCGTGACCGCGAAGGCCCCGAGGCCGATCGCGATCCCGGTCTCCGGGGTGTAGGTGATCGCGGGCGCGTAGAGCGGTTCGCCAAGGCGCGAGTCCGCCGTGTCGGGGCGCGCGACGGCGCGCGCGGTCGTCGCGGCCGGAACGGGGTCGGGCGGCGGCGCCTGCGCGGGCACGGCGGCCGCGATGCCGGCGAGCGCCGCCGCCGCGAGCGCCAGCGGGCGGGCGATCACGCCGGATGGAAGCGCCCGCCACGCCGGGCGAGCTGCACGAGCGACTCGGCCGGCGCGAAGCGGCCGGGGAAGCGCGCCTCGAGTTCCTCGACGACGCGGGCGACGCCCAGCGCATCGGCGTGGCGGAACGGCCCGCCGCGGAACGGCGGGAATCCGATCCCGAAGACCGCACCGATGTCGCCGTCGCGCGGCGAGGCGATGATCCCCTCCTCGAGGCACCGCGCCGCCTCGTTGACCATCGCCAGGGTGCAGCGCTGCACGATCTCCGCCGCCGGCACGTCGCCGCGCGGGCGGCCCGTGGGGAGCAGGTCGTACACGGACGCGTCCACGCCCTGCTTCCGCCCCTTGGCGTCGTAGGCGTAGAAGCCCGACCGGCCCTTCCGCCCGAGCCGGCCGGCGCGCACGACCGCCTGCAGCGCCTGCGAGGGTTCCATCCGCGCACCGAACGCCTCGCGCACGATCGCCCCCGACTTGCCGGCGATGTCGAGGCCGACTTCGTCGAGCAGGGTCATCGGCCCGACAGGGAAGCCGAAGGCCACCAGCGCGCGGTCGATCGCGTCGATGGTGGCCCCCTCGTCGAGCAGGCGACCGGCCTCGTTGATGTAGGGGGCGAGGATCCGGTTGACATAGAAGCCCGGTCCGTCGCGGACGACGACGATCGTCTTGCCGAGCCGGCGGCCGTACGCGACCGCGGTCGTGACGGCGTCGGGGGCCGTGCCGGGCGTCACGATCACCTCGAGGAGCGGCATCTTCTCGACCGGCGAGAAGAAGTGCAGCCCGAGCACGCGCTCGGGGCGCGCGGCGGCGCGGGCGATCGCGGCGATCGGGATCGTGCTGGTGTTGCTCGCGAAGACGCCGTGCGGGGGCAGCAGCGGCTCGACGTCGCGCAGCACCTCGTGCTTGACGCGCAGGTCCTCGAAGACGGCCTCGACGACCAGCGGCACGCCGGCGATCCCGTCGTGGGAGACGGTGCCGTGCACCAGCGCGAGCTGGTCGGCGAACTGCCGACGGGTGATGGCCTTGCGGTCGAGCCGCTGGCGCAGGATGTCGCGCACGCCGCGGAGGCCCGCGAGTACGCGCTCGTGCGCGGCGTCCTTGAGCGCGACGCCGATCCCCTGCTGGGCCGTGACCGCGGCGATGCCGGCCCCCATGAAGCCCGCGCCGAGCACGGCGATGCGGGGCACCGGATGCGGGGCCGGCGCCGTACCGGGGACGCCGGGATCCTTCTTCATCGCCGTGGTGGCGAAGAACAGGTACGAGAGCTCGCGCGCGACCGGCGTCTGCGTGAGCTCGCCGAAGCGCCGGGCTTCCTCCGCGAAGCCGCGCTCGCGCGACGCGTACCCGGCGGCGACGGCGTCGAGGATCGCGAGCGGCGCAGGGTAGTTGCCCCGCGTCTTCGCCAGCACCTGCTCGCGCGCCTTCCGGAAGACCACGGCCCGGCCGAGGGAGTTGCCCTCGAGCAGGGCCGCCTGCGCCCCGCGGCCGCCCTGCGGTGCCGGGATCGCGCGGGTGCCCGCGGCCAGCTCGCGGGCGCGAGCGAGCGCCACCTGGCGCAGGATCGCCGGGTGCACCACCTCGTGCACGAGCCCGATCGCGCGGGCCTTCCGCGCCTTGACCGCCTTGCCGGCGAGCATCATGTCGAGGGCGGTGGCGAGCCCGACGAGCCGCGGCATCCGCTGCGTGCCTCCGCCACCGGGCAGGATGCCCAGCTGCACCTCCGGCAGCCCGAGCGTGGTCTTCGGATGGTCGGTGGCGATGCGGTAGGCGCAGGCCATCGCGAGCTCGAGCCCCCCACCGAGGCACGCGCCGTGGATCGCCGCGACGACCGGCGCCCGCGACCGCTCGACCCGGTCGAGCAGCGCGTGCCCCTCGCGCGACAGTCGCTCGGCCTCCGTCGCGCTGCCGATGCGGCCGAGCTCCTCGGCGTCGGCGCCGGCGATGAAGGAGTCCGGCTTGCCGCTGACGAAGACGATCGCGCGCACCGTCGCGTCGGCCTGCAGCCGTGCGAGCATCGGGGGGAACGCGTCGCGGACCGCCGCGGTGAAGATGTTCACCGGGCTGCCCGGCAGGTCGAACGTCACCACGGCGATGCCGTCGGCCATGTCCACGCGGAAGATCGCGTCGCCGGTCATGCGCGCTCCACCACCATCGCATGCCCCAGGCCACCCGCGGCGCAGACCGTCATGAGGCCGAACTGCCCGTCGCGCCGCTCGAGCTCGCGGCAGAGCGTGGTGAGGATGCGTGCACCGGTCGCGCCGAAGGGATGCCCGATCGCCAGCGAACCGCCCATGACGTTGAGCCGCGCGCGGTCCACGTCGCCGAGCGGCTCCATGCCGGCGCGGCGGGCCCACACGGGGGACGCGAGCCCCTGCAGGTTGCTCAGCACCTGCGCCGCGAAGGCCTCGTGCATCTCGACGAGGTCGAGGTCGGCCAGCGCGAGGCCCGCGCGCCGCATCGCGACCGGCGCCGCGAGGGCCGGGGCCTGCAGCAGCTGCTCGGCCGGGTCGAGCGCCGCGTAGGCGTAGGCGCGGATGAACGCGATCGGCGCGTACCCCAGCGCCCGCGCGACGTCCTCGCGCATGAGCAGGACCGCCGCCGCGCCGTCGGTCAACGGCGAGGCGTTGCCGGCGGTGACCGTCCCGTATCCCCTGTCGAACACCGGCCGCAGCGCCGCGAGCTGCTCGTAGGTGCTGTCCTCGCGGATGCCGTTGTCCTGCGTCACGGCCACCTCGTACCGCGGCCCCACGTACACCGGGGTCACCTCGGCCGCGAGCCGGCCGTCCTTCCACCCGGCAGCGGCGAGCCGGTGGGACCGCAGGGCGAAGTGATCCTGATCCTCCCGCGCGATGCCGTTGAGCTTGGCCATGGTGTCGGCCGACTGCCCCATCGTCTCGCCGGTCGAGGGCTCGGCGATGGCGGGGGTGACGGGCACGAGGTCGCGCGGGCGGATCTGCGCGAGCGTGCGCAGCTTCTGCGGTACCGACTTCGCGCGCGAGGCGGCCACCAGCGCGTCGGAGAAGCCGCGCGAGTGCAGGATCGGGACGTTCGAGAGCGACTCGGCACCGCCCGCGATGGCGATGCGGGCGTGACCGAGCACCAGCTGGTCGGCCGCCGCGGTGATCGCCTGGTTGGCCGAGGCGCACGCCCGGCTCACCGAGTGCGCGTCGAGCGACCGCGGGAAGCGGGGATGCAGCGCCACTTCGCGCGCGATGTTCGGCGCCAGGATGTCCGGCACGACGGTGCCGAAGACGAGCGCGTCCACCGCGGCGGGATCCACGCCGCTCCGCGCGACGAGGCCGTCCACGGCCAGCGTGCCGAGCTCGATCGCCGACAGCCCCTTGAAGGCGGTGCCCGACCGGACGAACGGCGTCCGGACGCCCGCGATGACCGCCACGCGACGGCCGGGCTGGCCGTATCGCTCGCTCATGCCTGTGCCCTCATGCCCCGGAAGCTAGCGCGCGAGTACGTTCCCGGCGTGTACCACATGGACCGCGACCGCGCCTGGCGCGCCCTCGGCGAGAGGGCGTTCGACCTGCTCGTCGTCGGCGGCGGGATCAATGGCGCCGCGATCGCCCGCGACGCCGCGCTGCGCGGGCGCCGCGTCGCCGTCGTCGAGGCGGAGGACTGGGGGGCGGGCACCTCGAGCCGGTCGTCGCGGCTCATCCACGGCGGGGTGCGCTACCTCGAGCACGGCTGGCTGCCGCTCGTCTTCGAGGCCAGCCGCGAGCGGCGGCGGCTGCTCCGGCTCGCGCCGCACCTCGTCCGCCCGCTGGCGTTCACGTGGCCGATCTACCGCGGGGCGCGCGTCCCCCGCTGGAAGCTCACCGCGGGGCTGCTCCTCTACGACGCGCTGGCGCTCTTCCGCAACGTGGGCACGCACCGGTCGTTCGGGCGCACCGGGGTGCTGCGGGCCGAGCCGGCACTGCGGCCCGACGGGCTCACCGGCGGCGCCCGCTACTGGGACGCGCAGACGAGCGACACCCGCCTGACGTTCGCGAACGCGCTCGACGCGGTGCGACTGGGGGCGATCGCGTGCACGCACGCCCGCGTCGAGTCGCTCGTCCACGAGGGAGGACGCATCGCCGGCGCGGTCGTGCGCGACATGCTCGGCGACGCCACGACCACGGTGCGGGCACGGGTCGTGGTCAACGCGGCGGGCCCCTGGAGCGACGGCGTGCGGCGCCTCGACGATCCCGCGGTGCGGGCCGGCGTGCGGGGTACGAAGGGGGTGCACCTGCTGGTCCCGCGGGCCCGCGTCGGGAACGTCGGGGCCCTCACGCTCATCGCGCCGCAGGACGGCCGCGTGTGGTTCACACTGCCGTGGGGGGCGTTCACCATCCTCGGCACGACCGACACCTTCGACGACTCGCCGCCGGCCGAGGTGCGCGCCGATGCGCGCGACGTGGCCTATTTGCTCGAGGCGGCGAACCATCACTTCCCCGCCGCGCGGCTCACGCGGGCCGACGTGCGCTCGGCATGGGCCGGGCTGCGGCCGCTGGTGGCCTCGGCGTCGGCGGGGTTGCCGTCGAGCGCGTCGCGCGAGCACGAGCTCGTCCGATCCGGCTCGGGACTGCTCAGCATCACCGGCGGCAAGCTCACGACGTACCGCGCGATGGCGGCGCAGGTGGTGGATGCCGTCGAACGCGAGCTCGGCGGGCCGCGGCGGCGCGGCGCGACCGACCGTCGCCCGCTGCCAGGCGGTGACCTGCCCTCGCTCGAGGCCGAGGAGCGCGCCGCCGCGGCGGCCGCCGGCGCGGACGACGTCGGGCGGCACTGGGTGGCGCTGCACGGGAGCGAGTGGCGCACCGTGCAGGCGCGGGTCGCCGCGGAGCCCGCGCTCGGAGAACGCCTCGTCGCGGACCTGCCGTACGTGTGGGCGGACGTCGAGCACGCGATCGCGGCCGAAGGGGCGTGCACGGTCGCGGACGTGCTGGTCCGGCGGCTGTCGCTCGCCTTCGAGTGCGCCGACCAGGGGCTGACGCTGGCGACGGCGGTGGCGGAACGGCTGGTGGCCCGGCGCGGCGGGACGGTGAACGCCGAAGTGACGCGCTATGCCGAGGACGTCGCGCGGCTGTTCCGGATCGAAGACGCCCCGCGGGAGTCGCCGAAGCGGACCGGCTAGGCCGGCTCGCCGCGGCACCCGGCGGGTCGCTCAGTCCGAGATGGACTCGTGGATCGTCACGAGCTCGACGACCGTCATCCGCCGGATCTTCGTCGGGAGCTTGAGGACGACCTCGTCGCCGATCGCCTTGCCGAGCAGGGCGCGGCCGATCGGGGACCCCATCGTGACGTGGCCGTCCTCGAGCTCGAGGGCGTCGCCGAAGACGAGGTGGAAGGTCTCCCTGCCGCCGGTCGCATTGTCGGTGACCACGACCTTCGAGCCGAGCCCGACCTTGTCCGGGGGGATCTGCCCGACGTCGATGGCGGAGAGCTTGGTCAGGCGCTGATGCAACTGCCCCAGGCGCGCCTGCACGAACTGCTGGCGCTCGAGGGCCGCCTTGTACTCGGAGTTCTCGCGGAGGTCGCCGAGCTCGACGGCCTTCCGGATCTCGTTGGGGAGGACGACGTTGAGCTCGTGCTGCAGCTTGCCGACTTCCTCGGTGAGCTTGGCCTTGAGCGCGTCAATCATGGCAGGAGGAGCGGTCGGGACAAAACAAAACGGCCGCCCGACGTCGTCGCGCCGGGCGTCCGGAACCTGCGCGTAGGCTAGGGTGTTCCGGCCCGCGGGGCAATCCCCGCGCGGCGGCGGGCGCGCTCACGGCCCGCCGGCCGTGAGCGCCGCGCCGTTCAGCCGTTCGCCTTCGCGAACTCCCGCTTGAGCACCGCCAGGTTCGCCTCGCGCTTGTCGTAGAGCCGCTTGAGCGGCCGCTTGGGGCGCTTGGCGAACGCGTACGCGGTCAGCAGGGGGACGATGATCGTCGAGTCGCCGTAGCAGACGACCGCGTCGGGCAGGCGGTCGGGGTCGATCTTCCCCCAGCTCACCGCCTCCGCCGGCGTCGCTCCCGAGAGGCCGCCGGTGTCGGGCCGGGCGTCGGTGACCTGCAGGAAGTAGTCGTGCCCCTTCTCGTCGATGCCGAGCACCTCCTGGATCTGCGGCTCGGTCTGGAGGGCGAAGTTCTTGGGGCTGCCGCCGCCGAAGATCACGATCGCGCTCGCGCCGCCGCCGCGCTTGGCGGCGAGCACGATGCTCGCGGTCTCGTTGACGTCCTGGTTGGGATCGATCAGGCAGCCGCCGCCCTCGAGCGCGAGCGCCGCGACGTTCATGCCGATCGACGAGTCGCCCGGCGACGACGTGTAGATGGGCACGCCGCACTTGTACGCCGCCGAGAGGAGCGACTTCTGCCCGATCCCGAGCGCGCGCTCGCGCTCGGCGACGTACTTGCCGCACAGGTGGTGGAACTCCGCGCTCGACATCGGCCGCTGGAACTCGGGGGCGCGGATGATCTTCCGGAAGAACGCGTCGGTCGAGAGCAGGACGTCGTAGTCGAAGAAGATGTCGTAGATCCGCACGACGCCCTCCTCGCGCAGCACCACGTCGGACTCCTGCGGGTTGCCGCGGTGCATCGCGAGGCCAAGCCCGAAGTGGGTGTCGTGGTAGAGGTTGGCACCGGTCGAGATGATCCAGTCCACGAACCCCGCCTCGATCAGCGGGATCAGCGCCGACATGCCGAGGCCCGCCGGCGTGAGCGCGCCGGTGAGAGTGAGGCCGACGGTGACGTCCTTCGCGAGCATCTTCCCGCTGAAGAGCTGGCACGCCTCGCGGAGCCGGCCGCCGTTGTAGGCGAGGTAGGCGTTGTCCACGAGCTCGGCGACCGTCTCGCGGCCGCTGATCGGATCGGGATTGATGCGCGTGCCGCGCAGGAAGCGGCTCGTCGCCGTCGTCGAGACCTTCGCGCCCTTCGTCTCGCGCTGTTCGGCGGCCTTCTTCTGCCGGGCCTTGTCGCCTCCCGCGCTCGCCCGCTGGCCGGTGCCGTGCCGGCTGGCCTTGAAGCCGCCGCGCTCGCGGCCGGCGTTCTTCTTCGCTGCCATGGTGTGGTCCGGAGTGGGGTTAGCGCGCGCCGGCCGCGGTGAGGGCCGCGTACGCGGCGATCACCGCGTCGGCCGCCTCGCGCGGGTCGTCGGTCACAAGCATGAGATCGAGATCGCCGGGCGAGATCTTCCGCTCGCCGAGCACGCGGGCCTGCAGCCAGCGCACGAGGCCGGCCCAGTAGTGCCGCCCGAAGAGCACGACCGGGAACTGCGAGATCTTGCCGGTCTGGATGAGCGTGAGCGCCTCGAAGAGCTCGTCGAGGGTGCCGAAGCCGCCGGGGAAGATGATGAAGCCGATGCTGTACTTGATGAACATCGTCTTCCGGACGAAGAAGTACCGGAAGTTCACGAGCGTGTCCACGTAGGGATTCGCCCCCTGTTCGAACGGCAGCTCGATGTTGCAGCCGACCGAGTGCCCGCCCCCCAGCTTCGCGCCGCGGTTGGCGGCCTCCATGATGCCCGGGCCGGCGCCGGTGATGATCGAGAAGCCCGCCTCGGCGAGCAGGCGCGCGGTCTCCTGCGCCGCCGCGTACTGCGGGTCGTCCGGCCCGGTGCGGGCCGAGCCGAAGATCGTGACGCCCTTCTCGATGCCGGCGAGGGTGTCGAAGCCCTCGATGAACTCCGACTGGATCCGCAGCACGCGCCACGGGTCGGTGCGCGTGAAGTCGTCGTGCGGGCCCGCCAGGCGCAGCAACTTGGCGTCCTCCGTGAGGGCGAGCGACGCCGGGGCGTCGCGGATGCTGTCGTCCACCACCACGCGCACCGCCCCGCTCTGGCGGGCGGTCTGCCGGACGCTGGGGGGGTGCGGCCGGCGGCGCGATGGCCGGCCTCCGTGCGCTCCTTGAGCCCCTGCACCGACTCCTCCGCGGCGTGGGCGAGCATGGCGGGGTCGGCGCGCTTGCCGGTGACCGAGCGCAGCGGCTTGCGGGCCGCGGGCTTCTTCGGGGACTTGGGCATACGGGAAGTTACCGCCGGACCCCGTTTTCCCGAGAGGGGCGCGGGAACCACCCGACACCGGCGGGGCTCGGGCCTCGTACTATCCCGGCATGGCGCAGTCCGTCCTCGTCGTCGTCCTCGACGGCGTCCGCCCCGACACCCTGCAGGCGGCGCTCGACGCCGGCCACGCTCCGGCGCTCGCGCGCCTGCGCGAGGACGGCGGGGCGCACACGATCACCACGGTCTTTCCCTCCGTCACCGGGCTCGGCTACGTGCCGTTCGTCACCGGCCGCCATCCGGCGACGGCGGGGATCCCGGGGATCCGCTGGTTCGACCGGTCGCGGCGCCACCTCCGGCGCGGCGGCCACAGCCGCAGCTACGTCGGCTGGGCGATGCGCTACTTCGACGCCGACCTCGACGTCGGCGTCGAGACGCTCTTCCAGCACGTGCGGCCGAGCTTCGGCGCGATGACGATGGTCGCCCGCGGCCTGCCCCGGCGCCACTGGCTCGGGCGGTCGCTGGGGTGGCAGGTGCGCGGCGCGCGGATCCACTTCGCCAAGGGGGGCCTCGGCCGCTGGCTCGACTGGGACCGCGACGTCGCGGGGCGGGTCGCGCAGCACGTGCGCCGCCATGCACCGCGCTTCGCGCTGGCCGCCGTGCTCACGCCCGACAAGGTGCAGCACGCGGAGGGTCAGGACTCGCCGCGGCTGCTCGACACGATCCGCATCGGCGACCAGATGGTCGCCGAGCTGCGGCACGACCTCGAGCGCGCCGGCCGCTGGGAGGAGACGCTGCTGATGGTCGTCAGCGACCACGGGCACTCGCCCGTGCCGCGGCACGACGAACTCGTGGACGTCCTGACCGCGCAGGGGCTGTCGGTGGCGGCGCACCCATTCGCCGGCACGGCGAAGGCGGCGGACGCGGTGGTGATGGTGAGCGGCAACGCGATGGCGCACGTGTACCTCGACGCGCGCCGTCGCGCGCGGCTCGGGCAGGAGGCCCTGACGGGGCGCTGGGGCGAGGTCACGCGATCGCTCGTGGACCGCGAGAGCGTGGACGTCGCCCTCGTGCCGATGGGCGACGACGCCTGCCTGGTGCACGCGCCCGGACGCGGCGACGCCGTCGTGCGCTGGCACGGTGGGCGCGTTCATTACCACCCGCGGGACGGCGACCCGCTGCGGCTCGGCGGACCCCTCGAAGGGCTGGACGCCGCCGACGCGTGGGAGGCGTGCCAGCCCACCGAGCATCCCGACGCACTGGTGCAGGTCGCGATGGTGGCGTCGGCGCCGCGCAGCGGCGACGTGATCCTGAGCGCGAACCGCGGCTGGGACTTCCGGCGGAAGTTCGAGCCGTTGCTGCACGTCTCCGGGCACGGCGCGCTGCACCGCGAGCACATGCTGGTGCCGTTGCTCGTCAGTCGGCCCGTGGGCGGGATGCCGCGGCGGACGGTGGACATCGGCGCGACGGCGGCAGCGGCGCTCGGCGTGGCGTTGCCGGGGCAGGAAGGCGCGTCGTTCCTGTGAGGACCGGCGGCCGGCCCTCAGGCCGGCGCGGGTTCCGGCGTGAGCATCTGGGTGAGCATCTGCGCGAGCATCGGCTTGACCTGCGTGCCGAGCAGTTCGATCGCGCGCATGACACCCTCGTGGTTCCCGGGGCCAAGCGACATCTGCAGCGTGAAGCGGTCATGGCCGAAGACGCGATGCTGTTCCGCGATCTTCGCCGCCACCTGTTCGGGATCGCCCACGAACAGCGCCCCCGCCGGCCCGCACTCGGCGTCGAACCGGGCGCGCGTCGGCGGCGGCCAGCCGCGTTCGCGGCCGATCCGGCCCATCACGGCGAGGTAATTCGGCCAGTACGCCTCGGCGGCCGCCTCGCGGGTCGCGGCGACCAGGCCGTGCGAGTTGATGCTGATCCGCGCGGTGGCGCCGTGGCCGGCCTTCGCGACGAGGTCGCGGTACAGGGCGGTGAAGCTCTGGAACTGGCGCCACTGGCCCCCGATGATGGCGATCGCCAGCGGGAGGCCCAGGTGCGCCGCGCGCGCCACGGACTGGGGCGTACCGCCGACAGCGATCCAGACCGGCAGCGGATCCTGCAGCGGGCGGGGGTACACCGGCTGGTCATGCAACGGCGCGCGGAACCGCCCGCGCCACGTCACCCGCTCGCTCGCCCGGAGCGCGAGCAGCAGCTCGAGCTTCTCGGCGAAGAGTTCGTGGTAGTCGTCGAGGTCGTAGCCGAAGAGCGGGAACGACTCGATGAACGAGCCGCGGCCGGCGGTGATCTCGGCCCGCCCCTTCGAGAGAAGGTCGAGCGTCGCGAATTCCTGGAAGACGCGCACCGGGTCGTCGGAGCTGAGCACGGTGACCGCGCTCGCGAGCCGCAGGCGCGAGGTGCGGGCGGCGATCGCCGCGAGGACGACCGCGGGGGTGGCGACGACGAAGTCGGGGCGGTGATGCTCGCCGACACCGATGACGTCGAGCCCGACCTGCTCGGCCAGGACCGCCTGCTCGAGGAGTTCGTCGAGCCGGCGGTCGGCGTCGAGCATGCGGCCCTCGGGCGAGACGGCGGCGGGGACGAAGGTGTAGAGGCCGAGCTCCATGGTGGAAGAATACGCGTGTGGCGCCGCGGGTTCGGGGGGGCGATCTTTCGCCCATGACGTGGTCCCGCCTGATCGCCGCGCTGGCCTGGCACGCCCTGACGCACCCGTGGGACGGCCTGGCGATGCTGCGCGTCGGCTGGCGGTTCCGGCGTCGGGGCTGGCCGACCCGCTTTCCGTTCCTGCCGCTGCCATCCATGCCGTACGTGCGGTGGCGGATGTACACGGCGTTCGGCGCCGAGGACGCGGTTCCGGCACCGCACGACATCATCGCGTACGCGCGCTGGGCCGTTCGGGGATGACCGGGGCGCCGGCGCGGCCGCTGGAGCAGCGGATCCTCGCGCAGGCGTACGCGCTGGGGTTCGATCTGGCGGGCATCGCGCGGCTGGGGCCGCCGGACACGCTGGCCTTCTACGACGCATGGCTCGACGCGGGCCACCACGGCACGATGACCTACATGGCGCGCACGCGCGACCTGCGCGCGGACTCGACGCGGCCGGAAGCGGGGATGCAGACGGCGGTCGTGGTGGGAATGAACTACGGCGGCACGCAGCCGACGGGCCCGATCGCCCGGTACGCCCGCGGCGCCGACTACCACCGCGTGCTGTGGGACCGGCTCGACGCGCTGGGCGACGCCGTGCGGGCGGAGAGCGGGACGGCGGCGCGGACGCGGGGCTACGTGGATTCGGGGCCGATCCTCGAGCGGGACCTCGCGCGGCGCGCGGGGCTCGGGTGGTTCGGGAAGAACACGATGCTGATCTCGCCGGGGCTGGGATCGTTCTTCTTCCTGGGCGTGCTCGTGACGGAGTTGGCGCTTGCGCCGAGCGAGCCGTTCGACGCCGACCGGTGCGGGACGTGTACGCGGTGTCTGGAAGCGTGTCCGACGGAGGCGTTCACCGGGCCGCGGGTGCTGGATGCGCGGCGGTGCATCGCGTACCTGACGATCGAGCATCGGGGGGAGTTCACCGCGGAGGAGGCGGCGATGGTGGGGGGGCATGTGTTCGGGTGCGATGTGTGTCAGGACGTCTGCCCGTGGAACGTGAAGTTCGCGCGGGATGTGACCGAGCCGGCGTTGGCGCCGCGGGCGGAGATCGCGGACGTCACACTTGAAGAATGGGCCGCGATGGACGAGGCCGAGTGGAAGCGGCGGACGCAGGGGACGGCGATTCGGCGGGCGAAGTGGGAGGGGTTTCGGCGGAATGTGCGAGCCGCCTTGTCGAAACGAACGGGGGAATAGATTCCGGGATGTCCCCGACCGTCCTCCGTGAAGGTGCGTACCGCCTGTTCTTCTTCTCCCGAGAGGAGCCCCGGATGCACGTGCACGTCGCACACCCGGACGGCGAAGTGAAGATCTGGATCGAGCCCGAAGTTGCGACCGCCGTGGTCGTCGGACTCGCCCCTCGACAAGTTGCCGAGGCAGAGGACATCGTTCGTCGTCACCTACCGGAGGTTCGCGATGCCTGGGTCCGTCACTTCGGTCGCTGAAGTCACCAACGTGTCCCGGCACGGCTTCTGGCTGTTGCTCGGCGCGGAAGAGCTGCACGTCGCATTCAGCGAGTTCCCGTGGTTCCGCGCGGCGACCATTGAGCAGATCACGACTGTCGAGTGGCCCACGCCGGACCATCTCTATTGGCCGCTGCTCGACGTGGATCTATCGGTGAGCTCGATCCGAGAGCCGACGGCGTACCCCCTGATGTCAAAGGCCCCCCAGTCGCCTGAGGGCGGTCGCGACCCAGAACCCCTCGGCTTGTGATCGATCCGGCTGAACCTGCAGCTCTGATGCGCGGCATGACTGCGATGCGCACCTTCGGCGACTGGGTAGCCGACGGTGCCGTCCCGCCCGCGCCCGCGCACGTGGGTACCGTTTTCCCACTGTCCGAGGCACGACCGGCAGAGTGGCCGGAGTGGGCACCATGGGTCCCCATGGCGCGTCACGCGGCCAACACCGAGATGCGCGAAGTCGTGTTCGGCCAAGGGCGCGACGCCCGCGGCGCCTCCCGCACAGTGGGTGCGCTGGTGCGGCCCTGAGATCAGTGACGTCTCGCTCGACGAGTGGGCCGCGATGGATGAGGCCGAGTGGAAGCGTCGGGCGCAGAGGACGGCGCTGCGGCGGGCGAAGTGGGAGGGGTGTCGGCGAAACGTCGAGGCCGCGCGGTCGAGGAGTGCCAAGCAGCAACCGGCAGCAGCATCTCCCGCCTCGCTGTACACCGCCTACGGGCGCAACATGCGTTCCTTGGTCGCGAGGGCGCGCGCACGACGGACGCCCGCAACCGTAAGCACGCCCACGACGCCCAGCGTCAACGCCATCTGCACATCATCGCGCGCGAGCAGCACGCCCAACGGACTGCTCCGCCCGGAGTTGAACCCGGCGATCGCGAGCAGTGCACCGCCGGCAACTCCGAGGCGTCCGACGAAACGGTTGGCGGCGAACCACACGGCGCGAGACGAACACGCGGCGCTCGTGCGAAGCCCGTACACCGGGTTCGGTGGAATGCGCGAAAGCGCAAGCGGTACGGAGAGCACTACAAGCACGAGGCCGACGAGCAGCAGCACGTTCATCTTCGAATCCTCCGCAATGGCTTTCGCCGCTTCGACCATGTGCTGGCATCCGCTCGAGTGCGATCGCCCGTGCGTCAGACATCGACGGCGTCTCGCAGCACAGCTGTTCGGAACGGCTCCTTGAGACCGGTCTCCGGCACCACGTCAACCGGGCAACCCAGGATCACCTCACGATCCACCTCGAGGCGAGCGAGATCCATGAGCGTGCCGCCCGGCGCCAGCGAGACGATGAGGTCAATGTCACTACCGATACGAACATCACCCCGGGCGACCGATCCGAACAGGCGGACCCGCCCGATCCGATGCGCCGCGGCGGCACGACGAATGTCGTGGCGATGCGCGAGGACGGTGCCGCGTAGAGACATTTGTAGAGTCTATGTCTCAAGCCGTCGGCGGGACAATCGCGCCGGCGCTGACCGCGAATGCGGAGACGGCTCGCACCGTTCGACCAACGCCACGAGAAATCGGGTATCCCGGCACACCTCCCAGGAGGTGTGCCCGTGGAACGTGAAGTTCGCGCGGGATGTCACCGAGCCGGCGCTGGCACCGCGGGCGGAGATCGCGGACGTCACACTCGACGAGTGGGCCGCGATGGACGAGGCCGAGTGGAAGGCGCGGACGCAGGGGACGGCGATTCGGCGGGCGAAGCGGGACGGATTCGTGAGGAATGCGCGTGCGGCGAACGCGAGCCACGAACGGGACGGCGGCACCTGAGCGGGGAACGCGCTCGCTGCACACCTATGCGCCCCCGCTCAGCGAATCAATTCGCGCAGGCCCCAGCGCTGGGCGCCTTCACGTCAACCTGATTGCCGCTCACGAAGAGCCGAACCGTACCCCGCGCGACGGTCGAGAAGATCGTCTCACTGAACTCGGCGCCCGACGGGCGTGGAGGCAGCGAAAGGGTCCCACGCTCGGCCGTGCCATACACGTCCCACGTCGCCGTCACGTGATAGTCGGAGCGGTTCCGGACGCGGAAGCGCGTGCCACACAGCGCAGTGAGCTGGTACGGCCGCGGCGCGCCGGCGTCGGTGCGCTGGATGATCAAGCGGGCCGAGGGCGACGGGTCAGCGAGCATGACGAAGCGATAGCTCTGGCCTGCAATACCCTGCCAGATGAACACATTGCGCCTTCTCGCGGGATGCGTGCCGAAATCGAACCCCAGCGTCATCGGGCCGGAGTTGATCGCTCGAACGTCCAGGGTGAACGTAGCGGTGCCGGACGCAAACAGTGTAATGGAGACGGACGTGCGCTCGGGGGCGTTGTTCCCTCCGAGGGTGTCTGTCAGCTCTCCCTGCTCAAGGTAGGGATCGAAACCAGCACCGGGTATTTCGGCCAATACTGCAGCGGTGGGATCGAGACGACCCACGCGCCGACCTAGAGCGTCGGTCAAGAGTCCCGTACCACCGCCAACCACAACGGTCATGGGCAGTGAGTCCGCGAGCAGAGCCAATGCGGCGTCCGATTCGGCATCTCCCCCTCGTATCTGCTGGGGTGCAGGCGAAGGCACGGACGACCGCTGCATGTATCCTCTCACCCATACAGGCCGCTCGATCGCATAGCGAGCCAGACTATCGCGACGCCCCCGATATCCGGGATCCGAAATGACGAAGTCGCGCCAAGTCGTACTCTCTGTCACCACACGAGGTGCGCCCGTGATCACGACGGAGTGAGGCCCACGGCTCCCAGTGAAGTTCTTGACAGTGGCGATGCCGGGGACTCCTTCACAGACCATGCGCGCTGCCTCTTGCTTCGAGCGCAGTGGATCCAACTGCCCCTCAATCGCCGCAAGCTTCACGAACCGCAGTGCGCCGCCTGAGAAGACATTGGCGGCGTCACCATGAACGAGGGTACCCTCGGGAGTGAACCCGCCACCCGTGACCAACGCGCTGTTCAGTGTCGGCGGGTCAACCGGCTGTCCAGCGTGCGTGAACGTGATTGCGAGCGACGTAAGCACACAGCCGATCGAGCCGATCGTGTCCTTGGCCGCTCGCCGCGAATCGAGCCGCAGGCCCTTCCATCGGTCATCCGTCTGCTTGTAGTTGGTCACCGGTACCTCGCACACATCAGGGTTCGGCTCCGTCTCCCACTCCACGAGGCTCCAGATCCGGTGCAACGGATTCCCCGCCATGTTCCGCGGCAGGAGGTTGTTCCACGTGCCCGTCGGGCGGCCACTGAACGCCCCCCAGATGCTCAGCGCCGTCTCGTTCGCATTGTTCGGCTCGCCCGGCGCCCACGCGGTGTAGCTCCATGATTCTCCACTCGTCCAGCGCCACGCTCCGGGATCATTCCCGGCATCCTCGGGAGCCGTAGCCCCCAGCCAGTAGGCGTCCAGTGGGGCGTCGCTCGGCGTCGGTCGGCGTCGGTTGCGCCAGGTTCGCCAGCACCGTCCCCGTCACGAACGCGAGTTCCGCCGGCGACGTCAAGCTCGCCAGGCGCGCGGACGCGCCCGTGAGTGCCGGCAGACCGGCCACGGCTGGCGCGGCTTGCTCGTAGTACAGCTTCTGGTCGAGCACCGCGTACCAGTGCCCGTTACCCATGGTCCACTGGACACAGCGCCGCACGCGACCTTGCAGGGCCGGGGGGCATGTCGTGTCGGGCAGCACGTTCGCGTACGAGCCGGGCTCCGGTCCGGCCCCCGGGCGGATCATCGGCGGCGCGACATCGCGCAACGCGGTGTCGCCGACACTCGCGACCACGCTGGACTGTGGTTACACCGCCGTGCGTCGCTCGCACGCCGCCGCCGAGATCACCACGCTCGTGCCCACCAGCCACCACCGCACGCAACCGCGCATCGCCGAGCTCCACTGAGGGTTCGGTTGCGACGATACGCTCCCCCCCCCCTCTCATCCGCAAGAACGTCGGCCGAGTCGTTACGCGTGAAGTGATGTGAGTCACAGCTCCGATGTGACTGCTGAGGAGTGGGCTGCGGAATACGCGTACGACTGGAATCGGCTCGCGCAGAGGACGGCGCCACGCCGTGTGCAGCGGGAGGTATTTCGGCGACGTGTGGCCGTCGCACGGTCCAACGCCGCGCCGCCCCGGCACTCCCGACGTCAGCGACTGTCGTCGGCCAGTTCGACGAGAGTTTCGCCAGCCGTAATCGCGCTCCGGGGCTTTCGCATTGGCCTGGACGAGGAGGCTGACGGGGTGAGGTCGATCTACTTCGGGCGCATCTTGCTGGCGAAGCTCGACGAGCGGGATTACCTCATCCGGGAGTGACTCGGCACGCAAACCAAGTGTTTCCCATGTCTCCGGTTAGAAGTGTCACCGATGTCCCCGGCTGTTCAACGACCGGACAGTGCGTCGGAATGGCCCCTCGCGCAATGACACGGTGACGAACTGCGCCCGAGTTGACTGTATGCTCGGCGCTCCCCGGTCCCGGAGCGCGCATGCCCGAGGCGGTACCGGCGGCGCGCGGCGTCCACAAACCCCGGCGCCCCCAGGCGTCGCCGCTGTTTCGGTTGGGGTCCGATCCTCTGCATCGCTTTCAGACGGTCCACGACGAGCGATTCGCACGCGAGTACGGCCCGTGGCGCCCCATGGTCGCGCAGGGCGCCGAGACGTTGCTCGCGTGTGGCGTGTTGGAGCACGGCTTCGCCCGCATCCGCTGCGACGCCTGCACGCACGAGTACCTGCTCGCGTTCCCCCGTAAGTGCCGGTACTTCTGCCCCAGTTGCCACGCGAAGCGGCTGGCCATGTGATCCCGCGCGACTGACGGAGGCGTTCCGCCGCGCCGTGCTCCGGCTGTTCGGCCGCCTGGAGCTCTTCGACGAGAACCAAGCCACCGGCATGCTTACCTGGCCGCACTCGGGGTTTCACGTCCATACGGCCGTGGGGATGCCCGAGGACGATCGCGCGTTCGTGACGCGCCTGCGGCCCACCCCGGCACTCGGCGCCCGCCATCGACGCGCATCCCCGCGAGCCGGCGTGCGCCTCGTATCCTCGGTGGATACCCGACCTACCCCGATTGGAACTCCGATCGCCGTCGTCCTCCCTGGGACGCGCGTGGCAGCAGCGGTGGAGGGTGACGAGCGCTGGCAGGACAGCGGGGCCGCTGCGCTGCAAGATGTGATGGCGTCAACGAAGGGCACCGTCTGGGCCTACGCTGATCTCGAGCGCGCAACGCTGTCCGCAGCGCAAGGTCATCATCGAGCACGGGCCGGCTGGATTGCGGCGCTGAGTTCTCCCGGGCCGCGAGCTGTCGGAGGTCCAAACCCATATGCCTCGAATGTGACCCCATTCTCGGGGATCGTCACCTCCGCCGTGCATCAGGGGGTGTCCTTGCGTGGGATCGGCGAGCTGGAGAGCTGGCGCCGCGCGCATCCGGCGGGGAATACGCCGACGCTGGACCGCTGGGAGCCCGAACTGGCGATCGCCTATGCCCAACTCGGCCGCCCCGACCTCGCCCGTCCGTTGCTCGCGGGCTTCCTGAAGGGACTCGACGCCGGTGAGCGGATCAATGCCTGGGGCCGGTGGCAGATCGCCACGGGCGAGATCGCCCTGGCGGAGGGGCGGACGACCGAGGCGATCGCGGCGTTCCGGCTCGCCGCCGACGCCGACTCCGGTCGGGTGGAGCCGGCGTGGACCGGGGGCGTGACAGCGGCGCTCGCACGGGCGTTCGACAAGGCCGGGCGGGCCGACAGCGCGGCGGCCTACTTCCGGCCGATCGCGGACCAGCGCCTCGGCTTCGAGAACCTTCCCCTCACCCTCCCCATCGCCCTCCGCCGGCTGGGCGAGCTGGCCGAGCAGCGCGGCGACCTCGCCGACGCGATCCGGCGCTACCGCGCCTTCGCGTACCTCTGGCGGAACGCCGACCCGGAGCTGCAGCCGCAGGTGGCCGAGATCCGTGCGCGGCTCGCCCGGCTCGAGGCCCGCGAGGCGCGGAGCCGGTAGCACGCAACCGAGAGATGGACTAAGTAGCTACCAGTAGCTACTATTGTGGCATGCGGACCGTCGGCATCAAGCTCCTCAAGAACAGGCTCAGCGAGTACATCCGGATGGCCGAGGCAGGGGAAGTGGTGCTCGTCACTGACCGGGATCGCGTGGTGGCCGAGTTGCGGCCCCCCACCGACCGGGCGCCGCTCGCCGCCGACGCACTGCTCGCGGACCTCGTGCGGCGCGGCGTGCTGGCCCCGCCGGTCATCGTGCGCGAGGGCCCGCCCCCCCGCGTTCCAACGGCACCGACGGCGACCTTGCTCGAGGAGTTGTCCGCCGATCGCGGCGACCGTGAACCCGGTGACCGGCGGCGGTGATCTACCTTGACACGTCGGTCGCACTGGCGCACCTGCTCGGCGAGGACCGCGTGCCGCCCGCCGCGCTCTGGGAGGAACTGCTGGTAAGCAGTCGCCTGCTCGAATACGAACTGTGGACGCGACTACATGCGCGCGGCGCGGGCCGGCCAGCCGCTGAGGCCGCGCGGGCACTGCTCGGTCGCGTCGCGCTCGCTGAGCTCTCGCCACTGGTCCTCGAGCGGACGCTCGAGCCGTTCCCGGCTCCGGTCCGGACGTTGGACGCGCTGCACCTCGCCACAGCCGCTTACCTGCGTGGGCAGGGCCAGCCCGTGCGCCTCGCGACGTATGACGACCGGATGGCAGCCGTCGGCCACCGCATGGGGATTCCGCGGTTCGACTGCTGAGCGCGGGACATGGCGGGAGCAGGCGTCCTCGGGCTTACGAGGCGAGGGGGGGCAGGTCCCCCGCCGACCCCCGGACCCGTTGCCCGCGGCATGACGAGTCTCGCCCCCTCCGTACCCGGCTCGACGCTGCTCTCGGCGACCGCTGCGCGATCGAGCGGGAGCTCGCCGACGGCTCGACCTGCTCGTCAACAACGCCGACATCTCCGGCGAAGCGCAGGAGATCCCGCTCGCCCATCGGAACGAGGGGAACATCGTCCGGCCCGCGCGCGCACCGTCGCGTGCCACGCGATCATGTCGCGCAGCGAGAGCAGCATAGAGCCGTCCGCCGTCGTGCTGAGTGACGGCGCTCCCCACGCGGCGTGCTCCCATCCGCCGGCCACGGGCAGGTAGCCGTGCGCCCGGTGCGGCACTGCCGGGGCCTCCGCGATCACGCGGATCGTCGGCATCCCCGCGGGCGAGAAGATCCGCTGCCGTAGGAACGCGTGATAGGGCATCCCGGTCACGCGCCCGATCAGGATGCCGAGCACCACGTAGCCGGTGTTCGAGAAGTTCCACCGCGTCCCGGGCGGGAACTCCAGCGGCAGCGCGCCTGCCATCCGCAGCAGGTCGGCCTCGGCCTGGTCGCGGCGATAGTCGAAGTCCTCGGCCGTATAGTCGGGGAGCCCCGAACGGTGCGTCAGCAGGTGGCGGACCGTGGTCGGCGCCCGGCGCCCGCCATCGACGCGCATCTCCGCGAGCCGGCGTGCGCCTCGTATCCTCGGTGGATACCCGACCTACCCCGATTGGAATTCCTATCGCCACCACATCACACTCGTTCGAACGTCGCGCGCAGGTCCTCGACCGTCGCTGCCAGCAGGGTCTGCGGTCGCGGTACGAACGGCGTGTCAACCACCGTCGCGGCCTCGAGCCGGTCAACGCGGAAGGTGCGCGCGGCACCGCGTCCGAGGTCCCACGCCAGCACGTACCACGCCGGCCAGTTGATGAGGAGC
>JAJTHG010000033.1 GCA_021298835.1 Gemmatimonadota bacterium
CCGAGGACCTGGCACAGGAAGCGTTCATCAAGGTCCTCAACCACATCGACCGCTACAACCCGGAGTTCAAGCTCTCGAGCTGGCTTTTCAAGATCGCGAACAACGTCGCGATCGACTTCCTGCGCAAGCGCGAACTCGACACCGTCTCGATCGACGGCTCCCGGTGGGCGGACTCCCCCGAGGCGATCGAAGCCTCGGTCATTGACCCGGCCTCGGGCGGAGAATCGCCCCTGCAGGCGCTCGAGGCGAGGGAACTCGGCAAGGCCATCGAGGCCGCCATCGAGCGGCTTCGGCCCGAGTACCGGTCCTGCATCATGCTCCGGCACGTGGAAGGGCGGTCCTACGAGGAGATCGCGACGACCCTCGACCTCCCTCTGGGAACCGTCAAGACCTACATCCACCGGGCGCGAAAACAGCTGCAGGACGCCCTCGCGCACCTGCGCGAGTGAGGCCGTCGCCCGTCACGTGACGCCTGTCTCGCTGAAACTCCCGCCGCCCTGCCGCGTAAACCTCCTGGAGGACCCGTGAACCGACACCTGCTTCCCAGCGAAATCGACCTGCTCGTGGACAGCGACGGCGGCTTCGGCCTCGCCGAGCTGACCGCCCACGTCGAGCAATGCGCCGCCTGTCGCGCCCGCGTGGCCGACGGACGGCGTGTCGCGCAGGCGCTCGAGGCGCTGCCCCACGCCAAGCCCTCGCTCGGGTTCTCGGACCGGCTGATGCAGCGCGTCGAAGTCTTCCAGCCGTGGTACGTCGCCGTCTGGGACCACGCGGAGCGCTTCGTCCCCCGCTCGGTGCCGCTCCGGCGTGCGGCCGTCGCCCTGCTCGCGGCGGGGAGCCTGACGGTCACTGGCGGCGGGCTCTGGCTGGCCACGAACGTGCAGGAAGTCCCGGTCATCGGCGCATCGCTGGCGGTCCAGGGCCAGACGGCCCTCGCCACCGCCGTCGGCGACGCACTGGGGACGCTCCTCGGTCCGTCCGCTTCGGCCCTGCTGCGTACCGGCTCCCTCGGTACCGTGGCGATCGGCGGCGTGGCGCTACTCTCGGCGGTGAGCGCTGCCGCGCTCGGCTTTGGCCGTCTGGCCGCCGCGGCACGCCGCCGGCAGGGCTGACATGATGCGCCGCATCCTCCAGCTCGGCCTCGCCGCCGCCGCTCTGGTGACGGGGCTCGGCGCACAGGACCGTGACCTCGCCCGGCGCCTCGATCAGGCGCGCGGCCTCTCCGGCATCCAGGGGCTCCCGTCGGCAGACCAGGTGAGCATCGGCAACCGCACGATCGCGGCCGGCGCGCTGGTGAAGGGGCCGGTCGTGGTCGCGCGCGGCGCGCTCGAGGTCGTGGGTGAGATCGACGGCGATGCGGTCGTCCTCGACGGCGACCTCTACATCCGCAGCGGCGGCCTCGTCCGGGGACAGGCGGTGGCGCTCGGCGGCAAGGTCGAGCTCGACGGGGGCCGCGTGGACGGCGAGATCCGCTCGCTGGTCACCGCCGCCGACATCGCCGCCGCCGCGGCCGAGCGCACCCAGCGCACCCGGATCCAGAAAGGGGCGGTGCTCGCCGCCTCGCTCGTGCTGCTGCTCTTGCTCGGCATCGCCACCACGCTCATCGCGCAGCCGGCCCTCGACGGGGTCGCGACCGAGCTCGAGCGCGACTTCGGCCGCGCGCTGCTCGTGGGCTTCCTCGCGGAGCTGGCCCTGACGCCGGTCCTCGGGCTGGCGGTGGTCGGCCTGGCCCTCACGATCGTCGGGATCCTGCTCATCCCCTTCGCGATCGTCGCCTACGCCCTCGCGGTCGCGGGACTCGTGACGCTCGGCGTGCTCGGTGTGGCGCGCCTGATCGGTGCCGCGCTGGGCGGCGACTCCGCCCGCCGGCTGTCGGCCTCGGGGGCGTCACTCCGCGCGGTCGTCATCGGCGCCGCCGTCCTCATGGTCCCGTGGGGGCTCATGCTCGCGGGCGGCGCGGTGTGGCCGGCGGGCGAGTGGCTGCTGGGCATCGCCGCCGCCGGCGTCAGCTGGGTGGCCGCCACGGCGGGCTTCGGCGCGACCCTCCTGTCGCGCGTCGGCATGCGCCCGGTGCGCGCCTCCGCGTCGCGCGAAGTGCCGGTGGACCAGTACGCGTGGGCCACGCCGACCCCGGTCACGGGCGTCGCGGCTGCGCGGCGGCCCGTCGCGACAAGCGGCGCCGCTCGCTGATGGCGAGCCGGGCGTCGGCCCGGCTCGGCCGGGGTGGTGCCACCGTGATCGCGCTCGCCGGCGCGCTCGCCATCTCCGAACGGGCCGGGGCGCAGGACTGGCAGATGCTCGAGGCGCGACGGCCGGCTCGGGACACGCAGCCCGTGCACGTCGCGCTGGCCTACGGCGTCGGCACGCTGCGGCTGGAGCCCGCGGATTCGGGGACGCTCTACGACGTCCGTCTGCGGTACGACGCGGATCGGCTCGTGCCCACGGTCGAGTGGCAGGCGGGAACCCGCACCCTTCGCGTCCGGACGCGGCTCGACGGGCTGCGCCTGCCGGCGTCGGGTCGCACCGACCTGACGCTCGGGCTCACCGCACGCGCGCCGCTCGACCTCGACGTGCAGCTCGGCGCGGTCGAGGCGGAACTCGACCTGACCGGCCTGCGTGTGCGGTCGCTCGACTTCGCCAGCGGGGCGAGCCGGGCCACGGTGCGCTTCGACACGGCCGCGCGACAGCCGCTCGAGCGGCTGTCGCTGCAGGTGGGGGCCGGCACGCTGCGCGTGCTCGGCCTGGCGCAGGCGCAGGCGCGCCGGATCGACGCCTCGGGCGGGGTGGGCGAGATCGTACTCGACTTCGCCGGCTCGTGGACGGGGGACGTCGAGGTGGACCTCGCGCTGGCGATCGGGCAGGCGCGGCTCGTCGTACCGCCCGACGTGGGCGTGCGCGTCGAGGCGGAGGCGCGGTGGCTCAACCGCCTCGACCTGCCGGGATTCGAGCGCGACGGCGATGCGTGGGTGAGCCCGGGCTACGCATCGGCGCGGCGGACGATGCGCGTGGCGCTGACCTCGGTGCTGGGGACACTCGCGATCGAGCGGCGCTGAGGGGCGCGGTCAGCCGCGCATGACCAGCTTCGCCCCCCGCGCGAGGCCCAGCGCCCGCGCCGCGTTGAGGACCGCGTTGAGGACCGCGTCGGGGCACCGCGAGAGCACCACGCCGTTCAGCGACATCGTCACACGGTCTTGTGCGCCCACCGCCCCCAGCGCCAGATCGCCAGCATCGCCAGGCCGCGCCCCGCGGCCGTCAGCGAGATCACCCACCAGATCCCCTGCACCCCCCAGTGCCCCGCCGCCCACGCCGCCAGCGGCAGGCGCAGGAGGGTGAGGCCGGTGCTCGTGACCATGGGCGGCACCGTGTCGCCCGCGCCGCCGAGCGCCCCCTCGAGGACGAGCTCGGCGGTGAGCACGAGCACCGCCGGCACGATGATGCGCAGGTAGCGGGCGGCCTCGGCGATCACCGCCGGGTCGGTCGTGAAGCGGCTGGAGAACCACTCCGGGACCGCGAGGAGGAACGCGGCGAAGACGAGGGACGGGAGCGTCGCGTACCACGTGATGAGCCAGCCGGCGCGACGGGCGCGGTCGAGGCGGCCGGCCCCGAGGTTCTGCCCGACGATCGCCGCCGCCGCAGCGCCGAACCCGACGCCGACCATGTGGAGCCAGCTCTCGATGCGATGGCCGATCCCGAGTGCCGCGAGGGCCGGCGTGCCGAAGCGCGTGGTCGTGCGCGTCATCAGGACGTAAACGAGCGAGAAGACCACGCCCCACGTCGCCGTCGGCAGGCCGATGCGCACCACCGACGCCAGCACCGCGGCGCGCGGCCACCCCACGCGGAGCATGCCGCGGCGGCGCAGCAGCGCGACGCCGATCGCGAAGGCCGTCCCGCGCGTGGCGACGAGGGCCACCGCGGCACCGGTGATCCCGAGCCGGGGCGCGGGGCCGAGCCCGAGGATCAGCACGGGATCGAGCAGCAGCGTCACCACCACGCTCGTCGAGAGCAGGGCGAGCGGCGTACGCGTGTCGCCGGCCGCGCGGAAGGCGGCATCCACGGCGAAGAAGCCGAAGATGAGCGGCGAGCCGAGCAGGTAGGTGCCGAGGTAGTGCCGCCCGAGTGCGGTGACCGCAGGCGGCGTCTCCATGATCGCGAAGAGCGCCGGCAGCGCCAGCGTACCGGCCACCGCCACCGCGAGGCCGAGCCCGAGGGCGAGCGCGAGCGCCTCGGCGTTCACCCGCGCGGCCTCGTCGGGGCGTCCCTCGCCGATGCGGCGCGCCGCCACCGCGGTGAGCCCGATGCTCACGAGCTCAGCGATGGAGACGATGCCCCAGACCCAGAAGATGGACGTGCTGACGGCCGCGAGCCCCTCGGGCCCGATGCGCGTCCCCACCCAGTACGCGTCGACCGACGCGAAGAGGGTCATGAGCAGGTTCGAGGCGACCGCCGGCAGCGCGAGCCGCCGGATGACGCTCGGCAGGTCGCCGGCGACGACGTCGTGGCGATCGGGCCCGGTGGTGATCGCCACCGGCGCGACGCCCTCCTGCGGGTCGGCGAAGAGCTCGCCGTGGCCGGTGGCGAAGGCACCGCCGCCGGACGCCGCCGGCCCCGTCACCGCGCGGCGACGGCCGCCATCCGCTCCGCCACCTTGGTCGCCACCGCCGCCAACGCCCGGGCCGCATTGGACTGCGGATCGCCGACGATGATCGGGGTCCCGTCGTCACCGGCCTGCGCCACCCGCGGGTTGAGCGGCACGTGCCCCAGCAGCGGCACGCCGCACTCGTCGGCGAGCGACTGCCCGCCGCCGGAGCCGAAGACCGCGATCGGCTTGCCCGTCTCGGGATTCTCGAACCACGCCATGTTCTCGACGATGCCCAGCACGGGCACCGCCACGCGCTCGAACATCTTCACGCCGCGGAGGGCGTCGCCGACGGCCACCTGCTGCGGCGTCGTGACGATGACCGCCCCGGCGACCTGCGTGTTCTGCACCAGCGAGAGCTGCGCGTCACCGGTGCCCGGCGGCATGTCCACGAGCAGGAAGTCGAGCTGGCCCCACGCGACGTCGCGCAGGAATTGCGTGATGATCTTCATGACGATCGGGCCGCGCCAGATCGCGGGCTGGTCGCGGTCGATCATGAAGCCGAGCGACATCACCTTGACGCCGTGGGCTTCGAGCGGCTGGATCTTCTCCTGCTGCACCGGTGGCGGCGCGTTGACCCCCATCATGCGCGGCACGTTGGGGCCGTAGATGTCGGCGTCGAGCAGCCCGACGCGATAGCCCTGCCGGGCGAGCGCCACGGCGAGGTTCGTGGTGACGGTGGACTTGCCGACGCCGCCCTTGCCGGACGAGACGGCGATGATGCGGCCGAGCTCGGGGTACGCCACCGGCGTCGGCGCGGGCGCGCCGCGGGGAGCCGCGGGCTCGGACATCACGGGGAGGGCCTTGCCCTGCCCCGGCGCCTTGGGGCCGGCCGACACCGGCTTCGCCTCGGCCGGGTCGCGCGGCACCACGCGGACGGCCGTGACGCCGTCGAGGCGCTCGACGGCCTGCCGCACGTCGCGCACGAGGGTCGCATCGTCGCGCGCGTCGAGCAGGAGGGTGAGCTGGACCTTGCCGTCGGTGGTGGTGGCGACGTCGCGCACCTGCTCGCCGGCCCAGACGTCGGTGCCGGTGCGCGCGTTGACGATCGAACGGAGGGCGCGCTCGACGCGCGCCGTCAGGGACTCGGACATGGGGTGATGCCGGTGGAGGAGGACAGCCCCCGAAGTTACCGGGATCGGCCGGCGTTTCCTACGCGCCCCCCGTCCGCCGGCGCGAGCCGGGCGAGGCGGGGGCCACCGGGCGTGGGCACGATCGCGATCCAGCCGCCCGGTACCGCCGTGATGGCGCGCACCGGTCCGGGCAGGGCGACCGAGCCGAGGTAGCCCCCCGTCCGCACGTGGTAGCGGTCGAGCGTGCGCCAGGCGGCGGCGGTCGCACCCCCGACGAGCAGTTCGAGCGTGTCCCCGCGCAGCGACGCGTCACCGACGAGCGGGGCGCGCGCGGTGAGGCCCTCGCCTCCCCGGAGCCGGCGTCGCCTCGGCACCGGCATCGTCTCGCGGTACGGCATCACGGTCGTGTACCGGCCGGCGGTGTCCACCGTCGCCCACCCCGGCCCGAACGCCATCGCCAGCACGCACCCGCCGCGCGCGGGCACCACCAGCCCCTGTCGCGCGAGGGCCGGCCAGCGGGACACCGGCGCCCACGGCAGGGGACGACGCCACCGGACCTGCCCGTCGGCCGCGACACGCAGCAGCGCATCGGTGGCATGGTCCGTGAGCAGCAGCCAGCTGCCGTCGCCGAAGGGGCAGGCGGCGGCGAGGCCGGGCACGCGCGGCAGCTCGACTCGGCGCACCGCGACGTCGGCCGCGAGCTGCACGAGGCGCGCGGCCTGCGGGTCGAGCACTGCGACCGTGTCGGCGAGCGCGACGACCTGGCGGGACGCGGCTCCGAGCGTCGGCCCGACGTGCCTCACGCCGTCGCGCGTTGACGTCCACTCGGCGAGGCGGCGATGCGCGGCATCGAGCACCAGCGCGCGGCGACCGGACGCCACGACGCGCACGGGGGCCAGCGCGGGCTCGGCCGCCACGTGCGCGGTGACGTCGGCGCGCAGGGTGATCACGCGGGACGGCGCGACCGCATCGGCGCTGCGCGGGCGGGGGCCCGCGAGCTCGCACCCGACGCCGAGGGCGAGGGCCGCTGCGACGAGGGCGGCGCACGCCCGCAGCAGTCGCGCGGCGCCGGCGGCCCGGCGCGGCGGACGAAGCCGCGCCCTCACGACGGCAGAAGGAGCGGCAGCACGGCGTGCCACCGGACGAGGGCGTCGGGCGTCTCGGGCAGCGGCGCGGCGAACACGAGGCGGCCCCGGGCGTCGGCGATCGCCAGCAGGGGTGTGCCGACGTGTCCGAGGTGCCGGAGGGCGCGCACCGCGGCGGGCGAGGCGCGGGAGACGGGGAGCTGCCATCCCAGGTCGCGCAAGCGCGACGCCACGACCTGCGCTGCCGTGGTGCCGCCCGGGACGCGCACGACGACACGCGCCCCGGCGCGGTCGGCCGCGCGCACCACCGGCGCGAGCGCCTCGAGCCGGCCGTCGCAATCGCCGGGCTGCAGCACGGCGACGACCACCGGGCCCGGCGAGGCGCCGAGCGTCGGGAGGAGGGGTGGCGCGGCGCGATGCCGGGCGGCGGCCGCGCCCACGACGAGGCCGACGACGAGGCCGACGACGAGGCCGACGAGCACGGCCCCGCCGCCGGCGCGGGGGGTCAGAAGATCCACGTCGAGCCGCTCGGTCCGGCATAGTAGAAGCGCACCTCGAGGGTGCCGTCGGGGCGCGTCCCGACCTCGGGCTTGAAGCAGAAGAAGAAGCCGGTGGCGGCGCAGTAGCCGTCGGCGTCGAGCGCCTCGGCCCGCGCGGGGACGAGGGTGAGGATGGTGGCGATGAGGCCGCCGGCGAGCAGGGCGGCGATGGGCCAGCGGGAACGGGCGCGGGTGACGAGGCGGGACATGGCGGGCTCCGGCGCGGGGGGCGAAGGGCCACGGAATCGTGGCGGGAACGCGCCGAAGCTCGGGCCGCGGGCGCCCCGGCGCGTGGGCCGCGCGTTGCGCCGAGTGTCGTTCCGTCGCGCCGGTCGTCCCGCCGAGCGCGGCGGGTCGCGTCAGGTCGCCGCGACGAACCGCCGCGCCTCGTCCACCACGCGAGCGCGCACCTCGGCGAGCGTGCCGGCAACGAGCGCCCCGGAGGCCTTGGCGTGGCCACCTCCGCCGTAGCGGCGCGCGAGCGCGTTGACGTCCACGCGGCCGGTGGAGCGGAACGAGACCTTCACCTTGCCGTGCCCGAGGTCGCGGAAGAAGAGCGCGAGCCGGGTGCCGGCGATCGAGCGCGGGTGCTCGACGATGCCGTCGAGGTCCTCGGAGGCCACACCGTACTTCTCGAGCGCGCCGGCGGGGAGCGAGAGCCACGCGATGCCGTGCACCGCGTCAACCTCGAGCGTGTCGAGCGCGTCGCGCAGCAGCTGGATGCGCCCGACGGGGACGCGCGCGTACACCTGCCGGTACATCTCCTCGGGATCCACGCCGACGGAGAGGAGGCGCGAGGCGATCGCGTGCGCACGCGGCGAGGTGTTCGAGAAGCGGAAGCTGCCGGTGTCGGTGAGGATCGCGGCGTAGAGACCGCGGGCGACGGCCGGGGAGAAGGGGAGGTCGAGGACGTCGGCGACGTCGTGGACCAGCTCGCCGGTCGCGCACGCGGCGACGTCGCTCAGGATGCGCTCCGGTGGCGCCGGGGGCTCGTCGCTCGGCACGTGGTGATCGATGACGAGCACGGGCACGGTGAGCGCCCGCACGGCGTCGGCGAGGTGGCCGAGCCGCTTGACGTCGCTGATGTCGAGGACGATGAGAAGATCGACGTCGCGCAGCGCCGAGGGCCCGTCGGCGGATCGCTCCTCGACGTCGTCGCCGAGGAGGAAGTCGAACAGCGTCGGCCACGGGGTCGGATTGACGATCACCGGCCGCATGCCGCGGAACGCGAGAAGGCGGGCCAGCGCCGTCTCGGAGCCGCACCCGTCGCCGTCGGCGTTGATGTGGGTCGAGAGCGCGACGCGGCGCCCGGGGACGAACTCGGCGGCGAAGCGCTCGATGACGGCGCGGCGGTGCGCCGGAACGTTGAGCAGGTCGACGTGCAGGGCCATGGGGGAAAACTAACGCGGCGCCCGGGAGGCCCGGGCGCCGCGTCGTCGTGCGGATACGGGGCTGGTCAGTCGCCGGCGACGAGCCCGGCCTCGCGCTTGCCGATGGTCGAGTTGCGCATGCCGTAGGCGAAGTACGTCGTCATGCCGATCGCCGTCCACACGCCGAGGAGCGTCCAGGTGAGCGCGGGGAGCTTCGACATCATGTACAGCGTGGAGCCAGCGCCGAGGATCGGCACGAGGGGGACGAGCGGGGTGCGGAAGGGCCGCTTGAGCTCGGGGGACCGCACGCGGAGCACCCAGACGCCGATGCACACCGTGGCGAACGCCGCGAGGGTGCCGCCGGAGACGAGCTCGCCGAGGAGGCCGAGCGGGAAGAAGCCGGCGATGACGACCGCGATCGCGCCGACGATCCATGTCGAGGCGGCCGGCGTCTGGTACTTGGGGTGCACGCGGCTGAAGATGCGCGGGAGCAGGCCGTCGCGCGCCATCGTGTAGAAGATGCGCGGCTGGCCCATGAGCATCACCAGCACCACCGACGAGAGACCGGCGACGGCACCGATGTTCACGAGGTACTCGAGCCACTTGAGCTGCGGCGCCGCGGCGATCGCGGCCGACACCGGGTGCGGCACACCGAGCTCCGGGTAGGGAGCGAGCCCGGTCATCACCAGCGACATCAGGATGTAGAGCACCGTGCAGATGAGCAGCGACGCGATCATCCCGATCGGGAGGTCGCGCTGCGGGTTCTTCGCCTCCTGCGCGGCGGTCGAGACGGCGTCGAAGCCGATGTAGGAGAAGAACACCACCGGCGCCGCCCGCAGCACGCCGGAGATCCCGTACTTGGTCGAGCCGTCGGGGTTGGTGACCATCTCCGGAATGAACGGCGTCCAGTTCTCGGCCTTCACGTAGAAGAAGCCGAACCCGATGACCAGCAGCACGATCGTCATCTTGATGAAGACGACGATGTTGTTGAAGGTCGCCGACTCCTGCACGCCGCGGACGAGCAGCACGGTCAGGCCGAGGATCAGGAGGACCGCCGGCATGTTGATGATGCCGTTGACGACCTGGCCACCGGCCGCCGAGCAGGCCTCGCGGGCGACGAAGGCGACCTTCGTGGCGGCGTCCACGAGCGTGCCGCCCGAGGCGGGATCCACGCAGGTGAAGGCCTGCACGACCTGGTGGCCGTTGACCACGGTGAGGGGCGCCGAGGCGAAGGCGGCCGGGATGTGGATGCCGACCTCGCCGAGCATCGCGCTCAAGTAGCCCGACCAGCCCACCGACACGGTGGCGGCCGCGAAGAGGTACTCGAGCACGAGATTCCAGCCGATGAACCAGGCGATCGCCTCGCCCATGGTGGCGTAGGCGTAGGTGTACGCCGAGCCGGCGATCGGGATCATCGAGGCGAACTCGGCGTAGCAGAGCCCCGCGAAGAGGCAGGCCAGCCCGGCGAGCACGAACGAGAGCGAGACGGCCGGCCCGGCGAAGTTCGCCGCCGCGGTGCCTGTCAGCACGAAGATGCCGGCGCCGATGATCGCGCCGATGCCGAGCATCGTGAGGTTGAGGGCACCGAGCGAGCGCTTGAGCCCGCCCGCGGATGCGCCGGCTTCGGCCTGCAGCGCGAGGATGTCCTTCTTCGACCAGAGACCCATGGGATCCGACGTCGGGGTGGAGGCCGCACGAACGGCGCGGCCGGCGACAACCGGCGGAAGGTGACCCCCCGCCCCGCCCCGGTCAATTGCCGCGCCGCCGAAAGGGGCGGCCGGCCGCCCCCCGGGGGCGCGGCCGGCCGACGGGTCAGACGCTGTAGTTGGGCGCTTCGCGGGTGATGGTGACGTCGTGCGGGTGGCTCTCCCGGAGGCCCGCGGTGGTGATCCGCTGGAACTCGGTGCGCGTGCGCAGCTCGTCGATGGTGCCGCACCCCACGTAGCCCATGCCGCTGCGGAGGCCGCCGATGAGCTGGTAGAGCACGTCGCCGACCGGCCCCTTGTAGGGCACGCGGCCCTCGATGCCCTCGGGGACGAGCTTCTTCGATCCCAGCTCGCCGTCCTGGAAGTAGCGGTCGGCCGAGCCGTCCTGCATCGCCGAGAGCGAGCCCATGCCGCGGATCATCTTGAAGCGCCGCCCCTCGAGCAGGAACGACTCCCCAGGGCTCTCCTCGGTGCCCGCGAGCATCGAGCCCATCATGACGCTCTGGGCGCCGGCCGCGAGCGCCTTGACGAGGTCGCCGGAGTACTTGATGCCGCCGTCGGCGATGACCGGTACGTCGCCGGCTCCCGCCACGGCCTCCATGACGGCCGTCAGTTGCGGCACGCCCACGCCCGCGACGACGCGCGTCGTGCAGATCGAGCCCGGCCCGACGCCGACCTTCACCGCGTCCACCCCGCGGGCCACGAGCGCCTCGGCCCCCGCACGGGTGGCCACGTTGCCGGCGACGAGCTGGACGTCGGGGAAGGCCTCGCGCACCGCGGCCGCGGCCTGCAGCACCCCGTCGGAGTGCCCGTGCGCCGTGTCCACGACGAGCGCGTCGGCCCCCGCGTCAACCAGCGCGCGGGCACGGGTCAGGACGTCGCCCCCCGCG
Organism: Gemmatimonadota bacterium; assembly: GCA_021298835.1. Lineage (GTDB taxonomy): Bacteria > Gemmatimonadota > Gemmatimonadetes > Gemmatimonadales > Gemmatimonadaceae > JAJTHG01. The sequence continues at coordinate 11,300 of JAJTHG010000033.1, forward strand.
CCGATCGCCGCCGCCACGCGGAGCCGGCCGAAACGGTCCTTGTTGGCGTCGGGATACTGGCGGCGCTTGTGGAGGTCCTTCACGGTGATGAGCCCCTTCAGGCGGCCCCCGGCATCCACGACCGGCAGCTTCTCGATCCGGTGCCGGGCCATCACCGTCTCCGCCTCGTCGAGCGTCGTCCCCTCGGGGGCGGTGACGAGGCCCGTGGCGGTCATCGCCTGCTCGAGCGGGCGGTCGAGTTGGCGCTCGAACTGCAGGTCGCGGTTGGTGATGATGCCGACGAGCATCCCGTCGGCGTTCACCACCGGCACGCCGGAGATGCGGAAGCGCTTCATGAGCGCGACCGCCTCGCGCAGCGTCGCAGAGGGGGCGAGAGTGATCGGGTTGAGGATCATCCCGCTCTCGGAACGCTTCACCCGGTCCACCTCGGCCGCCTGCCGGTCGATGGACATGTTCTTGTGGATCACCCCGATGCCGCCCGCGCGGGCCATCGCGATGGCCATCTCCGCCTCGGTGACGGTGTCCATCGCCGCCGAGACCAGCGGGACGTTGAGGGCGATGCCGCGGGAGAAACGGCTGGCGGTCTGCACGCTGCTCGGGTGCACCAGCGAGTGCGCCGGCACGAGCAGGACGTCGTCGAAGGTGAGGCCGACCTCGGCGCGGATGCGGGGCGAGGCGGCCGGCGCGTCGGCCTGCTCGGCGGGACGCGAGGGACCCCGGTGTGACGGGGCCGTGGCCGTTGGGCGGGATGTGGTCGCCATGGCGAAAGGTAAGCGCCCTCCACCGTGGCGGCCAACCGGCCCGGTCAGGTACTTGCGAGCAGCCGGCGGAGGCGCCGCGTGATCGACGCCGGGAGGAAGAAGGCGGCCGCCGCGAGGACTCGGCTGAACGTCAGGTCGGACAGGGCGGCCGGATCGCCACGCCAGTGATCGAGGAGCACGGCCCGGCCCGCACGCTCGACGAGCCGCCGCAACGCCAGGACGAGCAGGAAGACGTCGTCCACTTCGCCGAGAAAGGGGATGAAGTCGGGCAGGAAGTCGAAGGGGAGGACGATGTAGGCCGCAGCGGCGAGCACGAGCCCGCGATCGAGTCGGGAGACGCGGGCATCGCGCATCAGGCCGGCGAGCATGCGCAGGTAGTCCGGCAGCCGCCGGATGACGCCCAGCAGGGAGCGCTTCGCCCCGGTACGGGGGGCCCCGCCCCGCATGTCGGCCCCGCGGCGGCCGGCGTCGTCGTCCCCCGACGACGGGTCAGCCCGCCTGGCCGTCCGACGGAGCGGTGTCATTGGCAGGGGCGGCAGGAGGGGTGACGGTCGGCGAGGGCTTCGCCGCGGCGGCCGCGATGTCGGACGCGACCTGCTTGCCGACGCTGGCCACGTCGCTGACGACCGCCTGGCCCGCCGCCGCGACGCCGCTCAGCACCCCCATCGCCTTGTTCATCATGCCCATGGCCTGCGCCACGGTGGTCGCGTTGACCTTGGAGGCGCGCAGCGTGTCCTCGACGGCGGAGGCGAGGCGGGTGAAGACGTTGTCGGGCGGCGGGGCGTGCGAGGCGTAGCGCGACTCGAGGAACGAGACGTAGTCGAGCACCTGGTAGCCCTTGTCGTCGGGCAGGGTGTCGAGCGCGCGGAGAATGCGGTCGCGGAGGGTCGTGTCCATGAGGCCGGCCTGGGAGAAGCGATGCCGGAACCTACGGCCGCGCCGCGCCGGATGATTCGGTCGCTCCCGGGCAGCGCGTCGGCGGGCCGACGCGCCGGTGGATCAGATGCGGCCCCACCGGGCGCGATTGCCGCGCACGTCGATGTGCACGAAGGGCCCGTGCTGGCGGGTCGCCCGGTAGGTGCCGGCACCGCCGACGAGCTCGGGGAAGCGGCGCTCGACGCGCTCGACCGCCTCGATGAGGACCTTGACGTCCTTCGAGTTGCTGCGGCCGTCCCGGTTGAGGTCGTCCATGCGCCCGTTGTGGTCGTTGTCCACGATCACGTCGGCGGCGTCGCCGAACTGGTGCCGGCTGTCCTGCGCCGGCGACCCGGTGGTGCGGCGCCGCGTGCGGGCGCGGAGACCCTGGTTGTACTCGGGGTGCCGGAAACCCGAGATCACCTTCATGTGGGTGACGGGGACCCCGGAGGCGTTGAGTTCGTCGATGACGAGTTCGAGCTTGTCGATGAGTTCGTCGCGCAGCACGACGAACTTGGGCCAGACATCCGACTGGTCGTGCGTGAGGAAGTCGCGGATGGAGAAGTGCTCGGAGAGCGGCATGTCCGCCTCCTCGCGCGTCACCTTCACGAAGCCGTCGGGGTTCAGGTACATCCCGTTGCGCAGCCGCCCGCGCTCCTCGGGCCAGTAGCCCACGCGGTAGCCGTGGACGAAGCGGCCGTCCTTCTGCTCGAACGGAACGACGGTCGCCAGCGCGACGCCGGTCTCGCCGTCGGCGGCCGCTGCCGCCTTGGCGGCATGGATGCCGGGGGTGCGGACGGCCGAGTCGCCGAAGAGCCGGGCGATCACCGGGATCCGCAGGGAACGGCGCGGCCCGAAGATGCGCAGGCGCAGCTTGCCGGACAGCCCGCGGATCGGCGTCGGGGCCGCCGAGTCCGAGACGACGAGCGAGTCATCGGAGCGGCCGCCGAAGAACGTATTCAACGAGAAGCCCTGCGCCCCGGCCCGCGCCGGCGTCGCCAGCGTGCAGGCCGCGGCGGCCACGAGCAGGGCTCGGGGCAGGCGACGGAGCCGAGGCGCAGGAGACACGATCATCGGTATGGGCTGGACGGGTGGGGGAACGCTGTCGTCACGGTGGCTCGCGCTGCTGCGCCGGCCGGTCGCGCGGCTTCGGGTCAAGCTACGGGTGCCGTCCCCATTCGCTATCACGCGAGGGGCGTAAATCGTCACCTGACCGACTGGCCAGAAAGTAATCTCACTCGGCCAGCGACGCGCGACTCAATAGACGAAAACTGGCGTGCCGACCGGCACAAGTTGATACAGCGCTTCGATATCCTCGTTCCGCACCCGAATGCACCCGTGACTGGCCGAACGGCCAATCGAGCTCGGGATATCGGTGCCATGAATCCCGTAGCCGTCGCCGAGGTAGAGCCGGAAGGGTCCGAGCACGCCGGCGAAGCGCCGCTGGTGCGTGCCCAGCGGTGGGACGATGAGCCGGCGCCCGACGATGATCTCCCGACCTTCCCGGGCGTCGTACGGTACCTCGGCACCGTTGGGGGACCGCCGCACGACGTCGTTGCCGCTCAGGGCAATCATCGAACCGTCCGGCAGGGGGACCGTCATGCCGGCCCGCAGGAAGACCAGCTTGAGCTTCCGCTTCTTCGCCAGTTCGACGAAGTGCCAGTCCGGCGGCGCCCACATGGGATTCTCGTCCTTGCGCTCGACCTTCAGCCGCCCCCGCGGCGTATCGAACTTCCACATCGCCTTGGAACCGACGCGCTTGAGTTCGCCGCCCGTGCCGGTGGCGACGCGGGTGGTGAACAGGACGGAGTCCCGGCGCTTGAGCCAGAGCCGATTCTCGGCGATGGACACGACCAGGTACGCCGTGTCGCCGGGGGCTCCGCCCTTCGCCGCGAGGGCGGCCGAGAGCGAGTCGCCGGCGGCTGCGGCTTCGCGTCGCACGCTGTCGCGCTGTTGCTCCGCGGCCGCGAGGTCGGCCTGCGCGGCTCGCGCTGCCGGGGTGAGCCAGGCGACGACGCCGCCGAGGCCGAGGCCGATCCCGGCCATCGCGAGCGCGACGCGCCGGAAGGTGGGGGCGGTGATCGCGAGTGGGGAGGTCGGCTCGGTGTCCATCGGCAGGCGGGCGGGCTTTAATAGATGTACACGGGAGTGCCGACCTGGAGGTTCGGCTTGAGCACCTGCAGGTCGCGCGGGGCGAACCGCAGTGCGCCGGGCAGGACGAAGGCGGAGTCGGCGAGCGTCCCCTCGGGGTGGCGGGCGTAGAGCCACGGTCCGTCCACGAGTTCCACCACGACCGGCCCGAGTCCACCCTTGAGGCGGCGCTCTGCCGGCGCCGGCATGCCGCGGCCCGTCCAGGCCCACGTCGGGACCTCGACGGTGTCCTTGGGACCGGCGACCCGCCCGACGACGTACTCCCCGCGCGCCAGCGCCGGGGCCCCGGTGGGCAGCGGCCCGGTGGCGCGCTCGACCGGCATGCGCCGCAGGGGCAGGCCGTCGCGGAAGAGCGTCGCCTCGTTGCTGTCGAGCGCCACCGCCAGCAGCAGCCCCGGGAGCGCGCGCGCCTCGGCGCGCAGTCGCGCCACGAGCGCCTGCTCGCGGGTGGCGGCCACGCGCACGCCGAGCGACTCCGCGCTGGCCCGGGCCACGCCGGCGGCACGACGCCCGTCGAGGGTGACGCGGCCGAGGTGGTAGGCCCGTCCGCCGAGCGCGGCGACGCCGGCGCCGAGGATGACGAGCAGCGCCGCGCCGAGGCGGCCGGAGGACGTCATGGTCAGGGCTTCGAGAGGGACTGGACGTCGAGCACGGGAACGCCGGTCGGTTCGCTGCGGCCGGTGCGCACCCGCGCGACGACGAGCGCCCGGGACATCTGGGGCCACGCGCGGGCGGTTTCGAGGAGTGTCGGCGGAATGGCGAGATAGAGCAGTGCCTCCTCGCCGTCGGGCCCGCGGGCGAGGAGGTACTGCTCGCCTTCGCTGAGGTCTCGGCGCAGTCCGTCGGCGGTCTGCAGCCCGAGGACGTCCACGACCCATCGCACCGTCACGCCCTTGGTGCCCTCGGGATCCGACCGCAGGTCGGCCGCGCTGCGGATGCCGCGCAAGGCGGAATCGGCGGGCATGAGGTCGCGCTCGCGCACCCAGCCCTCGAGCCGGACCCGGACCCAGCCCCGGTCCCTCGCCTGGGGAACGAGTACGGCTTGCGGCCGCACGGACGCAAGGATGCGCCCGTCGGGGGCGAGCCGGACATCGGCCCCGCGCGACCCCGCCGGCTTGAGGGCGCCGTCGGGAATCAGGGCGGCATCGGCGGGCGCGGGGGCCGCGAGGAGCGACGGAGCCGCATCGACGGCCTTCGGCGGTACGGGTCGGACGCCGCGACCGCTGGCCTGAGCGGCCGCCCCGTTCGGCCGGCCGAGCCCCTCCGTGCGCACCCAGGCCACGAACTGCACGCGCGAAAAGCGTCCCGAGGTCCCGATCAGCTGGAGGCCGGTTCCGCCGTTGAGGCGGGCGACCGCGCGCGCCGTGGGCGACGCCGAGGCGCGGAGTGTCGAGCCATTCCGCCGGACGCTGCGTGGAAAGGTGTCAACCTTGCCGCCGAGGAATCCGGCCTCGAGCCAGCCGTCGAGCGTGACCTGCTGCCAGCCGCCGAGCGTGGGGCCGGACGCCACGGTGCCGCCCCGGAGCAGGGTCCCGAGCGAGCGGGCGCCCTTGGTCGGCTGGGCGAGCAGGGGGCTGTTGCGCACCACCGCCACCTGCGCGTTCGCGGGGCCGACGGCGCCCAGTGCGACCAGGGCGGCGACGATCCGGGGTCGCACGAGCCGAAGGAGGCGCGCGGCGCTGGCCCGGCGGGCGGCACGCCGTGCGTTGTAGGAGGGGGTCACGGACATAGATTTCCGGCGGAGACGTCCCGCGTCGCGGGCCGTCGGTGAGGTTAGCACCCGCACCCGCGAGCGAGAAGAGATGGGCACGACCGCACGACGGCCAGTCGCCCTGGTCGTGCTGGACGGCTGGGGATACCGCGCGGAGCGCGAGGGCAACGCGATCGCGCTGGCCGGGACGCCGACGTGGGATCGGTTGTGGGCGCGGACGCCGCGCACGCTGCTGCGCGCCTCGGGGCTGGCCGTCGGGTTGCCGGCAGGCCAGATGGGGAACAGCGAGGTTGGGCACCTCAACCTCGGGGCGGGGCGCGTGGTGATGCAGGACCTCGTGCGCATCTCGCAGGCGATCCACGACGGGTCGTTCTTCCAGGCGGCGGCGTTCGTGGACGCGTGCGCGCACGTGCACAAGACCGGGGGCACGCTGCACCTGGTGGGGCTGATCGGTGACGGCGGGGTGCACGGGCTCGACCGGCACGCGTGGGCGCTCGTGGACCTGGCGCAGCGGCAGGGGGTGGCGAAGGTCGCGATCCACGCGCTGCTCGACGGCCGCGACACGATGCCGACCTCGTCGCTCGAGCACATGCCGCAGCTGCTGGCGCGGACGGCGGGGGTGGCGGTCGTGGCGAGCGTGAGCGGGCGGTACTACGCGATGGACCGCGACCGCCGCTGGCCGCGCACCGAGGTCGCCTACCGCGCGATCGCCGAGGGGGTGGGCCCGACCGCGCCCGACCCGATGCGGTGCATCCGCGACGCGCACGCGCGCGGCGAGACCGACGAGTTCGTCGTCCCGCACGTCATGGTGGACGCCGAGGGCCGGCCGGTCGCGCCGATGCGCGACGGCGACGCGGTGCTGTGCTGGAATTACCGCTCCGACCGCATGCGGCAGCTGGTGCGGGCGCTCGCCGTCGAGGGGTTCGACGGCTTCCCGGTGCCGGCGCGGCCGCGCGTGCACCTCGCCACGATGACGCAGTACGACGCGACGTTTCCCTTCCCGTCCGCCTTCCCGCCGTTCTCGATGGCGCGGATCGTGGCGGAGGTCGTCAGCGAGGCGGGGCGCTCGATGCTGCGCACGGCGGAGACGGAGAAGTACCCGCACGTGACGTACTTCTTCAACGGCGGCATCGAGGTGCCCTTCGCGGGCGAGGTGCGCGAGCTGGTGCCGAGCCCGCAGGTCGCGACGTACGACCTGCAGCCCGCGATGTCCGCCGACGGCGTCACCGACGTGCTCTGCCGCGCGATCGCCGGCGGGGCGCACGACTTCATGCTGTGCAACTTCGCGAACGGGGACATGGTGGGACACACGGGCTCGATGCCGGCGACGATCGCGGCGATCGAGGTGGTGGACCGCTGCCTCGCGCGCATCGTGGCCGAGGCGGAGCGCACCGGCACCCGCCTGCTGATCACCGCCGACCACGGCAACTGCGAGATGATGATCGACCCCGCGACCGGCGGCCCGCACACGGCCCACACCACGAACCCCGTGCCCTTCCTGCTGTTCGACCCGGCGGGCGACCGTCCGCTGCGCGGGCAGAGCGCCCTGTGCGACGTGGGCCCGACCGTGCTGTCGCTGCTCGGCCTCGAGCGGCCGGCGGAGATGACGGGGCGGGACCTCACCGACCTCTCGGCGACGTCGCCGGCGGCGGCGTTGATCGCGCAGGAACACGGGGCGTCGGCATGAGGCGGCCTGCTCTGACGTCACCCCTCGCGCGCGGCGGCCAGACCGTCCGCCAGACCGTCCGCCAGGCCGTCCGCCGGGCCGTCCGCCAGGCCGTCCGCCGGGCCGCGCCCGTCGCGCTCGTCGTTCTGCTCGGCACCGGTCGCCTCGCCGCGCAGGTCGGGACGCTTCCCGAGCGCAGCCCGTTCGCCGACGCGCCGTTCCGGCAGGGACTGACGACGTTCGCGGGCTGGTGGAACGCCGGCCGTGACCCGGCCGGCGTCTCGCCGGCCAGCGCGCCGGTGATCGGCGCGCGTTACGACTGGACGATCGGCAGCGCGGGGTCGCTCTACGTGCGGCAGCAGGCGGTGCTCTCGTCCCGCACGCCGCTGGACCCCTTCCGCGCGGTCAACCAGCGGGGACTGGGGCGCTACCGGTGGCCCCTCGCGGTAACGGACGCCGGCTTCGCGATGCAGCTGACCGGCCAGAAGTCGTGGCGTCGGCTCATTCCCGGGGCGTCGCTCGGGGTGGGGCTGCTGACCGACCTGGTCGCGGAGCGCGACGTCGGTGGCTTCGCGGTGGGGACGAACGTCCTGTTCACGGGGGGGGCCGGGGTCACGTACGTGATGGCCGACCGCTGGCGACTGCGCCTCGACTGGGGGGTGTTCCTGCATCGGTTCCGTTACCCCGACACGTACGTGACGCAGACGCCGCCGGTGCTGACGCAGCAGTCGCTGCGCGGCGGGTGGCGGGCCAACACCGCGCTGACGGCCGGCCTGCACTGGACGGTCTTCCGCTGATGCCGGTCTCGCTGACGCGTCGGTTCACGTTCGCGGCGGCGCACCGGTATCGTCGGCCCGAGTGGGACGAGGCCCGCAACGCGGCGACCTTCGGCAAGTGCGCCAGGCCGCAGTGGCACGGCCACACCTACGTGTGCGACGTGACGGTGGCAGGACCGGTGGATCCGCTGACCGGCTTCTGCTGCGATCTGGTCGCCCTCGATGGCGCGATCGCGGCGCTGCGCGAGCGGCTCGACCACGCCAACCTCGTGCTCGACATCCCCGAGTTCCACGAGGGCCAGCGGATCCCGACGTGCGAGGAACTCGCCGCGTGGATCGCGGCGCGCGTGCAGGCGGCGATGCCCGCGGGGGTTTCGGTGGAGACGGTGACGGTGGCGGAGGACCCGACGCTGTCGGCGACGTGGCGCCGGTGAGTGCCGTGCGGCGGCACGCGGTCGCGGGGCTGGCGTCGCTGGCCGCGGCGTGTGGCGGCGCGCGCGTCCCCGCGCCGGCGCCGGCGCCGGCCCCGGCCGCGCCGAACGGTCGCGAGGCGCTGGTGCGGGCGATCGACTCGCTGGTGCGCGACCCCAGGTTCGCCAATGCGCATTGGGGAGTGCTGGTGGTGCACCCGGCGCGGGGCGACACGCTCTATGCGCACAACGCGGACAAGCTGTTCGTGCCGGCGTCGAACCAGAAGCTGGTGACGGGGGCGGTGGCGCTCGCGCAACTGGGCCCCGAGTTCCGCACCCGGACGTCCGTGCTGGCGCGCGGCCCGCTGCGCGACGGTGTTCTCGACGGCGACCTCGTGCTGGTCGGGCGCGGCGACCCGTCGTGGAGCGACGCGATGCAGGGCGACGCGCTGCTGCCGCTGCACGACCTGGCCGACTCGGTGCGGAGCCGCGGGATCCGGCGGGTCCGCGGTCGGGTCGTGGTGGCGACGGGGCACTTCCGCGGCCCGCGACTCGGTTTCGGCTGGGACTGGGACGACCTCGAGTACGCATACGGCGCGCCGGTGGACGCGGTGCTGCTCAACGAGGGGCTCGCGCGGCTGGTGGTCGAGGGGGCAGCGCGGCCGGGCGAGCCGGCGACGGTGACGGTGCAGCCGGTGGCGGCCGCGGCGCGCGTGCAGAGCGCGCTGGGGCCGACGCGCGCGACGCCCGACACCGCCGGCCTCGACGTGACGTGGGACGACGACGCGCGAACGTACGTGGTCCGCGGCACGGTGGCGGTGGGGCAGCGGGTGGGACTGCGGGTGGCGATGCGCGAGCCGGCGCGCGCGGTCGCCGCGGCGTGGCTCGGCGCCCTCGACGCCCGGGGCGTCGAGGTGACCGGCGGCGTGGCGGTGGACACGACGGCCGCGATGCTCGCGGGGGACACGCTCGCGGTGCACGCGTCGCCGCCGCTCGCCGACGTGCTGCGCTTCTTCGAGAAGCCGTCGCAGAACCAGTTGGGCGAGCAGTTGCTGCGCGTGGTGGGACTCGAGCGCACCGGCGTGGGCTCGGCGGACTCGGGACTCGCTGTCGTGCGGCGGCAACTGGCCGCGTGGGGGGTGGACTCGACGGCGGCCGTCGCGCGGGACGGCAGCGGGCTGTCGCGGCACAACTTCGTGGCCCCGCGCGCGGTGGTGCGGATCCTCGACGCGATGGGCCGGCAGGAGGCCTGGGCGCGCGTCTTCCGCGACGCGCTGCCGCTGGCGGGAGTGGACGGTACGCTGGCCTCGCGCATGCGCGGCACCGCCGCGCAGGGGACGGTGCAGGCCAAGACGGGGTTCGTGGACCGCGTGCGGTCGCTCTCGGGGTACGTGACGACGCGCAACGGGGAGACGCTGCTCTTCTCCGCCCTCTGCAACAACTGGACGACCGACGTGAAGGCGGTCGAGCGGGTGCAGGACGAGATCGCCGAGCGCCTCGCCGCGTGGCGCTACCGCGGGCCGGCCGACGATGTCCGCGCCGCCCCGGCTCGCTGACGCGATCGCGCAGGTGACCGCGGCGGGGACGCCGCGGCCCCCCGAGCCCGCGCCGCTCGCGGACGCGCTGGGACGGGTGCTCGCAGTGGACGTCGTGGCGCCGCGCTCGATCCCGCCCTGGCCCAACGCCGGCATGGACGGCTACGCGGTGCGCGCTGCCGACGTGCGCGGGGCGACCCCCGAGGCACCGGTGACGCTGCGGGTGACCGCGACCGTGGCGGCGGGGGCCATGCCCGCGTGCGGCGTGGCAGCGGGCGAGGCAGTGCGGATCTTCACCGGTGCACCGGTGCCCGCCGGCGCCGACTCGGTGGTCCGCTGGGAGGACACCGACCGCGGGAGGGCCGTGGTGCAGGTGCGCCGCGACCGCGACGCGCACCAGCACGTGCGCGCCGCGGGCGAGGACGCGACGGCCGGCGCGGTGGCGCTGCCGGCGGGAACGGTCGTGACGCCAGGCGTGGTGCAGTACCTCGCGTCCCTCGGCCTCGCGACGATCCCGGTGGCCCGGCGGCCGGTGGTGGCGCTGGTGCGCTCGGGCGACGAACTGGTGCCGCTCGATCGCGCCGCGCACGCGGGGCCGGCGCAGATCGTGGACAGCAACGCCGTGGCCCTGGCCGCGATCGTGCGCGAAGCGGGGGCGACGTGCCTCGACCTGGGCATCGTGCCGGACGACGAGGCGTCGCTGGCGGTGGCGCTTTCGCGCGCGGCGCGCGAGGCGGACGTGGTGGTGAGCGCCGGGGGCGTGGCGGCGGGCGACTTCGACTTCGCGAAGGGGGCCGCGGCGCGCGCGGGCGGGTCGGTGACGTTCTGGAAGATGGCGGCGCGTCCCGGGTCGCAGCTCGCCTTCGGCGAGGTGCGCGGCGTGCCGTGGCTCGGGCTGCCGGGGAATCCTGCGTCGGCGACGGTGTGCGGCGAGCTGCTGCTGCGGCCGCTGCTGCGGGCGATGGCCGGCGACCGCGCGCCGCACCGGCCGACGCACGCGGCCCCGGCGGGCGAGCCCTTCGTACGCGACCCGCGCGTGGCGCTGCTCGCGCGGGTGCGGCTCGTCGCGGCGGCGGACGGCACGGCGGAGCTCGTCCGCTCGGGCCCGCAGGCCTCGCACCTCGTGCGACCGCTCGCCCTCGCCGACGGCGTCGCGTGCGTGGCTCCGGGCGACGCGCCGTTGACCGCCGGGACGCCGCTCCCCTACGTGCGCTTCGCGGATCATGCCGGCGCCGCGCGCGTGCCGTTCGGCGACGCGGCCACGTGACGGCGGCCCTGCACGACCTGCCGGCCCCCGCGCTCGGCGAGGCGCTCTACGCGCGCTACGCGACGCGCGAGCGCATCGTGCCGCTGGTCGCCGGGGCGCTCACGCTCCGCCACCCGGCCGACGCCGAGGCGCTGATCTCCGAGGACGACTTCGCCCGGGACGAACGACTGCCCTACTGGGCCGACCTGTGGCCGTCGGCGTGCGTGCTCGCCGACGCACTGTCGGCGCGGGGCGTCGGGCGCGGGCGGCTGCTCGAGCTCGGCTGCGGTGCCGGACTCGTCGCCGCGGCGGCCGCGCGGCTGGGGTGGGACGTCACGGCCACCGACTACTACGAGGACGCGACGCACTTCGCGCGCTGGAACGCGTGGGTGAACAGCGGGCGCGAGATCGCCGTCGCCACGGTGGACTGGCGCGCCCTGCCGCCGGACCTCGGCACCTTCGACGCGGTCGTCGCGAGCGACGTGCTGTACGAGCGGCCGTACGGGCCGCTGGTGGCGCGTGCGATGCGCGCGACGCTCGCGCGCGGGGGCGTCGGGCTGGTGGCGGACCCGGGGCGGGTGGGAGCGGAGGGATTCGTGGCGGCGTGCGAGGCGCTGGGCCTGTCGTGCGGGCGGCTCGACCGGGTGGTGGCGGAGGACGGCGCGGTGCGGCATCAGGTGGACCTGTGGCAGGTCAGCCGCTGACACCGACGGGCGAGCATCGGCTGGTCGAAACGGCGCAGTCGGCCGTCGCGACCGGGCTGGTGATCAACGCCGTGCTCTCGGCGACGAAGCTCGTCGCGGGAGTGCTGGGCAACAGCTACGCGCTGATCGCGGACGCCGCCGAGAGCGGCTTCGACATCCTCGGCTCGCTGGTGGTGCTGGGCGGGATGCGGATCGCCTCGCGGCGCGAGGACGACGAGTACCCGTTCGGCTACGGCAAGGCGGAGTCACTCGCGGGGGCGGTGGTGGCGTTCATGCTCATGGGGGCGTCGGTCGGGATCGCGATCGAGGCGGTGCGCGAGATCGTCACGCCGCACCACGCGCCGGCCCCGTACACGCTCGTCGTGCTGGTGGCGGTGGTGGCGATCAAGTGGGCGACGGGACGCCGGGTCGCGCGGGCGAGCGCAGCAGCGGGAGCGAGCGCGGCGGCGGACGCCGACGCGATGCACCACTACGCCGACGCGGTCACGTCGGTCGCGGCGTTCGTGGGCATCTCGGTCGCGCTCGTGGGCGGGCCGGGCTGGGAGCCGGCCGACGACTGGGCGGCGCTGCTGGCGAGCGGCGTGATCTTCGTGAACGGCGTGCGCGTGCTGCGGCCGGCGCTGGGCGACCTCATGGACCGCGCGCCGGGCGCGGCGGTGCGGGCGCCGGTGCAGGCGGCGGCGCTCGCGGTGCCCGGCGTGCGCAGTCTGCATGCGCTGCGCATCCGCCGGTCGGGCACGGGCTTCCACGTGGACGTGCACGTGCAGGCCGACCCGCAGATGTCGCTCGACGCGGCGCACCGGCTGAGCGGCGCGGTGAAGGCGGCGATCCGTGCCTCGGGCCCGGGGATCCGGGGGGTGCTGGTGCACATGGAGCCGGACGAGGCGTCGGCTACGCCCGCGTCCAGCTGACGTCGAGCGCGGCGCGCCAGGCGCGCCGGTCGGCCGCGAAGGCCACCAGCGCGAGCCGGCGCTCGCGCAGGCGGTGGCGGTGGGGGCGGCGCAGCGCGGTGACGGCGGGTTCGTCGCGCCAGCGGCGGAGGAACGCGGTGGCGACGTGCGCGTCACGCCAAGCCCCGGCGCGATCCTGCAGCATCCGGCACCAGGTGACGGTGTGCCGCACGTCGGCGGTGCGCGGCGCCGCGGCGTCGAGGACGTGGCGCAGGCGCTTGGCCGCGATGCGCAACGCATGGACCGCAGCGGGCCGGTGCACCGGGTCGAACGTGGCGAGCCCCGCGCGCAGTGTCACGCGCTCGCGCTGCACGGCCCGCCGGAGCGCGACGGCGAACCGCGCCCTGCGGTCGGCGGCGGTCGCCACGCGCCCGATACGGCTCGGCGCCCGCAGGGCGCGGCGCAGCCGATGGTCGGCGTCCCCCCAAGCCGCCAGAAAGGCGGGGACGGCGTCGGCCACTGCGGCGGCGGTGGCCTCGCGGATCCGGCGTCGGAGGCGCCGATGGTGGGGCACGCCCGTCTGCGCGGCGACCCAGTCGGCGAAGACGTCGAGGTCGCGCAGCGCCGAGGTGGCGCGCGAGGCGAGCCGCAGGCGCCGGCGGATGCCGCGACTCGCGACGCCGCCGAGCACGGGCCGGAAGGCGCGCAGCAGGGCCCGGAGGCATCGGAGCGCCGTGCGCAACGCGTGGAGTGCGTCGCGGTCGTCCGGGGCATCGCGCCAGACCCGCGCGCGGCGTCGGACCCTCCGAGCGTGGGCCGCCACGAGCCGGACGGCCTCGTCGGCGGCGGCGCGGTCGAGGTCCGGCCGCCGCACGGCCGCTACGACGCGGCGGTGGGCTCGCGCAGCCGCGCGGCGACGAGCTCGCTGAGGTCCATGACGGGCGTGGCGGCGCTCTTCGCCGTGACGCCGTCGCTGATCATGGTCATGCAGAAGGGACAGGCAACGGCGATCGTGTCGGCGCCGGTGGCGAGGAGCTCCTCGGTGCGCTCGACGTTGATGCGCTTGCCGTCCTTCTCCTCCATCCACATCCGCCCGCCGCCGGCGCCGCAGCAGAGACCGCGGGACTTCGTGCGCGCGGGCTCGACGAGCGTCATGACCGGGAGCGCGCGCTTGAGGGCGGCGCGGGGCTGCTCGGTGATCTCGTGGTACCGGCCGAGGTAGCACGAGTCGTGGTAGGCCACGACGAGCTTGTCCCCGCCCTGCTCGAGGGGCACGCGCCCGTCCGCCAGCAGGCGCTCGAGGTACTCGCTGTGGTGGATGACCTCGTAGTGGCCGCCGAACTGCGGGAACTCGGTGCCCATCTGGTGGAAGCAGTGCGGGCAGTGGGTGACGATCGTCTTCACCTCGTACCCGTTGAGCACCTCGATCGCCCCCTTGGCGAGCACCTGATAGAGGTACTCGTTGCCCATGCGTCGCGCGGGATCGCCGTGGCAGGCCTCCTCCTGGCCGAGGATGGCGAACCTGACGTCGGCGGCCTTGAGGATGCGCGCGAAGGCGACGGTGATCTTCTTGGCGCGCTCGTCGAACGACCCCATGCAGCCGACCCAGAAGAGCACGTCGGCCTTCTCGCCGCGGGCCTGCAACTCGGCCATGGTAGGGATGTCCATCCCCTCGGCCCATGCGCCGCGGTCGGCGGGAGCGAAGCTCCACGGATTCCCCTTCTGCTCGAGCCCCTCGAAGGCGGGCATGAGCTCCTCGGGGAAGCGTGACTCCGTGAGGACCAGATTGCGGCGGAGCTCGTTGATGACCTCGAGCTGGTCGATGGAGACCGGGCATTCGTACACGCAGGCGCGGCACGACGTGCAGGCCCAGAGCTCCTCCTCGGTGATGTAGTCGTCGAGGAGCTTCTTCCCGAGGACCTTCGCGGCGGCATCGGCCACGGTGCCGGCCGCGGCCTGCTCGGCGGCGCCGCGCCGGGCGGCGTCGGCGCCGGGCACCAGCAGCGGCGCCTTCTCGAGCAGCCGCTGGCGCACGTTCACGACGATCTTGCGGGGCGAGAGCATCTTGCCCGTGGTGTTGGCCGGACAGGCGGCGGTGCAGCGTCCGCACTCGGTGCAGGAGTAGCCGTCGAGCAGGTTCTTCCAGGAGAGGTGCTCGACGTCGCTGGCGCCGTACACGTCGGTCTCGGCCTCGAGGTCCATCGGCTTCATCGCGCCGACGGGGCCGGGCCCGGAGGTGTTCGAGAAGAACGTGTTGATGAGCGACGTGAGGACGTGCAGGTGCTTCGAGTAGGGCAGCAGGTTCAGGAACACCAGCACGAGCACCGCGTGCGTCCACCAGCCGATGCGGCTGACGAGGTGCGCCGTCGGCACGGTGATCGGGTCGCTCCCGACGAAGAACAGCGAGAGCCAGCGCGCGATGGGCTGCCCGAGCGGCTCGCGCGGGCCCCCGTCGGGACCGGGCGTCAGCAGTTCGAAGCTGCTCTCGACGAGGATCGAGAGCATGAGCGTAGCGATGATCGAAAGGATGAGAATCGCCTCGCCGTGGTGCACCGGGTCGCCCTTCCCTTCGCCGCGCAGGCGCTTGGGCGTCGCGACGGTGCGCCGCCAGATGAGCCACGACACGGCGACGAGGATGCCGACGGAGAAGATCTCCTGCGACAGGTTGAAGACGAACGCGAGCGGCGACGGGAGCAGATGCGGAAGATCGAACGCCGGCCAGAAGCCCTGCACCATCTGCTCGACGGTGCCGACGGTGACGACGAGGAAGCCCCAGAAGACGAGGGCGTGCGAGATTCCCGCCCCGCGCTCGCGCAGGATCTTCGTCTGCGCGAAGCCGATCAGCCCGAGGTTGCGCAGGCGCGTCCCCACGTCGTCGAGCCGCGGGTCCGGCCGTCCCAACCGGAGGAACGCGACCAGGCGCCGGGCCGAGAAGGCGAAGAATCCCATCGCCAGCGTGAAGAGCAGCGCGTACACCAGTTGCGAGACGCTCATCGAGGTTCCGGTGGGCGGTGGGGGTGGCGCCGATGCGCGCCGGCTACCTGCGAAGCTACAGGATGAAACGACGACGCGCCCGGCGGGAGCCGGGCGCGTCGGGCGATCGGAGCGTCAGGACTGGGCGCGGGCGGCCTTCACCGCCTCGGTCAGCTTCGGGACCACCTCGAAGGCGTCCCCGGCGATGCCGTAGTCGGCGATCTTGAAGATCGGGGCTTCCTTGTCCTTGTTGATCGCGACGATCGTCTTGCTGTTGCGCATCCCGGCCAGGTGCTGGATCGCCCCGGAGACGCCGACGGCGATGTAGAGGTCGGGGCTGACGAGCCGGCCGGTCTGGCCGATCTGGTCGCTGTGGGGGCGCCACCCGTCGTCGGTCACCGCACGCGTCGCGCCGACCGCCGCGTTGCCGAAGGCCTCGGCCAGGGCCTCGACGATCGCGAAGTGCTCGGCCGCCTTGAGGCCGCGCCCACCAGTGACGATCACGGGTGCCTCACCCAGGTCGAGCTTGGCGGTGTTGCCCTGCACGAGGGTCGTCGTGACGACGCGGCTGGCCGAGGGATCGCCCACCGGGGCGAGCGCCTGCACCGTGCCGGCCTTCGGCTGCGCCGCCGGCGGCACCGCACCGGGCCGCATGGTGACCACCGCCGGCTTGGCGGTGAGGGTGACCGTCGCGAGCACCTTGCCCGTATTCACCGGATGGCGACCGACGATCGCGTCGCCCTCGAATGCGACCGACGTCAGGTCGGCGGCGAGGCCGACCTTGAGCTTGGCGGCGACGCGCGGCGCTACGTCCTTGCCGTGGGCGCTCGCCGGCAGCACCACGACGCGCGCGCCGGTGGTGTTGGCCGCGGCAGCGAGGAGCGCCGCGAGCGCCTCGGGGTTGTGCCGGGCGAAGCCGGCGTGCTCGCAGACGTGCACGACGTCGGCCCCGTGCTGGCCGAGCGCCGCGGCATGGGCGCCGATGCCGCCCTCCCCGACGAGCACGGCATGTACCTGGTCGCCGCCGGCGAGTTGGCGGGCGGCGGTGACGGCCTCGAGCGCGACCTTCCGGAGCTGACCGGCGCGGGCTTCGGCGAACGCAAGGATGGTGGGCATCGGTCAGAGCACCTTCGCTTCGGTCTGCAGGAGACGGACAAGTTCGGGAACGGCGTCGGCGTTCTCGCCGAGGATGCGGCCGGCGGCGCGCTCGGGGGGGAGCTCCATCTTCGCGACGGTCGCGGTGACGGGCCCGAGCTGCGCGGGCTTCACCTCGAGGGGCTTCTTCTTGGCGGCCATGATCCCCTTGAGCGAAGGATACCGCGGGCGCGCCACGCCTTCGTCGATCGTCACGACCGCGGGGAGCGGGCAGGTGACTTCTTCGTAGGCGCCTTCGAGCTCGCGACGCGCCTTCACCGTCTTGCCGTCGGAGACGTCGAGCTGGCTCACCGCGGAGATGCACGGCAGGCCGAGGAGCTCGGCGACCATCGGGCCGACGCTCTGGTTGGAGCTGTCGATCGCCATGCGGCCGAAGAGGATGAGGTCGTAGCTGCCGCCCTTGAGCTCGGCGGCGAGGGCTTCGGCGATGGCATAGCCGTCGAAGGGGACGGCGTCGGCCTTGAGCTGCACGGCCTTGTCGAGGCCCATCGAGAGCGCCTTGCGGAGCGTCTCCTGGACGACGTCGGGGCCGAGCGAGATCGCGGTGATCTCGCCCCCGCCCTGCTTCTCGTTGATCTGCAGCGCGGCCTCGGCCGCGTAGCCGTCGAAGTCGGACATGTCGAACTTGAGGCCCGTCTCGTCCACGGCGGTGCCGGACGGGGCGATCTTGAAGCGGGTGTCCATGTCGGGCACGCGCTTGATGGCGACGGCGATCTTCATCGCTTCGGCGGGTTAGGGTGGGGACCCCAGAATATAGTCGGGCGGGCGCCGGCAAGGACGCCGAGCCGCGTGGTGCCGCGCCGCAGACGAGGGCGAGGGTGGCGCGCGGTGTCGCCGGCATGGGCCCGCGGGCGTGGTATGTTCCCGCCCATGTCGCCTCGCCCCGTCGCCCTCGTCACCGGCGCCTCCGCCGGCATCGGCCGCGTGTATGCCCAGCGATTGGCGGCGCGGGGCCACGACCTGCTGCTGGTCGCGCGCGACGGCGACCGGCTGCGGGCCCTCTGCGCCGAGCTGACGGAGGCGCACGGCGTGCAGGCGGAGGCGTTGGTGGCGGACCTGTCCGACGATGCAGGGATCGCGGCGGTGGCGGCCCGCGTGCGCGACGAGCCGCGGCTGGCCGTACTGGTGAATAATGCCGGCTTCGGGACGCGCGGCGTGATCGGCAAGGCCGACCGCGACGGGCAGGCGCGGATGCTCCGGCTCCACGTGCAGGCGGTGCACGAGCTGACCCAGGCGGCGCTCCCCGGCATGCGGGAGCGGCGCCGGGGGTGGATCATCACGGTCGCGAGCGTGGCGTCGTGGGTGCCGGCGCCCGGCAACGTGAACTACAACAGCACGAAGGCCTACCAGCGGATGTACTGCGAGGCGCTGGCGCTGGAGCTCGCCGGAAGCGGCGTACACGTGCAGGCGGTGTGCCCGGGGTTCACGTACAGCGAGTTCCACGATCGGCTGGGCACCGGGCGCGCCGGGCTGCCGCAGTGGAGTTTCCTGCCGGCCGAGCGGGTGGTGGATGAATCGCTCGCGCACGCGGCCGCGAACGGCGGGCCGGTGCTGGTTCCGGGGAAGCGATGGAAGATGCTGAGCTTCGTCGCGAGGAACTTCCTGTGGGTGCTCGGCCCGCTGCGGCAGCGGTACCGGCGGGACTGACCCCCGCGGCACCGGGCACGGGCAGGCACGGAGCCGACGAGGCCGTGCGCGCTATGGGGCGACGGGGAGGTTCGGCGCGATTCGCGGGAAGTGCCGGCGGTCAGTCGAGAGGATCTCGACTGCCTTGAGCCGCTCGGCGACCGCCACCACGGACGCGTCCACATAGCTCAGGGGGAAGTCGGCGAACTGGAGCATCGTCGCCTCGATGCGCGGGAGGTCGCGGCCTTCGACTTCGACCAACTGGAACTCGCGCGTTCGGATGGCCCGCACGAAGGCCAGCTCGGCCTGTGCGCCGAGCCGCGTCTGCAGCAGGCGGCACAACTCGGGCACCACGCTGGTGGGGATGACCACGCGCCGAGGCGCGGCCACCCACCAGTCGCGCACGCGCTGGTGCCAGGCGTCGCTGCGATCGGCGAGCGCGTAGAGCGCCCCGGTGTCGGCCACGACGATCACGGCGATCAGGCGTGCGGATCGGACCAGAGCAGCTCGTCAACCCGCGCCGAGGTGTCGGCGTGTCCGCTGGCGAACTGTCCGGTGATGCTGGGGAGCGGCATGCGACCTCCGGGATTGGCGACATAGGCGGCCAGCGCCTCGCGGACGAGTGAGGCCAGACTGACCCCGCGACGGCCCGCCTCGGCTTCGAGCGCTTCGAGCACGCTTTCGTCGAGGAAGAGGGACGTCCGCTTCATGGCGTATATATGCCTGTGCATATGTGTCATATCAATCCCCCTCATGGGTCTCCGTGTGCGGAAAAGCATCGCGCCGCCTAACCCGGAGGGCGTAGGCGGCGCGATGCGGACGGGGACGTTCCGTTGCCGGACCTGCCCGTGCCTCAGCCGAAGGCGTTCAGCCCCGTGATCGCCTGCCCGAGGATCAGCGAGTGGACATCGTGGGTCCCCTCGTACGTGTACACGCTCTCGAGGTTCGCCATATGCCGCATCGCCGCGTACTCGGCCAGGATGCCGTTGCCGCCCAGCAGCCGCCGCGTCTCGCGGGCGCACTCGGTGGCGATGTTGACATTGTTCCGCTTGGCCAGCGAGACCATCTGCGGGGTGAAGGTGCCGGCGTCCTTCATGCGGCCGAGGTGCAGGGCGAGCAGCTGGCCCTTGGTGATCTCGGTGAGCATGTCGGCCAGGCGCACCTGCTGGATCTGGAACCCGCCGATCGGCTTGCCGAACATCACGCGGGTCTTCGCGTAGCTGCGCGCTTCCTCGTAGCAGGCCATGGCGGCGCCGAGGACGCCCCACGATATGCCGTAGCGCGCCTGCGTGAGGCACATGAGGGGGCTCTTGAGGCCCTTCGAGTCCGGCAGGATCGCGTCGGCCGGCACGTGGACGTCGGCGAGGACGAGTTCGCTCGTGTCGCTGGCGCGGAGCGAGAGCTTCCCCTTCTGGTCCTTGGCGGCGAAGCCCGTGGCGTCGGTGGGGACGAGGAAGCCGCGGATCGAGTGGCCGGCCTCGTCGCCGTCCTCGGTCTTCGCCCAGATCACCGCGACCTGCGCGTTGGATCCGTTGGTGATCCACATCTTGGCGCCGTTGATCACCCACGACCCGTCGGCCTGCTTGCGGGCGCGCGTGATCATGCCGGCGGGATTCGAGCCGTAGTCGGGCTCGGTGAGGCCGAAGCAGCCGATGACCTCGCCCTTGGCCATCTTCGGCAGCCAGTGGCGCTTCTGGGCCTCGGATCCGAAGGCGTAGATGGGGTACATCACCAGCGAGCCCTGCACGCTGGCGGCCGAGCGGAGGCCGGAGTCGCCGCGCTCGAGTTCCTGCATGATGATCCCGTAGGCGACGTTGCTGAGGCCGGCGCAGCCGTACTCCTCGGGGAGGGACGGGCCGAAGAAGCCCAGTTCGCCCATCTCGGCGATGAGGTGCTTCGGGAAGGTGCCGTCGAGGTAATGCTGGCCGATGATCGGCAGCACCTTCTCGTCCACCCAGCGCCGGACGTTGTCGCGGATCGCGCGCTCCTCCTCCGTGAGGGCGGCGTCGATGCCGTAGAGGTCGTCCTCGCGGGGGCGGAGGGCCGGGGAGGCGAGGAAGGTGTCGGTGGCGAGATCGGTGGCCATGGGGGCAAACTACAGCGTCCGCCGGAACCGGGGCACCGCCCCGGGGTGTCACCGGCACGGCCGCGACGCTGCGCCGCTGACTCTTCAACCAGCCCGGATCCGCCCTCCATGCTCCTGCGCCCAGCCGCCGTCCTGGCCGCCCTGCTCGCGGCCGGCCTGTCACTCAGTCCCGCCGCCCTGGCGGGCCAGACCCCCCCCGGCAGTGCGCGTCCACCGGCCGCCGACACGCTGCGTGCCGACACGCTGCGTGCCGACACGCTGCGTGCCGACAACACGGCCGCGGTCGTGGGCGAGGTGCGGCTGCCCGACGGCACGCCGCTCGCCGGTGCCGACGTGATCCTGCAGGGGACGGCACGACGCGTCCGGACGGGGGCGGACGGCCGGTTCGCCTTCACCGGGCTCGCCGAGGGAGCGGTGGAACTGCTCGTGCGCAAGCTGGGCTACGACACGGTCGAGGGACCGCTGTTCGTGAACGCGGGGCGGCAGTACCAGCTGACGCTCACGCTGACGCTGCGGTCGCAGCTCTCGACCGTGCTGGTGACGGCGCAGGTCTTCAACGAGGTGTACGGGGTCGTGCTCGACACCCTGAACCAGCCGATGGCCGGCGCGACTGTCGAGATCGGCGGCGACCGGCGGGTGGTGACGGGGCGGGACGGGGCGTTCCTCTTTCCGGACATCGCGCCGGGCAAGTGGCTGATCCGGGTGTCGAAGCCGGGCTTCGTGCCGCGCGTGGTGGGGCTGCAGATGCTGGCGCAGGTGGAGCGCAACCTCACGATCAGGCTGTCGCCGCCCGACGGCTCCACGATGATCAGCCGGTCGGATGAGACCGCGTGGCAGGAGCACGGCCGCCGGCGCGCCTTCACGGCCGGGACGGGGGCGGCGCTCGTCACGCGCGAGGAGTTGGCGCGCTTCGGCGACCAGCCGCTCGATCGGGTGATCGATATCCTGGCCCCGACGACGGCGATGGCCCTCCGCGCCCCCCTCGGTGCGAACCGGGGGCCGAGCAGCTTCGGCTACTCGACGGCCGGCGGGAGCTCACGGATCACCATGGCGGACGCAGCCTGCCTGCTGTTCGATGGCACCGACGCCGTGTTCAACCAGCCGTTGCGATCCGTGAGCGCCTCGCAGCTCGAGTCGCTGGAGATCTACCCGCCCAACACCGAGACGACACGCACGGCCTGCTCGCGCTTCCCGGTCCAGTCGGCGTGCAACTGCGGCACCGAGTTCACGACCGCGCCGATCTTCGTGCTCTGGACGAAGCGCTAGGCCGGCCCGCGCCAGGTGGCGCGGGGGGCGCAGCCGACCTCGCGGGCCTTGGCGCGGAAGTCGCGCCCGTGGTCGAGGGAACGCCCCGTTTCGGCCTGCCACTGGTGCACCATCTCGTGCAGGAGCGTCTCGAGCGCCGCGGCCCAGCCGTGGCGACGCAGGTGACGGCGCGCGATCACGATCTCCGCCGGCGCGCCGTCGCCCGCCGGCGCGTAGTGGCCGAGGCGGCGGGCGAGCCGCCTCGAGAGGTGGACGGGAATGGTCGCGAGCGCGCCGCCGAATCGCTCGGCGTTCAGCCGCGCGTGCTCGGCGGCGAGGCGCGCCTGCGCCGCGGCGTCGTCGGGGTGCGTGGAGGCGAGGCGGCGCCGCCGCACCGGCGCGTCGGCGGGAAGCGGCCACGCGAGGAGCGCGGCGCGGCCGGCGGCCCGCTCGGCGCGCGTACGCCCCTCGACGAAGCGCACCAGCGCCGCCCAGACCTCCGCCGGGGCCCGGCAGTAGCCGGCGTGGACGCGCAGGGTGTCGCCCGTCCAGGAGACCATGACCCGCCGGTTGCGCGTCAGGGTGCAGGTGCGGATGCGCGCGAGGCCCATCGGACGGAGCGCCGAGAGGAGCTCGTCGCCGGTGCGGGGCACCGGCGCGAACGGGAAGGCGAGTTGGTCGGGTGGCTCGGCGGCGCGGCGGATCACGCGGGGCGGTGACGCTCGAAGACCGTCGCGGGGCCGGGGGCGAAGGCGGTTCCGTCCCAGACCCAGGCCGCCACTTCGAGTGCGGAGGCCGTGGCGGTGACGACGTTGACGCTCGCCGGCCGGCCCCCGCGCGAGCGGGTGCTGACGGTACCGGCGGTGGCGACGACGAGGCCGCGCGCCGTGTGTTCGACGAGGTGCACGGCCTCCTGATGGTCGTGGCCGCAGAGGACGAGCTCGGCGCCGGCGTCGGCGAGCGCGTTGAGGACGCGCCGGGTGTGCTTGAGCCCGTGGCGCTGCGAGAGGTCGCCGCGCACGGGGTTGTGGTGCATGACGACCACGCGCAGGTCGGTGGAGGGCGACTGCGCGAATTCGTAGCGCGCGTGCTCGACCTGCGCGGGTCGAAGGTCGCCGATGACGCTCAGGTCACGCAGGCGCAGCGTGAGGGTGCGGTGCGAGATGCCCTGCGCGGTGTTGAGCCCGACGAAGGTCACGCCGTCGAGGCGGACGACGGGCTCGAGGTCGCGCGAGAGCCAGCGGCGCCAGTTGGCGTAGAGGCGGTCGGGGCTCGCCATGTGGAAGGGGGCGCGCCACCAGGTGACATCGTGGTTGCCGGGGACGGCGAGGACCGCGGCGCGACGGGCGAGTTCGCGCAGGAAGACGTGGGCGCGCTGGAACTCGCCGACGCGCGCGCGCTGCGTGAGGTCGCCCGAGACCACGACGGCGTCGAAGTCGTGGGCGTGGGCGAGCGCCTCGATGGCGTCGATCTGCGCCGGGACGCTGTGCCGGCCGAAGTGGAGGTCGCTGACGTGCAGAAGGCGCATCGGGTCGCGACCGGGGGTCAGGGAGCGACGAACTGGTCGGCGATGCGCTGCGCGACGCTGGCGACGACGGCCGGTCCGAAGGCGGCGGCGGGCTCGCCGAGGACGTCGGCGGCAAAGCCGATCTCGCCGCTGCGGCCGTCCACGAGCAGGACGCGCACGACCGCGCGTTGGCCGCCGGGGGCCGGGAGGAACTTGAGCTGCGCCGGCACGAGGGCCCAGCGGGTGCCGGTGAGGCCGCCGATCATCCGGATGCTCTCGGCCAGCGGCGCGGGGACGGTGCGAAGCCGCTCGTCGAGCCGTCCGACGAGGGCCTCGACCGGCAGGTCGCGCAGCATCGGGCTGAACGGCGTGGCTCGCCGCGCCGCGCGCTCGAGGTCGGGGAGCTGCTTCCACTCGGGCAGGCCGCGGCGCTGCTCGAAGGCGAAGCGGAGCTCGTCGTCGAAGGCACGCTGCAGGGCGGGGGGATCGGCGATGGCGGAGGTCCAGCCGGCCGAGTCGTTCGGCGCGAGTCGCTGCAGCGCATAGACGGCCACAGGTCGCGTGGCCCATGGCCCCATGGGGCGGACGCCCCCGGGGGCGACGGCCCCGAGCTGCGGGGTGTTGTCCTTCGGAGCCCGCTTGGGGGCGGCGGGCTTGTCGGGATCGGCATGGCGGCTGCCGCCGCAGGCGGCGAGGGCCGGAAGCCCCATGGCGACAACGAGCGCCGAGGCGGCGGCGCGGCGGGTGAGGCGCGTCATGGCGACAAAGGTAACGCGCGCGATGCGTTGACCGCTCCGGCATCCTGGGCTAGCGTGCCCGGACTCCATCGGGCGGGGACGCCGGGGTCGTGCGCATGCGGAACGTGCTGTCATTCGTCACCTGGGCGGGGATCGCCCTGACCGGCGCCGGGGCCTTCGCCGCGATCGCCCTCGCGCGGGGCGAGACGGTCAGCGCGGCGTGGCTCATCACCGCCGCCACGTGCACCTACCTGGTGGCCTACCGCTTCTACTCGCGGGCGCTGGCGGCGAAGGTCTTCGGGCTCGACGCCGCCCGGGCGACGCCGGCCGAGCGCCGGAACGACGGCAAGGACTTCGTGCCGACCAACCGGTGGATCGTCTTCGGACACCATTTCGCGGCGATCGCGGGGCCCGGGCCGCTGGTGGGGCCGACGCTCGCGGCGCAGTTCGGCTACCTGCCGGGCCTGCTCTGGATCATCGTCGGCGTGGTGGTGGCCGGCGCGGTGCAGGACTTCGTGATCCTGGCGTCGAGCGTGCGGCGCGACGGACGCTCGCTTGGACAGATGGCGCGCGACGAGATCGGGCCGGTGGCGGGGACGATCGCGCTGGTGGCGATCCTGGGGATCATGACGATCCTCATTGCGGTGCTGGCGCTGGTGGTGGTCAACGCGCTGGGCGAGTCGCCGTGGGGGGTCGTGACGATCGCGCTCACGATCCCGATCGCGCTGCTGATGGGGGCGTACCTGCGATGGATCCGGCCCGGCGCGGTGGGGGAGGCGACGGGGATCGGGCTCTCGCTGCTGGTGTGTGCGCTCTTCGCCGGCCAGTGGGTGGCCCAGCAGCCGGACTGGGCGCCGGTGTTCACGCTCTCACGGCCGGCGCTGGCCTGGTGGATCATGGGGTACGGCTTCGCGGCGAGCGTGCTGCCGGTGTGGCTGCTGCTCGCGCCGCGAGACTACCTGAGCGCGTTCGTGAAGATCGGCGTGGTGGTGGCGCTCGCGGCGGGGATCCTCGTGGTGCTGCCGCCGCTGCAGATGCCGGCAGTGACGCGGTTCATCGACGGCACGGGGCCGGTGTTCGCGGGGAAGCTCTTTCCATTCGTGTTCATCACGATCGCGTGCGGGGCGATCTCGGGGTTCCACTCGCTGATCGCGAGCGGGACGACGCCCAAGCTCCTCGAGAACGAGGCCGACGCCCGGCTGGTGGGCTACGGGGGGATGCTGCTCGAGAGCGGCGTGGCGGTGATGGCGCTCATCGCCGCGTGCGTGCTGACGCCGGGCACGTACTTCGCGATCAACGCGCCGGCGGGGGCCATTGGCACGACGATCGAAAGCGCCGCCGCCGCCGTGCAGCAGTGGGGCTTCACGCTCGACCCGGCCGAGTTCGCGCAGCTCACGGCCAACGTCGGCGAGACTTCGCTGCTCTCTCGCACGGGGGGCGCGCCGTCGCTGGCCGTGGGGATGGCGAACATCTTCGCCTCGGTGCTCGGCGGCCCCGGGGCGATGGCGCTGTGGTACCACTTCGCGATCATGTTCGAGGCGCTGTTCATCCTCACGACGCTCGACGCCGGGACACGCGTCGGCCGGTTCCTGCTGCAGGACCTCGGGAAGACGCTCTGGCCGCGCTTCGGCGACGTGACCTACACGCCGGCGGTGGTGCTGGCGTCGGTGCTGTTCGTGGCGGGCTGGGGGGCGTTCCTGTACCAGGGAGTGACCGACCCGCTGGGCGGGGTGAACTCGCTCTGGCCGCTCTTCGGCATCGCCAACCAGCTGCTGGCGACGGTGGCGCTGTGCGTGGGGACGACGGTGATCCTCAAGATGGGGCGCGGGCGGTGGGCGTTCGCGACCCTCGCGCCGCTGGCGTGGCTGGTCACCGTGTGCATGACGGCGGGGCTCACGAAGATCTTCTCGAGCGACCCGAAGCTGGGATTCCTGGCGCATGCGCGCGCGTTCGGCGAGATCCTCTCGCGCGGCGAACTCCCCAAGGGGGTCAAGAGCGCCGCCGCCGCGCAGCAGATGATGTTCAACGACCGGCTCGACGCCGCAGTGGCCGGGTTCTTCCTGCTGGCGGTGGTGCTGCTGCTGGTGGCGTCGGCGCGCGAATGGTGGCGGACGACGCGCGGGCAGGCGAAGCCGAGCACCGAGGTGCCGTTCACGGCGCGTGCGCCGCTCGGTACGGCGCCCGCGTTCGCCTCGGCGCGGGCGCCGCTGCTGCCGACGATCGTCGGGCGGCGGGACGAGGCGACGCCAGCGATGCGCTGTTGCTGACGCGGGGGCGGTGGTCGCCCCGCGCGGGTCACGCGCCGGGGCCGCCGCCGTGCCAGCGCCGCGTCACCCACCCGAGCACGGGGACGATCGTCAGGGCGGCCGCCGTCGCGAGCTCCCAGTCGGTGAGCGACAGTCCCGCCGTGCCGAACGCCCGCTGCAGCGGCGGGACGGTGAGCAGCAGCACGAGCAGCACCAGCTCCCACGCGAGTGCGAGGTTGAGCCACCGGTTCGCGAACGGCCTGCCGCGGATCGGGTGCCCGTCGGCGCGGAAGACGAGCGCCTTCGTGAACTGCATCAGCACCAGGGAGACGAAGCACATCGCCATCGCCTCCGGCACGGAATGGCCGAGCCACTGGGCGCCGACGAACACCGCGAGGTTCATGAGCCCCGACCACAGCCCGCCCGCGAGGATGATGACCGCGTCGCCGCGCCCGAGCAACCCGGCCGCCGCAGCCCGCGGCGACTGCCGCATGACGTCGCCGGACGGCGGATCCACCGCGAGCGCGAGCGCCGGCAGGCCATCGGTGGCCAGATTGACGTAGAGGATCTGCACCGCCGTCAGCGGCATCGGCAGGCCGGCCACGGCGGCCAGCGCCATCAGCGCGATCTCGCCCACGTTGGACGTCAGCAGGAAGCGCAGGAACTTCCGCACGTTGGCGACGATGCGGCGCCCTTCCTCGACGGCGGCGACGATCGAGGCGAAGTCGTCGTCCACGAGCGTCATCGGCGCGGCCTCGCGGGCGACGTCCGTGCCGCCCCGCCCCATCGCCACGCCGAGGTCGGCCTGCTTGAGGGCCGGCGCGTCGTTGACGCCGTCACCCGTCACCGCGACGACGGCGCCCCGCGCCTGCCAGGCGCGCACGACGCGCAGCTTGTGCTCGGGGGTGACGCGGGCGAAGACGGGGATGCCGTCGAGCGCCTCCCGCAGCGCGGCGTCGTCGAGCGCGTCGAGCTCGGCGCCGGTGACCACGCGGCCGCCCCCCAGGATCCCCAGCTCGCGCGCGACCGCCGTGGCGGTGCGCGGATGATCGCCGGTGATCATCACGACGCGGATGCCGGCGTCGCGGCAGCGCGCGAGGGCGTCCGGGACGCCGGGGCGCGGCGGATCGCTCATGCCGGCGAGACCGAGCAGGGTCAGGCCCTCCTGGGCAGTGCCCTCGGTGGCGTCGCGCCGCTCGGCAATGGCGAGGACGCGCAGCGCGTCGTCGCCCATCGCCTGCGCCTCGGCCAGCACTGCCGCGCGCGCCGCGTCGTCGAGCGGCACGTCGGCGCCCGGCCGGCGCAGGTGCGAGCAGGCCGCCAGCACCGCCTCCGGGGCCCCCTTGAGGCAGGCGCGCGCCGTCGCACCGTCGCGGACGAGGACGGTCATCCGGCGCGATTCGCTCGTGAAAGGCCACTCGGCGATCCGCGGGTGCTCGACCTCGAGCGCGGCGAGGTCCACGCCGGCCGCGCGCGCCGCCTCGACGAGCGCGACCTCGGTCGGGTCGCCGGTGGTCGTCCAGGTACCGTCTGGGCCGGGCGTGGCGCGCGCGTCCGAGGCGAGGACCGCCGCGCGGTGGAGCGCGAGCGGGTCGTCGCCCCAGGTGCGCCGCACCGTCATGCGATCGCAGGTGAGGGTCCCCGTCTTGTCGGTGCAGATGACGCTCGTGCTCCCCAGCGTCTCGACGGCCGTCAGGCGCCGCACCAGCACCTGCCGGCGGATCAGCCGCTGGACGCCGAGCGCGAGGGTCATCGTGACGACCGCCGGCAGCGCCTCGGGCACCACCGCCACGGCGAGCGCGACGCCGAAGACGAGCATCTCGACGAGCGGCTCGCCGCGCCACACGCCGAGCGCGGTCACGACGACGACGACCGCGAGCGCCACGCGCGCGAGCTGACGCCCGAGGACGTCGAGCCGCTGCTGGAGCGGCGTCGGCGTGGTGTCCACCGTGGCCAGCAGGCCGGCGATGCGGCCGAATTCGGTCGCACGCCCCGTGGCGTGCACGACGCCCACGCCGCGCCCGGTGACGACGGTGGTACCGGCGAAGACGACGTTGCGCCGGTCGGCGGGGGCGAGCGCGGGGTCGTCGAGGGCGTCGGGCTGCTTCGACACCGGCAGCGACTCGCCCGTCAGCGGGGCCTCCTGCGTCGCGAGCTGCACCGCCTCGACGAGCCGCGCGTCGGCCGGTACGCGCTGGCCGGCCTCGAGCACCAGCACGTCGCCGGGCACGACCTCGACGGAGGGGATCGTCATCACCCGCCCGTCGCGCCGCACGACGGCCTGCGGAGCGGCCATGGCGCGCAGTGCGTCGAGCGCGCGCTCGGCGCGGTACTCCTGGACGAAACCCAGGGTCACCGACACCAGCACGATGACGGTGATGACGACCCCCTCGAGCGCGTGGCCGAGCACCGCCGAGATCGCCGTGGCGGCGAGAAGGAGCAGGACGAGGACGTTCTTGAACTGCGCCGCGAGGATCCGCAGCGGTGGGTGGCCGACGACGGTCGGCAGCGCGTTGGGGCCGACCCGCGCCCGCCGCGCGGCGACGTCCGCGGCCGTCAGGCCGGCCGGTGTCGAGCCGAGCGCCTCCCAGACGTCGGCGAGCGGCCGCACGTGGATGGGCGGCACGGCGGGACCTGCGGTGAGTCGGGGCATGCGCGGGTCGGGAAGGGCCGCTGAATGCTAACGCGTCGGGGATCAGCCGCTTGCGGGGGCGGCGGCCGAACGCCGATCGTGCGGACATGCGTGCGCGTGCGGTGGTGGTGGGCCTCGCCCTGGTCGGGGGCGTCGGCTGCGAGATGGCGCAGTCGCCGGCGCGCGCCGCGCCCGGTACCGCCGGGGCGGCGCCACGCGCCGCGCGCGAGCTCTGGCTGGGCTACTGCGCGTCGTGCCACGGGGCGGATGGTGGCGGCACGCCGGTGGCGCCGATGCGCTTCGACGCGGCGTGGCGGCGGACGCGGCCCGACTCGGTCGTCCGGGCGCGTATCGTGACCGGGGTGCCGGGGACGACGATGGCGCCATGGGGCCAGCAGCTCCCGGCCGCTGAGGTCGCTGCGCTGGTCGGCTACGTGCGGGGGCTGGGCGGCGGCTAGACGACCCGGGGCCCAGCGCTGTTCACGTCTCCCGGGGACGCGCCCGGCGCCGGTCGAGCATCCGGCGCACCGCCGGATAGTCCACCTTGTACTGGTGGCGCCGATCCACCGGCAGCGCGGACACGACGTACACATCGTCGAGCCGCGCCCAGCCGAGCGCCGCGCGCACCTCTTCTGCCCCGACACGTGACCCGCCCCGCGGCACCAGCACGAGCGCGCGACGCCCCCCGTGGACGAGTGCCGCTGCCTGCCGCACGGGGAAGAGCGCCCGCACCGCCGCCTCGACCGCGACAGGATGCAGCGCCGAGTCCCCCGACCCGCCCACGCCGGCGCGACCCAGCAGCCACAGCCGACCCTACGCGTCGCGACGGGCGAGGTCGCCGGTGCGATGCCAGGTCACGTCACCCACCCGGAGTTTGGTCTCGGCCTCGCCGCGGCCCTGCACGTAGTGCCGCACCACATGGGGGCCGGCCACCACCACCTCGCCCGCCGATCCCGGCGGCGCGTCGAGCGCCGCCCACTGCGCGGGGGTCATGGGGGCCTGCGGCATCGTGCCCTCCGGGATCACCATCACCTGCACCACCGCGTCCGGGCGGCCGGCGAGCAGGCCCTCGCCGCGCGCCGCCGCGGCGGCGTCGTCGTGTGCACCGGGGGCGATGTCCCGGTGCGCAATCGGCTCGGCCTCGGTGCTGCCATAGACGGCGGTGACCGCCGCGCGCGGCACGGCCGCCTGCACGGCCGCGAGCACGTCGGGAAACAGCGGGCCACCACCGGTGACCACGCGCGTGATCGCCGCGAGCGCCGGATGCGGCACCGAGACGAGCCGCGCGAGGAACGCCGGGGAGGCGGTGAAGCGTGTGACGCCGTGCCGTGCGCACTGCGCCAGCACGGGGCGCGGATCGAACTGCGCGGCCCGCCGCGGGTCCGCGGCCGGCAGGACGCTCGTCGCGCCGTTGGCGAGGTTCGCGAGCGTCACGATCGGCAGGTTGCCGAGATCCACCTCGCCGGCGGCCGCCGTGGTGCCACGCAGCGCGTCGAGTTGCGCGGCGAGGATCGCGTGCGTGCGGACGACGCCCTTGGGGACGCCCGTCGTGCCGCTGGTGAAGGTGACGAGGGCCGGGGCATCGGGCGGGCGCGCGACGGTGTCCAGGGGCGCGTGCGTCGCGGCGGCGGCGAACGACGTCGCCCCCGGCGCCCACCCGGCCACCAGGGCCCGCGGCACGCGGCGCAGCGGTCGTTGCGTGAGCCGCCACCACGCGGCGAGCGGCGAGGCGACGAGCAGCACCGGTTGCGTCGCCTCGACGGCGTATCGCCACACCGGCGCTCCCGCGGAGAGCTCGGCCGCCACCACCTGGCCGCCCGCGCGCAGGGCCGCGGCGATCGCGACGTAGAGCTCGACGGACGGCGGCACGAGCACGAAGACCGCGGCGCCGTCGCGCACGCCGTTGGCGTGCATCCAGCCGGCGACGGCCGCCACCTGCCGCTCGAGTTCGCCGAAGGTGACCACCCGGGTGCCGCCGCGCCTGCGGTCCGCGAGCGCCGGCGTGCCGGGGCGCCGGCGCGCCTGGTCGGTGAGCCGCGCCGCGACGTTCACGCGAGCGGACGCCCGTACAGCGCGTACCGGCGGATCGTCGTCGCCGCCCCCGCGCCGAAGGCGCGCGCCTTCGCGTTGTCGTCGCGCATCAGCGCATGGATGCCGTCGTGCATCCCGCGCGCGCGGGCGTTCGCCGCGACGCGGGCGAGGAGGAGCCCGCCGAGGCCGGCGAGGGCGCGCACGCCGGGGCGCACCGCGACGGTCTTGAGCACGAGCGTCGCCGGGGGGCGGCCGGTGCGGCGCGCCTCGAGCAGGTCGGGCACGGCAAAGACGAATCCCGCCGGCGCGCCGCCGTGCCAGGCGAGCTGCACGAAGGCGGGATCCGCCAGCGGCACCACGGGGGCGTACTGCCGCCCGAGCGTCGCGGCGGCGACCGGCGTGAACCACGGGGCCGCAGCGAACGCGCCGATCGAGACGGCGTGGATCGCGTCGATCACCTCCGACGGCGCGTGGTCGGCGAACGACGTGATCGTCACCCCCTGCGCGGCGAGCCGCGCGGCGACGGCCTCGGGCTCGCGCGCTTCGAGCACCGCGAGCGGTGCCCGATCCGAGCGGTACCGCTCGAGGACGTCGAAGCCGGTGGCGAGCCAGTGCGCCGGCCACGCCGGCGGCTGCACGGGCTCGAGCAGGAACGGCGGCGCATCGCTGCCCGGCAAGGCGAGCCGGTAGCGTTCCCACGTCGTACCGTCCATCGGGCCGATCGCGTAGGTGCAACCCGCGTCGGCCAGCCGGGCGGTGGCCGCGCGCAGCACGGCCGTGCCCGCCGCGTCGTCGCGCGCCCCGTAGTGGCCGATCACGCCGACGCCCGGCCGCGGTTGACGCCGCCACCAGACCGACGCGCGCGCGACGAGCTCGCCCCGGGGCTCGCGCATGACCACGCTCGCATCCGGCGCCTGCCGGGCGATCGCCTCGGCGTCCACGCCGGGCCAGTCGCCGGGCGTGGGGAGCAGCGCGAGGTCGTCCGGCGCGGCCAGCCACTCGACGCGCCTCACCGCAGCGCCCGCCGCGCGGCCGTGCGCTGCACCTCCGGGAAGGCCTCGCGCTTGCGCGCGCGCCGCTTCTCGAGCAGCACCAGCACGACGGTGGCCGCCGCGAGGCCCAGCAGCAGCACCAGCACCCGGCCACCGGTCGAGAGCGCGCGCAACTGCGCCCACGCCGCGAGCGGGATCAGCAGGTTGTCCCACCCGTGGGCCGCGACCAGCTCGAGGAGCATGAGCACCGCCGCCGCGGCGAGTCCCACCAGCAGCGACTCGACGCCCGGGGCGCGGCCCATGACCACGAGGGGGCCGAGCACGCACACCACCGCCACGAGGAAGAACGCGGCCGAGCCCTCGATGCTCTTGGTACCCCCGGGGAGGTACACCTTGCGGCGCCCGAGGAAGATGCCCGTCACCGCCGCTGCCGCGTCGGCCAGCGTGAGCACCAGCACCGGCGCCACGAAGAGCGTCCGGTCGCCGGCGGCGAGCCAGAAGACGAGGCAGACGCCGAGCGGGAAGGCGAACTCGCCCAGCGACGACCGCCCGACGCCGCCCAGGACGCCCCCGAGCCGCGCGCGCAACGCCGGCACGCGCGCGACGGCGAGGAGGCCGGCCATCGAGAGCGCGGTGAGCGCGAACACCGGCCCCGCCGACGCGAAGATCCACGGCAACGGCAGCGTGACCAGCCCCATGCCCACGTGCAGGAGCTTGCGGATCACCTCGGGGTGCAGGCGCGTGCGCCTCGCCACCGCCGCGAGGCCGGCCAGCAGCCCGCCGAGGGCGAGGGGAATGCCGATCCACCCGACGAGCGCGTTCACGCAAGCACCTCGTCCACCGAGAAGGCCGAGTAGAAGAAGGCCCGGTCGCGCGCGAAGAGGGCGTCGCTCAGGGCGTCGAGCCGGCGCAACCGCGCGGGCCGTACGCGGCTGCCCTGCCGCGGGGCGAGCAGGTTCCAGTAGGCGAGGCGCCCCCCGGCCGGCATGTGGGCCAGCAGCAGGTCGAGCGCAGCGGCGAACCCGGCGGGACTCATGTACTCGAAGATGTCCGACGCGTTCACCCGCGCCACCGGCGCGCCGATGGTGGGAAGGACGTCCTCCATGGCGCCGACGCGGAGTTCGAGCCGGTCAACGCGGGCGCGGATCGTGTCGAAGTGCTCCGCCCGCAGGGCGCGCGGAAGCGCCGCTCCGTGGGTCCCGGTGAGGATCCAGTGCACGTACGGATTCGCGGCGGGGTCGCCGTTGACGAGCGCGTGGCGGATCCGGCGCCGCAGGTGCGCGCCGATGTCCCCCTCGGCGAAAGCGAAGAACTCGGGATCGCGGCCGGCGCGGCCCATCACCGCGCGCGAGAAGAAGAGCCCCTGCAGCGCCCGCCAGCGCCAGGTGTTCCACGTCCCGTCGAACCAGCGCGCGCGGGCCTCGGGCTCGCGCGGCTCGAGCAGCCCGAGCACCGTCCGGCGGCGGTGCACGAGCGGCAGCGCGACGTCGCGGAAGAGCCGGAAGTAGCGCTCGAACTTCCCCGCCCCGCCGATCCCGCCGGCGACGAGCCGCGGGTTGGCGTCCCACCATGCGCGGGCCTCGGCCGGCATCGCGGGTCGGCAGCGGGCGTACAGCGCGGCGCGCGCGCGGCTCGGCCGCGAGCCGTAGAGCGCGAGGAACTCGTCGTGCGCGAGTGTGCGGTACATCGCGCGGCGCACCTCCACCGCGGCCGCCTGCGCCGGGCTCAGGTCCACGGCGACGACGCGCGCGGGGTCGTCGAGCAGCAGCGCGTAGCTGTTGTCACCGGCCGACGCGATGCTGAGCACCGTCTCGCCCGGCCGGGTGGCGAGCCCGGCGGCGAGGACGTCGGCGTCCTCCCAGCACTGCGCGTAGCGCAGGCCGGTGAAGTCGGCGCGGGCGGCGGCCTCAGTGGGCATGCGGCACCGCCGCCAGGCGCCGCACGACGCCGGCGGCGCCGTCGAGCTCGATCGGTTCGCCATCCGCGAGCCAGGTCGTCAGGCCCGGCACGCCCACGACCGCAGGGAGCCCGAGTTCCCGTGCGACGATCGCCGCGTGCGAGAGCAGACTCCCGCGCTCGACCAGCACCGCCGACGCCGCCGGGAAGAGGAGCACCCAGCCGGGATCGGTGCGTTCGGCGACGAGGATGTCGCCGGGCGCCAGCACGACCGTGCGCGGGTCGTGCACCACCCGCGCACGACCGCGCACGATGCCGGGATACGCCGGCAGCCCGCGGCGCTCGGCGTCGTCGGGGGGGCGCGCAGCCGGCGACGCGGCCGCCGGCAGGGCGTCGGGCGCGGCGACCGGGGGCAGGGGCACGCCGGGCTGCATGGCGTGTCCAGCCGGCCCGCGGGTGACGAAGCGCTCGGGGAGCCGTGGCGTCGCGCGCCACGTCGCGAATTCCGCCTGCCGCACGCGGACGAGTCCCATGAGGTCGGTCGTCGTCGCGGTGCCGGCGACCGAGCCGATCACCTCGTGCACCTCGAGCCAGAGGACGTCGCGCGGCGACTCGAGCCGCCCGAGCGCCGCGAGGTGTTGCCCGAGTGCGAGGAAGATCCGCCGCACCCGCCCGAACAGCCGCGTGCGCTCGAAGCGCAGCGTCTCGCGGTGGCTCACGCAGGTGCGCGTCCAGCCCAGCACGGTGCGCACGAGCCACGCACGCAGCGGATGCCCGCGCAGCGCCACCGCGAGGCGCCGCTCGGCATCATCGCGCAGCCCGCGCGAGCGCTCGGCCGCGCGGGCCGCGTCGCCCGCGGGCCGCGCGGCCGCCCAGCCGATCGCCCGGTGCAGCGGCAGCGGGTCGTCCGCGAGCGTCGGCGTCTCGAGCTTGAGCTCCTCGAGGCACCGGTCGCCGTAGCGGCCGATGTACGCGGCCACGGCCTCCCGTACCCTCGGTGCCGCCGCGAGCGCCTCGGCGATCGCGTCGGGCGACCCGTGCACCAGCACCGGCCCGAGCGCCGGCTCCGCCTGGACCAGCGCGGCGATGGCCGTCACCTCGTGGGCCGGCGCGGCACTCGCGAGGTCGCCTGCCCCGGCCACCAGCGATCCCGTAAGCACGCCGTCGGCATCGTCGGCCCACGCCGCGAGCGCCTTCCGCAGCAACCCGTGGCTGATCATCGCGAAGAGGTCGTTGACGAGTGGCGTGTCCCAGTGCGTCAGCAGCCGACGCTCGAGCACGTGCCAGTGCGCCACGAGCTCGTCCGGACGCATCTGCGAGAGCGACGGGCCGTCGAGCCGCAGCGCGTCGTCGAGTCGCCGGCGGAAGGCCGGGACGTCACGCGCAACGCGCCGCGCCGCCCCCACGAGCCGCGCGACCATGCGCCCCACCGCCCACCACTCGGCGCGGCGCTCGGCCCCCGACCGCGCCGGCGCGACGTGCACGTCCACCTCGTCCGGCAGCGGCTCGCGCACCCCCATCATCTGCTCCATGAATGGGCGATTGAGCCGATACCCCGGAAGCGCTGCCAGCACGCGATGCCACGACACGAGGTTGTAGTACGTGCGTCCGCGCGCGAGCCCGAGCATCGCGGCGAAGTCGGCCGAGAGCGCCTCGACCTTCGCATCCGGGACGCCGACGACGCGGCAGAACTGCCGGTACACGTGCTCGTACACGTAGCGCGCGAACGAGAACGTCAGCGGCGTCGTCACGCCGCCGTAGCTCTCGGCGATGTTGCTGTCGTCCCAGACGACCAGCGGCGCATCGGGATCATGCATGGCCGCGAGCGTCGTGATCGGGCGCGACTGCAGCAGCCACAACGTGTCGCCCTCGAGGGCCCACTCGATGTCCTGCGGCCGGCCGAACACGGTGCCCGCCTGCCGCGCGAGCGCGGCCACCGCCCGCACCTCCGGGTCGGACAGCGGCGGCTCGGCCGCCACGCGCTGCACCGCCGTCACCGTGCCATCCCGCGTGACGTGCCACGTGTCGGCGTCGGCCGTGCCATCCACCAGCGAGGCCCCGAGGCCGCGCAC
This sequence comes from Gemmatimonadota bacterium, assembly GCA_021298835.1. Classification (GTDB taxonomy): domain Bacteria; phylum Gemmatimonadota; class Gemmatimonadetes; order Gemmatimonadales; family Gemmatimonadaceae; genus JAJTHG01. Next base: position 47,263 of record JAJTHG010000033.1, read on the forward strand.
GGCGGCGACGACGCACACGCCGCGACGCCCGGACACTGGATCGGCCCCGAAGGCCACGCCGGCGGCGCGCGGCGCGAGCATCCGTTGCACGAGTACGCCCGGGGCCTCGCCTTCACCCAGCCCTCGTGCCCGGCGATACTCCCGCACCCGCGCACTCGCCGCGCCGGCCCGCACCTCCGCCACCCGCGCCGGCACGGCGTCGGCCGTCACGTTGAGGAACGACTCGAATTGCCCGGCGAACGAATGCTCGGCACCGTCTTCGTCCGCCGCGGAGCTGCGCACGGCGAATCCGTGCGGCGACTCGCCGAGCCGCGCCACGGCGGCGCGCGCCAGTTCGGCAATCGCACCGTCCTCGCACGCCCCAGCGGGGATGGACACCCACGCCGGCACCGGCAGGCCGGCGCGCATGGCGACCGCGAGTGCCGCCGCCTTGCCGCCTGCGCGTTCTCCGCTCACGCGTTCGCCGTTCTCGCCGTTGCCGCCCGAGCGTTCACCGCTCACGATACCCGCCACCACGGCAGCAGCCCGAGCGCACCGTAGAGCGACAACGTCCAGAGGCCAGCCCCGCGCTCGGCGAAGCGCCCCGCCTTCGGCGCACCGTGCCAGACCTGGTGCGCCCCGTAGGCGACCTGGCTTGCCGCCGCGCCCAGCACGAGCGCCGTCGGCAGCAGCGTGCCGAGCTGCTTCGCGACGAGCAGCGCGCTCGCGAGCGAGAGCATCACGGCGCCTCCCCAGGTCGCGAGGGCGCGCGGCGTCCCCCAGTCGGCGGTGTAGGTGCTGACACCGGCTTCCTCGTCCGCTGGCGCGCGCAACTTGCGGCCGATCTCCACCACGATGCCGTTGGCGTAGGACGCCACGAGGAAGCTCACCAGAAGCGTCGCCGGAATGCCACCGGCCACGTACCAGTCGGTCATCGAAGCGTAGGCATCCACGCATGGCACGACGATGCCGTGGCTCAGCAGGATCAGCAGCGGCTTGCCGTGCATCGCCTGCCCGAGGCCGAACTCGACCGCCATGAGCGCCAGCATGCCCCACAGCGCGACGAGTGGCAGCAGCAGCTTGGGCGCGAGCCACCACGCCAGCGTCGCCTGGAGCACGGCACCGGCGACGGCGATCGCGCGCAGCTCGCCAAGCGTCACCAGTCCCCGCGGCACCGCCCGGTACGGGCGCCATCGTGCGTCCTCGGCGGCGTCCTTGTGTTCGTCGATGACGCGCAGCTGGAAGAACGCGACCAGCGCCGTGGCCGCCGCCACGAGCACCGCGCTCCACGGCGGCCGCTCGCCGCGGCCGGCGGCCGAGACGCTCACGGCAGCGAACGCGAACGCGCCGATGAGTGGGCCGTGCGCGAGCAGCGGGAATCGCTCGCGCTGATAGACGACCCAGCGGCGCCAGTCGGTGGGGTCGGCCGCCGGTCCGGGGGACGAAGCGGATGCGGTCACCCGGCGGCGGGGGGAGCCGGCGGTGCGTCCGGCGCGGCTGGTGGCATCGTCACCGCCCGATGCCGCGCGAGCCGCCGGTGCGCCGACGTGAACTCGTTCCCGATGATCGCCGCGACGATGGACAACTCACCCGCCAGCGCGAGCGCCGCCGCGACCTCGGCCAGCGCGTTCGCGTGCCCCTCGCCGGCGAGCCCCAGGATCTCCAGGCAGGCCCGCTGCGACGGCAGCCCCGTGCCACCACCGACGGTCCCCACGACCAGGTTGGGCAGCGTCACCGCCGCGTAGAGCGCGTCCCGCTGCGCCTCGAGCCGCGTGACGCCGACCGCCGACTCGCTCACGCACGCCACGTCCTGCCCCGTGGCGAGATACAGCGCCGCGAGACCGTTGGCGTAATGCCCCTGCACGCCCAGCGTGCCCGACAGCACGCCGCCCACGGACGAGATGTGCCAGTAGTCCTCCATCTGCGCCGCACTCACGCGCAGGCGCCGTGCGAGCACGTCTCCGGGAACGAGCGCCTCGGCGACGACGCTCCGCCCGCGGCCGGTCAGGAACGACTGCGCGCTCGCCTTCTTGTCGCCCGAATGATTGGCTTCGACGTACCACCGCACCGGCTTCACCGGGGCGTTGGCCACCGCGAACTCGGCCACCGCCTGCGCCGCGATGGTCACCATGTTCTGGCCGGCGGCGTCGCCGGTGGTGACGTCGAGCAGCAGGTACACATGGTTGCCCTCGATGGACACGCGGATGTCGCGGAAGCGCAGGTGCCGTGACGTGCTCTCGGCGATCGTCGCCAGCCGGAGCTTGTGCTCGAGCACCCATTGCACGAAGCCCCCCGCATCCACGAGCGTGTCGAAGACGAAGCCCGGAGCGCGCGTCATGCGCTCGTTGATCACCACCGCCGTGCAGCCGCCGCTTTGGCTCACGACCGTGGCGCCGCGGTGGTACGACGCCACCAAGGCGGCCTCGGAGGTCGCGAGAGGCACGTAGAAGTCGCCCTGCGCCGACGCGCCGTTGACGCGCAGCGGTCCGGCGAGCCCGACGGGGAGGCGCACCGTACCGATGGCGTACTCGATGTTGCGCACGTAGCGGCCGAGATCGGGCTCGGCGAGCGTCTCGGCGGCGATGGCCGACGCATGCGGCACGAGCGCCAGGCGCGCGGCGACGGCCTGCGGTGAGCAGTCGTCCGCCCCTCGCACCGTGGGAGGCACCGGTTCGTCACGGGCCGCGAGCCGCGCCACCACGGCGCGGGGATCCTGCCCCGTGAGGAGCGACGACAGCGTCTGGGCGGCGTGGCGGGATGAGATCGGCATGGCATTCAATGCTACTCGGCCGGACGCGCAGAACCGAGTGATCGGGGGCACCAACGGCGTGTGACCAGAGTCACCGCCTCGTCGTACACGAGGTCCGTGCGTGGTTCACGGTGGGGGCACGGGTCCGGGTGATCGCGTGCAGGCGCGCGGAGAAGGGCGGGCCGTGCGCCATGTCCCGTCACCAGAGGCGATGGACGCCCGAGTCGTCGAAGACGGCATCGCGCGACACGAGGGCGATGCCCCGCCTCCACCTGCTGGATCAGGCGGGAGAGCGTCTTCCTGGCCTCGTGAACCTTGATCGTCACCGGTCGGCGGGGGCGGGGCGACATGACTGGAGGTTTGCTGACTCTTCGGTCTCCGCAAGGCGCCCCACGGCAAGCCGCAGACCCACCATCGCCACCCCCGCCAGCGCCGCACCAAGCCCGAACGCCGCCCCCGCTCCCCACCGCTGCCACACCAGCCCGAACACCACCGAGCCCGGCAGCGCCCCCACCCCCACGGCGAGATGAAACCATCCGTACGCCGCCCCACGTCGCGTCGCCGGTACGAGTTCGGCCACGAAGGCCTTTTCCGCCCCCTCGACGAGTGCGAAGAACACGCCGTAGCCCAGGAACAGCGCCCACGCATGCCACGACGCGTGCGCCGCCGCGAATCCCGCGTAGGTGAGCGTATACACGCCCCATCCCGTCGCCACCGCCGCGCGGCGCCCGATGCGATCGGACAGTCCCCCGCCCCACGTGCCCAGCGCCGCCTTCACCGCGTGATGCGCGGCCCACAGCAGCGGCACGTGGGCGGTGGTGACCCCGAGGTCCGACGCGCGCAACAGGAGGAACGCATCGCTCGAGTTGCCGAGGGTGAACACGAAGAGCACGGCGAGATAGCGCCAGAACACCGCAGGCAATGGCGTCGGGCGCGCGGGCGGCGCGCCGGACGCCAGCGGAAGCGCCGGTGTCGCCGGTACCGCCTGCGCACGCGGCACCGTCTCCTCGCGCACGCCCAGCCACAGCGCCAGCAACGCCAGCACACCCGGCACCGCGGCCCACCAGAACACGGTGCGCAGCGGCATGCCGCCGGCCAGCAGCGCCCACGCCACCAGCGGTCCGACGACCGCGCCCGCGTGATCCATGCTGCGATGGAACCCGAACGCCCGCCCTCGTTCGGTGGGCACCGTAGCGTCGGCGATGAGTGCATCGCGCGGCGCGCTGCGAACGCCCTTGCCCACGCGGTCGGCCAGTCGCACCGCCAGCACTTGTCCCGCCGAACCCGCCGCGGCGATCAGCGGCCGCACCACGGCGCTCACGCCATACCCCGCCAGCACCAGCGGCTTGCGCCGCGGCAGCGTGTCCGACCACCGCCCGCTCGCGAGCTTGAGCAGCGACGCCGTCGCCTCGGCCAGCCCTTCGATGACACCGAGTGCGGCCGGCCCCGCGCCGAGCACCGTCCCGAGGAACAACGGCAGCAGCGGGTAGATCATCTCGCTCGACGCGTCGGTGCACAGGGACACGACGCCCAGCGCGACGACGGTGCGGGAGAGGCGGGGCCGAGGCACGCTGCATTCTACGCCGGCACCGGCTACCCGTTGGATGGCCGGAGAGCCACGCGGCGCAGGCGATCGGGCGGCGGCCGGTGACGCCGCCAGCCCCGGCGTCTCAGGGCCAGTACCGGTACTTCGCCGTCTCGCCGCGCTTGTTGAGCGGCGTGAACACCGCATCCTCGACCACCGCGCGCGTGCGCTTGGTGCGGGCCCGCGGCGCCCCCGTCGTCCCCTTGGGCGCGACCGGCGGCAGCGGCTGAAGCGATTCCCTGGACAGGTAGCCGGGCACGGTCTGCTTCTGCACGCCGTCCACGACGTTCCAGCGCTGCGGTCCGCCGCCCGGCGACGTGGCGGGGGGCGTCACCACCTGCGCGGCCAGGGCGGCCGGCGTCACGACGGCCAGCACGGCGGCCTGCACGACGGCCAGCACGGCGGCCGAGGCCAGCACGACACGAAGCGAACGACGGGTCATCGCAGATCTCCTGAAGGGGTCCGTCCACCGGTCGCGGGCAGGCCCGCGTCCTCCAAAGCTGCACCGGCCGGTCCCGGGCGTCCAGCGGCCCGGGAGACGCCGGAGGCGCGCCCTACGGCTTCCCGTGGACCTCGGCGTGATCTCCCACCGACACCGTGCCCCGCACGTGCTCGACGATCGCGTGATCGCCCACCAGCGACGCCTCGAGCGAGCTGTGCCGGACCTGCGCCTTGTGGCCGATCACGCTGTGGCGGATCACCGCCCCCTCGATCGTCGTCCCCGAGCCGATGCTGACGTTCGGGCCGATCGTCGCGTCGCGGAGCGACACGCCGTCCTCCACGTACACCGGGTCGATGAAGGTGACGCCCGGCGTCGGCGCGGGCTTCCGCGCGCGCCCCTTCTCGAGCATGACGCGGTTGGTGTCGAGCAGCGTCTCCACCTGTCCCGCGTCGTACCAGCCCTCGACGTCCACGACCTGCAGCTTCGCGCCGTGGTCGATCATGTACTGGAACGCGTCGGTGAGGTAGAACTCGCCCTTGTTGGGCGGGCTCGCGAGGACGTGGTCGATCCCCTCGAAGAGCAGCCGCCAGTTGCGCACGTAGTAGAGCCCGATGTTCGCGCGCTTGCTGATGGGCTCCTTGGGCTTCTCGACGATCCGCGTCATCATCCCGCGCTCGTCGGTCACGACGACCCCGAAGCGCTGGTAGTCCTCGACCGTCTTCGTCCAGATGATGCCGTCGGCGTCGGTGGTGTTCACGATCGACAGGTCGGCGTCGAAGATCGTGTCCACGAAGATGATGAGCACCGGCTCCTGCACGTACGCCTTCGCCAGCGCGATCGCCCCGGCCGTGCCGTCCTGCACCTTCTGCTCGATGAAGGTCGCCGGCAGCGCTGCGTGCACCGTGCGGGCGTGCTGCTCGACGGCCTCCTTCAGGTGCCCGGTGATGTAGATGACCTCGGTCACCGTGCCGAGCTTCTTCACGTCGTCCATGACGTAGTCCATCACCGGCTTGCCCGCCACCTTGAGCATGGGCTTGGGCACGGTGTGGGTATGCGGGCGCAGGCGCGTGCCCTTGCCGGCGAGCGGGATGATAACTTTCACGGGGTCACCAGAGGTCGGTGAAGGAGAACGTCAGGTCGAGGCGGGTGGCCGCGCTGCGCCACCCGGTCGCCCCCGCCCCGACCGCGTCGGAGCGATACAGGGGCACGTCCACGCGCAGCCGCACGGGCTCGTCGAAGATCGCTCCGCGCGCGACGAGTGCCAACCCGGCCGCGACCGGCTGCTGCGAGAGCGGCGACCGCGCCCCGCTCGTCACGGCACCGAAGTCCTGCGTGCGCGACGCCACGTCCGCGAAGGCCGCCGCGTACAGGCGCAGCGGTGTCGCCCAGCGCCCGACCCGCGCGACCTGCGCGCCGACCTCGGCGTTGATCGCCAGCAGCGTCACCGGCGCGAGCAGGCCGGCGACGGCGTCCCGCGCGCCGACCACCGCGCCCGGCACGAACGGCGACGCCCCGCGCAGCCCCGCCCCGCCCAGCGGGACGAACGGCACGCCGTGCACGCGCCCGAGCGGCGCCCCCGCGCCGCGCCACCACGGGTTCTCCATCGTCGCGATCGGCCCCGCCGAGGAGAGCCACACGCCGCGTTCCACCGGCGTGCCGCGCGTGGTGGCGCCGATCCAGATGCGCGAGGCCGAGTACCAGCGCTCGTCCGTGCTCGTCGCCCGAGCGGTGACCGTCAGCTCGCCCCGTGCGTAGCGGGGTGCCACGGGTGCGCCGGCCGCGCGCTGCCCCACCACGCCGCCGGCCGCCTCGACGATCGCCCCCGACGCCAGCACAAGGTCGCCGACGCGCCGCGTCGGGGCACGGAGCTCGAGGCCCGCCCGTCCCTCGGTGGTCACCGTGCCGGACCAGCGCTCGTCGAGCCACCAGCGCCCATTGGGGGCCACGACATCGGCACCGAGCGTCAGCGCCGTCCGTCCCGTTTCGGCGAAGTGGTGCCGCGAGCGGTCCATGCGGTACGACACCGCCGCCCGCGCAATGCCGTCCACGTCCCACAGCCCCATCGCGAGGCCGAACACCGGCCGCCCCCGCCGCCCGAACGAAGGATTCCGCCACGTCCACCAGAAGGGGAACTGCGCCCCCCGCTCGTTGCGCCCTGCGCGGCCGTGCCCCAGCGCGCCGGCCACCGGGGCGACCGGCCGGGACGACGCGTAGCCCATCCCGATGTCCATCACGTCGATGGAATCGGCGGTCCGCATCCGCCACCGCAGCGCCGCCGACGCGCCGCCGGGCACGGTGTACCACGGCAGCACGCTCCACGCGGTCGTGCGCATCCCCGGACTCCACGGGTCGCGCCACGGCCGGTCGAGCACGTTCCGCGCGTTCGCCGCGGTGGGCGCGTGGCCGTACCAGCGCCGCGGGGTGTCGTTGCGCCGGTTCCAGTCGCCGCTCGTCCCGAACGGGTCGAGCCGCACCTCGAGCGGCTCGCTCGGCACCCGCAGCGTCACCCACGTCTCGCCGCTCGGGTCCGGCGCCGCCTGCGCCAGCGTCCAGCCGCTCGCGGTGAGCACGCCGACGTGCGGGGCGTGCACGTACTCGCCCGCGCGCCGCACCGGCGCGCGCACCACCCAGTCCGCGCCCTCGCGCACCGTGGAGACGTGCCCGAGCGCGTAGTCCACGAGCCCCGTCCGACGGATCCACTGGTCGAAGAACCACCCCAGATCGCGTCCGCTCACCCGCTCGGCCTCGGCGCGGATGGCCGCCTCGTCCACGTGCCGGAGCGCCCATCGCGCGTAGTAGCGCCGCCACGTCTCGCGCATCAGCGAGTCGCCGAGCACGTCGCGGAGCGCACGCCACATGCGCTCGCCGCGGCCGTAGATCATGCGGTTGTACACGCCGAACTCGCGGTACGCCGCGGCCTCGGTGGCGAGCGGCTGCGCCACCCCCCGCAGGTCGAGCATCGCCTGGTCGTGCACGAAGCGCTGCGCGGCGGCGCCCGGCGGCGCGCCGGCGGCCGGCATGTCGCCCAGCGCCCACGACGTCTGGAACGAGGTCAGCCCCTCGTCGAGCCACCCCTCGCGCCACTCGTTGTTGGCGAGGATGCCGTACGAATAGAGGTGCCCGAACTCGTGCAGGATCAGTCCCTGCGAGGCCGAGCCGTTCATGAACAGCATCGGGAACTCGGTGCCGCCGCCGTCGAGCCGGTGCAGGTTGGTGACCTGCGGGTACGGATAGGGTCCGTAGAAGTCCTCGAGCCACTCGAGCGCGCGCACCGTGCGGTCCACCGCGCGGTCGCCGCCCCAGGTGGCGACGTCGCCGGGCAGGAAGAGCGCGTGCACCGCCACCGTGTCGAACGGGACGAACGGGAGCGCGCGCGTCGGCGTCGCGCGGCGCACCCACGCGCGCCCCTCGTGGATGAACGCCGGGTTCGCGCTCCACGCGAAGTGGTGTACGTCGCGCGCCATCCAGCGCACGCGGCGCCACCCCTGCTCGAGCGGCGGCAGCGAGCCCGTGTCGCTCGGCGGCGGGCCGTACGCGCGCGCCTGTCGCGGGGCGGGGGTCCCGCCGGCGTTCCGCCCCCAGCCCGGGTCGCCCTCGACCGGCACCCCGGTGGCGCCGATCACCTGGTCGGTGGCGACGATCAGCGTGACGTCGAACGTCCCGAACTCACCGTAGAACTCTCCCGCGGGGACGAGCGGCCGGTCCTGCCAGCCGCGACGGTCGTACACCGCCACCTTGGGATACCAGTGCGCGAAGTCCCAGTGCCGACCGCGGCGTCCCTGCCGCCGCGCGACGGTGCTGGGCCGCGCCGTCCACGCGAGCGTCACGTCCACCGAGTCGCCGGGGGCGAGGCCGCGCGGCAGCGTCACCACCGCGACGGTGCTGTCGGGCGCCAGCGGATATGCGAGGCGCAGCGGCACCCCGCGGACGGCCGGCATGCGGAGGAACCGCTCGAAGCCCAGTTGCGTGCTGTCGAGGGCGCCGAAGCGCTCGCGTCCCTCGCGGCGATCCGCCGCGCTCCACGCCGAGAAGGGCCGGAAGGCGTTGAGGTACTGGTGGAACTTGAGGACGAAGAGCGAGTCGGGCGAGCGGTTGACGTAGCGCAGCACCCCCTCGGCCACGAGCCGGCCGGCCTCCTCGTCGAGCTTCGCGGTGATGGTGTAGTCGGCCCGCTGCTGCCAGTACCCCACCGTGTCGCGCGAGGGCGGCGTGGTCTGGGCCGAAAGGCGAACGGCCGCCCCCGCGAGGAGGACGGCCGCTGCCGACACGACGCGCATCTGGGTCACCGCGCCCCGCCCAGCATGCGGCGGCGGAGGGCGCCGAGGCGCCGGCGCACCGAGCCGTCCATCACCGTGTCGCCGACGCGCACGACGATGCCGCCGATGAGCTCGGGGTCCACCTGCACGTGCGGGACGACGGTCGCGGCGAACACCGTCGAGAGCCGCGCGGCGATGGCGTCCACGCCGGCCTGGTCGAGCGGGCGCGCGACGGTGACGGTGGCGTGCACGCGGCCGACGGCGGCGTCGAGGATGGCGCGGTACTCGCCGGCGATCTGCGGGATCGCCATCTGGCGCCGCTTGGCGACGAGCGTGGAGAGGAACCGCACGAAGGGCGCCGGGAGGGTGCCGCCGAACGCGCGGGCCAAGGTGGCCTGCTTCTTCGCCGCCGCGATCCTGGGGCTCGCGAGGAAGCGGCGCATGGTGGAATCGGCGCCGAGCGCCTGGGCGACGGCGTCGATCAGCCGCCCCCAGCCCTCGGGATCGCCTGCCCTGGTCGCGAGGGCGTGCAGCACCTCGGCGTAGTTGCGGGCGACGGTGGCGGTCTCCATCACTTGCTCCGCGCGGCGCCGCCGACGGAGGCGAGGAACGACTCGACGAGCCGGCGGTTGGCGGCGTCGTCGAGGTTCTTCTCGATGACCTTGCCGGCGCCCATGAGCGCGAGGTCAACCGCCTCGCGGCGGAGGTCGTCGATCGCGCGGGCCTTCTCGTTCTCGATCTCCTTCTTCGCGCGGTCGAGCATGGCGGCCTGCTCGACCTTGGCCTGCTCGACGAGCTCGGCGCGGAGCTTGTCGGCGGCGGCGCGGCCGTTGGCGATCAGCTGCTGGGCCTCCGTGCGAGCGCCGGCAAGCTGAGCCTCGACCTCGGCCAGCCGGGCGGCGGCGGCCTCGCGATCGCGCGCGGCGGCGTCGAGCGCGTCGCGGAGCGCCTGCTCGCGCGCCTCGACCGCGCCGATCAGCGCCGGCAGCGCGAACTTCCACAGGAGCCCGAAGAAGAGCGCGAAGATGACCAGCGTCCAGAACATCAGGCCGCCGTTGGGCGTCAGGAGGCCGCCGCCGCCCCCCTCGCTGGCGAACAGGGGGGACGCAGGGGCGCAGAGGGCGACGAGGACGGCGAGGGAACGGCGCATCGGAGCGGAACCGAGGAAGGGGGGAACGGCGACAGCGAAGCAACCCGTCCACCGGGGCCCCGGGGCCCCGGCGGCGGGGACGATCAGAACTTGCCCTGGACCGCGAAGCCGACGACGATGGCGAACAGGCCGGCACCTTCGATGAAGGCGGCGAGGATCAGCGCGGCGGTCTGGATGCGGCCGGCGGCTTCGGGCTGGCGGGCCATGCCCTCGACGGCCTGACCGCCGATGCGGCCGATGCCGAGGCCGATGCCCAGCAGCGCGAGGCCGGCGCCGATGGCGGCGCCCATGAGGGCGAGGCCGGCACCGGTCGTGCCCTTGAGTTCGGCCGCGGCCTGGAGAAGCGGGAAGATCATTGCGAAGGACTCCGTGAGAAGGATCGTGGATCGAGCGTCGCGCGTCGGCCCTGACGGGCCGGCCCGTCCTCGCGCCCCGGGGCGCAACGGGCATCGCGGCGCCACCCGGCGCCGCTACGGCGGGGGCCCGGCGGCGCGTGCGCCGGGCCCCCGTGGTGCCGGATCAGTGATGCGCCTCGCGGACCTGCCCGATGAACACCGACGCGAGCATCGTGAAGACGAACGCCTGCAGGAACGCGACCATCAGTTCGAGGAAGTTGATCGCGACCGCCATCAGCACCGGAGCGCCGGCGACCAGCCACGATTTGAACGAGAAGATCAGCCCGACGAGCGCGAGGATCACGATGTGCCCCGCCGTCATGTTGGCGAACAGTCGGATCGCGAGCGCGAAGGGCTTGGTGAACTTGCCGATGACCTCGATCGGGCTCACGATGATGGCGAGCAGGATCCGCAGGTAGAGCGGCAGCTCGGTGTTCCAATAGACGACCGTGTTCAGGTAGCCGGTGCCGTTGGCGACGATGCCGGAGACCTCGATCACGAGGAACGTGATGATCGCCAGCGTGGCCGTCACCGCGATGTTGCCGGTGGCGGTGGCGGCGAAGGGGATCATGCCGAGGAGGTTGGCGCCGAGGATGAAGAAGAAGACCGCCAGCAGGAACGGCACGAACGCCTCGCCGTGGTGGCCGACGTTCGGCAGGATGACCTCGTTGCGGATGTAGAGCACCACCGCCTCGATCGCACCGGCGAAGCCCGTCGCGTGTCCGCGCGCGGCGGTCTGCCGCCGGGCCGCGCGTCCCGCGAGCATCAGCATCAGCGCGACGATCGTCGCCGCGAGGGCGAGCATGATCGTGTGCTTGGTGGGCCACAGGTTGCCGCGCAGCGTGAAGAGGCCGAGATCGATCGCGAAGTCGGGCCACGGCGACTCGCAGCCGTGCTCGCCGACGTGCCGGCCAAGGCAGATCTCGGTGACGAACGGCGGCCTGAACGACGGCACCTCGAGCATGTAGCCGTCGGTGATGTGATGGGTGATGAAGTCGCCGCTCGCCGCGCCCTCCGCCGGGGCGGCGGCGGGCGCGGGGGCCGCCGCGGTGGTGATCGCCGGCTCGGCAGGGGTGGCCGGGGCCGCCGCGTCCTGCGCGGCGAGCGGGGCGAACGGCAGGGCCACGAGGCCCGCGAAGAGGGCAAGGCGACGGATCACGACTGCGTCAGCAACAGGGGTTCGACGAGCTCGGTGAGGAACAGCGAGGTGGCCAGCGCCAGCATCGGCGCGTCGGTGGGGAGGCCGGCCGCGCGCAGCGCGAGGCCGGTGGCCAGCAGGGCCACCCCGCACGCCAGCGCGCCGATGCCCCAGCCGACCATGAACTGCGGCCCCTTGAAGCCGCGGGCCACGACGAACATCGCCGGCTGCAGCACCACCGCCACCAGCGCGGCGATGCCGATGCCCAGCCGGGCCTCGGGGGCGCCGTAGGCCACCGCGAACAGCACGGCGGTCGCCCCCACGAGGGCGACCGACACGACGCTGTACTTGAGGACGGGAGTCACGGCTGGCGACGGGGCTTCGAAGGAGGCTTGGACTGGGCGGCGTTGAGCCGCCGGACGAACGAAGTGAACGACCCGCCGGCACCCACGAACAGCCCGACGAGCAGCCACAGCGGATCGGTCCCGAACTTCCGGTCGAGCCACTGGCCGGCGTACACGAAGACGAGGATCGAGACCGCAAACTGCAAGCCGGCACCAGCGGCGGCGGAGGCCAGCCGTCGCTGTTCGTCCTCGGCGTCCTGCCGAGCCGACTGGCGTTCGCGGTCCGTGGACTCGGGCCCTTTTGGGGGCTCGGGCGTCACGGGAACGTCCGCGTCGGCCATAGCCCGTGAAACGTAGCCGGGGCTCGGACGTCCTTCAAGCGAACCGTGCCGAAGCCCGGTTGACCGGTCCGGGCGGCCGGACCTTCCGCAACTCTCGACGGCGCCGGTGCTTAGGTCTCCCGACATGAGTTGACGGGTATGGGGGCTGTGGATAACTATTCGTCGGTAGCGCTGTCATAGATTGTCACTGCATCGGTGACGGCCGTCACACTGCACATCCGCCGAGGGACCAGCAGGCCATGGGCACGCGCATTCTCGCAGCAGGGTTCGCTGTCGCCAGCGTCGGCTACGCGTGTGCGCCCCACGCACCGGATGTCGAGCGCGACGTCGTAGCCGCCACCGTTCGCGGGGCGCGTCAGGCGGTGATGACCTCGGCCGTGCGGGCGTCGGTGTTCCCCGCATCGGGCGGCGCGGTGGTCGCGTCGCTCCGGGCGGCGGCACCGACGGGTGACTCGCCGATGCGCGGTGAACTGCTGGTGCGCGAGGGCTCGCCGCAGGTGCTCGTGCTGGCCGTGACGAACACCGGCGGCAAGGTCGCCGAACTGCGGTTCCCCGACGGGCAGACGCACGAGTTCGTGCTGCGCGACCTCGTCGGCCGCGAGGTGTGGCGGTGGAGCACGGGACGGATGTTCACGCAGGCGCTGCGGACGCGCCCGGTGGACGGCGGCGAGACGGTGAGTTTCGCCGAACCGCTGCGCGGCGGGGTGCCGAGCGGCACGTACACCGTGGTGGCGCAGCTGCGCAGCGACAACCACCCGATCGAGGTGCGGCGCGCGATCGTGCTGCCGTAGCGCACGCGGGGCCCGCCCCGGGGGCGACGGACGGGTCGCCGGCGGCGTGTGGTTCCTTCCGGCTGGGTGCGGGGTAGTTTCCGGCTGACCCCTACCCCGATGCCGATGCGCCGTCTTCTCAAGTCCTCCGCTCTCGCCCTCGCCGCCGCCGGCGCGTGGGCGTGCACCGACTCCCATGCTCCTTCGCCGGGTTCGGTGGCAACCACGCCCGAGCTCGCCGCCGCGACGCTCGGCACCATGGCCGACGAGGCGCGGCTCGAAGGGGACACGGCGGGAGCGGCGGCATACACCGACGCCCAGGTGGCGGTGGCGTCCTCGCCCCGCGCGGGGACGCTGCGCGTGACGCAGGGGGACTCGACCGAGGACTGGCGCGCGGTCGCCTATCGCACGCGCGTGCCGGCCACGTGCCCGGCGGTGCCGACGCCCACCTCGCCGGCAGTGTGCCGTGCGGGGGGCGGCCCGAGTCTGGTCGCGTGGAGCACGGTGCGCCCGGAGCGAATGCTGATGATCTCGGCCCCCGAGGGGTCGTCGGTCGTGCCCGGCGCCGCCGGGCCCCTGCCGCCTGCGGGGACCGCCATGGTGCGCGTCTCGTACGTGGACCGCAGCGTGTCGCTGCCGCTGCCGGTGCTCACCCCGCGGCCCGGTACGTCGCCCGGGACGCCGCCGGCGGTGCCGATCCCGTGGCTCGCGACGGCGGGGAGTATCTCGCAGCTGACGACGACCGACGCGACGGGCTGCCCCGCGGGGACGGCGGCGCCGATGGGCGGGATGGGGCGGTGCCTGCAGGGCCGCTCGAGCGTGCGGTTCACGCTGGACGTCGCGCTGCCCGCGATCCCGAGCGTGGCCGCGCAGGTGCGCCGGTTGTCGGCACCGGAGACGGCGGTGCCGGCGGTGGTGTGGCAGCTGGACTCGGTGCCGACGCGCGGGACGGGGACGGGCCCCGGGATCCCGACGGCGCCGCCGCTGGCGTCGCGGCTGGAAGCGGTGCGGTCGGCGACGGGGCAGGAGGTGTCGCTGCGGCTGACGGTGCGCAACGTGTCGAATGCGGTGCAGGTGCTGGGCTACGCCAACGGGCAGCGGGCGGAGTTCGAGGCGACAGGGGCGGCCGGGACGGCGTGGCGCTGGGGGGCATCGCAGATGTTCACGCAGGCGGTGGGGGTGGACACGCTGGCCCCCGGGGCGGAGCGTCGCTACGAGGCGACGTGGCCGCGGCCGACGCGGGGCGCGTGGGTGATGCGCGCCGGGACGGTGAACACGACGGGGCCGCGGGCCTCGAGCGTGGCCCCCCTGGTGGTGCCGTGAGCGCGACCCTTCCGGGGCGATCGGCGACGGACCGCGACGTCGAGCTGCTGGGGGAGCTCGAGGCGGCGCACCGCGCGCTGCGTGCGCAGATCGCGCGGCGGGTGGTGGGACAGGACGAGATCGTGGAGAACCTGGTGGCGGCCGTGCTGGCGGGTGGCCACGCGCTGCTGGTGGGGGTGCCGGGGCTGGCGAAGACGCTGCTGATCCAGACGGTGGCGGAGGCGCTGGCGCTGAGTTTCAAGCGGGTGCAGTTCACGCCGGACCTGATGCCGGCGGACATCACCGGGACGGAGCTGCTGGAGGAGGACTCGGCGACGGGCAAGCGGATCTTCAAGTTCGCGCCGGGTCCGGTGTTCGCGCAGGTGGTGCTGGCGGACGAGATCAACCGCGCGCCGCCGAAGACGCAGGCGGCGCTGCTGCAGGCGATGCAGGAGAAGACGGTGACGGTGGCGGGGCAGACGCACCTGCTGCCGCGGCCGTTCTTCGTGCTGGCGACGCAGAACCCGATCGAGCAGGAGGGGACGTACGCGCTGCCGGAGGCGCAGCTCGACCGTTTCATGTTCGAGCTGCGGGTGGGATATCCGAGCCGGGAGGACGAGGAGCGGATCGTGACGGCGACGACCGGGGACCACGAGGCGGAAGTGGAGCCGGTGCTCGGGGCAGCGCAGTTGCAGGAGTTGCAGAAGCTGGTACGGCGGCTGCCGGCGCCGCCGATGCTGGTGGGGGCGGCGGTGCGGCTGGCGCGGATGACGCGGCCGAGCGACGCGGAGGCCCCGGCGGAGGTGAAGCGCTTCGTGAGCTATGGCGCGGGCCCGCGGGCGAGCCAGTATCTGGTGCTGGGGGCGAAGGCGCGGGCGGCAATGGACGGACGCCCGATGCCGGATCTGGAGGACCTGCGACACGTGGCCCCGGCGGTGCTGGGGCATCGGGTGGTGGTGAACTTCCAGGGCGAGGCGGAGGGGGTGGGGGCAGCGGCGGTGCTGGAGCAGGTCGCGAGGGCGGTGTTTCGCGGGTGATGTGACGGTCGTGTGACGGTCGGAGTGACCGTACGAGGGATCCCTATTCCCGCCTTGCCGTGCATCAACCGCGCATCGAGATTCGCGTTCTGGGTCCCCCGGTCATCTCCGTTGGTACGGAGCGGCTGGAGCCGGGGAGGGGACTGCTTTTTGCCGCCCTGCTGCGCATAGGCCTGGCCGATCGGTGCTCGGTTTCCCGCGAGACCCTGGCGGGCGACCTCTGGCCGAAGGCGAAACACGACGCGTCACGTCAGTCGCTTCGCCAGTTGCTTTACCGGTTGCGGCGGCTGGGGCTCGAGCCCGGACCCTCGGGGAGTGAGATCGCCCTCGACCCCTCACGGATCACGATTGACGCGCATGTCCTGCGGGCGCGGGGGCTCTCGACGGCAGAGCCGGCCGAAATCGAGCGCCTCGCGCTCGGGGTGCTTGCCGGCTACGCGCCGTCGTTCTCGCGTGCTTTCTCCCGCTGGGTAGAAGACGTCCGCGATGCCGAGCAGGCGGCGATCCGCCGGGCGCTCGACGAGGCGCTGGCGAATCTGGCGGGGCTACCGCACTGGACCAGAATCGAAGCGGTCGCCACCGCGTTGCACCGGATGGATCCGCTCAACCGCCATGCGGCGGCCGCGCTTGCCGCGGTTCATGAGCAGCGCGGGGACACCACCAGGGCTGCGGCCATTCTGGATGCGCTTGATCGGGGATCAATGGCCGACGGTGTGCCCGATCAGCCGACGGCGCGCGGCCTCATGTCACGCTGGTTGCGCCGTACCGCGACGACCGACCTGACCGGCGGCGAGGTGCCGCTCCAGGGACGGACCGAGGAGGTGGCTGCAGTGGGGGCGCTCATCCGGCGGACGACCTCGCTCGCCGGGGGCGTATGCGTCATCCTCGGGGGCGGGGGCATCGGGAAGAGCCGGCTGCTGCGCGAGGCCTGCGGGATCGCGTCTCGGCTCGGGCACCGCGTGGTGCAACGGGCGGTCGAGCCGTCGGGCTTCCTGCGTCCGCTGAGTCTGTGGGGCGCGATCGCCCGGGACGTGCTGCGGCTGCCCGGTGCGCTGGGCGCCGCGCGCGAGTCGCTCGAGCTGTGCCGCCGCGCCTGCGAGGGACACGATGACCTGGAGGCATCATTGGTCGCGGTCGCCGTCGGCGACCTCCTGTGCGCGGTGGCCCACGAGCGGCCGGTGCTGCTGGCGATCGAGAACCTCGACCAGGCCGGCCCGCAGGTGTGGGACTGCCTGGAGCGGCTGTCGCGTATCGTGCGTACTGCGCGGGTCATGGTCGCCCTCGCCACGCGGGACACCGAGGTTGACGTCTCCCGGGTCGAGGATGCCCTGGTGCTTCGGCTGGCCCCCCTGGACGACGCGGCGACGGCCTCTCTCGTGGACGCCCTCTTCGAACGACGTGGCCTCACGGCGTCCCCGTGGGCACGCGCTCGGTGCGCGGCGATCTCCGGCGGGCTTCCGCTGTTTGCGGAGGAGCTGGTGAGTCTCCTGGCCGACGAGCGTTCGACCGAGGCGCAGGCCCGGACGCTCGCGGACACGATCCGTCGCCGGGCGGCCCTGTTGCCGGACGACGCGCAGGCCGTGCTGCCGTTCGTGGCCGCGCTCGACGGGCGGGCGACGTCCGAGCGCCTCCAGCGGCTGACGGGGTGGCCGGCGCTGCGGCTCGTGCGAGCGCTGGATGCCCTCGAGCGGCACCTGTTCCTCGCAGGCGGCGAGCGGGTGCCGAGGGTTCGACACGGGCTCATCACGGAGGCCGTCCTCGGAACGCTGTCTCCGACCGCCCGGTCGGTGCTCCATCGCGCGATCGTCTCGGACCTGCTGGCGGACCCCGGGATGTCGTCCGATCCTGTCCTGCTGGTGGCATGCGCGCACCACCTGCTGATGTCGGGGGCGCACGATGACGCGGCAGCGATGGCGGCCGGCGTGGTGCCGGCGGTGCACCAGGACGGGATGTCGCACCTCTTCGAGCAGGTGCTCGAGATCGCCCAGGCGACGAGGGAGCACGACAACGGCCGGGGCATCCTGCGGCAACTCATGGATCTGGCAGCGACGTCCGGCAACAACCTTCAGGGACAGTCCACCCTCCGGGCGCTCGCCGCTCCCCCGCTCGACGTCGAGTCCGCGCGGACGATGATCCGTGATCTCGGCGTGTCGAGCGTCGAGATCGTCAGGCGCACCGCGGTGGAGTGGCACCCGCTCGTGGCCGGGACTCTCGCCACGCTCTCCGACGACGGCCTGCCTCCCTCCGAGCGGCTGCACGCCGCTGCGGTGGCGATGATCCTCGGCGCCGACCTCGCCGAGACCGCCCTCCTGCGGGACATCCGGCGCAGCATCGACGAGGCGGGGCTGACGGAGGACGACAACGCCGACGCCTTCCTGCGGTGCCAAGTCATCTACAACGTGACGTGCGGTGACCTGGAGGCAGCGGTCCGCCACTCGAGACGCCTCGTCGAATGCGCCGCCGCCGCGCGGGATCGCGGACGGCATTCACGCGCGCTGAGCTACGCCGGACGTGCGCACCGCATCGCAGGCCTGTACGAGGAGGCGTGCCGGCTCCACGCCGAGGCCTTCGTCGTGGCCCGGAACGCGAACCTCTCTTCGCGCTGTGTCGGCGCGGTGATCGAGGGGCTCCTTTCCTCACTTCAGGCCGGTTCCGCGGAGGACTTCCAGCGGTGGCTCGAC
>JAJTHG010000061.1 GCA_021298835.1 Gemmatimonadota bacterium
GCGTACTGCTGGTCGCACAGGTCCGGCCTCGCCGGACCGCCGAGCGCCTCGACGATTCGCGGGACGGTGTTGCTGTGCCCCACCACGAGCACGACGGCATCGGGTCCGGCGTTGCGCACCGCAGCAGCGACGGCGGCCGCGTGCGCGGCCACGTCCGGCTGGTTCGCGACGACGATCGGCACGAGCCCGTGCCGCCTGGCGGCCGGGGCGGCCGTGTTGGCGGTGCGCCGGAACTCGGTGACGATCACGTGCGTGAGGCGCGCGTCGGCGAGGGCGCTGTCGAGCGCGTGCGCGCGCGCGACGCCCGCCGCCGAGAGATCGCTGTCGCGCTCGCGGCTTTCGCGCTCGGCGTGCCGCACGACGAAGACCAGCGACGAGGCCGATGTCGCCGGCGCGGCCTCGCGTGACGCCGACGCGACGTCGCGCGCCCTCGCGTCTGCGGGGCGCGCGGCGCCCTGCGCACGGGCGATCGAGGGGGTAAGGGCGAGGCCGAGCCAGAGGCCGGTGGCGAGACGGACCGAACGACGCATGGCGCCTGACGACGGGAGGAACGGGAACGGCGAGGTCATTGCTAGAACTGTCGGGTGAGGTCGCCCCGGCGGGCCCCGGCTGGCCGCGGCTTCCAGTAGGTCGTCGCCGGGCGGACCGTGAGGGGCCGCTTGCCGAACGCCCCCATGAGCAGCGCGATCGGCGTGATCACGACGAAGTAGATCACGCCCATGAAGACCGGCGTGGTCACCTTCGAGATCGCGTGCGCGAGGCCCATCCACGCGCGCTCGACGGGCCCCAGGGCCGTCGGGGCCACGGTGCCCGCCACGGCGAGCAGGGCCCCGAGCGAGGCGAGCACCGTCGCCGCGGTGGGATGCTGCCGCCACCAAGCGATGCCGCCGAAGAACAGGAACGCCGCGCCGACGGTGAACGCGAACCGGCGCCCCTGCGCCGCGGTCAGTCGAGCTGGAACTCCGTTCGCCAATCTCCCTCCTCCTTCCATTCGGGCTGTCCGGCCTTCCCCAGCAGGTAAGGCCCGACCACCAGGTAGTCGATGTTGGTGCGCATGAAGCAGCGATAGGCGTCGAGCGGCGTGCAGACGATCGGCTCGCCGCGCACGTTGAACGAGGTGTTGATGAGCACCGGGCAACCCGTCCGGCGCTCGAACGCCCGCAGCAGGGCGTCGTAGTCGGCGTTGGTGTGCGCGGTCACCGTCTGGATGCGCGCAGAATAGTCCACGTGCGTCACCGCCGGGATGTCCGACTTCGGCACGTTCAGCAGGTCGAGCCCCCACAGATCCTTCTGGTGCTCCTCGAGTGGAATCTGGCGGCTCTCCTTCACGGGGGCGACCAGCAGCATGTAGGGCGAGTCGTCGTCGTGCTCGAACCAGTCCTGCACGCGGTCGCGCAGGACGCTCGGGGCGAAGGGGCGGAAGCCCTCGCGGAACTTGATCTTGATGTTCATGTCCGCCTGCATCTTCGGGCTCCGGGGATCGCCAAGGATGGACCGCGCCCCGAGCGCCCGTGGGCCGAATTCCATCCGACCGTTCATCCACCCGATGATCTGCCCCTCCGCCAGCAGGTCGGCGACGCGCTCGGTGAGCACCTCGCGCGACAGCTTCTCGAACGTCGCCCCGACGCCCGTCAGCTGCCGCTCGATCTCCGCGTCGGGATACTCGGGTCCCAGGTACGATCCCTTCATCGCGTCGCGGCCGGGCTGTACCGGGCGCGGCTGCTGCAGGTGCCGGTGCCAGATGAGCTGCGCCACGCCAAGCGCGCCGCCGGCGTCGCCGGAGGCCGGCTGGATCCACAGGCGCTTGAAGGGGCCCTGCCGATGGATCCTGCCGTTGCCGACACAGTTGAGCGCGACGCCGCCCGCGAGGCAGAGGTTCTCCGATCCGGTGAGCCGATGCGCCGTGCGGGCCATGCGCAGCATGACCTCTTCGCACACGTCCTGAACCGAGCGCGCCAGGTCCATCTCGCGCTGCGTCAGCTTGCTCTCCGGCTCGCGCGGAGGTCCGCCGAAGAGCTCGTGGAATGCATCGCTCGTCATCGTCAACCCGGCCAGGTAGTTGAAGTACCGCTGGTCGAGCGTGAACGAGCCGTCCTCGCGCAGGTCCATCAGGTGGCGGTAGATGAGGTCCACGTATCTGGGCTGGCCGTACGGTGCCAGCCCCATGACCTTGTACTCGCCCGAGTTGACCTTGAAGCCGGTGTAGTACGTGAACGCCGAGTAGAGCAGGCCCAGCGAGTCGGGCCAGTGCAGTTCCTGCAGGATCTCGAAGTCGTTCCCCTTGCCGGCGCCGATGCTGGTCGTGGCCCACTCGCCCACGCCGTCCATGGTGAGGATCGCCGCGTCCTCGAAGGGGGAGGGGAGGAAGGCGCTCGCCGCGTGGGACTCGTGGTGCTCGGCGTACAGCAGCTCACCGTCGTATCCGCCCAGCGCCGCGCGGAGTGCGTCGTCCTGGTACAGCTTCTCCTTGATCCACAGCGGGCCGGCCTTGAGGAACGACCCGAACCCCCGCGGCGCGACGCCGAGGTAGGTCTCGAGGATGCGTTCGAACTTGAGGAGCGGCTTGTCGTAGAAGCCGACGTAGCGCAGGTCGCCGAGGCCGATCCCCCCCTGCGCCAGGCAGAACTCGACCGCCTTCGACGGGAAGCCGGCGTCGCCCTTCTTGCGGGTGAAGCGCTCCTCGGATCCCGCCGCGACGATCTCGCCGTTGCGGACGAGGCAGGCGGCGCTGTCGTGGTAGAACGCCGAGATGCCGAGGATCCAGGTGTCGCGTGGTGTCACGTCGCCTCGAGTCTGTGGTACGGTCCGGCAAGGCGAAGCGGCCCCCCGGTGCGCTCGGCTTCCTCCAGCAAGAAACGGGCACCGCCGACCGGCGGCGGGGCGCGGTGCCGAAGTCGTTGTGGCACCCGGAGATACGCATACACCGACCCCGGGCCCTGCCCACCGGCTCCGCTCGCTGTTGCATGCATGCAAGAGACGACCGGACGTTGGGTGCCTCGCACTTGTGCCGGTCTGCGGGCCCTCGGCATTCTTCCGCGCCTCCGAACGTGGCCCTCTCATGTCTCTCTCGCCGTCGTCCAAGCCGCGCCGGGCCTTCTGGGGGGTGCTGTTCCTGCTCCTGCTGGCCCTGACCGAAGGACTCGCCCGGCTGGTGGGCGCGGTCCTCGGTCCGGCAGTGGGGCTCGACATCCGTCCCCCGAAGACGCTCTGGGCGCAGCAGACGGAGCAGCTCGGCGTGCTGCTCGACGACACCACGGGCCTGGTCGTCCTCGATTCGCTGCTGGGCTGGCGGTATCGCCCCGGCTACGCGACGGAGACGCAGCACATGAACTCGGGCGGGCATCACGCGCAGCGCGAGTACGCCGAGGTCCGGCCGGCCGGCCGGCGGCGCATCGCGGCCTTCGGCGACTCCTTCGTCTATGCCACGGAGGTCTCGACGCCCGACAGCTGGTCCTCGCAGCTGGAGGCGCTGCGGGCACCGTCGCTGGAGGTGCTCAACTACGGCGTCGGCGGGTACGGCACCGATCAGGCCTTCCTGTACTTCCTCCGGGACGGGATGCGATTCTCCCCGGAGGTCGTCCTCATCGGGTTCGCCCCGGTGAACCTGAGCCGCATCGAGAACGTGTACCGACGCTTCCTTTCGACGCAGGACCTGCCGTTGGTGAAGCCGCGGTTCGTGCGGTCGGAGAGCGGCGCGCTGGCACTGCTCGCGAACCCGTTGCCCACGCGCGCCGACTGGGAGCGCCTGCGTGCGACCCCGGGTGTGGCACGGGAACTCGGCCGGCACGATGCATGGTACGACCCGCTGCGATACGAGAACCCGGCGTACGAGTGGAGCGCGGCCGTGCGCCTCGCCACTGCGGTCGGGCTGCGGGTCTGGCGCCGCTACCTGTGGCCGGGTCGCCTCCAGGACGGCGAGGCGTTCAGGTCGGCATCCCCGGCGTTCGCCCTGCAGCGGGCGGTCCTCGAGGCGTTCGCCGACTCGGTTCGCCGGCGTGGCCCGCAGCCGGTGCTGCTGTTCCTGCCCTCGAAGCCCGACGTGCAGGCGATCGTCGGCGGCGGACGCCCGAGCTACGCGCCGTTGCGCGACTCGCTGGCACGCTCGGCGCGAGCGCCGATCCTCGATCTGGCCGAGGCGTTCGCGGCGGAGGGAGGCGGCGCGACCGTGGATGCGTGGTTCGCGCCCGGCGGGCATTACTCGCCCGCGGGCAATTCCGTCGTGGCGCGGTGGCTGTCGCGCCAGCCGCTCATCGTCGGCACCGCACTGGAGCGAGCCGACGGGCCCGCTCCGGTGCGGTAGCGCCTCAGAAGATGGTGTAGATGAAGGGGGCGAGCGCCGAGCCCTGCGCGAAGACCAGCAGGCCGCCGACCAGCACCATCACCACGATGATGGGCGCCAGCCACCACTTCTTGCGGGCGCCAAGGAAATCGATGAACTCACCGAGCAAGCCGCGACGCTTGGCCATGCGGGCAGTACCGTCGTAGGTGGGAAAGGGGGGGGCGCGTCGCGTGACGCGCCAATCGGCACTCGAGCGGCGCCGCAAGGTTCGCGCCAGTCGTCCCGCCACGCTCGGCCGCCGGGGATCGTGCCGCGCTCACCGGAAATCCCGGCTCCGCACCGCTCCCTCCCCCGCCTCGGCCGTCACGCCGCGGCACTGCTCCGCGCGCACGTTCACGACCCCCTTCTCGACCTGCAGCGTCCCCCGCACGAGCAGCAGCGGCGACCCGGTGATCACCAGCGCCTGCGCCTCGAAGCGTCTGGGCGTCACCACCACGTTGAGCAGCCCGGTTTCGTCCTCGAGCGTGAGGAACACGAACCCCTTGGCGGTGCCGGGCCGCTGGCGGCAGATCACCAGCCCGGCGACGGCGACGCGCTCGCCGTCCCGCGCGTCGGCCACGAGCTCGGCGATGCGCCGCACGCCGTTGGGCTCGAGCATCGCGCGCAGGTGCCGCATCGGGTGGCCGGCGAGCGAGACGCCGGTCATGCGGTAGTCGGCTTCGGTCATCTCGACGTCGCGCATCGCCGGCAGCGCGCCGGCCGCGGGAACGGCCGCCGAGCGCGCCGGCGCGAGGGGGCCGGCGCTGCCGCGCCGTGTCGCGAGCACGGCCCACAGCGCCGCCCGCCGGCGCTCGGCCGCCGGCAGGTGCGCGAACAGGCCGTCGAACGCGCCGGCCTCGCACAACGCGCGCAGGGCGTCTTCCGGCAGGCGCGTGCGATGAACGACGTCCGCGACGCTCGTGAACGGGCCGTCGGTGCGCGCCGCGGCGAGCTGGTCGCGCGCGCGGGCACCGAGGCCCTTCACGAGGCGGAGGCCGAGCCGGACGGCGGGCGGCGGCGTCGGCCCCTGTCCGCCCGCGCCCCTGCGCGCGGCCGCGGCCGTGGCCGTGGCCGTGGCCGGCTCGAGCCCGTGATCCCACGCCGAGACGCGCAGGTCCACGGGCCGCACCTCGACCCCGTGCCGCTTCGCGTCCTCGATGAGCGTGCCCGGCGCGTAGAACCCCATCGGCTGCGAGTTGAGGATCGCCGCGAGGAACTCCGGCGCGTAGTAATGGCGCAGGTAGGCGCTCGCATAGACGATGAGCGCGAAGCTCGCCGCGTGGCTCTCGGGGAAGCCGTAGTCGGCGAAGGCGTTGATCTGGTGGTAGATCCGGCGCGCGACGTCCTCGGGGATGCCGTTGGCGCGCATCCCCTCGACCATTTTCAGGCAGATGTCGGCCATGCGTTCGCGCGAGCGCTTGTGGCCCATCGCCTTGCGCAGCAGGTCGGCCTCGCCGGCGGTGAAGCCGGCGGCGGCGATCGCCACCTGCATCCCCTGCTCCTGGAAGAGCGGGACGCCGAGCGTGCGCTTGAGGATCGGCTCGAGCACCGGATGCGGGTACGTCACCGGCTCCTCGCCGTTCTTGCGCCGCAGGTAGGGATGCACCATCTCGCCCTGGATCGGGCCGGGCCGGATGAGCGCGACCTCGACGACGATGTCGTAGAAGCAGCGCGGTTTGAGGCGCGGCAGGGTGTTCATCTGCGCGCGGCTCTCGACCTGGAAGAGCCCCACGGTGTCGGCGCGGCAGAGGTCGTCGTACACGGCCTGATCGTCCATCGGCAGCTGCCCGAGGTCCACGGTAACACCGCGCTGCTCGCGCACGGCGCGCAGGCACTTCTGGAGGCAGGTGAGCATTCCGAGTCCGAGCAGGTCGATCTTCACGAGCCCGGCGGCGTCGAGGTCGTCCTTCTCCCACTGGATCACGGTGCGGTCGGCCATCGCGGCGGGCTCGATCGGCACCACGGTGGCGAGCGGTTCGCGGGTGATGACGAAGCCCCCCACGTGGATGCCCCGGTGGCGCGGCGCCTTGTGGAGGCCGTCGAGGATCTCCGGCAGCATGCGCACGCGGCGGTCGGCGGGGTCGAGGCCGATGCGCGTGAGCAGTTCGGCACCCGGATCGGGCTTCATCTGCGGCAGGCGCCAGGTGCGGTGCTCGGTGGTGACCTTGCGGACGTCGTCGTCGTGGCCGCCGGCCGCGCGCGCGGTCATCGTCGTCGCGTCCTGGTGCTTGCGGTAGTTCGCCGGTCCCTGCACCACGTCGCGCGCCGGCGCGAAGGGATCCGCCGGCTCGGCGTGCTTGGGCGCCTCGCCCAGCGCCCGGCGCAGCGCGTCGGCCGTCGCGCGGGCGGAGAAGCGGTCGCTCCACTTGGCGATCGCGTCCGCCTGCGCCACCGAGAACCCGAGCGCGCGCGCCGCGTCGCGCGCCGCGCTACGGCCGCGCCAGGTGATGTGCTCGCACACCATCGCCGCGTGCTCGCGGCCGTAGCGGTCGTACACGTACTGGAGCACGCGTTCGCGCTCCTCGTGCGCGAAGTCGATGTCGATATCCGGGGCCTCCTTGCGTTCCTCGGAGAGGAATCGCTCGAAGAGCAGCTCGAGCTTCACCGGGTCCACCGCGGTGATCCCCAGGCAGTAGCACACCGCGCTGTTGGCCGCCGAGCCGCGCCCCTGGCAGAGGATGCCCTCGCGCCGCGCGAAGCGGACGATGTCCCAGACGATCAGGAAATAGCCCGCGAAGCCGAGCTTGGCGATCAGCGCGAGCTCGTGCGCGAGCTGGGCGTCATGCCTCGCCGTGCGACGGGTCGTGCCCGGCGGGCCCCAGCGCTCGTCGGCGCCCTGCGCGACGAGGCGGGCGAGATATTCGTCGGCCCCCACGCCCGGCGGCAGCGGGAAGTCCGGCAGGTGCGGCCGGAGGTCGCGCAGGCGGAAGGCGCAGCGCTCGGCGATCACGAGCGACTGCCGCAGGCCGGCCGGGTGGTCGCGCCAGCGCCGCGCGAGCTGCGCGCCGGCCTTGAGGTACCACTCGCCGTTGGGCTTGAGCCGCGTACCGAGGCGGTCGAGCGGGCGCCCGTGCCGCAGCGCCACCTGCACGTCGTGGACGAGGCGCCCCGACGGCTCGGCGTAGTGGACGTCGTTGCTGACGACCCACGGCGCATCGAGCGCGCGCGCGATGCGCAGCAGGCCGGCGACGATCGTGCGCTCTTCGGGCAGGCCGTGGTCCCACACTTCGACGGCGACGCGGCCGTCGAAGGCATCGCGCAACTGCGCGAGCGCCTCGCAGGCCTCGTCCTCGCGACCGGCGGCAACGAGCGACGGCACCCAGCCGCGCGGCCCGCCGGTGAGGGCGTAGCAGCCGCCGGCGAGGCCGGCCAGGGTGTCGAGCGAGAGGCCGGGGAGGCCGCGCGGCTGGTCGAGCCGCGCGCGGGTGATGGCCCGGGTGAGGTGCCCCCAGCCGGCACGCGACTCGGCCAGCACCACCAGCGGAGTGGCGACGGGGGGCGCCTCGGTCGCCTCGCCGGTCCCGGCCGCGCGTGGCGGCACGAGCGACAGCTCGGCGCCGAGGATGCCGGCGATCCCCGCCGCCGCGGCCGCCTGGGCGAAGCGCACGGCCCCCCCGACGTCGTCGCGGTCGGTGAGGGCGAGGGCGGGCATCCCGAGGGCGGCCGCGCGGGCGGCGAGGGCTTCGGGGGACGAGGCGCCGGCGAGGAGCGAGAACGTGGACCGGCAGTGCAACTCGGCAAAGCCGCTCATGAGCCGGACGGGCGGAACAGTCGGCCCCCGCCGACGCTTTGCCATGCATGGATGCGCAGTCGCAAGCCCAGCAGGAACAGCAGGAACAGCAGGCGCTCCTCGAAGCCGCCGATCACATGACGCCGGCCGACCTCGACACGCTGCCGTACGGCATGATCCAGCTCGATGGCAGCGGCCGGATCCTCAAGTACAACGCCGTCGAGTCGCGCCTCGCCTCGCTCGACCAGCAGCAGCAGATCGGGCGCAACTTCTTCAGCGAGGTCGCGCCGTGCACGAAGGTCCAGGCGTTCTACGGGCGCTTCCGGGAAGGCGTCGTGCGCGAGCAGCTCGACACGACCTTCACGTTCCATTTCGCGTTCAAGCAGCAACCGCGGGACGTGACGGTGCGGATGCTCTACTCGCGGCGGACGCGGAGCGTGTGGGTGATGATCTCGGATCATGAGGGGCGGCCGTTGGTGCCGGGCCAGGTCAAGGGCGCGTAGCGCGGTTCGCACGTTCGGTCGTCCCGGTTCAATCCACCCAACCCTGCACGTACCAGCGCCCGGCCGTCCGGTCGCTGAAGACGACGTACTCGCGCGCCGCGGCGTCGGCGCAGCGCCAGTAGTCGCGCGCCACCGGCGCGTGCCACCACTGGCCGTCGAGCCGCTCCGGGCCGTACACGTGCACCAGGCGGATGCGCCGCGAGCGCCAGCGCAGCAGCGTCGGCCGCCGGCCGTCGGTGTCCACCTCCGCCGGCTCGGCGGGCTCGAGCAGGCGCATCGCGCGTGGCGCGGCACCGGTCGCGGGATCCGCGGTGCCCACCGGTGCGGCTGCGGGCGGCGGCGGCTCGTGTGCGGTGGCGGCCGCCGGGCCGGCGTCGGCCTCGATCCACGCGCCGGCCTGTTCGGGCAGGTGCGCGTCCACCGCCGCCGGCACCACGACGCTCGTCGCGCCGAGTTCGGCGCGCAGGCGCGCGAGCGCGGCCTCCACCGCGGCGAGGTCGCGCCACGAGGCATCGAGCAGGTCGCCCTGCCGCCCCGCGAGCGGAG
Organism: Gemmatimonadota bacterium; assembly: GCA_021298835.1. GTDB lineage: Bacteria > Gemmatimonadota > Gemmatimonadetes > Gemmatimonadales > Gemmatimonadaceae > JAJTHG01. The sequence goes on from JAJTHG010000061.1 coordinate 9,098, forward strand.
CGGTCGCGCTGATCGCGACCGTCATCGCGGTCACCGGCGCGGGGAGGGGCCACGCGGCGAGCAGGGCGCGGCACTGCTCGAAGAGCGGGCCCACCCGCGCGATCGGCTCCGCCGGCCGCGCCTCGCGGGTCACCGTGCGGGCGTGCCCGCCGCGGTCGGGCGTGGCGCCGCGCGCGTCGTCGAGCGTGAGCGTGAGCGTCACCGCGGCTACGGCGCGCCCGTCGGCCGCGCCCTGCGCCACCAGCCGCTCGAGCGCCGCGCGCACGAGGAAGAGCAGCGGCTCGGTCGTCTCGGCCGGCCCGCCAAGCTCGGTGTGCACGGTGCGCGGCGCGTCGTGGCGCGGCAGGAAGGGCCGGCGCGGATCGTCGCCGCGCGCGAGCCGCCACGCCGCGAGGCCTTCCGGCCCCCAGCGCTGCTCGACGTCGGCGGGATCGAGCGCGGCGAACGCCCCGCCCGTCGCGAACCCGAGCGCCCCGAGCGACGCGCGGAGCGGCGCCGGCATCGGCAGCAGGGCCAGCGGCACCTCGGCGAGATACTCGGCGTCGTGGCCGCCGGGGACGAGCACCGGGCCGCGCATCCCGTGCGGCCCCACGGGGACGCGCGCGTCCCACGTGCCGGCGCGCGCGGCGACGCACGAGTCGGCGATCGCCACGCGCGCCTCGACGTGCCATGCGCGGGCGATCGCGAGCAGGTGCGCGGCGAGCGCGCGTTCGCCTCCCAGGCCGTCGAAGCCCGAGGCGCCGACCCACCACGTGCCCGGCGCGCCGCGCACCGGCGTCACCTGCGGACTCGCGGCGACGAAGGCGGCGGACGCGCGCGCGACCTCGGCGCGCACGGCGAGCTCGTCCCACGGCAGCACGACGAGCTCGGCGCAGCGCGCGCGGGCGACGGTGACGGTCATGCCGTCGCGCACGCCGCGGCGGCCGGCGGCGGCGGAGACGACGCGCAGGTGCGGCCCGACGCGGACGGCGACGGGGCGGGTGTCCCACTCGGCGGCGGCGTCGGCGCGGGGGAGGGGCAGGGTGGGGCCATCCAGATCGAGCGTTGGCGGGGCCGCGCGCCAGTGCACATGAATGGTGAATCGCGGAAGGCGGAGACATGCGACACGCATGACCGAACATACACCGAATCACCACGGGGGACAGTCGGCCCCGATGAGTGGGCCAGGGACCCGGATGTGATCCGGATCACGGCAACTCAGCGGGGATCCTGCAAGGTTCGGAGCGATCCTGCGGGACCTCCCCCTTGCTGGAGTCGGCCCCTCATGCGCAGCCATCTCGTCGTAGCCATCCTGCTTGTGTTCGGCACCGCTTGTACCGACATGACCGAGCGTGTTTCCCCCCCCCTGCTCCGGTGACTCCGCCGTTGCGCGTGAGGTTGCACTTCTGGACATCCGTACCGCAGGGCTCGACAACGCCCGGCCATGGGAAGTGGCTGATGTCGTGATCGAGCAGGAATACCGGCCACCGGCACACCGTCGCGCTGCACCGCTGCCTGCCATCCCGCGCGAGCGATATCGGCTGGCGGTGGGAACCAGCCGCACGGGCCGTCGTGGTGGTCTGTTGCGCGTCGTGGCCACCCAGGCGCAGGGGCCGTGATCCACGACGACGGCACCGGCGTCACCCTGCGGCGCCAGCATGCCTCGCCGCGAGGGACGATCGTCGAGACCCGTCAGTACGCGACAGCGGCCGCGGATGCGTATCGGATACGGCGCATCACGCGCGAATGGCATGCCGAGGGGTCGGAGGCGACGATGCGTACCACGACGTGGTTCTCGCTCGTCGCGGACAGTCTTCGTCCGGCGAAGGCGGCCGACGCGCGGCTGGTCTCGTTGGCGGCACCGTCGGTCCCCCCGACTGTCCCGGCGCGCGTTCCCGTTCGTGCTCGAACGGACGCCGCGATGGCCGACCTCCAGTCCTGCCCGGAGGGCCGTCGCGCCGGGAGCACCGCCACGGGATACGAGCTGCTGTTGCAGCACGGGATCAACAGTACGTATGACACGTGGTGTCGCACCCGGGATTCGCTGCACCACTCCCTGAGGATCGCGGGAACGCAGGCCTATTCGACCGGGTCGCTCGATCGCTTGCCGCTCCAGACGGAGCGGCTCGAGAGCATGCGGCTCGCGCCATCAGTGATGAGCAAAGGGACGATCGTCATCGGGCACAGCCAGGGTGGCCTCATGGGCCGTTACCTGGCGTCGCTTCCCTCGTCCAAGGGGCCGATCTCGGGCGTGATCACGGTCGGCACACCGCACCTGGGCGCGCCATTGGTCCCCGCGGTGGTGGACGTCGCGAGTTTCGCCTCGGAGATAGGGTTCTTCGCAGGACGCATCCACTGCGGGCAGTGGCGTCCGGACTGGTGGGGTGGCGGGGGCGGGCCGCCGGGTGATCCGATGCAGCTGACGGGGGCGGAATGGTTGTCCTATGTCACCTGCTTGTGGTCCTCGCAGGTCGTCAGCACGAGCGTCTTCGGATTCGTGCCCTGGCTGTTCCCTGGCGATCTGGTCGGCTGGGGGGGGACGCTCAACGGCGCGTTCGTCGATCTGCATCCGTCCTCGACGTTTCTGGAGTACCTGAACACGACCCATGAGCCGTTTCGCCGCATCGGCATCTACCACAAGATCCCGACGTCGTTTGCCGTCTGTCGGTTGGCAGCCGAGAGCGTCCCTCTGTTCGACCTCGAGTCCGGTGCTGACGCGGCACTGGCGTGCGAGGCGACGTTCCTCACCTCGTTGTTCCGGTGGGGGATCCTGCAGTTCTTCGGGGATCCTTTCGGCGACACCGAGTACTACGCGGCGCTCTTCATCGGCCTCGGCGCAGCGAACGTGGCATGGAATCTCGTGACCGGGGCCTATCAGTACGGGCCGGGTGACGGGGTCGTCCCTGCCGTCTCGCAGTACTACCCGGCGACCCCGGGCGCTTTCACGCCCGTGCAGTATGCCGAGTTCCCCGGGCCGTTCCCCGGCAATGACTCGCATGTCCGGCAGACGCGCAGCGGTGTCACGCGCGGGCTGATCGTGCGGGCCCTGCGCGAGCAGTTCCTTGTCAGGCGGGAGGGCGAAGATCCATGATCGTGTTCTCGCGCACCCGGTGGAGTGGCACGTGCCGTCCGGCGGCTTTCGCCGCCGCCTGCGCGGTAGCTGCGTGCAGCGATGGAGTGCTCCCCGTCGAAGGGCGCAGCGGACTTCCGGTCCTGTCTCCGGCCTGGCGCTCAACGAACATCGCCAGTGGCCTTGAGGGGACGATCGCATCCCTTGATGGTAGGGCGTTCATCGCCAACGGACGGCGGTTGCGCTTCATCAATCCCTCGAGTGGCGAGGAGCTCTGGTCGAGCGACACGAATGTCGTGCGACTCGGTGTTGTCGAGCGGTTTGTGGCGAGCGCAACCCGGTTGGTCGTGATGGATCTTGGGGTCGCCGTGTTCGACCGCGCCACGCGGCAGGTCTTGTGGCGCTTGCCTGGGTCCACATGGGGGCCGGACGTCGCAGGGATGGCCAATGCCATTGCCGCGACGGATTTGCATGTGTATCTGGCGACGGACGGAGGACTGGTCGAACGGCGCGACGCCGCCACGGGTGCCCTGCAATGGCGTATCACCGTCCCCGGTCCATGCCCGACGATCTGTCGTCCTCGGGCCATCGCCGTTGCTGGGGATACCCTGTGGGTCGCAGGCGAGCGGCGTGACGACAAGCGCGGGGACCAGGCGTTGTTGCTGGCCCTCGACGCCGCGACCGGTGCGGTGTTGTGGGATGGTGTTGACCTCGGCACCGTGGGATTCGGGCCGGCGGCGACCCTCGTGGACAGCCTGCTGGTACTCCACCATGAGGGGTCACAGCAACTGGTGGCGTTCAACGTGCGACGCCGCACCGTGCAGTGGCGCCTCAACACGCCCGCCCCGTGGGCCGGACCGACCGATGTGAAGGTGGAAGGCCAGACGATCTACGCATCGGGTGGCGATCAGCATGTGTACGCCGTGTCGCTCACGACGGGCGCGGTACAGTGGCAGACGTACATCGGGGGATCGCAGCTGGCGATCGCCATCTGTCCCGACCGGATCGTGTCGTACGGCTTCGTCCTCCATTGGCTCGACAAGCGGACGGGCAAGCATCTGGCGTATGCGGTGCCGGATGACGGCGGGCTGTTTCACGAAGGCTTCGCGGTCGTGGGCGACCGGGTGCTCGCCCAGACGGGACGGACGGTGTACGCCTTCGCCTGTCAGGTGTGACCGGCTGACGCCGGGGCCGCGTGGGGGGCGAAGGTCGCTGGTGGCTCTGCCGCCCGCCGCCCGCGCCGGGCGGGCGGCGTTGATCCGCCAAGGGCCGCCACGCCGCGCCGATCGGGAACCTCGGGATGCGCACACAGGCGATGCGGGGGGACGAGGACACATGACACCTCCACGGGGCGCCGCGAGGTGCCCCCCTTCTCGAGTCGCAGGATGATGGCGTCGGTCGCGTCGGCCTGCACCCGCACCCGCACCATCCCCCCGAGCGCCGTCGCCCCCGACTCGTCGCCGGTCACCAGCAGCGCCGTGTCCGCCTCGCGCGCCAACTGCGCCAGCCGCCCCGTCACCGCGCGCGACAGCAGTGGCGCGCCGTCGAGCACCACCAGCGGAAAGGCGCCGCTCCGCACGAGCAGGTCGGCGCACCACGGCGCACTCGTGGCATCGGGGGGCCGTACGAAGACGAGCCGGTCGCGCCGCCCCGCTCCCGGCGGCACGAGCCCGGCGAAGTCGCGCGGTGCCAGGGTGCGTGTCGCGTCGATCACCGCGACGCGCCCCCCCGACGCCAGCACCGCCGCGACCATCGCCCGCCACACCGTGGTGACACCGGCACCGGCCGGCCCCACGAGCGTCGTCACCGCTCCGCGCGTCAGGCCACCGGCCGAGAGCGCCCGGTCGAGCCCCGGGATGCCCGTGGGCAGCACCGATGGCGCCGCCGCCGGTGCCGGCACCAGCCGCGCGATGCGCGCCCGCAGCGCCGCGAGGCGGTCGTCGGCAGCGGAGTCGGAGTGGGTGGCGAGGCGTTCGGCGGCGGACATGGCGGGGGCCGGAGGGAAGGAGAAGTACCGAATAAAACCCGAAGATGCAAGCCGCGCGCGCATGTTGCTGAAGGACAACGACATGGCCCCCGATGTCCGGGCGTACCGTGCTGGTCAGGCCCCGTCAGCGCCCGCCGCGAAAGCGCCAGAAGATCCGGCCGTCCGGCCGCTTGAGCTCGAGCAGCCGGCGGTTCGTCGGCGGCACGTCCCCCGCGAGCAGCGCCTGCAGGTCGGCGATCAACGACGGATTCCCGAACAGCGTGTGCTGCAGCGCGTCTCCCTTCACGCGCGACGCGTCGATCGTGTCGAACTCGGGCTGCACCACCAGCGAGTCACCGCCCAGGCCGAGCCGCCAGACACCGTTCAGCACCGCCGAGGCGCGCAGGGCCTCGTCGTCGTCCGACGCGTAGAGCGTCAGCCGCTTCGCCCGCGCCGGCACGAGCGGCAGCACCTCGCGCCGGAAGAGGCGCACGTCGAGGTCGGGGGCGGCCAGCACGAGCTGCGCGAGGACCGGCGCCACCGTGTCCCCCGCCAGCCGCACGATCCCGCGCGCGACGACCTCCGAGCCCATCGAGTGGCCGACCACCGAGACCCGGTCGGCCTCGAGCCCGGGCACCACGTCGCGGAGGAACCGCGCGAAATGGTAGCCGGAGTTGCGGGCGTTCTGCTGGTCGCGCACGTAGCCCGAGAGCGAGCCCTGCGACGGCCATGTGAAGAGGACAGGCACCCCGTCGAAGTCGAGGTCGGCGGTGAGCTGCGCCACCCGCACCAGCGCGTCCTCGAACGAGACGTTGTACCCGTGCACGAACACCAGCACGCTGCGCGACTGCGTCTCGGCCAGGGCCCGGCGCACGAGGGCGGTCCACGTCGCGGGGCTCGCCGGCTGCGCCTGCGTCACGTAGGTGTCCTGCAGCGAGTCGGGCCGGTAGCGGAGTGCGTTGTCGCGCGTCGTCGGCACCCGCGGCAGCTCGCCTTCGCGGCGCGCGCGGTACGACGGCAGGTTCACCTGCGCCACCGCGAAGCCCACGGTGTCGGCGTCGTCCGTGCCCCAGCGCTGGCCGGGCCGGTCGCTGCTCACCTGCCGCCGGGTGGTGGCGACGAAGACCGGGATCCGCTGCGGGGCCGAATCGAGCGCCGACCACGAACGGCGGGTGACGGCGCGCGGCAGCGGCGCACGGGCCGGTGCCGCTGGTGCCGGCGGTTCCACCGGTACGGGCGGTTCCGTCGGGGCCGGCGCGACCGGTGCCGGGACGGGGGCCGGCGCGGGGGCCGGCGCCGTACCGCCGCCGCAGGCGGCCACGAGCAGCATCGCCACGAGGGCGAGGGCGGGGCGTTGCATATCGGTCTAATCTACAGGCGCAAAGACCGTTCGCCCGCCGGTCGCTCCCTCACCGTCCCATGGCCACCCTCCTCGCTCCCGACGCCCTCGCCACTGCCCTCGGCTCGCTTCCCGGCTGGACGCAGGCCGGTGCGCAGATCACCCGCTCCTTCCGCTTCGCGAGCTTCCCCGACAGCGTCGCGTTCGTGACGCGGGTGGCCTTCGCGGCCGAGGCGATGGACCACCATCCCGACCTCGACATCCGCTACGACCGCGTGATCGTCACCCTCTCCACGCACTCGGCGGGCGGCGTCACCGACCTCGACGTCGCGCTGGCGCGGCAGATCGACGCGATCACCGCGCGCTGATCACCGCGCGCTGATCACCGCGCGCTGATCACCGCGCGCGGTCAGCAGGACGGCGGCGACGAAGCGGCGGCTCATCCGCGCCGCAGCCGGACGCTGCCGTTGACGGTCTCGAGTGACAGCCGCCGACCGCCCTTGCCGAGCGTGGCCTTGAGCCGCTTCGGGTTGAGGCGCCCGGACACCGTCACCGGGATGTCCGAGGTCACGGCACCATTGACCGTCTCCATCGAAAGCTCCGCGTCCAGCCCGTCGGGGATGGTCAACGTGATGTTCCCGTTGACGGTCTCGAACTCGAGGTCGTCGGTCGGGCTCCGTCCCATGCTGACGTCGAGCCCGCCGTTGACGGTCTTCGCCTGCACCGGTCCGCCGCTCGACCGGGCGGTGATGCTTCCATTGACCGTTTCGGCGTCCACGGAAGCCGTGACCCCCTCGATCTCCAGTCCCCCGTTGACGGTGCTGGTCACGACCCGCACGCCCCGGGGGACGCGCACCTCGAAGGAAACGCTGACGTCGTTGCCGTCGTCGTTCCGCGGGCGTGACCGGCCGCCTCGGTAGCCCGCCTCGTCGCACGACGCGTCCTCGTTCCAGAAGGCGCAGGCGATCACGGTGCCGTCGTCGCCACCCGCGCGGCGCACCTCGACGCGGACCTGCTCGGGATCACCGCGGCGCCACGACTTCACGGCCACGATGCTCGCGCGGTCGCCCTCCGCCGCCCGCACGTGGATCTCGCCGTTGAGGTTGCGGATCACCATCGTACGCCCCTCGGCCACGCGGCCGGACCAGTCGAGCGCCGGCTGTTCGCGGCGCTGTGCGGAGGCGGGCACGGCAAACAGGGTGGCGGCGAGCAGGCCGGTGGCCGGGAGCAGGAACGGAACGCGCATGGGTCAGTCCTCGCGGGACGCCTTGGCGCCCGACTTGCGGAGGGTGATGGTGCCGCTGAAGGTCTCGAGGTCCACGGTGGCGCCGCCGCCGCCGAGGGTGAGGCGCATGGCGTCGCGGCGGCGGCGACCATCGCCGCCGAGTCGGAGGCGCATGCCGTCGCGGCGATCGCCGTCGAGGATCATGCGGGTGTCCAACTGGCCGGTGAACGTCTTCACCGTGAGGTCGGCGCGGGCGTCGTCCGGCAGCACGAGGGTCAGTGTCCCCGAGTGCGCCTGCATGGCGTAGCGTCCC
>JAJTHG010000039.1 GCA_021298835.1 Gemmatimonadota bacterium
GGCGCGGGCGCCGGCGCGGGCGCGGCCGCGGCCGCACGGGCCGGAGCCGCCGCCGGGGCGGGGGTCGGGGCAGGGGTCGGGGCGGCACTGCTGCACGCCGCCGTCAGCACGGCGACGATCGTGAGACGACGCATGGGTACCTCGGTCCGGCGGTTTAGGTTGCCTCACGCTAACCCCCTGCCCCCGCTCGGTGGAAGCGTGGGCCGGTATGCGACATGAACCAGGCGCGATGACCTACGTGCACCTCTTCCGGCCGGCGACCGACCCGACGGCTGCGACGCTCGTACTTCTGCACGGCACCGGCGGTGACGAGCACGACCTGCTGCCGCTGGCGGACCTCCTCGCGCCCGGCGCAGCGGTCCTGTCGCCGCGCGGCAACGTCCTCGAGCGCGGGATGCCGCGGTTCTTCCGGCGCCTCGCGGAGGGGGTGTTCGACGTCGAGGACGTCGTCCGACGATCGGACGAGTTGTCCGCGTTCGTGCGGGACGAAGCGGGACGGCGGGGCGTGGATCCGGCGCGGCTGTGGGCCGTCGGCTTCTCCAACGGGGCGAACATCGCGGCCGCCGTGCTGCTGCGGCATCCTGGTGTGTTCGCCGGCGGCGTGCTGTTGGCGCCGATGGTCCCAATCGTCCCCGAGCGGCTCCCCGACCTGGGCGGCACGGCCGTGTTCCTCGGGGCCGGCCGACAGGATCACATCGCCCCACCGGCGCAGCCCGAGGCCCTGGCCGACCTGTTCCGGCGAAGCGGTGCCGACGTGACGCTCGACTGGCACCCCGGCGGGCATCAGCTCGTCCCGTCCACCGTCCATGCGGCCCGGGCGTGGCTCGCCGCACGCCTCGCGGGTCCCGGCGACGCGTGAGCGGGTGGCGGCCCTGCTGGCGGGAGCGAGCCGGCCCCTTCACCTTTGCCGTCATGCCTTGGCCTGCCGCGACCCGGTCTGCGAACCCGGATTCCGACCGCCTCCGTCATGGCTGACGCCGCCAAGCCCAACAAGGCGTGGCTCGCGTTCTGGGAGCACCTCCCCCTCCGGCTCGGCGCGTGGTACGCGTTCCTGAGCGGGGCGGCCGCGACGATCTGGCCGTTCCTCCCCCGCGACGCTGCCGGCCACCTCACCGGCCCGATGGCGCGGCTCGTCGGGGGGTCGGTCGGCTTCGACGCGACCGTCGGCGTCGGCCGGCAGGGCGCCGACGAGGCCATCCGCGCCGCTGCCGCGCGGGACGTCGGCGACGTGGTCGTCGCGACGACGGTCGCGGTGCTCGCCGCGGTGTGCCTCACGCTGCCGGTGGCCTGGACCTACATGTACGCGCGCCGCAAGAAGGGCTACCAGCAGGCGCTCGTGCAGTCGCTGCTGATCCTGCCGGTGGTCGTGACCGGCATCGTGATCCTGGTGCAGGACTCGCTCGCGCTCGCCTTCGGGCTCGGGGCGATCGTCGCCGCGGTGCGGTTCCGCACGAGCATCGACGACTCGAAGGACGCGTCGTTCATCTTTGCCGTGATGGCCATCGGCCTGGCCTGCGGCGTCGAGCTGGCCGTGGGTGCGGTGATGTCCCTCCTGTTCAACGCCGTGATGATCGGCCTCTGGTACACCGACTTCGGGCGCGTGCCGCCGAACCTCGAGGGCGAGATGGCGCAGCGCCGCCTCGAGCGCGCGCTCGCCGTCGCCAACCGCACCGGGGCCTTCGTCGCCCGGATGGACGAGGAGGTGCTCAAGGCCCTCGCGCCCGAGCAACTCGAGGCACTGGCCCTCCGCGCCCGGCGCCGCAGGAAGAAGCTCCTCGGCGAGGCCACCACGGAGGAGCGGGCGACCGGCCCCGGCGCGTCCGCGCCGGCCGCCGACGCCGAGCAGGTGCTCGTCGTCGTCACTCGCGACCCCGACGCGACGCGGCCCGTGGTCGAGGCGCTCCTCAACGAGTATCTCGCCGAATGGCGCCTCCTGCGCGTCGTTCCCGACGGCGCCGACGGGGCGCAGCGCATCGAGTACCTTGGACGCCTCGCCCCGAGCACCATTCCCCAGCAGGTCCTGTACGACGTCCGCACGCGCAGTACCCCGCACGTGATGCGCTGCGAGCTCAAGCCCCGAGGTCCCGGAGATGATGCGTAAGTCCGCCCCCCGCGTCCTGCTCGTCCTCGCCCTCCTCGCGGTCGGCACGACCGGCACCGGCGCGCAGGCCCCCGCCGCCGACAAGAAGCCCAGGACGCCCAGGGATCCGGCGGTCTTCGACACCACGCCGCGGCGCCTCTTCCGCGACAAGAGCGGGCTGCTCGAGGTCACCATCACGACGAACCTCCGGCAGTTCGTGCGGACGCGCGACCGTGGCCGGCCCTCGATCCCGGCGACGCTCGCCTGGTCGGTCGGCGGCGACACCGGCACGGCGCGGATCCAGATCGCCACGCGCGGCAACTTCCGGCTCAAGGGCCGCAACTGTTCGTTCCCCCCGGTGCGGCTGCTCTTCGAGAAGGACTCGGCGAAGAAGACCCTCTGGGCCGGCCAGCGGCGCCTCAAGCTCGTCACGCGGTGCGACGAGGGGCGCGAGTACGAGCAGTACATCCTCCAGGAGTACGCGCTCTACGAGGTTTACAACCAGCTCACGCCGTACTCGTTCCGCGCCCGGCTCGTGCGCGTCGCCTACCGCGACGCCCTCGGCAAGGAGAAGCCGGTCGACACCTACGCCTTCCTCATCGAGGACGACGGCGACCTCGCCGACCGGGTGGGCGGCAAGGTCACCGACGCGAAGAACGCCACGTTCGACGACGTCGACCTTCCCACGATGGCCACGCTGAGCTTCTTCGAGTACCTCATCGGCAACACCGACTGGTCGCTCGGCGGGCTGCACAACATCAAGCTCTTCATGACCGAGCGCGACGCGAACGTCTATCCGGTCGCCTACGACTTCGACTTCTCCGGGGCGGTCGGGACGCGCTATGCGACCCCCGACCCGCGGCTCCGCATCAAGCAGGTCACCGACCGGCTCTACCGCGGGCGCTGCCTGACGGACGAGCAGGCCGCGGCGGTCGTCGCGACCTTCAACCAGCGGAAGGCGGCGATCTACGCCGTTTACGACCGCATCCCCGGCCTCGACCAGGAGACCGTCGCCCAAACGCGCGAGTACTTCGACGGCTTCTACCGGACCATCAACGACCCGCGGGCGCTCAAGCGCAACATCCTCGACGACTGCCAGAAGATCGGCAACTGACGCTCACCCCGCGAACGGGGGCCGGCGCGCGCACACCCGCCACGCGACCGGCCCCAGCGCGATCGCCCCCACGCCGGCCAGCACCGCCGGCGCCCCGAGCTCGCCGTCCCGCACGGCGAGCGCGATGACGACGCTGATCGTCGCCAGCGGCAGCAGCGCCAGCGCCACCACCCCCGCCGTGCCCGTCGGCACCCGGAAGGCGCCCCGCAGCCTCGGCTCGCGCCGCCGCAGCGCCACCAGCGCCGCGAACTCGAGCCCCACCGCCGTCGCGTACAGCAGGACGTCCGCCACGACCAGCGACCCCAGCGGCACCAGCGCGAAGGCCGAGTAGACCACCGCCGCCGCCAGCACCGCGCGCCGCGGCGTGCCGCGCGCGTCGGTCACCGCGATCGCCCGCGGCAGGAGCCCGTCCTCCGCCACGACCATCGGGATGCGCGAGTACGTCAGCAGGTACGACATGAAGAACGCGAACGGGCTCGCCATCCCCGCCAGCGCCACCCACGTGGCGAGGACCGGACCCGACAGCCCGCGCGCGATGTCGGGCCAGCCGCCCTCCCGCCATGTCGTCCAGTCGCTCGCCGCCAGCGCCGGCAACAGCGTCGCGAAGTACACCCCGGCCACCAGCGGCACCGCGATCGCCAGGGCGCGCGGATACGTGCGCCCGGCGTCGCGCACCTCCCCCAGCACGGTGCTCGCGTTGTCCCAGCCGATGAAGCTCCACAGGGCCAGCGAGAGCCCCACCCCCAGCCCCCCGAGCGCCGACGCCCCCGGCACGGTGAACGGCGCCCACGGCGCGTGCGTCGCCTGCGGCAGTGCCACGGCCGCCAGCACGAGGAACGCCGCGATCACGAACACGCCGATCGCCGTCGCCGCGCCGCCCACCAGCCGCACCCCGCGCAGGTTCAGCAGCGTCGCACCCCAGATCATCGCCAACGCCGCCATCCACCGCACCGGCCCGTCGATCCCGGGGACGAACCACGCCAGTGCCTGCGTGAACAGCAGCGGGTAGATCGCCATGTCCACCAGCGAGTAGCACCACGTGATCCACGCGTTCTGGAACGCCCAGAACGGCCCGAAGGCGCGCTTGACCCACGCGTAGTAGCCCCCCTCCTCCGGCAGCATCGAGGCCAGCTCGCCGATCAGCAGGGCTTCGGGCACCGCCCACGTCAGCGGTAGCACCGCGAGCACGAACAGCGCCATCCCCGGCCCCGCCTGCGCCACGAGCCCCTCGAGGGTCAGCGGCCCCCCGGAGACCTGGAAGTACATCACGAAGACGAGGCCGAGCGTCGTGAGCCCCCGCGTGGTCCGGGGGCTCACGACGCCCGGCCTCGCCGATCGGCCGGCCGCGGGGCGCGCGCGTCCAGCGGTGTTACGGCTTGACCGCCTGCGCCTTCTTCGCCGCGCCGGCGAAGTCGCCCGCCTTCACCAGCACCAGCCGCGAGACGTCCAGGTGCCGGCGCACGGCGGCGTTCACCTGCTCGGCCGTGAGTCCCTTCACCTTGGCCTCGAGATCGGCGTCCCACTTCGTCGTCCGGTCGAGGTACGCCTGCTGCGCCAGTTGCCCCGCCAGCGCTCCATCGGCCGCGCGGCCCTGCATGCGCTCCTGCAGCCAGCCCGCCTTGTTGCGCTCGACTTCCTCGGCGGTGACCCCTTCGGTCGTCCACTGCACGAGCTCCTCGCGCATCGCCGCCTCGAGCCGGCCGGCGTTCTCGGGGGCCAGGATGGCGAACGTCAGGAAGACCGCCGCCGGATCGAACGCCCCGACGACGAACTGCGCCCCGGCGCCGTAGGACAGTCCCTCCTTCTGGCGCAGGCGGGCGACGATCCGCGAGTTGAGCGGGGAGCCGCCGAAGATGTAGGCCCCCAGCGCCAGCGCCGGATAGTCCGGGTGGTCGTCGCGGATCGGCACCGTGAAGCCCGCCGCCACCAGCGCTTGCGCCTTGTCCGGCGTCTCGAGACTGATCACCGTGTCGCGCACCGGCGCGTGCGGCGTGGAGACGCGGGCGAACGCCACCGGGCTCTTCCACGTGCCGAACAGCGTCCGCGCGAGCGCGGTCACCGAGTCGCGGTCGAAGTCGCCCACCACCACCAGCGAGGCCGCGGACGCACCATAGAACTCCCGGTGGAACGCCCTCACGCCGGCGAGCGTCGTCGCCTTGAGGCCGGCGACCGCCTCCTCCGGCGTCTCCACGTAGCCCACCTCGCCGGGAACCCGTGGCGTCAGCCGCCGCTGGAGCGTGGTGATCGCCTGCGTCGACGGCTCCCCCTTCGCCGCCTCGATCTGCGCGACCTGCTGCTTGACGAGCTGGTCGAACTCCGTCGAGTCGAACGCCGGCGACTTCAGCGCCTCGGCCACCAGCGCGAGTGCCGCGGCCACGTTCGGCCGCGTCGTCTCGACCCGCGCGGTCACCTGGTTCCCCTGGCCGCCGATCGTCGCCCGCGCCTTGAGCTGGTCGAGGGCGTCCTTGTACTGCTGCCGCGTCCGCGTGGTCGTGCCGCGCTGCAGCATCGCCGCCGCCAGCGCCCCCTCGGTCGTGCGGCCGCGGAGCGCCGTCGGCGTGCCGAGCCGCAGCGTCAGCTGCGCGACGACCTGCTGGCCGCGCGTGCGCTTGGCGAGCAGCGCCGTCTCGAAGCCGCCCGGCCACGCGGTGCGCACCGTGCGCGCGTCGATGTTCTCGGGACTCGGGTCGAACGCCTCGCCGGTCGCCACCGCCGCGCGCCCGGTGTAGCCCGCCACGAGCGAGGCCGCGTCCGGGGCCTCGGCGATCTCGGCGCGCACCGCAGTCTCGGTGGGGATGAAGGTCCCCAGCGAACGGTTCGCGACCGTCAGGTACGTCGCCGCGACCCGGTTCACGTCCGCCGCCGCGACCTTCTCCAGCCGGTCGCGCGTCACGAACAGCAGCCGCCAGTCGCCGAGGCTCGCCCACTCGGACAGCTGGATCGCGCTCACCTGCGAGTTGTTCAAGCCCAGCTCGACGTCCTTGAGCAGCGAGGTCCGCGCCCGGTCCACCTCCGCCTGCGTCACCGGCGCGGCCGCCAGCCCCTCGAGCGTCGCCAGCAGCGCGTCCCGCGCCGCGTCGAGGGAGTCCTCCTTGCGCACGGTCGCGCTCGCCAGCAGGAGCCCGGGCTCGCGCAGCTGCAGCCCCTGCGCCGTCGCGGTGACCGCCAGCTTCTTCTCGACCAGCGCCTTGTGGAGCCGCCCCGAGGGCGTGTCGCCGAGCACCCATGCCAGCACGCGCAGCGGCGCGTAGTCGGGGTGCGTGCCGGCGACCACGCGGTACGCCGCGCCGACGAGCTGCACGTCGCCGGCCCGGCGCAGCACCACCGAGCGCTCGCCGTCCTGCGTGCCGTCGCGCGTATAGGTCGTGAACAGCAGGTTCCCGCGGTCGAGCGCGCGCGCCGGCTTCGGGATCCGCCCGAACGTCTCGGCGATCGCGCGCAGCGTCTTCGCCTCGTCGAACTTCCCCGCCACGACGAGCACCGCGTTGTCGGGCTGGTAGTAGCGCCGATAGAAGGCCTGCAGCCGCTCGATCGGCACCCCCTCGATGTCCGCGCGCGCGCCGATCGGCGAGTTCGCGTAGTTGTGCCAGTCGTAGGCGACCGCCAGCAAGCGCTTGAACAGCACCTGCTGCGGGCTGTTCTCGCCCCCCTCGAACTCGTTGCGCACGACGGTGAACTCGGTCTCGAGGTCCGCCTTGGCGATCAGCGAGTTCACCATCCGGTCGGCCTCGAACCGGAGCGCCCACGCCACGTTCTCGTCGCTGGCGTTGAGGGTCTCGAAGTAGTTCGTGCGATCGAACGACGTGGTGCCGTTGTAGAACGCGCCGCGCGCCTCGAGCTCCTTCGGGATGTTCCGCATCGAGGGCGTCCCCTTGAAGAGCAGATGCTCGAGCAGGTGCGCCATCCCCGTCTCGCCGTAGCCCTCGTGCCGTGAGCCCACGAGGTAGGTCACGTTGACCGTCACCTTCGGCTGCGTCGGGTCCGGGAACAGCAGGACCTTCAGGCCGTTCGGCAACCCGTATTCCGTGATGCCTTCCACGGTGGCGCCCTTTACCGGCAGGGCAGGGGCGGGAGCGGCAGGACGGCGCTGGGCCTCCGCCGACGTGGCGAGGGCGACGAGCGCGACGAGCGCGACGAGCGCGGCGAACGGCAGGCGCGGGATGTGCAGGCGCACGGGGGGCATTTCGACCGAAGGGTGGAGGACGCGCGTAACGTAGCCATGGGACGCCGCCTGCGTGACGGCGAACCGCGCGCGGTCCGGGCATTCTCCACGACCTATGCCCCGTCGACCCCTGCTACCCCTCCTCGGCCTCGTGCTCGCCGCCTGCACGCGGGGCCCCGACGCCGATGCCGCGCGCCGCGACGACCCCGCCGCCACGCGCGAGCTCGCCCTCGCCGACCAGCTCGCCGCCCAGAAGGATTCGCTCACGCGCATCGTCCTCGAGACGGACCGCTTCCTTGTGGCGATCGACTCCCAGCTCGACCGGGTCCCGTCCCTCCGCACGGGCCCCCGGCCGCAGCTGGCGCCCGAAAGCCCCGTCGCCGACCAGCTGCAGCAGCGCGAGGAGCTGCTGACCCGCGTCCAGCAGCTGGTCAACCGCACCCGGGCGAGCGCCCGGCAGCTCGCCGAGGCCCGCACCGAGAACAAGCAGCTGCAGGCCGAGCTCGCCCGACGCACCGCCGAGAGCGACTCGCTCGTCGGTGAACTCGGTGCCACGATCGAGCGGCAGCTCGGCACCATCCAGGGGCTCCAGTCGCGCGTCGACTCGCTCGGCCTCGTCGCGCGGCGCCTCGAGGCCGACACCACCGACCTGCGGCGCGAGGTGCGCGGCATGACCGACGCGCAGGCCCGCGCGTGGGTCATCATCGGTACCGAGCGCGAATTGCTCGACCGCGGCGTGATCGTGCGCGAAGGCGGCACGAACCTCGTCGTCACCCGCGTCGGCCGCACGCTGGCTCCCGCGCGCACGCTGCCCCGCGAGGCGTTCGCGCCGATCGACATCCGCAGCGCCACGACGATCGAGCTCCCCGACACGACCCGCCGCTACGAAATCGTCTCGCGGCACTCGCTCGAGTTCGTCGAGCCATCCGCCCGCGACGGCAATGGCGTGCGGCGCGCGCTCCGGATCGCCGACCCGGCGGCCTTCTGGGCTGCGTCGCGGTGGCTCATCCTCGTCCAGCGCTGACGCCAAGCGGGCGCGCCGACCCGGACCGGCATCCGGACCGGCATCCGGACCGGCATCCGGACCGGCATCCGGACCGGCGCGCCCATGACGCCGCTCAGAACGTCACGCGCGCCGTGATGGGG
Source organism: Gemmatimonadota bacterium (assembly GCA_021298835.1). Lineage (GTDB taxonomy): Bacteria > Gemmatimonadota > Gemmatimonadetes > Gemmatimonadales > Gemmatimonadaceae > JAJTHG01. The sequence goes on from JAJTHG010000039.1 coordinate 8,503, forward strand.
ATGGACCGAAGGCCCGCCAACCCGCCAAGCGCGTTCGGCGTGTAGCGGTAGCGGGCTTCGATCCCCGCCGCCGGCAGGAACGGCAACCGGAACTCCGCGCCGATGCCGGCGCTGTAGCCCATCCCGGTCTCCTCGACCGGCGCGACGCTCGCGGTGCCGATGCGGAAGTCCCCCGTCGCCCGCGTGTAGGACGCTCCGACCACCACGTACCCGCGGAAGACGATCAGCGGCAGCACCGTCATCTCGGCTGCACCCCCGGCCGAAAGGACCTGCGTCTGGCCAGAGGCCGTGAGCGCCCGGCCCGCGATCGTCACCCCGGCGTTCGACGCGAAGCGGCTCACCCCCGCCTCCGCCCGCACGGCGAACGGCGTGAGCGGGATGCCGAGCCGGTACCCGAGCTGGGCGGTGAGCCCCTGATTGAAGAGCGTCCCCCCCTCCCCTTGCGGCAGTTCCAGACCGCCGGCGATGGACAGGGCCCCCGGCACCAGGGGCACCTGCGCCGCCGCGGGGGCCGAGGCGAGCAGGACGGCGAGCAGTACGGCGAGCGAGCCGACCATGAGCGAACCACGCATGAAACGAACCCCCGTGAGAAGGACCTGGATGACCGAAGCCGTGACGTCGTCGGGATCGGGGCGGAGGGCACCGGCGAGCCCCCGGAGGACCGGCCGCCGACCCCACCCGCCCCACCGGCTCCCGCGGCCGGCATGCTGCAACGGTGTGGACGGATCCGGCGCGTGGCAATAGCATCGGACCATGCATCTCTTCCTTCGGCTCGGTATCAACGCCGCTGCCCTCTGGCTCGCGACCCGCGTGATCGACGGCATCACGTGGCGGGGGCCATGGTACGGCCTGCTCGCGGTGGCGCTCGTCTTCGGCGTGGTCAACGCGATCATCCGCCCGCTCTTCCAGCTCTTCACCTTCCCGTTCCTCATCCTCACGCTCGGGCTGTTCACCTTCGTGACGAACGCCCTGATGCTCTGGCTCACGAGCGCCGTGGCGCAGCGGCTCGGGTTCCAGTTCTCGGTGACGATGTTCCTGCCCGCCGTGCTGGGGGCGCTGCTGGTGACCGTCACCTCGGGCGTGCTGAGCTTCGTGCTCATCGAGGACGACGACGACTGACCGCCGGTGCGGCGTGGCGACCCCGCGCCCCCGGCCCTATCGTCCCGCCGTGCCGACCGTACCCATCCGCGTCCTCGCCGCCGTGCTGGCGCGCGGCGACCGGCTCCTCGTCGCCCGCCGTGCCGCCCACAAGCGACACGGCGGCCTCTGGGAATTCCCCGGCGGCAAGGTCGAACCCGGCGAGACCGACGCTCAGGCCCTCGCCCGCGAACTCGCCGAGGAACTCGGCCTCGGCGGCGTCGTCGCCGGCCGGGTGCGCTTCGAGCGCCGCGACCACGGGAGTCCCTTCACGATCGTCTTCCTCGAGGCGACCGCCACCGGCGAGCCGCGGCCCCTCGAGCACGATGCGCTCGCGTGGGCAACGCCCGTCGAGCTCGCCGCGTATCCCATGGCCCCTAGCGACGCCGCGTTCGTGCAGCACCTTCTCTCCGGACCATGAGCGACGCCCTCGACTCGTCCCGTCGCACCCTCCTCAAGGCCGGCGCCGCCGCCGCCGCCCTCGCGGCTCTGCCAGCCTGCGCGGTCGAGGAGCGGCGCCCGGCGAGCGACGAGGGCCGGCCCGCCGACTTCGACCGCGCCGTCCTCGACGCCGCCGCCGACCTCGTGCTCCCGTCCGAGCTCGACCTCGTGCAGCGGCGGGCCGCCACCGACGCGTTCGTGCGGTGGGTCGAAGGCTACGTCCCGGTCGCCGAGGAGATGCACGGCTACGGCTACCCGGACGTCCGGTACCTCCCGCCCGATCCGGCCCCCAACTGGCGCGCGCAGCTCGAGGGCCTCGACCTCCTCGCCCAACGGCGGCACGGGGCGCGCTTCGCCACGCTCGACCGCACCGCGCGCACCGCCCTCCTCGACGACGTGCTGCGTCCCCTGGCCACCGACCGCCTGCCGGCGCCGCTCGCCGCGCCGCACGTCCTGCTCGCCCTGCTGTCCCACTGGGTCGGCCAGGCCGATGCGTGGGATCTCGCCTTCGACGCCCGCATCGGCCGCAACACCTGCCGCCCCCTCGACGACGCGGTACGGCAGCCGCGGCCGCTCGGCCCCCGCTCGCTCGGCTGACCCGTGGGACGCACCTACGGCGCGGACATCTGCATCGTCGGCAGCGGCATCACCGCGGCCATGGTGGCCGCCAAGCTCGCCCAGGACGCGCCGGCGAAGCGCATTCTCGTCGTCGAGGCGGGCGGCTGGTCCACCGCGCCGGCGGAGCGTCCCCGCGCCCGCGACCGCTGGCTCGCCTACGGCGAGAACCCGTGGCAGCGCGACCACCTCGACGACCAGAACGCGCTCGGCACCACCTGGGGCTACAGCCCCAACCTCCACGTCGGCGGCCTCGCGATGCACTGGGGCGGCGTGGCACCGCGCTACTCGCCCGAGGACTTCCGCCTGCGCTCCCTGTACGGCGTGGGCGACGACTGGCCCATCGGCTACGAGGACCTCGAGCCCTTCTGGCTCGAGGCCGAACAGCGGCTCGGCGTCGCGGGCGAACGCGGGCCGGCTCGCTGGGATGCGCGCACGAGCGACTACCCGCTTCCGCCGCTGCCCGTCAACTGGAACCTCGCGCAGCTGCGCGCTGCCGTGGCCAAGGCCGACGTCGCCACGTGGAGCACCCCGTCGGCCAAGAACTCGGTGCCGTACGACGGCCGCGCGCAGTGCCAGCGCTGCGACACCTGCTATCCCGTCTGTCCCACCGGGGCCAAGTACACGCCGGACGTCACGTGGCAGCAGCTGCTCGCGGCGCAGCGGGTCGAGCTCCTGACGCAGGTGCTCGTCCGGCGCCTCGAGGCCCACCCCGCCACCGGCCGCATCGTCGCGGCGACCGGCAACGGCACCGACGCCGCCGGGACCGCGGTGCGGATCGAAGCCGGCGAGTTCGTCCTCGCCGGCGGCTTCGTCTGGACGGCCCACCTGCTGCTGCTCTCGCGCGACGCCCGGCATCCCGACGGCCTCGCCAACCGCAGCGGACTCGTGGGCAGGTACCTCGCCGGCCACCGCAACGTCGGCGGTTACCTGCGCCTGCCGGGCACCGTGGTGCCCGGTGTCAACCAGCAGCACTCGCTGGTGAGCCACCAGTTCATGCGCGCCCCCACCGACCGCGGCCGCTACCTGCGCCACGACCTGCGCCTCTGGGAATCCGCCGAGGGCCGCGAGCCGCGCGGACGCGACGACGCCGGCACCCCGCTCTACGGCGACCGCCTCCTCGCCGACTGGCGCGCGCGCGCCGGCGGCGCGACCGCGCGCATCCGTGCGTACTACGACGTGCTCCCGCACCGCGAGAGCCGCCTCGTGCTCGACCCCGCGCGCACCAACCGCTTCGGCGACCCGATGCCCCGCGTCGCGTTCCGCGACGACGAGGCCTCGGCCGCCAACCGCGGCTGGCAGGAGGACCGGCTGCGCGCGCTGTTCACGCGCATCGCCCGCGCCGCGGGTGGGTCGGTGCTCAAGCTGCAGAACAGCGCCAACGATCTCGGTCAGGAACACCCCGCCGGCGGCTGCCGCATGGGCACCGACGCGGCGCGCAGCGTCTGCGATCCCACCGGGCGCACGCACGACCACGAGAACCTGTGGGTCGCCGGTGCCCCCGCGCACGTCAGTGCGAGCTGCTGCAACGGCACCCTCACCTTCGCCGCGATGGGGCTGCGCACCGCCGCCCACCTTGCCGGCACCGCGTCGCCTCGCCCGGCGTCGTGACCGCCCGTCCCCTCACCCCCGGAGTCCGCATGTCGCCTCGCTGGTCCGCCCTCGTGCTCGCCGCCGGGCTCGCCGTCCCGCTCGCCCCGGCCGCCGCCCAGATGGGCGGTGCCGGCGGCCCCAACTGGGCCGATTCCATCACCTACCGCTATCCTGCCTCGCCGCGCGTCGCGCGGCTCAAGGCCGCAGCGGTCAAGGGGGTGGACGCCCGCGCCAAGATGGTCCAGGAGATCATCGACATGGTCTATTCCTTCGGCGAGCTCGGCATGCAGGAGACCGAGACGTCGAAGTACCTCGCCGGCCTCCTCGAACAGAACGGCTTCAGCGTCGAGCGCGGCGTCGCCGGCATCCCCACGGCCTGGGTGGCGCGCTGGTCGAGCGGCAGCGGCAAGCCGGTCATCTCGCTCGGCTCCGACATCGACGGCATACCGCAGAGCAACCAGCAACCCGGGACCGGCTTCCGCGAATGGCAGGTACCGGGGGCCCCGGGCCATGGCGAGGGACACAACTCCGGTCAGGCGGTGAACATCGTCGCCGCGCTCGCGCTCAAGGAGCTGATGCAGCAGGAGAAGCTCGACGGCACGCTCGTCCTCTGGCCCGGCGTGGCCGAGGAGCAGATGGCCGGCAAGGCGCACCTCGTGCGCGCCGGCGTCTTCAAGGACGTGGACGTCACGCTCTTCACCCACGTCGGCGACGATCTCGGGGTCTCATGGGGCCAGAGCGGATCGAACGCGCTCATCAGCGCCGAGTTCTTCTTCAAGGGCACCAGCGCCCACTCGGCCGGCGCGCCCTGGCGCGGCAAGTCGGCCCTCGACGCGGTGATGCTGATGGCGCATGGATGGGAGTTCCGGCGCGAACACCTCGAGTTGCCGCAGCGGTCGCACTACGTCATCCGCGACGGCGGCGACCAGCCCAACGTCGTGCCGAGCACGGCGAGCATCTGGTTCTACTTCCGCGAGCGTGACTACGCCCGCACGAAGGCCCTCTTCGAGACCGGCAAGCGCATCGCCCAGGGGGCGGCGCTGATGACCGACACCAAGCTCGACACCGTGCGCATCTGGGGCTCGGGGTGGAGCGGCTTCTTCAGCCGGCCGGTCGCCGAGGCGATGTACGAGAACATCAAGGCAGTCGGCGTCCCCGTGTGGGACGTCAACGATCAGGCGCTCGCGCGTGGCCTGCAGAAGGAGCTCGGTGTCCCCGACAGCGGCCTGCGCACCGGCATCGGCCGGCTCACCGGTCCGGTCACCGTGCGCATGGGCGGCGGCTCCGACGACATCGGGGATGTGAGCTGGAACATGCCGACGATCACGCTGCGCTACCCGAGCAACATTCCCAACCTGCCGGGCCACAACTGGGCCAACGGGATCGCCATGGCCACGCCCATCGCCCACAAGGGTGGCGTCGCCGGCGCGAAGGTGCAGGCGATGACGCTCGTCGACCTCTTCACGAGCCCCAGGCTCGTGGCCGATGCGTGGACGTGGTTCCGCACCGTGCAAACCAAGGACGAGAAGTACGTGTCCTTCCTCGGGCCCGGCGACACGCCCCCGACGCACCTCAATGCCGAGATCATGGCCAGGTACCGCGAACAGATGCGCAAGTTCTACTACGACCCCGGGAAGTACGCGACATATCTCGAGCAGCTCGGCGTCAAGTATCCCACGCTGCGTGACACGAAGGTGGTGCCGTGATCATGCGTCGTCGCATCGCCCTGGCCCTCGCGACCACGACCTTCCTGACGGGTGACGCCGTCGCGCAGGCGACGCGTCCCGATCCGCGCCTGGCCAAGCTCCGCGCCGAAGCCCTCGCCGCCGTTGACGCCCGCGCCGGCGAGGTGCAACGCATCATCGACCAGGTCTTCTCGTTCGGTGAACTCGGCATGCAGGAGGTCGAGACGTCCAAGTACCTCACCGGCATCCTCGAGCAGAACGGCTTCACCATCGAGCGCGGCGTCGGCGGCATGCCCACCGCGTGGGTCGCACGCTGGGGCTCGGGCAAGCCGGTCATCGCCCTCGGCTCCGACATCGACGGCATCCCCAAGAGCAACCAGAAGCCCGGCGTGGCCTATCGCGACTCCATCGTCGGCGGCGCCCCTGGCCACGGCGAAGGCCACAACAGCGGTCAGGCGGTGAACATCGTCGCTGCCCTCGCGGTCAAGGCCATCATGGAACGCGAGAAGCTCACGGGCACGCTCGTGCTCTGGCCCGGCGTGGCCGAAGAGCAACTCGCCGGCAAGGCGTTCCTCGTGCGCGCCGGCGTCTTCAAGGACGTCGACGTCAACCTCTTCACGCACGTTGACGACGACCTCGCCGTGAACTGGGGGCCGGCGCCGTCGCTCGCGCTCGTCTCGGCCGAGTTCCGGTTCTCCGGCACGAGCGCGCATTCCGCCGGCGCCCCCTGGCGCGGCAAGTCGGCGCTCGACGCCGTGATGCTCATGGCCAGCGGCTGGGAGTTCCGCCGCGAACACCTCACCCTGCAGCATCGGTCGCACTACATCATCAAGGATGGCGGCGACCAGCCCAATGTCGTCCCCAGCACCGCCAGCATCTGGTTCTACTTCCGTGAACGCGACTACGCCCGCACGAAGGAGCTCTTCGACATGGGCAAGCGCGTCGCCGAAGGGGCGGCGCTCATGACCGACACCAGATTCGAGGGGGCGCGCATCATCGGCTCGGCGTGGGACATCCACATGAGCAGGCCGGTCGCGCTGCAGATGCAGCGCAACATCGAGCAGGTGGGCATGCCGTCCTGGAGTGCCGACGACCAGCGCTTTGCCCGCGCCCTGCAGCGCGAGATGGGCCAGCCCGACAGCGGGCTCCGCACCTCGGTCTCCCCGCTCAAGACGCCGGAGCAGGCGCTGGCCGAAGCCGGCTCGATGGGCTCCGACGACATCGGCGACGTCTCGTGGAACGTCCCCTCGGTGACGCTGCGCTACCCCAGCAACGTCCCCGGCACCCCCGGTCACAACTGGGCCGACGGCATCGCCATGGCCACCCCGGTCGCCCACAAGGGTGCCGTGGCGGGCGCCAAGGTGCAGGCGCTGACACTGCTCGACCTGCTGCTCACCCCCAAGCTCGTCACCGACGCCTGGGACTACTTCCGCACCGTGCAGACCAAGGAGCGGAAGTACCAGAGCTTCCTCGCCGACACCGACCAGCCGCCGACGTTCCTCAACGCCGAGCTCATGGCGAAGTATCGCCCGCTCATGCGGCCCTTCTACTACGACGCGGCGAAGTACCCGACGTACCTGCAGCAGTTGGGCATCACGTATCCCACCATTCGCGACAAGCCGGTGCCGTAACGGCCTCGCACGCCTCCAGCACGCGCACGGGCCGGCCTCGATCCTCGAGGCCGGCCCGTGTCGCGTTCACGGCGTCGTCGGCAGGTGTCGTTCGAAATGCTGCACCAGCTTCCCCAGCAGATAGCGGGCGTGATGCGGCCGCTGCGTCCACCCGTGCGTCGCGCTCGGCGCAATCGCGAGGTCGAAGTCCTTCCCCTCACGCATCAGCGCCTCGGCGAGGTCCGCGATCGTCTTGAACGGCACCACGTCGTCCATGAGCCCGTGGATCAGCAGCAGCCGATCGGCGAGTCCCGACGCGTACTGCGCCGCCCCGCGCGCGAAGGCCTCCGGATGCGTCGCCGGCCGACGCGTGATCGCCACGTCGTCGTTGCCGAAGAACCGTGGGTCCACCGCCGAGGCACCGGCCACCGCGGCCTTGAAGAGCCCGGGCCGCTTGAGCAACGCATACACGCTGATCAGCCCGCCATACGACGAGCCGAAGATCCCCGTGCGGGCCGTGTCGGCCCACGCCTCGCCGCCAAGCCAGCGCTTGGTCGCGGCCAGGTCGTCGAGATCGCGTCCACCCCACTCGAACAGGAAGGCCTCGCGGAACGCGCGACCGTACCCGGTGGAGCCGCGCACGTCCACCTGTACCACCGCGTAGCCGCGCTGCACGAGCAACTGCTGCAGCAGGCCATACGTGCCGCCCCACCGGTTGCGCACGGTGTTCGAGTACACCGGCCCGAAGATCACGGGCACGCGCGTGCCGGCACGCGCCGCCGCCGGCAGCCACACCTTGGCGTGCAGCGTGTCGCCGGCAGCGGCGCCGGGGAACCGCACGTAGCGCGGCGTCACGAGCCCCGCCGTCGCCAACCCCGCGCCCCCCGGCGGCGTCACCGCGCGCTCGACCCCGCCACGCATCGGCACCAGCACGAGATGCGGCGGCGTCACGTCATCGCTCACGAGCGAAGCCACCATCGCACCATCGGGCGAGACGAATACGCGGTGCGTCCCCGCCCGGCGCGTTACCTGCACCGGCGCTGCCCCCGCGCGGGCGCGCCACAGGTGCCGCTCGGCCGGGTTCGGTGCGGTGGAGAGCCACGCGAGTTCGCCCCCCGGCAGCGGCAGCGGCTCGCTCTGCACATCGCTCGTCGCCGGCGTGAGCGCGCGCAGCGTCGTGTCGCCGAGCGTCAGGGCATACACGCGGTAGCGATCCTCGCGATCGCTCGTCAGCAGCACCTGCGCCCCATCGCGTGACCACGTGGCTGCCGCTTCGGTGTAGATGCGACTCGGCCGACGATCGGCGTACACCAGACGCGCGGCACCGCCCGGCCGCACGACGTGCACCCAGCGCTCGGTGGCGTCGTCCGACTCGCGATCCACCAGCAGGTCGCCGCGCGGCGACCACGCGGCGTTCAGCACCTGCACGTCCGTCGGCCGATCGAACGGCAGCGGGCTCATCCGGCCACTCGCGACATCGACCCACACCAGCTGGCGCGATTCGTTCTCGTCTCCCGGATACGAGCGGCGGAGCTCGTTCGCCTGCGTCTCGTTGCCCAGGTAGTACGGAAACGGCACGCGCCGCACCGCGCGACGATCCACCAGGTGCGCGACGATCGTCGTCCCATCCGGGGCCCACGCGTACGCCGGCACCGCACTCGCCCACGTCGCCGAGCCGATCTCCCGGTCGCGCCGCGCATAGGTGCCGAGCCCCACCTGGGAGAGCGAGGGAATCCCGACCTCGGTCACGCGACGCCCCGTCGCCGTGGGCGCGTCGGACGCCGGCGAGGGCAGCGGCGCCACGAAGAGATCACCGTCCGCCAACCAGGCCGCCTGCGTGCCGTCCGGCGAGAGGGTCAGCGTCCCCGCACCGGGCGCGCGCTCCACCAGGACCCGCACCACGCCGGTGGCGACATCGATCGCCACGAGCTGGTCGCCCTGTAACGCCACCAGCATCCGGCCAGCGGGATGCCAGACGAGCTCGCGGACCGGGGCCGGGGTGGCGGGGAGCGCGCGCCGGCGGGTGGCGTCGTGTCCGACGAGCCACACGCGACGCGATGGGCCACCGGTCGAATCCCACGTGAAGGCAAGCGTGCGCCCGTCGGGCGACCACGCCAGCGCGGCCGGCACCGAGCCGGTGATCGGTGCGGCGGTGACGACCTGCTCGAGCGTCAGGGACTGCGAGGCGGCCGTCGTCGGGCCAACGACGACACCGGCGGCGAGGACCAGCGAAGTGCGAATGGACATTGCAGCGGGGCGAGAGCGAGGGGAACGCCGCGCATCCTCGCCGGTTCACCCCGCGTTGGGAAGGCCCCTCAGTTCCCCGTGCTCGACAGGAACCGCTGCGTCTCCCCGTGCAGCTCCTCGTGCAGCTCGGGATGCGTCGCCGCGAGGTCGAGGGCCAGGAACCCGCCCAACGAGTGCCCTACGATGACCGGACGCCCGAGCTTGCGGTCGCGGATGTAGCGCGCGACCGCCTCGCGCCACGTGGCCATCTTGGCGCTGTCGGCCATGGCCGGTTGCCCGCTGAAGCCCGGAATCAGCAGCATCGGCCGGCCGCGCCCGGTGACCTCGACGCCAAACGCCGGCTGGGCCGCAAGCGCGGCGACGAGGGAGAACCGGGTCCTGAGCGTGTCGGTGAAGGTCCCCGCATGTGTATGCACCGACAGGCAAGCCGTTTCGCCCGTCCTCCCCCCAGAAACGCTGCACGCCCCCGACCCGACGGGCCGAGGGCGTGCAGAAGAGTGGCTAGGGAGGGAATCGAACCCCCGACACGCGGATTTTCAGTCCGCTGCTCTACCAACTGAGCTACCTAGCCAGAGCCTCAGAGTATAGCCGCCCGTGTGACGACGAACAACCGGAGGGGGACTCCCACCCGAACGGGTAGGTGCCGATATTCCGTATGCAATCTTCCCCTTTCGCCCCTGACCTGGCCTCCCAGCCAATCCTGCCCCATGTGGAACACTCTCTGTGACGACCAGCACGACGCCGAGACCATGACCCTGATCAACCGGGTCATCGTCGCGATCACCGTGTGCTTCCTGACCTTCGGCGGCTACGCCATCTCGACGCGCTTCGGCGCGGCTCCGCCGCCGTCGTCCGTCGCGTACGGCACCGAGTCGGCGCACCACGACGCGGCGGTCTTCGGGGACTGACGCCGGTCGGTACCGGCGTCCTGCGTGTGCGGGACGCTCGAAACCACCATAACGCGGAAGGGCAGGGCTCCCAGGTTCGCGCCTGGTGACCCTGCCCTTCGGCGTTGGTGCTCCGGTGATCGCACGTACGCCGCAGCCGTCAGCCCGCCCGGCGCCCGTGCTCGACCCGGATGATCGACTTGAGCCCGCCTCGCACGTTGAAGTCTCCCTCGACCTTCATCCATTGCGGCTCCACCACCCGCACCAGGTCATCCAGGATCCGGTTGACCACCCGCTCGTAGAAGATCCCGTCGTTCCGGAATGACCACAGGTAGAGCTTGAGCGACTTGAGCTCGACGCACTTCGCCCCCGGCTCGTACCAGATGTTGATCGTCGCGAAGTCCGGCGCCCCCCCCTCGAGCAGCTTCAGCTCCGCCGCGTCCGTCTCGATGCCCCCGATGGGGCACAGCGACGTGAACTCCGGCGTCGTCATGAAGATCTCGTATGGCCGATCCGGGTACGGGTTCGGGAACGTCTCCAGCAGCTCAGGCCTTGGCATGGGCAGGAAAGCTACACGGGTGTCTGGACATGGCCCCACCGGCATCGTAGGATCAGGACAACGAAGTCTTCGGCCCGGCGGCAACGCTCGGGCCAATGGCCGTCGCGAGAACGGCGTGACGGCCCCCGCCCCCCGGGATTCCCCGGGGGGCACTTCGTTTCCGGCCGTTGCGTCAGTCCGGCTCGCGCAGCCGGCGGCTCTCGTCGTCGAGCAGCGTCCGCTCGTCGGGCGTCAGCGACGCCATCCCGTGGCGCGCGATCTTGTCGAGCACCCGGTCGAGCGCCTCGCGTCGCACCGCATCGCGCGGCGACGCCATCGGCCGGCGCACGGCGCCGAAGAGCGCCTTGCTCTTCGCCAGCACGTCGTCGGCCTCGGTGCGCGACTCGCGCGGCTTCGGGCCGGTGCGCGGGATCGCCCGCGGCGGGTCGTCGCTCAGGTCGGGGGCCGTTTCGACCCGCGAGCGCCATGCCGACGCCGGCTGGTTGAGGCCCGCCACCCGCAGGTACAGCCACCCCGCGCCCAGCCCGCCCAAGTGCGCGAAGTACCCGACGCCCCCCGCGCCCGCGTCGAGCACCCCGCTCGCGAGGTTGATCACCACCAGCGCCACGACGAACCAGCGCACCTTCATCGGCAGCACGCCGAAGAAGTACACCTCGTCGTCCGGCCAGCGGGACGCGTAGGCGACCATCACGCCCAGCACGGCCGCCGAGGCCCCGATGAGCCCGCCGCCCGGGACCAGCGCGGCGTGCGCCGCCCAGCCGCCCAGGGCCGCCACCGCGTAGAACGGCAGAAAGGCGCGCGCCCCCCACGCGTGCTCGACCCGCGGACCGAACATCCACAGCCCGAACAGGTTGAGCGCCAGGTGCCAGAACCCCCCGTGCACGAAGGCGTACGTCAGCACCGTCCACCACCGCGCCGGGAAGTGCAGCGGCGAGTAGCCCAGCCAGTTCGCCAGGTCGATCGGCTGGACGATGGTGACCTGCAGGAAGTACAGGCCGATGTTGGCCGCCAGCAGCCCCCGCACCGCCGGCGTCAGGCGCGGCGATTCGGTGGGGCTCGACTGGGTGAAGGCGGGGGCGGACGCTTCGGCCATGCGCGGGCGGGGCGGTGTTCGCAAACTGCCCCGACCGCGGGACTACCGCAATCCGGCGGGGGGCGGGATTCGCAGGAGCAACTGCACGTCGGCGTGCACGGCACTCGCCTGCTCGATCAAGGTCGCCCAGCGACGGTCGAGCTGCCCGGGCTTCTCCGAGACTACGGGATGCACCACCACTTCGGTTCCCGCGGCGGTAGCGTGGACCCGCTCGATCGCTCGCAGGACCACCGCATCCGGCACGTCCGGCCCCGGCGTCACCGCGAAGGCGTGTCGCACCCCGATCGCCGCCGCCGCTTGCAGCGTGGCCAGCTGCCGGTCGAAGGCCGCGTCACCTTCGCCGAGGGTCGCCGACACCTGCACCACCGTGAGACCCCGGGCGCCCTGGAAGCTCGCCAGCCGCTCCGGCCGCTGGCCGTCGGTCTCCAGCAGCACCGGCAGCGAGACGTCGAGTGCGGCCAGCACCGCCAGCAGGAACTCGCTGTTCCCCACCGGGTCGCGCCCGGCGACGCCGATCGAGTGGAACGTCGCGCGCGTCGCCGCGCGCGTGAGTTCCTTCACCAGCGCGCTGGCGCTGTACATCTGCGCCGTTTCGGCCTCGGTGGCGAAGCGGATGAACACCTGACGGCGTCCCGCCCACACCCCGTGCGACTGGATGCCGCTCGGCACCCCGGCGAGGGCGGCGGTGGGCTGGGTACTGGTGGGTGTAAGGTGCATCCGTGCCGTCTCCGTCGTCCCGCCGATGGATTCATGCCTGCGCCGCGAGCCGCGCGATGCGGTCGCAGAGGTCCTCGAAACCGATCCCGGCTGCCGCCGCGGCCTGCGGCACCAGCGAGAGCGCCGTCATCCCCGGCAGCGTGTTGGCTTCCAGACAGAACAAATCTCCGCCCGGGGTCAGGCGGAAATCTACCCGGGCGTACCCCCGAAGCTTGAGTGCCCGGAACGCCGCGAGGCCCAGCCGCTGGGCGTCCGCCACCACCGCCGCCGGCAGGTCGGCCGGGAACACCTCGCGGGCCATCCCCGGCGTGTACTTGCACTCGTAGTCGTAGATCTCCTTCACCGGGATGATCTCCCCCACCGGCAGCGCCTGTTCCCCCAGGACCGCCACGGTCAGCTCGCGCCCGGGCACGAACGCCTCGATCATCACCTCGTCGTCATGACGGAAGGCCTCGGCCACCGCCGCGTCGTAGTCGCTCCACTGCTTCACGACCGTCAGACCGACCGTGCTCCCCTGCTTGCTCGGCTTGACCACCACCGGCAGCGCGAACGTGCGCTCGGCCTCGGCGCGCGTCAGGGGGGCCATGCGCCACTCGGCCGTCGGCACCCCCGCCTGCCGCAGCAGCCGCTTGGTGAGGTCCTTGTCCATGGCAATGCCGCTCGCGAGGTGCCCGCTACCGGTGTAGCGCACCCCCAGCAGGTCGAGCAGCGCCTGGATCGTGCCGTCCTCGCCCTGACCGCCGTGCAGTGCGAGGAACACCACGTCCGCCTCGCGCAGCAGGTCGAGGTGGCGCAGCAGCGCCGCGTCCTGCATCGCGCGCAGGGCCGACGGGCTCGGCGGCGCCGCGCCCACGCCCCCCGCCAGCAACCGCGCTCCCTCCTCGGCGGGCACGACGCCCCGCGCGGTGTCGAACGCGGTGACCGCGTGCCCGCGCCCCCGCAGCGCCTCGGCGATGCGCAGCCCCGAGATCACCGACACGTCGCGCTCCGACGACGTGCCCCCCAGCAGGACCGTGATTCTCACGCGCCGCTCAGCGGGCCATGAGGTACTGCAGCACGTCGCTGCGGGTCACGATGCCGTCGATGTGCCCGTTCGACTTCACCAGCACGGCCCGGTTCGTCTTGCTGAGCAGCTTGGCGATCGCCTCGACGCGCTCGGTGCCCCCCACCACGGGGTACGGGGCGTCCATCACCGTCCGCACCGGCTCGTCGAGCACCTTCGCGTCGTCGAGCGCGCGCGTCGTCAGCTGCGTCTCGGTCACCGAGCCCACGCACGCCTCACCGTCCATCACCGGCAGCTGCGACAGGTCGTGCGTCGTCATCAGCCGCAGCGCCTGCCGCACCGGCGTCGCCGGCGCGACGCTCACGATCCCCTGCGCGCCGGCCCGCTTGCGCCCCAGCAGCTGTCCCATCGTCACCCGGTCGTCGTCGAGCAGCTGGTTCTCGCGCATCCACTCGTCGTTGTACATCTTGCTCAGGTAGCGCTCGCCCGTGTCGCAGAGGAACGTCACCACGAACGCGTGCGGGTCGTCGAGCTCGCGCGCGAGCTCCAGCGCCGCGTGCGCGATCAGGCCGGCCGAGCCGCCAATGAACAGCCCCTCCTCGCGCGTGAAGCGGCGCGCGGTGTTGAGCGCGTCCTTGTCGCTTACCGTACGGAAGTCGTCCAGCACCGACATGTCGAGCGTCTTCGGCACGCAGTCCTGGCCGATCCCCTCGACCTTGTACGGGGCGCTGGCCGGGTGCCCCTGCCCCTTCGTCCGCCACGTCTCGGCCAGGATCGACCCCTGGGGGTCCGCGCCGACGATCCGCACCGCCGGATTCCGCTCCTTCAGGAACCGGCCCGTTCCCGAGAGCGTGCCGCCCGTGCCGGCCGCACCGACGAAGTGCGTGATCCGCCCCTCGCTCTGTGCCCAGAGCTCCGGGCCCGTCGTGTCGTAGTGGGCCTGCGGGTTCGCCATGTTCTCGAACTGGCCGGCCAGCACCGCGTTCGGCGTCTCCTTCGCGATGCGCTTCGCCATCACGACGTAATGGTCGGGATGATCGGGCGGCACCGCCGTCGGCGTCACGATGACCTCGGCCCCGAACGCCTTCATGAGCCGCACCTTCTCCTGCGACATCTTGTCGGGCATCGTGAAGATGCACTTGTAGCCCTTGATCGCCGCTGCGAGCGCGAGCCCCACGCCGGTGTTGCCGCTCGTCCCTTCGACGATCGTGCCGCCGGGCTTGAGCGCGCCGCTCCGCTCGGCCGCCTCGATGATCGGGAGCCCGATGCGGTCCTTCACCGACCCGCCCGGGTTGAAGAAGTCGGCCTTCGCGTACACCGGCGTCCGGATACCGGTCGTCACCCGGTGCAGCCGGATGAGGGGGGTCCAGCCGATCGTCTCGAGGACCGAGTCGTAGATCGCGAGGTTACGCGGGGTATTCGGCGGCATCCCGGAAAACTAATCGCGCCGGACGGGGGGATGGCGGGTGTGCGCACTCCGCCCGCCCTGGACCGTGGCCCCGTGAGCGATGCCGGACTTATCGGCGACGTCGGGTGTTGACGCCCCAGAGGACGACGAAGAGCGCGACCTGCCCGAGGATCAGCGTGCCCGTTCCGGCACCCATCAGGGAGAGGGCGACGGTGAGCGCCGCACTCGCCACGCCCCACAGCCATCCGGAGAGGCGTTCGTAGTCGGCGACCCGATAGAAGAAGACGATGCCGCAGACCAGGATGAGAGAGAAGGTGCCCATGCGGGGACGGTGCGCCGTGCCGTGCTGATCGCGGGACGTCGCGCGCCGTGTCCTCGCGACCGAAGGACAGGCGTCGGATTGGGGAGCATGATCTTGCCGTCAGGAACGAGGACCCGCCACCGGGTGCCGCCACTCACGGCAGGCACGGTGGTGGAGTCTGCGACATCACCGTTACCATCGGCGCAGCAGCGTATGGTTCCGAACCGCCGTTGGCAGTGGCCGTCCTCCGGCTGAAGCCTGACACCCACTTCTCCCGCTTCCCGGGGGAAGGGTTAGGTAGGGTCCGGTAGGGTCCGGTAGAGCGAACGCCCCGGCGTCAGGTCACGGGCTGGTCGGCAGCATCGCCACCACCTGCCACTGCTCCTCTCGCCGTCCTTCCCCGATGGCGGCGCCGATCAGCGCACCCAGTACCCCGCCGGCGACGGGATACGCGACGCCATCCCGACAGTCGCCCCTCATCCGGCACGACGATTCGAACGACTCCTGCAATCGGAGCGCCGTGAGCGCACCAGCGGCTGCTCCGAGCAGCGCCGACACGCCCACCGCCCGTGCGCGCGAGGGGAGGCCTCGACTGACGGACACGCGCAGGACATCCGACCATGGGACGCGGACCTCACGGGCGTCGTCCCGCCGCACGAGCATCGTGTCGCCTTGCGCGACGATCGAGCCGATCACGTCCGGTGCATCGGACACTCGTTGCACCCGGATGCGGGTCTCCACCGGCAACGTGCTCGCGCGCCACGCGTCCAACGCCCGTGCGGAGGTTGCGCTGTCGGGCAATGGCGGTGGCAACTGGTCGCGCCCGGGCTCAGGCAGCGTCACCGCATGCCACCTCTCGCGTTCGTTGTCCAGCGTTGCGCCGTAGCCGAGCATGCCTCCGATCACTATTCCCAGCGTCGCGCCAAGCGCACCGGAGAAGAACTGCAGAAAGACATCGCCGCTCTCGGACACCGCCGACACGCCGATCGCCGTACCGGCGACGGCACCGAGACCGACCCCGACGATGGACGCCGCGTTCTGCGCCGCGAATCGGTCACGCAATCCACCACTCGCTTCGCTCGCCTGAACATCGGTGCGTGCGATCCGCGCGGTCGAGTCGGCGTACACGCGCACGTGCAGCGTGTCCCGCTGGATCATGGTCAGCGTCCCGACGAACGTGTCGGCGGGCGTCGAGCGTGTCACGACGCGCACGCGCTCGGCGAGTCGGGCCGCCCGGGGTTGCGCGGTCAAGTGCGCGGGCATCATCACCATCAGGAGTCCGACAAGACCCACGGCACTGCGGCGCATGCCTGGCATAGGAACGTGACGGCCACACGACACCTCGACGCGCGCGAGGAGAGCGCCGAGGCCGGTTTCCGGTGCGGGAGTGTCGACGGTTTCCATGTTCTCATGATACGTGCGGAACTGCGGAAGACGCACCCCCGGCACCTCGCGACCACGCGGGGACGTTCGCCGCCGTGCTGGCCCACGAGATCGCCCATGTGAAGCTCGGCCACGCCGCGGACTATGCGCGCAGCACGGCGGCCGGGACAAATCCCGATTCGGCCGACGCCGAGACCGCGCGCGTGCTCTCATGCGTGCTGACCCGTGACTGCGGCGACCCGGCCGGTGACGCCCTCTACGGGATCCTCGCCAACCAGAACTTCGCCCGCTACGCCCGCGAACAGGAAGCCGCGGTGGATGAGGTCGCTTTCGGCTACCTGCGCGGGGCAGGGTTCAACACGCTGACCGATGCACGTCGGACCCTGACGGGGTATCGGGATCCGTACAACACGGGACGGAGACACGGTGCGCTGCACGGGCTGACGCCGCGTGAGTTCGCCGCTACCTCCGTCGAGGTCTCGAAGGCCAATCCTTCATTTGTTCTCACGGAATGATTGGACCTGAGATGGGGGGAGCGTCGCCCCCCCGCTGCTCTACTGCATCACGCAGCGTGAGTAACGTGTTCAGAACCCGCAGCTTGCGTAGGTGAGGTGTGACTTCGTCAACGGTCGATCGGGCCGCTGCTCCCCGACGCGGACCCGTTGAATCCGTCCGACGCGTGCCGGATTCGTTCGGAATCCCGGAACACGAAGAACATCTGCCACACCATGATCGCTGTGGCGACGAATTGGAGGAAGTCACCGAATGTCCTCCAGATCGTGTGGAGCGGGCTGTAGGGCGCAACCAGGCCAATCGCCCACGACGCCAACAGTAATGACGCGAGCGCCTGGCTCAGTAGCCCGCTCAGCAAGTCCAGCCTGAGTGAGTAGAGCCCGCACAACTGGAACACAAGCGCAGCGACACCGAACTCGGCCTCCCGCAAGAACGAGTGGTTGGCGAATGGCGCCGACATGTCGTATCCCTGCCAAACAGAGCACACCACAATGAGAGACCAGGCTGCAAATGAGCCAAGGGAGGCGCGCACCAGCTCAGTTCTTCGGGGCGATTCCCCAGAAGGCATCGACCATTCCTCTGACATAGTTGTGTGAGAAGCCGATCGCGGGAGCCATTGGGCCGGGAACAGGTGGAGATCCGCCGGAGCCGCCACCGCCCGCTCGACACTGGGCGCGCAGCAGCTGATGATGGCGCGAGCAAGCGAAGTAGGAAACCGCTGCAATTGCCGATACCGCTGGGGAATGTCCCGAGGCTAGTTGAAACTTAGCTGGTGCCTCAGGGATGCTGCTCAGGCGGCAGCGAGGGATCTCGAGAGTTTGCCACGCAGTGCGGCGTGGAGCAAGCCGAGGTGTTCGTGGCCCTTCACCTTGCGGAAC
>JAJTHG010000066.1 GCA_021298835.1 Gemmatimonadota bacterium
CGCGTGAGGTTCTCGCGGATCTGTTCGGCCGCCTCCTTGGCCGCCTCCATGCGCTTGAACACCGGATCCAGCAGCCGGAGCGACTGCTGGAGGGCGCCACCATCAAAACCGATGTCCGTCACGAACGGCGCCGAGGCGCGCGGCGGGGCGAGCCGCGTGCGCTCGCGATCGCGCTCGAACGCGGCCATCACGTCGTACGCATAGCGGTCGAGATCCTGCTCGTAGGCGGCGATCTGGTCGCGCTCCCGGGCCGCCTCATCAGCGGCGCGCTGGCGATCGCGAGGCGTGACCGGAGGCGCCGTGATGGTGATCGGCGCGCGACGCGTGAACCGCCGGCGGTTTTGCTCACGCAGAAGCGCGGCGAGAATGGCCTGACGCCGATCGGGGTCTGCCGACGCCTCGAGGTCGAGCGCGTTCGGGTTCCGGTAGCGGTCGATCTGCGCCTGCAGCTCGGGGTTCGACAGGCCGCGCCCGAACTCGCTACCCCGCGTGAATGCCCCGCGGGTGTCGGTGAGGCCGGCGATCCGTTCCCAGACATCGGCCACACCGTCGAGGACCGCTGCGATGCGGTTCGTGATCCCAAGCGCCTCGTTGAGTCGCGACACGAAGAGCGACGCGGCGGTGGTGATCCGGTCCCACGCCGTCCCGACCGTCGTCGGGAGCGCCGCCGATTCCTCCTTCAGCTTGCCGAGCTGCGAGACCAGTGCCTGGAGCACCGGCACGGTCTTGAGCTCACCCTCCTGCCCGAGCCGCCGCAACTCGCCGACGGTGACGCCAAGCCCGGCGGCGATGGCCTCGGCCAAGCGGGGCGCCTGCTCGAGCACCGAGTTGAGCTCCTCGCCGCGCAGCGTCCCCGACGCGAAGCCCTGTGCGAGCTGCACGAGCGCCGCGTTCATCGACGCCGTGTCGCCGCCCGACACGCGCATGGCCGCCGCGATGGCCTCGGTCGCCTGCACCATCTGGTCCTGCGAGACCCCGGCCTCGCGGCCGGCCCGGGCGAGTCGGGTGTAGACGGTCCCGAGCTGCTCGAGCGACTGCCCGTTCTGCTGCGCAATGCGGAAGAGCTGCGCCTGTGTCGCGGCGGCGTCGGCCGCCGACGAGGAAACGAGCCTCAGGCGTGCGGCGAGCAGCGTGGCCCGGTCGGCTACCTCGATGAACGGGCGGACCAGCTCATAGAGTTGCTTGGCCAGCTGAAAAGCGACGAACCCCTTGACGCCCGTCACAAGCTGCGCGATCGCCCGCGACTTCTGCTCGGATGCCGCCGTGGCGGCCCGCTGCGCGCGGGCCTGCTCTTGCGCGGCACGCGCCGTCTCGCGCTGTGCGCGCGCAGCGGCGGCCTCCGCGTCCGCCAGTGCTTTTTGCGCCTGCGCCTGCCGCTGGGAGACCTGAATCGACGCCTGCTGGGCCTTGGCGGCGTCCAGCGTCGCCCGTGCCGCGCCGGCTTGGGCGCGCGCCTGCTCGGCCGCCGCGCGCGCCGCCGCTTGCTGTGCCTTCGACTCGGCGACCGCCACGTCGGCAGCCTCCTTCATCGCGCGCGCCTGCGCCCGCACAGCCGCCTCGGCCGCCTTCGATGACGCCGCGACCTTGTTGAGCTCGCGCGCGCTGGCCTCGGCGCCCGCCTTGAGCTGCGTCGAGTCGAGAATCAGCTGCAGCCGGGCAATGCTCATTTACCGCCCTCCTTGGGTCGCGCGTCGTCCACCGCCTGCCGCCATGCGGCATCGGCGGCGAGGATCGCCCGCACCTCGATCGGTGCGGGCCGCTCGCGCGTGAGCCGCGCCCACGCCGCGATCTCGCTGAACGACAGCGGCGACAGCCCGAAGCCCGACGCCGGCCGGGCCGACGCAAGCTCCGCCCACCAACCCCAGACGGCCGTGCATGGCGGCGGGAGCGGCGGCGGGTCGAGCGTGGCCATCGGCAACGCGCCCTGCGTGGCCGCCGCCTGCAGGTGCGCACGCAACGGGCGCCCGTCGGCCTGCGGCGCGGCCATGCGGCCGTGCCACGCCGCGCACGCGGCGAGCGCCCGGATCAGTTTCCCAGATAGCGGTCACGGGCCGCGATCGTCTCGAGCGCCTGCCCTTCGGCCCAGTCCCACGCCGCGTAGAACGCCGCGACGTTGGCCGGCGAGAACTCGAGCGGAACGCCCTCCCAGTCGAGCGTGCAGTCGATGACCTGCTGGCGGAGCGCCGCTTCGAGCTCCGCCGTCGGCGCGTCCTTGGGCAACGCCGACAAGCGCGCGGCCGCCGCCTTGGCGACCGGCGCGTCCATGCCCGCGAGCTTGAGTCGGATCGGCGCACCGTCCGGCGTGACCAGCGGCGCGCCGGTCACCGGGTGCCGCAGGGCGCACCACACGCCGGCCGCCGCGAGCTTGCCCAAGTTGAGCGCGTCGAGCGAGGACACCGCGAAGGCCGGCGCTGCGCCGGCCTCCGCCTTGGGAGACGTGGTCATCAGACGGCCCCGGAGTCCTGCACCAGGATCGTCGTCTGCTCGGTGCCCGTCGCCGACGCCGGGAGCAGCGCTTGGAAGGGCAGCGTCTGGACGATCGACCCGTTCTGCGGGGCCGCGTTGCGGCCGCTGTACTTGCACCGGCTCATGTAGAACGAGAGGAACGGCGCGAGCGGATCCGTCGAGGCGTTGAGCTTGAGCCAGATGGCGAACTCGGTCTCGAGCGAGAACCGGTTCCACTCGACTTCGTCCTGGACGAGGATCGACAGCTCGCCGGTCACCACGACGGGGGCCGGGTAGATGTCCGGCGTGACCGTCGAGCCGATCACGTCCTGCGTGCCGAGCGCGGCCCCGATCTGCAGCGACCCGCCGGTGACGACAGCG
>JAJTHG010000059.1 GCA_021298835.1 Gemmatimonadota bacterium
GATCGAGGTGCGGCTCTGGCCGAAGGTCGCGGCGCTGGATCTGGTGGGCAAGCACCTGGGCACGTGGAAGGAGCCGATCAAGTTCGAGGCGGTGCTGCCCCCGGTGGCCGAGTGGACGGACGAGCAGTGCGAGCGCATTGCGCGCGGTGAGGATCCCGCGCGCGTCTTCGGGAAGGCCGGCGCGTGATCGCGGCCGATGTGCTCCCGCTCCGGGCGCAGGCGGAGCTCGAGCTGCGGCGCCGTCGCGCGTCGCGGACGCAGGCCCGCGTCGGCCTGCTCGACTACTGCCGCCGCGTCACGCCGACGTGGGACTGGGAAGCGGCGCATCTGCGGCTGTTCGCCGAGCACTTGGAGCGGCTGCGCCGGCGCGAGATCATGCGGCTCGCGGTCGAGCTGCCCGTGCGCCACGGGAAGAGCGAGACCGGCACCGTCCGGTTCCCCGCCCAGTGGATCACCGAGGAGCCGGCCACGCGCGTGCTGATCGGGTCGCACTCGGCGCTGCTGGCGCAGAAGTTCAGCCGCCAAGCGCGCCGACTCGTGCGCGCGGCCGGCGTGGCCATCAGCGCCGAGAAGGACACGGCGGCGGAGTGGGAGACGGCGGCCGGCGGCGGCTTGCGCGCAGTGGGCGCCGGGGCGGGCTCCGCAGGCATGGGCGCCGACGTGGTCATCATCGACGACCCGTTTGGGTCGCGCGGCGATGCCGAGTCCGAGGCCGGGCGCGAGGCCGTCTGGGACTGGGTCACGAACGACATGCTGTCACGACTCGAGCCCAACGGCGTGGCCGTCGTCACGCACTCGCGCTGGCACTCCGACGACGTGATCGGCCGGATCCGGTCTGGGCAACTCGGCGACGGCTGGGTTATCCTCACGCTCCCCGCCGAGGCATATGACGACGGGACGCCCGATCCGCTCGGCCGCGCGCCGGGGGAGGCGCTGTGGCCCGCGCGCTGGCCGCGGGAGGCGCTCAACCAGCGTCGCACCGAGTTGGGCGAGTACGCCTACGCCAGCTTGTACCAGCAGCGCCCGCAGCCGCGATCGGGCGGCATGTTCCCGTGGGCGAAGTGGGTCGAGCTCGACGCCGTGCCGGTCATCCCTAGCCGCGTCGTGCGGTACTGGGATCTCGCCGGCACTGAGCCGCGTGGCGCCGCCCACGATCCCGACTACACCGTCGGCGCGCTTGAGGGCGTGATGAGCGACCAGCGGATCGCGATCCTCGACGTGGCGCGCTTTCGCGTCGCGTCGGCCGAGCGGCTCGCGCGGATGGTGCAGGTCGCCCAAGCAGACCGCGCCAAGTACGGCGGGCGCGTGACGTGGTGGATCGAGCGGCCGACGGGCATGACCGGCGAAGAGCAGAAGCAGGCGCTCTCGCGGGCGCTCATGCACACCGGCATTGCCGTGCAGTTCGAGCCGGCGTCCGGCGACAAAACGCTCCGTGCCGAACCGCTGTCGGCCGCCGTTGGTGCCGGCAACGTCTGCCTTGCGCCGGGCGACTGGCGCGACGCCTTCCGCACCGAAGCCGCCGACTTCCCGCGCGGCAAGCACGACGACCAAGTCGACGCCGCCGTCGGCGCCTTCGCCAAGCTCACCCTCGCGCCCGTGTCGGGCGCGGTCACCGGGACGTTCTCGCGATGATGCAACAGGACCCCAGCAAGCCCAACTGGCGGCACCCGGCCGCCGTCGCCCTCGACCCGAAGCGCCAGCGGAGCCGCGACCTGATCGCCGGCACCGACGCGATCCACGCCAACGCGCTCGCGTACCTGCCCAAGTGGCCCGGCGAGGACCACGAGAAGTACCAGCACCGCGCGAAGCTGGCCGAGCTGTTCGGCGCCTACGCGCGCACGCTCGACGCCGGCGAAGGCCTCGTCTTCGCGGAGCCGCCCCGCTTGGAGGACGGCGCGGGGCAGGCGTTCGTCGATCTTGCCGATGACCTCGACGGCATGGGCAACGCGCTGCCGGTCTTCGCGCGCACGGTGTTCCACGACTCGCTCGCCGACGGCGTCGGCGGGGTGCTCGTGGATTACCCGACGGTGCCCGACGTGGGGCAGGTGTCGCTTCGGCAGGCGGCGGAACGCGGCCTCCGGCCCTACTTCGTGCGCGTCCCCGCGTCGGCGGTCGTCAACTGGCGGGCCACGCGCGTCGGGGCGAACGAAGTCCTGACGCTCCTCGTGCTGGCCGATGCGTTCGTGGCCGAGACCGGCTTCGGGTTCACCGTGACGCCCGGCTTCAGAGTTTACCGCCGGACTGACGCCGTCGTGACGGTCGAGCGGTGGCGCCAGCGGTCGGGGACGACCGACGTGGCGGCGGAGTTCGACCGCGTGCAGGAGCCGACGCCCATCGTCGGGCCGCGCGAGATCCCGTTCGCGCCGTGCTACGGAGGCCGGATGCGCGAGACGTTGGTCGCCTCTCCGCCGCTCGATCAACTCGCCTGGCTCAACATCGGGCACTACCGCGTGAGCGCCGATCACCGAACGCTGATGTCCGTGGCGCACGCGCCGACCGTGTGTGTGGAGAAGTGGGGCGATGCGGACAACCCGCCCAAGATCAACATCGGGCCGTTCAGCCTCATCACGCTGCTCGGCGAGGCGACCGCCAAGTTCCTGCAGGCCGACGCCGACGCGCTGCAGGCGTCCGAACGCACGATGGCGCGCCAGGAACAGCAGATGGCGGCGCTGGGCATGGCGTTCCTCGCCCGCGACCGCGCGCGGGACGAGACCGCGACGGGGCGGCGGCTGGACGCGGCGGCCGACTTCGCGACGCTCGGCACGGCCGCGGATGGGCTCAAGGACTGTCTCGAGCGCGCCCTGCAGTTCGCGGCCGACTTCCTGTCGATCCCGCGCGAGCAGGCGCCGGCCGTGGCCGTCTCGACCACCTACGACGAGTCGCGCCTCGACGCGCCGACGATTCTGGCGCTCTCCGCGCTGGCCGAGAAGGCGCAGATCTCCGTGCGTACGCTGCTCCAAGAGCTGCAGCGCGGCCGGGTGCTCTCGGAAGGGGTGGATCTCGACGACGAGGAAGCCGCGGCGATGGCGGCGCAGGCGATCGAGCAGGAGCGGCAGGCCGAGGCGGCCGAGCAGGCCGCCGCGCGCCTCAGCGCCGCCGGCTCAGGCGTCTGACCATGCCGTCGGCAAACGCGATGCAGAGGTCGGTGCGCTCCTCAACCGGGACCCCTTCCGCCTCGAGCGAGCGCCGGTACGCCGCGACGACGCGGCCGACTTCGCGCGCGAACGTCTCCCACCGCTCGACCGCGGCGGGGGACGGGATCTCGGGCAGCTCGGGCATGACGGCAGTCTAGGATGACCGCCGCCGAACGCGAAGCCCTCGCTCGGTTGGATCGGCTGGCCGCCGGTCTCGCGCCCGCGCTGGCGGCCACCTTCCGCCGCGTCCTCGCCACGATCCGCGATGCCGCCACGCTCAACGCGCTGGCGGCGGCCGTCGAGCAGGGCGGCGCCGACGCCGTGGTCAACCTCCTGCTCTCCCTCGACACCGAAACGGCCGCGACCGCCGTCCTCGCGCGCGGGCTTACACTGGCCGTTGTGGCGACCGCACTCACGACGGCGCGGGTGTCGCGCCCGCTCTCGGGGCTCGTGGTCGCTTTCGAGCGCGGCTTCCCCGAGGCCGAGGCGGCGGCGCAGACGATGGCCCTCGACCGCTACCGCACGCTGGCGGCGGAGCTGCGCCCGGTGCTCCGCGGCGTGGTGGCCGACGGCATCGCGGCCGGCCAGAACCCGCGCGTGGTCGCGCAGGCGGTGCGCCACGTGGTCGGCTTCACCGACTACGACCGGCAGATCGTGCGGTCGTTCCGCGAGGCGCTCGAGTCGGGCGACTTCGCAGGCGCCCTGCGCCGCACGCTCCGCGACAAGCGATCTGACGCGGTGCTGCGTCGGCTGGCCAAGGCGAACGACGGGGCACTACAGCCCGCGCAGGTCGAGCGCATGGTCGCGGCCTACGAGCGGACGCTGCTCAACTGGCGCGCCGAGACGTGGGCCCGCACGGCCGCTCTCGACGCCACGCGCACCGGCCAGCTCACCGCATGGCAGGCGGCGATCGACCGAGGCGCGATCGAGGGGCCGCTCGTAAAGCGATGGGTGACGCGCCTTGATGGCCGCGAACGGGAGGGGCACCGCGCCGCCAACGGGCAAACCGTGCCGTGGGGCCAGCCGTTCTACGACCCCAGCATCAGCGCCTACGTGCAGATCCCGGGGCAAGGGACGTTTAACTGCCGGTGCGCCTTCACCGTCCGGCCGGCGGCGCTCGCGGACTTGTAGTGCGGCGGTCAGTCCACTGACCGCGAAGTCGGCGCGATGCGTACAAGCGGGGCGCAGCGGGGCGTAGCGTAGGGGCGTGAGACTCGCCCACCCTCTGCACGGGACGTGCTGATGCCGC
>JAJTHG010000070.1 GCA_021298835.1 Gemmatimonadota bacterium
GCGCGGCACCGGCGCGCGGCACCGGCGCGCGGCACCGGCGCGCGGCAACGGCGCGCGGCACCGGCGCGCGGCATCGGCGCGGGACGCCGCAGCGGGGCGTCGGTCCACTCGGCCGGCGCCCCGCAACGTTTTGCCCCCATTCGTCGAACGCGGCTGACGGCCCTGTGACGGCCCCGTGCGATCCTCCCCGTGCTCGCGGCGGGGCTGCCCGCCACCGGATCGAATCCCTCACCCGGAGTCTCCCGTGACCAGTGGCCGCCTCATCCTCGCGCTCGCCAGTGCCGTCGTGACCGCCGCCGTGCCGCCGACCGCCGTTCGAGCCGACGCCTGCACCGACACCATCATCGCCGAATGCACCAAGGAGTTCCCCGACTCCTGGGGCGGGCTCGGCCTGTCCCTGCGGGGCTACTGCATGATCTCCGGCATCATCGCCTGCAAGTCCACTTGACTTGAGCGACCGCCGGCCACCCCCTTCTCGAGGACTCGTCCCATGCATCTCAAGCCGCTCATGGCCGCCGCGCTGCTCGCCGGTGGCGCCCTCGCCTCCCCCGTCACGCCCGTCCGGGCCGACGACGACTGCACCACCCAGGCGGTCAAGGACTGCAACAAGGAGTTCCCGCCGTCCGACTACTACCTGATCGCCATCCGCGGATGGTGCTACATGATCCACATCGCGATCTGCAAGGCCACCTGACGAGGCAGTGCCCCGGGGCTCGGCCACGCCGAGTCCCGGGGGACGCCCTCGCGCTCCTGTCACGTCCGTTCGCCGCCACCGCCCCGGGCCCCAGATGACGACACCGCCCCTCCCGCCGACGCCTCACGGGCCACCGCCGCTTCGAGGCCGCATGGCCACTCGGCTGGCGGCCCTCGCCGCCCTCGGGGCCACGGCCACGGCCGGGCTCGCGACGACGGATCTGCACCGCACCGGCGAGTCGCCGGTGCCCTCCGAACAACTGATGCCGTGGCGGCGAACCGCGATCGCCGCATCGGACCTGCCGTCGCGGGGAGCGCGCCCCATCGTGCTGTACGTGTCGGCCGCCTGCCCGCACTGCGAAGGAGTCACGCGGTACGTCGACTCGGTCGCCCGCGCGCACCGGCGGCGCCTGATCGTGGTCAGCGCCGACGCCGACTCCGTGATGGCCCGCTGGATGGCTCGCACCGGCATCGCGGCCGCCGTCGCGCGCGACACCGCGCTGGCGATGCGGCGCGCGCTGGACGTGCGCTTCGTCCCGACGCTCGTCACGTGGCGTGCCGACGGATCGGCGCTCCGCGTCGTCGGGGCCGACCGACGCCCCGTCCGACGCGCGCTGGAGGCCTCGCGATGAACCGGCTGCTCGGCCACGCGGCCGCGGCCGCGCGTCGCACGGTGCGGCAGGTCGCACGCTCGCGGCTGCTGCTGCTCGCGGTGGCGGGGGCCGCGGCGCTCGTCTCGGCGCTCCTCCCCGACGTCCCGGACGCCGCGCGCGTCGTCGGTGCCGCGGCCATGACGCTGCACTTCGCCATCGTCGTCACGACCACCGGGGTGCCGGGCGACGACCTCGCCAGCGGCGCGCTCGCGAACGACCTCCTCGCCGGCACGCCGCCGCTGGCGGCGGTGCTGGGGGGCGTGGCGGGCGCCGTGGTCGCCGCGCTGCCGTCCGCGCTGGCCGTGGGCGTCCTCGCCGGTCCCCGGTTGAGCGGCGAGCCATCGGGCATGCTCGCCGTTTCCCTCATCATCGTCGCGTTGGGCGGCGCGGCGATCGCGAGCACGGCCGTCGCCCTCGGCACGGTCTTCCCGGGCCGCGCCGCGACGGTGCTGATGCTGGTCGTGGTCATCGGCGGCGAGGTACCCCCGTCAATGCTCCCGCTCGATCACTATCCACCGGCGCTCGCCGCCGCCGCCCGCGAGACGTGGAGCATCCTGCCGCTCCCCCACCAGGTCCGTGCGGGCGTCGGCGCGCTGACCGTCGGGCAACCCGTCGCGCCGCATGCGCTCCCCCTGCTGGTGGGAACGATCGCGGCCGTCGCTGCCGGCACGCTCGTCCTGCGCCTTCGCATCGCCACCGGGAGGTGGTCGTGACCCACGCCATCGCCTTCGACGCGGTCGAACGCGCCTACCCGAGCGCCAGCGGACGCGGCGCGCGCACGCCGGCCCTGCGCGGCATCTCGCTCGCCGTCGGCGAAGGCGAGTTCGTCGGCCTGCTCGGCCCCAACGGCGCGGGCAAGACGACGCTGCTCCGCTGCGCCGCCGGCCTCATGCGCCCCGACCGCGGCTCCATCGCGTGGTTCGGCCGCGCCGAGCCGCGACGCCTGCCGCGCGGGGTCGCCCTCGTGACGGATGCCCCGGCCTACTACCGCTTCCTCACCGTCCGCGAGGCACTCGAACACTACGCTACCCTGCACGACGTCCCCGCGCCCGAACGCGGCCGCCACGTCGAGCGGCTGCTCGAGGCCGTGGGACTGGCCCCCCACGCCGGCAAGCGGATCTCCGAGCTGTCGCGCGGGATGACCCAGCGCATCGGCATCGCCCAGGCGCTCGCGGGGCGGCCGCGCCTCCTGCTCCTCGACGAAACCCTCGGCGGGCTCGACCCGATCACCCGCCGCCGAGTGCGCGAGGTACTGCGGCAGGTCGCTCACGAGGGCTGCGCGATCATCCTCTCGACGCACGACGTCGCCACGCTCGAGCGGCTCGCCGACCGCGTCCTCGTCCAGCACGACGGCCGGCTCGCCGGCGAGATCGACCCGCGCCAGTTCACCTGGGCCCGGTGGCTCGTGCTCGACGTGCCCCATCCCGACGCGGCCGCCGGCCGGCTCGCGGCGCTGGGACCCATCCGGCGGATCGGAGCAATGCTCGGCGTCCCGCTCGACGGGCGCACGCCTGAGGCCCTGCTCGCCGCCGTGCGCGCCGCCGGCGTCGCCCCGGTGCGCACGCACGTCGAGGTGGACGACCTCGAGGCGCGCTATCTCGACGTCGTCGCCCGCGTGTCCGGCGATCCCGCTCCCACCGTCCCCCAGGAGGTCCCATGACGACGCCGACGGTCCTGCCTCGCCTCGCCCTGCCGCTCGCCGTGCACCTCGTCGCGGCGTCCGCGCTCGTCGTCCGCATCCAGCCCTCGCTCGAACGCGAACTCGAACGGCTCGGGACCGTGCGCCACGGCGTCCCCGCCCTGGTGCTGCTGCTCGCCTTCCTGCCGGCGACCGTTCCCGCAGTGCTGGGGCTGCTGACCGCGCCGCTCGTCCGCCGGTCGGACGACGGGCTCGGCTGGTTCGGCGTCGGGCTCTGGCTCACGGCCGGCGACACCTGCCTGCGGGCCGTCGTCGCATGGCTGCTGCCGCCCGCCACCGGTCTCGGGGAGGTCTTCCAGCGCGTGGCGCTGGCCCCGGACGCGACGGGGCGGTTGCTGGGTCAGTTCGCGCCCGGGGCGGCACGCGCCGTCGGCGCGGTCGCCGGCGTCGGGATGACCCACTGGATGGCCGCCGCGTGCTTCGGCGTCGCCGTCGCCCTGGCCCGTCATGGTCCCGAGTCGGCCGATCCCCTACCGCATCCGGCCGGGCGCGGGGTCATCGCCGGCCTGGCGTGCGCGGTCGTGCTCGCCGTCGGGGTGCGCGTGGCCTCGACCCCCGCCGTGGCGGCGTGGCTGTCCGTCCTCGCCTAGGCACGGGGCGTAGCCACCGGCCC
This sequence comes from Gemmatimonadota bacterium, assembly GCA_021298835.1. Taxonomy (GTDB): domain Bacteria; phylum Gemmatimonadota; class Gemmatimonadetes; order Gemmatimonadales; family Gemmatimonadaceae; genus JAJTHG01. Next base: position 3,659 of record JAJTHG010000070.1, read on the forward strand.
GCGACCCGTGGAGATTTCCGGCATCATGCCCGAGCTCCGCCTCTTCAACACGATGACCCGCCGCGTCGAGCCGTTCGCCCCCGCGGACGGCCAGACGGCGCGCCTGTACACCTGCGGGCCGACGGTGTACAACCCGGCCCACCTGGGCAACTTCCGCACGTTCCTCTTCGAGGACCTCATGCGGCGGGTGCTGCGGTTGGCGGGGTGGCGCGTCGAGCAGGTCATGAACCTGACGGACGTGGACGACAAGATCATCAAGCGCGCCGTCGCGCAGGGGAAGACGATCACCGAGGTCACCGAGCCGGTGACCGAGGTCTTCCACGCCGACCGCCGCTGGCTGCGCATCGAGGACGCCGAGCATTACCCCAAGGCGACCGCGTTCATCGCCGAGCAGATCGCGCTGGTCGAGACGCTCATCGCGAAGGGCGTGGCCTACCTGGCCGATGACGGCACGGTGTACTTCGCGATCGGCAAGTTCCCGGGCTATGGCCGCCTGTCGCGGCTCGACACGCGGGAGATCCGCGCCGGCGCCCGCGTGGCGCAGGACGACTATGCCAAGGAGAACGCGCAGGATTTCGCCCTCTGGAAGGCCGCCAAGCCCGAGGACGAGGCCTGCGGCGCCGCCTGGGACTCCCCCTGGGGCCGCGGGCGTCCCGGGTGGCACCTCGAGTGCTCGGCCATGGCGATGTCGCTCCTGGGCGAGACGCTCGACATCCACTGCGGCGGCATCGACCTCGTCTTCCCGCATCACGAGGACGAGATCGCGCAGAGCGAAGCCGCCACCGGCAAGGAGTTCTCGCGCTTCTGGTGCCACGGCGAGTTCCTGCTCACCGACGGCGCCAAGATGGCCAAGCGCGTCGGCAACACCTTCACCGTGCAGGAACTGCGCGCGGAGGGGGTGGATCCGGCCGCCGTCCGGCACTTCGTGTTCACGACCCACTACCGGCAGCAGCTCAACCTCGTCCCCGACGCGCTCGACGCGGCCGGTGCGGCGGTTCGCCGCGTCGGAGCCCTCGCCGAGCGGCTGGCCTCGGCGCACGGCGGCAACGCCGCGCTCGCGGCGGCGGCAGCCGAGGCGGAGCGGGAGGCGCTGGCGGCGCTCTTCGACGACCTGAATGCGCCGCAAGCCCTTGCCGCGTTCTACACCTTCATCACGGCGGCCAACCGGGCGCTCGACGACGGGGGGGACGATGCCGGGGCGCTCACAGAGGCGCGGCGGGTCTTCGGGGTGCTGAACGGGGTGTTCGACCTCGTCCCGGTGCCGAAGGCAGTGGAGGGGGACCTCGCCGCGTGGGTCGAGCAGCAGATCGCCGACCGGGCGGCGGCGCGGGCGGCGCGCGACTTCGCGAAGGCCGATGCGATCCGCGCCGCGATCGCCGAACGTGGGGTGGTGATCGAGGACGCCGCCGGGAAGACGACCTGGAAGGTCAGGGGGTAGGTCGCGGATCGCGCCTCCACCGGCACGCCGGGCGCTCCCCGCCGGCGGCTGTGGCTGCCCAGAGATGCCGCTCGCGCCGTTGCCCTTGTTCGGCCGGCGGCGCTAGATTCCCCCATCTTCGCCAGCCCCCCGCTGACGTAGCTCAATTGGCAGAGCACCTGATTTGTAATCAGGCGGTTGCGAGTTCGATTCTCGCCGTCAGCTCTACCTCGTCCGGGGAGCCACGCGGACCTCGGGTGGGATACCCAAGCGGCCAACGGGAGCAGACTGTAAATCTGCCGGCTCACGCCTTCGAAGGTTCGAATCCTTCTCCCACCACTCGCAGGACCGTCGGCCCGGCACGAAGGGCCACGCGGGAGTAGCTCAGCTGGTAGAGCGCCAGCCTTCCAAGCTGGATGTCGCGGGTTCGAGCCCCGTCTCCCGCTCTCGA
>JAJTHG010000024.1 GCA_021298835.1 Gemmatimonadota bacterium
CGAGCGGTCCGGATTCGTGCCCCGATTCGGTCCATGCCTACCCCCACCACGACTGCCGTTGCCATCGTCGGCAACCTCCCTCTTGACGGCTACTCGCCCGACTGGTAAATACCAGCCACGCGAGTTGACAATTCCTGCCACTCAAAGACGAACCATGGCGAAGACGGCCGAGAAAGCAAGGGACAAGATGACGGTTTCCCGCCGCGTGACGGCGGGGGTGGCCTTCACGGACGAGGCGAAGAAGGCGCTGGAGCGGCTCAAGGTGCGGCTCGACCGCTCGGCGTCGTGGATCATCTGCCGCGCCGTCATCGCCTACGAGCAGGCCGAGCGGGGCAGGGCGGCGTGATCCGCACCGCGCTTCTGGCGCTCGGCCTCTGCATCACCCTGCCGATCGTGGTCGGCGAGTGGCGGGCGCTCTGGCGGCGCAGACGGTAGGAAAGAAGTTGCCCCCGCGTGTCAGCCAACACCGGGGGCGTGGTCGGCGAGGAATCCCAGGGGCGACTCGCCAACGACCGAATACTACGCCCCGCATGGAGATCGAGCAATGACGCAGACGATGGAGATGTTGCGGGAGCGGGTACGCGCGGCGCGGATCGACGCCGCCGTCGCGGGTGGGCGGGTGCAGCAGGTGCAGGAGGACCTCAAGGCGACCCACGCCGACCTGTTCGTCGCGCGCGAGCGGGCCGAAGACGCCCTCGCCGAGGCCGAGCAGGCCCTGCGCGCCGCCGCCGAGGCGCATTACCGCGAGACGGGTGAGAAGAAGCCCTGCGAAGGCGTGGCCATCCGCGAGACGGTCATGATCGAGTATCTGGAGCCGGAGGCGATCGAATGGGCGAAGACCGCGATGCCGCAGCTCGTCAGCGAGAAGCTGGACGCCAAGGCGTTCGAGAAGATCGCGAAGGCCGCGCCGCTGCCGTTCGTGATCACCAAGACGGTCGGCAAGGCGACGATCGCGAGCGAGCTGCCGGCGCCTGCCGTGGTCGCGCCGGTCGTCAGCGAGGAGGCGCCGTTCTGATGCGCGCCGCCGCCGACTTCCCGCGCCCCATGGGCGCCACCCCCGAGGCCGTCTACCTCGCCTCCGGCGCCGCCACCGTCGCCGACGACCGCGACGACGTGCCCGACATCCAGCCGATCCTCAACGCCGAGAATCTCGCCGTCCATACCGGCGTGCGCACCTCCACGTGGGAGCACAAGCGCAAGGCCGCCGCGCTCCTGTTCGCCTTCCTCGCCGAGTACGAGTGCGACGTGGTGCGCACCGCCGGCGGCGGCGTGCGGATCGGCTGCCCGGCGCCGACCGGGCTCGGCTACCTCATCGCGACCGGCGATACGCTCGAGGACGCGACGCTCGCCCTCTGGCAGAAGCGCGCCAAGCTCGGCCCGCGCGCGGGGGGGGCGGCATGAGCACCGCTCTCGTCACGAAGCGCACCGAACTGCGGACCGAGCTGGTCCGCTACCAGCCGTCGATCGCGGCGCTCCTCCCGCCCGGCGTCAACGCCGAGACGGTCATCACGGCCGCGCTCGTCAGCGCCGCCAACAACACCGACCTCTACAACTGCACACCGCAGAGCATCGCGCTTGCCTGTGCTCGCATCTCGCAGTGGGGGCTCGTGCCGGGCGTGACCGCGCATCTGGTGCCGTTCGGCGGCACCTGTACGGCCGTCGCCGACTACAAGGGGCTGATTGACCTGATGGTCCAGTCGGGCGCGCGGAAGGTCGAGGCCCGCGTCGTCCGCGCCGGCGACGTGTTCGAGTATGAGTACGGGCTGCAGCCGACGCTCCGGCACGTGCCGAAGAGCACGACCGGCGCGATCACGCACGCCTACGGCGTCGTGACGCTGGCGCGCGGCGAGCAGCAGTTCGAGGTGATGGATGTCGGCGAGATCGACCGCATCCGCCAAGACAAGTCGAAGCAGTGGAAGCGTGGCGAGGTGCCGGACTGGTACGCCCGGAAGACTGTGATCCGCCGGCTCGCCAAGTACGTGCCCAAGGCCAGCGACCGACTTCTGCGCGTGCTGTCGGAGGACGAAGTCGTCGCTGACCCGCCGGCGCCCGTAGCGGACCCGGCGCCCGAGTCGGCGGCGCTCGGCAGCGGGAACGCCACATCTGACGAGGGAGGCGAACCGTAATGCGCCTCGCCCATCTCGCCGACCTCCATCTCGGCTTCAAAGCGTTCCACGCGCTCGATGCGCGCGGGCGCAATCTGCGGGAAGTGCAGGTCTCGGCGCACGCCCTCACGGTGGCGCACGCCGTCGCCGCGACGGGCCCGGACCTGATCGTCGTCGCTGGCGACGTGTTCCACCTGCCGGCCGTCTCCCCGGCCGTCTTCCGCGAGGCGCTCGGGATCTTCCGGGCGCTCACCGCGGCGGCGCCGGTCGTCGTCGCGGCGGGGAATCACGACACCCCCCGCACCCGTAGCGTCGGGCACCTCCTGCTGACGCTGGCCGACGCCGTGCCTGGCGTACACGTCGCCGTCTCGGAGCCCGCTACCTACCACGCCGCCGGCGCGACGGTCTTGGCCGTGCCCGAGTCGGTCTCGCCGTGCGACCTGCCGAGCACGACCGGCGACCGCCCGCGCGTGCTGGTCCTGCATGGTGACGTGCAAGGCGCCAGCCCGCGGGTCAGCGCCGCGACGTGGCCGCGTGAGGCTGTCACCGCGTCGTGGAACGTGGCGTGCTTCGGGCACTGGCACCTCCCGACCGAGATCGGGCCGCGCGCGTGGTACGCGGGCGCGCCGGACAGCACCTCGAGCGACCCGTGGCAGGAGGCGCGGGAGATCGAATGGCGCGCACTCGAGCGCGGGTGGCGCCTGTGGGATGTGGACGCGGGCACGTCGGTTCACATGCCGGTGCCGGGCGCGGTGCGCTACCACGACCTGAACGCGGGGGACGCCGAGGACGCGGCGCCGGCCGACCTGACGGCGCGCATGGCATCGCTGGTCGCTGATGTGCCGGCGGGTGATGTCGCCCGCGTCGTGCTGCGGAACGTCGGGCGCGACACGGCGGCGGCGCTGGACCTGCGCGCGGTGCGTCGCGCGGGGCGGCACCTCCTGCACTGCCAGCCGGTGATCCGTCGCGCCGAGTCCGTGGAGGTTGGGAGTCGGCGCGTGCGCTCGACGCGCTCGCTCGCCGAGCTGCTGGCCGATCGGATCGCGCAGAACGTTGCCGACCCGGCGGAGCGCGAGACGATCTGCGCCCTAGGGGCGCGGTACATCCAGGACGCCGAACCGGCGGAGGTGGCGGCATGAAGGACCTTCTCGCCACCCTCGCCGTCGCCGCGCTGGTCGCGTGGGCGCTGTTGCGTCCGCGTCGGCCCCGCGTGCCGGTGGATCGCACGCCGGAGATCGATGAGTTAAACCGCCGCGTCGCGCGGGCCATGCTGGAGAGCCGTCGATGAGCCGCG
>JAJTHG010000067.1 GCA_021298835.1 Gemmatimonadota bacterium
GGCGTGGATGCCCTCGCCCATGAGGTCGAGGTAGCCCATCGAGAGGATCTCGATCGCCCCGGCGGAGGCGCCGCGGTGGCGCAGGAATTCCGCGGTCGTCATGTCGTCGAGGTGCCGGAGCGCCCGGGTCGGAAAGCGCCGCGCGTGCAGGGCACGCATCTCCCGGCGCACGACGGGCACGATGTAGCGGGCGATGAGCGCGTGGGCGGTGCGCGGTTCGCGCGGGTCCAGCGTCACCGGCCAGCGCGTCGTCGGCCGGTCGGCTGCGACGAGCCGCCGCCCGCGCATCACCGCGACAGCCCCGCGGCCGTGCGGAATCGGCACGAGCGGCAGGTCGAGCAGCGCGGCGTAGCCCATCGTGAGGGTGTGGTGGCCGTGCAGGAACATCGCGCCGGCCTCCGCGTGCATGCCTCCCACGAAAGGGGCCCGGAGCGTCCGGACGCGGCCCCCGGCCTCGCGGCGCGCCTCGAGGACGACCACGTCGTGCCCCGCTTGCACGAGCTGGTAGGCCGCAGCGAGGCCGGCCATGCCGGCACCCAGCACGACGATCCGGTGACCGGCCCCTTCGGCAGGGAGGAGCTGCTTGGTGAAGGCGGGATACTGGCGGAACGAGGTCGGCATTCAGCGTCCGGTGCGGCGTGTCCGCGCGCGGGGGCCCCGCGCCGCGTCGGCGAGCAGGCGCGCGACGTCGAGGCGTCCCGCGCCGCATGACATGGTGAAGGATCGCCCGCGCATGGCGGGCAGCGGGGTCGCGGTGCGCATCAGGTGCAACCGCACGTCGTCGGGGGCCATGGGGCCGTGCATCCCGACGAGCATCGCGACGGCGGCGGTCACCTGCGGGCAGGCCATGCTCGTGCCGAGCCATCCATCGTAGCGGACGTTGCGCTCGAGCCCGCTGGGGCCGGCGGCGCGGCGCCCCGAGGGGGTGACGCCGTAGCCGAAGGCGCCGGGCTGCCGCGGGAGGGTGGACCAGATCTCCACCCCGGGGGCGCACAGGGCGATGTGGCGTCCGATGCACGAGAAGTCGGCGACCTCGCCGTCGCGATCCACCGCGCCGACGGCGACCACGCCCGGCGACGCGGCAGGATACGACGGCCGGCGTCGCTGCGCGATGCTGTTGCCCATCGCCGCGACGATGGTCGTGCCGCTCGCCTGGAGCCGTGCGAGGAGCGCCGCCTCGTGGGGGTCCGGGCGACCCGTCCCGCCGAGACTGAGGTTGAGCACGTCGAGCCGCGCCGCGAGCGCGTCGTGCAGCGCCGCGCGATATGCGATCGCGTCCACGAGGTAGTGGCGCTGCGCCGCGTCCGGTCCGCCGGCGAGGTAGGTGTCCGTGCTGAAGACCTTCCACGCGAACAGGCGGGGTCGGCACATCCCCGCCGCGCCCATGTCGTTCGCGCCCGCGGCGATGATGCCGCAGACGTGCGTGCCGTGGCCGACGACATCCTCCGGTCCCGCGTGGTAGGGGCCGATCCGATGCACGTACCGGGCGATGCGTCCGCGCAGAGCCGGGTGTCCGGCATCCACTCCGGTGTCGATGACGCCGACCCGGATGCGGCGCGGCTCGCGGAAGCCCGGCAGGGCGCGCGCCTCTTCGAGGCGGACGGCCGCGTGGTGCCAGCCGCGCGGCGCGGGGAGCCGGATCTCCGACCCGGCGATGAACCGCATCGGCACGCGCTCGGCCCACTCGACATGGGGGTCGTCGCGCAGGAGGTCGTGGAGCGCCTCGCGGTGCCGCGCGTGCTTCAGGTGGACCATCACGATGCCGCGATGCGCCTCGCCGGTCCGGTGATGGCGATGCGCGCGGCGCAGCGCCCGCACGACCCGCGCGTGCGACCCGCCCAGCGACCCGCCCAGCGACCCGCCCAGCGACCCGCCCAGCGACCCGCCGTCCATCGCGTGCACGCCGTGCAGGTGACCGCGGGCCTCGAGGCGCGCGAGGTGCCGAAGCGCCGGCGTGTCGTGCGGGCGTCGCGCGTCGCGCATCAGGTGGGGTCCGACGCGCAGGATCAGCAGGTCGTCGTGGTGCTCGGGGGCCGCGTCGGCGTCCCGGGTGATCGCGCGCATGCGGTATTGTGCCCCGCGCACTGGTGCCGTACAAGTGACGACGCGGGGGGTTCAGCCGGCGCGAGGGCCTTCCTGCAGCAGGGCGCGCACCCGGCGTTCGGCTTCCTGCACCGGCAGCGGCAGCCGGGCGAGGTCCTGCCGATCGGGCGGGAACCCGAGTGCCTCGAGCAGCGCGTGCGGCAGCGCCTCGGCGCCGTCATCCAGCCCCTCGATGCGCCGGATCTCGATGCGCTTCCCCGAGAAGCGGGCCTTGTGCACGCGGCCACCCGCGTACTCCAGCCGCCAGCGGCTCGCCACGCGCGATTCCAGCGCCTGGCCTTCCCGCGGATCGTCCGCGATGGTCGAGACGTCGAGCACGACCGTCCCACCCTCGCCGTCATCGGCGAAGTAGAGCGTGCCGTGTTCGTGGGGGAGCGCGAAGCTCGTCGCGTCGAAGTCGATGGTCGCCTCCACCTCGCGGCCCTCGTCGAGGACGGCCCGGGCGAACGCCTGCTGCTCGAGCAGCGCCTCGTGCGAGGTCCGGCTGTCCCACACCGCAATGACGACCACGTAGCAACACAGGAATCCGAGCGGCCAGACGAGGACCGGCATCCGCCGCTCGAGGTCGTGCAGCGCATCGAACCGCCAGAACCCGAGCACCGTGATGCCGCCGACGATCAGCAGCAGCACGAGGAAGACGCCGGTCGCCTTCGCCACGAGCTCGAGCCGCAGCCGCGTCAGCGACCCGTGCCACGCTGCCGA
>JAJTHG010000028.1 GCA_021298835.1 Gemmatimonadota bacterium
CCTGCGGGTTCCCCGACGGGCCGGTACCGCCCAGAATGCCCGACAGCGTGACCTCCGTGACACTGAAGGTCGTCGCGCTCGGGCCACCGATGTTCGGTGCATCAACGGCGAGTACCCCGTCGAGCCAGTACCGAGCGCGCGCCACCGGTGCCATTTCGAACAGCACCTCCACGCGATGCCAATCGCCACGCGAGAACGGCAACGTGGACTCGGGAATCCGTCCGGGGGTGCCACCGTTCAATTGATTGACGAAGTACGGAACCAGTGTCTGGTTGCCGGCGCCGAGCACCTCCACCCACAACGAACTCCACACGTTCCCCGGAGCCGACGTGCGGATGTACGCGAGCTTGTTGATGCCGCTACCGCCATGGCCGTGGAAGTTCGGGCTGACCCGGACGTACATGCCGAGATACACCCGGGTGTAGTTGCCCGGGACACTCAGGTACGCCTCGACGCCACCACCGCTGATGTGGTTGGCCGGATACGTGTGGCGCAGGGTGCGCTGCTCACCGACGATGCTCGAGGACGAGGCGATACCGACCGAGCGCGACCCGTCGAGGAACTTGATCTGCCAACCATCCCGCGTCCCCGACGTCCAGTTCCCTTCCGTCACACTCTCCCACCCGGTCGAACCGGGACTCACCACGGTCATCCCGTTCGGCTCATTCGGCCACGAGGCCTGCGACGGGGGACCTCCCGACACCGCCGTCCCGGAGAAGGTCACGGTGCCGTAGCCACTCGCCGTCGCCGTGAGCGTGTTCAGGCCGGTGCTCGAGCCAAGGGCCCACCCGCCGATCGTCGCCACGCCCGACGCATTCGTGTTCACGGTCGCCGGCCCGACCATGGTGCCGCCGCCGACGCCGATCGCGAACGTCACCGGTACGTTCGCCAGCACCGCGCCGAACTGGTTCCGGATCACCACCGACGGTGCCACCGCCACGGTGGCGAGCGGCGCGGCCTCCTGACCGTCGCCCACCGCGATGGTGATGGAGCCAAGGGAGACCGTCTGGCCCGTCGCGGTGAAGGTCACCGGTGCGAGGCCCGCGACCGTCGCCGACAACCGGTTCACCCCGGCGACAGGACCCAGCACCCATCCGCCGGGCGATGCGCGACCGTTCTGGTCGCTGGTGGACGTGGCCCCCTGTACGGTCCCGCCGCCAAGGGTAACGGCGAAGGTGACCGAGGTGCCGGATACGCCGTTGCCGAACGCATCGCGGATCTGCACGGTCGGGCGGATCGCCACCTGCGTTCCGACCGGCGCGATCTGGCCTCCTCCGCTGACGATCGCGACCTGCGTCGCCGGACCGGCGCGCCCCGTCACGCTCGCGGAAACCGGGACCAACGTGCCGGCCGTCGCACGAAGGGTGTTCACCCCCGCTGCCGTTCCGAGCGTCCAGTTGCCGGCCGTCGCGCGACCGTTGGCGTCGGTGCTGTCGATCGTCCGAATCACCAGGCCGCCACCCGCCGTCACGTCGAAGCGAACCTGTACGCGCGACACGGGATTGCCGCCGGCGTCGCGTACCAGAACGGCCGGGGCGGTCCCGAGCGCGGCACCTACCGTCCCTTGAGCCGGCAGCCCCCCCTCGAAGCTCATCTGCGTGGGGGGGCCCGCCACCGCCGTCGCCGTGATCGTCGCGGCCGGCAAGGTTCCGTGCGTCGCCCGCAGGGTCTGCGATCCCAAGGTGTTGCCCGTGGTCCACGTGCCGACGCGCGCCACGCCGGTCGAGTCGGTCACGGCCGAGGCGCCTGTGATCGTCCCGCCGCCGGAGCCCACGGCGAAGTTCACGGTCGCCCCGCGAATCACGTTGCCAAGGGCGTCGGTCAGGCGAACCGCCGGCGAAACGGGAAGAGGGGTTCCCGCCACGACCGTCTGCCCGGCGCCCGAGGCCACGCTCAGCAGCGCCGGCGTACCCGGCTGCGCCTGGACGCTCATCGTCACGACGGGAAGGCCCGTGACCGTCGCGCGGAGCGTCTGTGTCCCCGCCACCTGACCGAGTGTCCAGGTCCCGGACGACGCGTGTCCGGTTCCGTCCGTCGTATCGGCCGTCCGGGCTATCGTCCCACCGCCGGCGATGACCTCGAAGCGCACAACGGTGGTTGGGACGGCGTTCCCGAATGCGTCGCGTACGGCCACCGTGGGCAGGTTCGGCAAGGCAGCTCCCACCGTGGCATTCGTCGGGACCGGCGCGATCAGCACGACGGTGGAGGGCGCGCCGGGACGACCGGTGGCCCCGAAGACCGCCGGGGCGATCGTACCGGTCGTTGCGCTCACGGTCTGCTGGCCGGCCGAGCGCCCCAGCGTCCACTCACCGGACCGGGCCTTGCCGGCCGAGTCGGTCACGGCGGCCGTCCTGGCGAGGGTCCCGCCTCCAGCCGTGACGCTGAAGGTCACGGCCTGCGTCGCGACGGGATTCCGCCGCCTGTCCATGACGCGCACGACGAGCGCGGTGGCGAGGGTCGTGCCAACCACGCCCTCCTGGCCGTTCCCCTCGACGACCTCGACGAGTTCAGGCGTACCGGCCGTTCCGCGAGCGCGGGCCCGCAGCGGCGGGAGGGCGGCGACGCCGATCGAAAGCGTGTTGTCACCCGCTCGGTCACCCAGCGTCCATCGAATCCGTGCCCGACCCGTCGAATCGGTACGCCATCCGGTCCCGGCAACCGGAACGGCGACGCCTCCCCCCCCGTCCGCCGCGACGGCCAAGCTCTCGGCCGGCACCGGATTGTCGAAGCGGTCAACCACGCGAACCACCACTGGTAGTCCCAAGGCCTCGCCTGCAGTGCCCGCCTGGCCATCCCCGGACTCGAACGCGATCACGGTGGCCGGACCGGCAACGGCCTTCGTCCACAGGAGCAATGAGGGACCGGACGCCAGCGACAGTCGAAGGGACTGCTCGCCGCTGCTGGTGCCCATGGTCCAATCCCCCACGCGCACGGCGCCCAGCGAATCGGAGACGCGGGAGTTGGTGCCGACGGTGCCGCCCCCGGAGACCACGGCGAGGGTGACCGGAACGCCCGGCACGCCGTTGCCGAATTCATCTCGGACCGCGACGACCGGGGGCGTGAGCGGCAGGGACCCCACGCGAACCGTCGGTTCGACGGCGACCGCCGGCGCGAGGGCGACCGGCGCACCGGGTGCTGCCACCGCGTGTACCACCAGCGGCGGAAGCCCGGCGACGCGCGCCGAGAGCCGCTGGCGGCCAGCGCGCCGGCCAAGGGTCCAACGGACGCGCGCCGTGCCGGTCGTGCCGGTGAAGGCCTGCGCGGCGTCAACCGAGCCGGAGGCGGAGTCGGGGGCGAAGGTCACCCGGGCATGTGCCAGTGGGTCGCCAGCCGAGTCGGCGACGAGCACGACGATGTCGGTCGCGAGCGGCCGGCCGGCCGGGCCCGCGAGCGTGTCACCGGCAGTGGTCCGCAGCGAGGCCGCACGGCTGGACGCGTCGGGGCCCGACAGGCGGTCGGAGCCACATCCTGCCATGATGACGAGCGACGACAGGGCGGCACAACCGCCCCGGCGGACACCCGCAGACAGGAATCGACTCGGCAAACGCGCCCCCCTCCGACACTATCAGCGCTGTCTATGGATGCGACCCAACCTTCGGCGCGGGTAGAAAATCATTATCCGGTGTCAGGGATGCCATCACGCAGAAGGCGAAGCCACCGGACCGGCGTGTGCATTCCCCCTTCACGACACGCCGAATCGAACGCGAGGCGCGAGCGACTCGTCTGGGGTGAGGTGCATCACGTGACGGGGGCGGGGGTGGGGGCGGGCGGCTTGGCATGGAGGTGGGCACCTTGCGCACGGTGATGGTGTCTTCTATCCTTCCATCCGGATAGACAAATGAATCCGAGGCGATTTCCGGGCAAATTGCGGCCTCGTTAAACAACCCGCTAAAGCGCCAGCCCCGGCGTCGCCCACGACGACCGGGATTTTTTCGTCCGTCCGGCCCCGATCCACCATGGCCAAGCGCTCCGCTCAGCCCTTCCGCGTCTCGTTCGAGTTCTTCCCGCCCAGGACGGCGGACATGGAAGACCATCTCTGGCGCGCCATCCAGCGGCTCGCCCCGTTGGGGCCGGCGTTCGTGTCCGTGACCTACGGCGCCGGTGGCGGCACCCGGGAGCGCACCCACAGCACCGTGCGGCGCATTCTGGCCGAGACGGCCGTGAAGCCGGCTGCCCACCTCACCTGCGTCGCGGCCACGCAGGACGAAGTGCTGGCCGTCGCCGACGACTACTGGGCCGCCGGGGTCCGACATCTGGTCGCGCTGCGCGGCGATCCGCCCGGCGGCACCGCCGACTCGGCCTACACCCCGCATCCCGGGGGCTTCGCGTTCGCCGCGGACCTCGTCGCCGGCCTCCGCGCCCGCCACGACTTCGAGGTCTCCGTCGCCGCCTACCCCGAGGGCCATCCCCAGGCGCCGTCGCTCAAGGCCGACCTCGACAACCTCAAGCGCAAGGTGGACGCCGGTGCCACGCGCGCGATCACGCAGTTCTTCTTCGACAACAGCGCCTACCTGCGCTTCGTCGAGCGCGCGCAGCGCGCGGGGATCACGGTGCCGATCGTCCCCGGCATCATGCCGGTGACCAACTTCGCGCAGGCGGCGAAGTTCGCGAAGCAGTGCGGCGCCACCGTCCCGAACACGATGGCGTGGCTCTTCGAGGGCCTCGACGACGACGCCGACACCCGGCGCCTCGTCGCGGCGACGGCGTGCGCCGAGCAGGTGCAGCAGTTGGTGAAGGAGGGAGTGGACGAGTTCCACTTCTACACGCTCAACCGCGCCGACCTCACCTACGCGATCTGCCACATCCTGGGGCTGCGGCCCGTCGAGGTGCCGGTGCCCGCGGCGCCGGCGGGGGCCTGAGCGATGAGCGGCCGGTCCCACGCGCATCCCACGCTCGCGCTCGACGCGCTGCCGCCCCGCTGGACGGAGGGGCCGGCCTCTCCCCTCTCGCGCGCCGAGCGGCTCGGGCGGCTGGAGGGCGAGCTGGCGCGGCGGATCCTCGTCCTCGACGGCGCGATGGGGACGATGATCCAGCAGTACCGGCTCACCGAGGCCGAGTACCGCGGCACCCGCTTCGCCGGGTGGGCCCGCGACCTCCGGGGCAACAACGACCTCCTCACGCTCACGCAGGCCGACCTCATCCGGGGGATCCACGCGGCGTACCTCGAGGCCGGCGCGGACATCCTCGAGACCAACACGTTCAACTCGACGGCCATCGCGATGGCCGACTACGGGATGGAGTCGCTGGCCTACGAGCTGAACGTCGCCGGCGCGCGCAACGCGCGCGTGGTGGCGGACGCGTTCGAGGCGCTGACGCCCGACCGGCCGCGTTACGTGGCCGGGATCCTCGGCCCCACGAACCGGACGGCGAGCATCTCGCCGGACGTCAACGACCCCGGGGCGCGCAACGTCACGTGGGCCGAGCTGGTGGCCGCGTACGCCGACGCCACGAACGGCCTGCTCGACGGCCGCGCCGACCTGCTGATGGTCGAGACCATCTTCGACACGCTCAACGCCAAGGCGGCGCTGTTCGCGATCGAGCAGGTCTTCGAGTCGCGCGGCGAGCGGGTGCCGGTGATGATCTCGGGCACGATCACCGACGCGTCGGGGCGGACGCTCTCGGGGCAGACGACCGAGGCGTTCTGGCACTCGGTGATGCACGCGCGGCCGCTCTCGGTGGGGCTCAACTGCGCGCTTGGCGCCAAGGAACTGCGCGGCTACGTGCAGGAGCTGTCGCGGGTGGCGGACTGCCACGTCTCGGCCCACCCCAACGCGGGGCTGCCCAACGAGATGGGGGGCTACGACGAGACGCCGGACATCACCTCGGCGATCCTGCGCGAGTTCGCGGGCTCGGGGCTGGTGAACATCGTCGGCGGCTGCTGCGGCACGACGCCGGCGCACATCCGCGCGATCGCCGAGGCGGTGGCCGGACTGCCGCCGCGCGCGCGACCCGAGGTGCCGAGGCGGCTGCGGCTCTCCGGTCTCGAGCCGGTGGTGATCGGCCCCGACACGAACTTCGTCAACATCGGGGAACGCACGAACGTCACCGGCTCGGCCAGGTTCGCGAAGCTGATCCTGAACGGCGAGTACGAGGCCGCGCTCGAGGTCGCCCGTCAGCAGGTGGAGGCGGGGGCGCAGCTGATCGACATCAACATGGACGAAGGGATGCTCGACGCCGTCGAGGCGATGACGACCTTCCTGCGGCTGGTGGCGTCGGAGCCGTCCATCGCGCGCGTGCCGATCGTGCTCGACTCGTCGAAGTGGTCGGTGCTCGAGGCGGGGCTGCAGCAGGTCCAGGGCAAGGGGATCGTCAACTCGATCTCGCTCAAGGAGGGCGAGGCCGAGTTCCTGCGCCAGGCGCGGCTCGTGCGGCGCTACGGGGCGGCGGTGATCGTGATGGCCTTCGACGAGCAGGGCCAGGCCGACTCGGCCGAACGCAAGGTGGCGATCTGCACCCGGGCCTACCGGCTGCTGGTGGACGTCGTGGGCTTCCCACCCGAGGACGTGATCTTCGACCCGAACATCTTCGCGATCGCGACGGGCATCGAGGAGCACGACGGCTACGCGGTGGCGTTCATCGAGGCGTGCCGGCGCATCAGGGCCGAGCTGCCGCACGCGTCGATCAGCGGCGGGGTGTCGAACGTCTCGTTCAGCTTCCGGGGGAACAACCCGGTGCGGGAGGCGATCCACAGCGTCTTCCTGTACCACGCGGTGCAGGCGGGGCTCACGATGGGCATCGTGAACGCCGGCCAGCTGGTGATCCACGAGGACATCCCGGCGGAGCTGCGCGAGCGGGTCGAGGACATCGTGCTCAACCGCCGGGGCGACGCGACCGAGCGGCTGCTGGCGGTCGCCGACCGGTATAAGGGGGAGGTGGCGCAGAAGGCGGCGGATCTGTCGTGGCGCGCAGCGCCGGTGCACGAGCGGCTGGCCCACGCGCTGGTACACGGCATCGCGGACTTCGTCGTCGAGGACACCGAGGAAGCCCGCAAGCTGGCCGAGCGGCCGATCGAGGTCATCGAGGGCCCGCTGATGGCGGGGATGAACGTGGTGGGCGACCTCTTCGGCGCCGGGAAGATGTTCCTGCCGCAGGTGGTGAAGAGCGCGCGCGTGATGAAGCGCGCGGTGGCGCACCTGATCCCCTATATCGA
Source organism: Gemmatimonadota bacterium (assembly GCA_021298835.1). GTDB lineage: Bacteria > Gemmatimonadota > Gemmatimonadetes > Gemmatimonadales > Gemmatimonadaceae > JAJTHG01. The sequence goes on from JAJTHG010000028.1 coordinate 7,151, forward strand.
GGCGGAGAAGTCGGCCGGCGCCAAGGCCAAGGGCCGGATTCTCATGGCCACGGTCAAGGGGGACGTCCACGACATCGGCAAGAACATCGTGGGAGTGGTGCTGCAGTGCAACAACTTCGAGGTGCTCGACCTCGGGGTGATGGTGTCGGCGCAGAAGATCCTCGAGACGGCGAAGCGCGAAGGGGTGGACATGATCGGCCTCTCCGGGCTCATCACGCCGTCGCTCGAGGAGATGAGCTTCGTGGCGAGCGAGATGGAGCGCGAGGGCCTGCGCATCCCGCTGCTCATCGGGGGCGCCACGACGAGCCGGGCGCACACGGCGCTCAAGATCGAGCCCCACTATTCGGGCCCGGTCGTGCACGTGCTCGACGCGTCGCGCGCCGTGGGGGTGGCAGGGTCGCTGGTGAGCGAGGGGCTGCGCGAGGACTTCGTGCGCGACGTGAAGGCGGAGTACGCCGACATCCGCCGCAACCGGGCCGAGCGGCGAACGGCCGAGCCGCGCGCGACGCTGGCCGAGGCGCGGGCGAACAAGGTGCCGGTGGACTGGGCGTCGTACGCGCCGCCGGCACCGTCGTTCACCGGGGTGCGGACGTTCGAGTCGTGGGACCTGGCCGACCTCGTGGGGCGCATCGACTGGACGCCGTTCTTCCAGACATGGGAACTGGCGGGATCGTACCCCGCCATCCTCGACGACCCGGTCGTCGGCGAGCAGGCGCGGGTGCTCAAGGCCGACGCCGACCGGATGCTGGCGCAGGTGGTGGCCGGTCGCTGGCTGACGGCGAAGGCGGTGGTGGGCTTCTGGCCGGCGGCGCAGGTGGAGGACGACGACATCGCGGTGTACGCCGACGCGTCGCGGGCGCAGGAACTCGCGCGCTTCCACACGCTGCGGCAGCAGCAGAAGAAGGCGGACCGGCCGAATCTGGCGCTCGCCGACTTCGTCGCGCCGGCGTCGAGCGGGGTGCCCGACTACGTGGGGGCCTTCGCCGTCACGGCGGGGGTGGGGCTCGACGAGCGCGTCGCGGCGTACGAGGCGCAGCAGGATGTGTACAACAGCATCCTGCTCAAGGCGCTGGCGGACCGGCTCGCCGAGGCCTTTGCCGAGCGGCTGCACGAGGAAGTGCGTCGCACGCTGTGGGGCTACGCGCCGGACGAAGCGCTCGACAACCGTGCGCTCATCCGGGAGCAGTACCGCGGCATCCGGCCGGCCCCGGGCTATCCGGCGTGCCCGGACCACACGGAGAAGCGGACGATCTTCTCGCTGCTCGGGGTGACGGAGCGGATCGGCGTGACGCTGACCGAGAGCTTCGCGATGGTGCCGACCGCGGCGGTCAGCGGGTACTACTTCGCGCATCCCGCGTCGCAGTACTTCGGCACGGGGAAGATCGGGGCGGACCAGGTGGCGGACTACGCGGCGCGGAAGGGACTGCCGGAGCGCGAGGTGCGGCGGTGGCTGGCGCCGGTACTGCACGAGTGATGGGCGTCGGACGTCCGGCGTAGCGCCGCCGACGTCTCGCACGAATGCCCTGTCTGATCCGGGTGCGAGGATTACCCACGATCACGGGCATGGCACCCAATTTGATCTCTCCCCGCGCCATGGCCGTCTCCCCTCCCGCTCCTGCGACCATGCGACGCTCGCTCGGGGACCTGCTCTCCCAGAGCCACCTTCCGGCGTTGGACGGCCTGCGGGCCGTCTCCGTCTTCGTCGTGGTCCTCGGGCATCACGATCGCGCCTGGTCCGAGGGGCCCGGCCGAATCACGTCCTGGAGCGTCGAGGAATACGTCGGCGTCCTCCTGTTCTTCGTGCTGAGCGGCTTCCTGATCACGCACCTGCTGCTGCGCGAGCATCAGGAGACCGGGCGCGTGGCATTCGGCCGCTTCTTCGCGCGTCGGGCCCTCCGCCTGCTGCCGGCGTACTACACGTTCTTCGTCGTCTCGGTCGGCCTCTGGCTGCTGCGCGGGTTCGAGTTCCCGGCCGGTCGCGTCATCGCCGGCGCCTTCTACGGGATGAACTACTGGAACGCGCTGGCACCCACGAGCGACCCGCAGAACCCGATCTACCACGTCTGGTCGCTCGCCGTCGAGGAGCAGTTCTACCTGCTGTGGCCCCCGCTCCTGCTGTGGGCGGCCCGCCGCGGCCGCAAGACCGTCGAGCGCACGCTCTGGTGCATCATCGCCACCGCCGCCACGTGGCGGTGCGGGCTCATGTGGTGGGACGTGGCCCTCAAGCCGTACGCCTACAACGCCTTCGACGCGCGAGCGGACAACCTCGCGATCGGGTGCCTGCTGGCGGTGCTGGTTCGGGACGACCGCTGGCGCGCGCGGTTCGAGCGCCTGGCCGCTGACTGGTGGATGCCGGTCGCAACGGCCGCCCTGCTCGCCCTGTCCGTCTTCGCCGGGTCAAACTCGGACCGGTACCGCTACGGGCCAGCCCTCACGCTCGAGGCGATCCTCAGCGGCCTGTTGATGATGCAGCTCCTGCTGGTGAGCGCCCTTCCCGGCTGGCGCTGGCTGGATCATCCGCTCGCGGTCTGGCTCGGCCGGCTGTCGTATCCGATCTACCTGTGGCACGTCTTCGCGCTCGGGCTCGACTCGCGCATCGCGACCTTGCCGATTCCCGTCCGCGTCGTCCTGGTCTTCGCCCTCGCGGTGGCCTTCGGCGCCGTCTCGTACTACGTCGTGGAACGACCGTTTCTGCGCATGAAGGGCCGGTTCGCCGCCCCACGCTAGGCGGCCGGTACCGAGCGCCCGGCGCGTCGCAGATCTTCGAGGGCGTTCGGTCGCGGCGCGCAACACCCGCCGCGCCGCCTGACTCGTCGGCGCGGCGGGTGTTGCGCGCACGCGACATCGTTCCGACGTTACCGGCTTCGCGGGAACTGCCGGATGCGAGGAGCCCTCGCGACCGGACCCGGTGCCTGCCCTGCCCTTCACGATACCTTCGCCCCATGCGCGTCCTCGTCGTCGAAGACGATCCGCGCCTCGCCGACTTGGCGGGGCAGTACCTCGAGCGCCACGGCTTCGCGGTGGACCTCGCCGGCGAGGGGACCCGTGCCCTGCAGCTGGCGGCCCTCAATGCGTACGACGTGGTCGTGCTCGACCTCATGCTCCCCGACCTCGACGGCTTCGCGGTCGCGCGCCACCTGCGCGCCCTCCCCTCGCCGCCGCGCCTCCTCATGGCCACCGCCCGCGACGCCGTCGAGGACCGCATCGCCGGGCTCGACCTCGGCGCCGACGACTACCTCGTCAAGCCGTATGCCCTGGCGGAGCTCGTCGCGCGCCTCCGGGCGCTGCTCCGGCGGCCGGCGGCGGGGCTCGACCCGGTGCTCGCCGTCGGCCCCCTCGCGCTCGACACCGCGGCCCGCGCGGCCCGTCGCGGCGGGCGCGCGATCGCGCTGACCACCAAGGAGTTCGCGGTGCTCGAGGCGCTCATGCGCCACGCCGGCGAGGTGCTCACGCGCGAGCACCTCGCGGCCCACGCGTGGGACGACAACTACGACCCGGCCTCGAACGTGATCGACGTGTACATCGCCCGGCTGCGACGGAAGGTGGACGCGCCGGGTGAACCTCCGATGCTCGAGACGATCCGCGGTGCCGGCTACCGACTGTCGGCGGCGCCGTCATGACGCGCACGCTCATCCGGCGCCGCGTGGCGGCGTGGTTCGGGCTGTCGGTGTTCGTCGTGCTTGTCGCTGCGGCCGTGGTGCTGCGGCAGCTCTTCGCCGACGCGCTCGACCGCGAGTTCGGGGCCTCCCAGGAGGGGATCGGCGCGCTGGTCCACAGCTTCTTCCTGGCCGAGGTCCCCGAGTACAAGACCGTCGAGAACACCCTGGCCCACATCGCCGCGGAGCACGATTTCGCCCAGAGCCGTGTCCACTTCGTGCGGCCGGACGGCACGACGTTCGAGCCGCTCCCCGGCGCCGGTACCGCGCATCCGACGCTCGCCCCGCCGGTGCGCGCGGCGACCTTCCCGCTCGAGCGCGACCTCGCGCCCGGCTGGACGGTGCGCGTCGAGACCAGCGCCGCGACCCTCGTGGCCTCGCGGCGCCGTCTCGACTGGTGGCTCGCGGCGACGGTCGGCGGCGCGGTGCTCGCGGCGCTGCTGGCGGGATGGCTGCTGACCGGTCGCGCGCTCGCGCCGGTGCGCGCGATGACCGACGCCGCGGCGGCGATGGGGCCGCAGGCCCCCGGTCGCCGGCTGCCCGTGGCGGACGCGCGCGACGAGCTCGGGCTCCTGGCCGAGCGCTTCAACGCCCTGCTCGATCGCCTCGACGACGCGATGGTGCAGCAGAAGCGGTTCCTCGCCGTCGCGGCGCACGAACTGCGCACGCCGATCGCGCGGTTGCGCAGCGAGGCCGAGGTGGCGCGCCTCGCCGGCGCCGATGCCGGCGAGGCGCTCGGCCGGATCGAGCGCGACCTGCAGGGGCTGGCGGCGATGGTGGACCAGTTGCTGCAGCTCGCCCGCGCCGACGCCCTGCCCGAAGGGGTGACGCCGGTGGCGGCGTCGCTCGACGACGTGGTGGCGGAGGCGGTGGAACGCTGGCGCGCGCCGGCGACGGCGCGCGGCCTCTCGCTCGCGGTGCGGGCGCTCGACGAGGCGCCGGCGCGGCTCGACGTCCCGTACGCGGCACGGCTGGTGGACGTGCTGCTCGACAACGCGGTGCGCTACACGCCGCGCGGCGGCACGGTGACCGTGGCGGCGGGCCTCGAGGACGGCCGCGCGACGGTGACGATCGACGACACGGGACCGGGCGTGCCGGCCGCCGACCGGCCGCACGTGTTCGATCGCTTCTGGCGGGGCGGATCGGCACGGCAGGCGGTGCCGGAAGGGAGCGGACTGGGACTCGCCCTCGCGAAGTGGATCGCCGAGGCACACGGGGCGACCATCGCCGTGGGCGAGGCGCCCGGCGGCGGGGCGCGGTTCCAGGTGGTGTTCCCGGTGGCGTGAGCGGCGCCCCCGCCGCGCCCCCGCCGCGCCCCCGCCGCGCCCCCGCCGCGCCCCCACCGCGCCCCCACCGCGCCCCCACCGCGCCCCCACCGGGGGGCGGTCGTTCATCGTGCATTCACGCACGGGCGTTACCGTGCAGGCATGACGTGGAAAGGGCTGTTCCCCGCGCTGGCGGCCACCCTCATGACCGCCTCGACCTCCCTCGCGGCGCAGGCGCCGACGCTGTCGCTCACCGACGCCGTCGCGCAGGCCCGCCGGACGAGCCCGCTCGTGCTGGCGGCCGCGAGCCGGCGCGGTGTCGTGGCGTCGCGGGCCCGGGCCGAGGCGGTGCAGCCGAACCCGGTGCTCGAGTGGCGCCGCGAGAACGACGGGACCCCGATCCTGCCGGACGTGTTCACGACGCTCGCATTGCCGGTGGACGTCACCGGCCGGCGGATCGGGCTCCGCATGGCCGCGTCGGCCGCCGCGCGCCGCGCCGAGGCCGAGTCGCTGGCGGTGGTGCGCGAGGCCGAGTACGCGGCGGCACGCGCCTGGTGGCGGACGGCGCTGGCGCAGGGGCTGCTCGCGGTGGCGCAGGCGCAGCGCGAGGCGATGGCCGGGATCGCGGCGTTCGACTCGACGCGCTTCGCCGAGGGGGCCGTGGCCGAGGTCGTGGCCCTGCGCACGCGGGTCGAGGCGACGCGCGCGCGCATCGCCGAAGCCACCGCGGTGGGGGACCTCGCTCGCGCGCGCACCGAGCTGGCACGGGCGCTGGGGCGGTCGGTGGATTCGCTGGCACCGGTGGACGCCCCCGACGTCGGGGCGGCGGCGCGGGCGCCCGCGGGCGCGGCAGACGCACGCGAGTGGTTCGCCCCCGACACGACCGCGGTGCTGGCCGCCGCCCGCGAGCGCCCGGACGTGCAGGCCTCGCGTCACGCGCTCCTCGAGGCCCGACGCCGGGCCGACGCCGAACGCCGCTACGTGCTGGGCGGCGACGTGCAGCTCGTCGGTGGCCTCAAGCGCACGCAGGGACTCGATGCGGCGGTCATCAGCGCCTTCGTGCCGATCCCGCTGTTCAACCGCAACGCCGCCAACGCCGGGCGCGCGACGGGCGAGCTGTACCTGGCCCAGGCCGAGGCCCGCGACGCCGAGACGCGCGCGCTGGCCGAGGCGCGCGCCGCGCTCGCGTCGGTGCAGGCCCTCGTGGCCTCGGCCCCCGACGGCGCCGGGGCGCTGGTGGTGGCGGGCAATGACGTCGCGGCGATCACGCAGGCGGCGTACCGCGAAGGCGCCGCCTCGCTGCTCGAACTGCTCGAGAGCCAGCGGGCGCGCGCCGAGGCGCGGGCCACCGCCCTCCGCTGGCGCCACGACGTGGCCTTGGCCCACATCGACCTCGACCGCGCGACGGGTCGCCCCGTGCGCACCATGGCCCCATGACCCGGATCCCGCTGCGCCTGTGCGCCGCCGCGACGCTGCTCGTCGCCGCCTGCTCCGCCGACGCGCCCGCCCGAGGCGGCGACGCCGGCCTCCAACCCGACGCGGACGCCAGCGGGGACACGGCGCTGCTTGGCGCACGCACAGTGCAGATCGCGCGCTTCGATCTGGTGCCGGTCCGCCGCATGCCGTGGCGTGACGCCACGCGCGTTCCCGCGCGGCTGACGCTGGCGCCGACGGCCACGCAGCGGCTCGGCGCGATCGCCGAGGGACGGATCACGCGCGTGCACGTGCTGCCCGGCGACGTGGTGCGCCGCGGGCAGGTGCTCGTGCGCATCCACAGTCACGAAATGATGGACGCGCGCGCCAAGCTGGCGCAGGCGCGCATCCTGCGGCAGCAGGCCGAGGCCGATCTGGCGCTCGCGACGTCGCAGGCGGACCGCGCCGAGCGGCTGCACGCCGCCCGCGCACTGGCACTGGCCGACCTCGAGCGCGCCCGCACGATGCAGCTGGACGCCCAGGCGAGGCGCGACGCGGCGCAGGCCGAGCTCGACCGCGCCCGGGGCATGGAAGAGCACCTGCTCGGCGACGGCCCGCTGCCCCCCGACTACGACGAGCACGACGTGCTGATCCGGTCGCCGATCGACGGGGTGGTGGTCACGCGCGACGCGCAGGAGGGGGTGGTCGCGACGGTGGGGATGCCGCTGGTGACGGTGAGCCGGACCAGCGAGTTGTGGATGCAGGTGCACGTGCCCGAGACGGCGGCGGCGGTGGCCCGGGTGGGGACGCAGATCCGCTTCACGGTGACCGCGCTCGGCGACCGCACCTTCAACGCCCGCGTGGTGCGCGTGGCACCGGCGGTGGACACGCTGACGCGGACGATCGAACTGCAGGCGGTGGTGACCTCGCGGGACGCGGCGCTCAAGCCCGAGCTCTTCGCGACCGCCGAACTGGGCGGCGCGCCCGGGGCCCCGACGTGGGTGGTGCCGGCGAGCGCGATCCAGGCGCTGGAGGGCGACACGGTGGTGATCGCTGCCGACCGCCGCGGCGAGGGGCTCAAGCTCGAGGCCGTGCGGGTGCGGACGGGGCGACGGACGGGCGAATGGGTGGAGCTGCTGTCGGGGGTGGACACCACGCGCGCGGTGGTGACGGGCGGGGCGGCGATCGCGAAGGCCGAGATCCTCAAGCGCCGCGGCGGCTGAGCCCCCATGCGTCGCCTGCTCGAGTACGCGCTGCACCGCCGGTGGGTCGTCGTGGGTGGCACGCTGCTGGCCGCCGCCCTGGGGCTGGCGGCGCTGATGCGGGTCCCCTTCGACGCCTTTCCGGACCTCACGGGAACGCGGGTCGAGGTGATCACGGTCGCGCCGGGGATGTCGCCGGAGGACGTGGAGAAGCTGGTGACCTACCCGGTGGAGCAGTCGCTGATGGGCCTGCCGGGCGGCAGCGACATGCGCTCCATCTCGAAGTACGGGCTGTCCATCATCACGGTCCCCTTCCCGGACGGCACGGACGTGTACTTCGCGCGGACGCTGGTCGCGCAGCGGCTGAACGACGCGAAGGAGTACCTCCCCGCGGGGATCGAGCCGACCCTCGGACCGGTCTCGACGCCGATGGGCGAGGTCTACCAGTACACGCTCACGAGCGATTCGCTCTCGCTCACCGAGCTCAAGACCATGCAGGACTTCACCGTGCGACCCCGGTTGCGGACGGTGCCCGGCGTGGCCGAGGTGAACACGTGGGGGGGCTTCACCGAGCGGGTGGACGTGGTGGTGGACCCGGTTCGGATGACGGCGCGCGGGTTGACGCTGCGCGACGTGCACCAGGCGCTGGCCGAGAACAACCAGGCCTTCGGCGGCTCGTTCCTCGAGACCGCCGGCGAGCGCTTCACGCTGCGCGGGCTGGGCCGGGTGGAGACGGCCGACGAGGTGGGCGGCCTGCTCGTGAAGGCGGCGGGGGGCGCGCCCGTGCGCGTGCGGGACGTGGCGACCGTGACGCTGGGCGCGGCGCCGCGCAACGGCGCGGTGACGCAGGACGGCCGGGGCGAGGTCGTCGCCGGGATGGTGCTCAAGCTCAAGGGGGCCGATTCGCGGCGGGTGATCGCCGACGTGCGCGCGCGGATGGCGGAGGTACAGGCGGCGCTGCCGGCGCACGTGACGATCACGCCGTTCTACGACCAGACCGACCTCGTGCGGCGGACATCGCAGACGATCGTGAAGAACCTCGTGGAGGGCGGCCTGCTCGTCGTGGCGGTGCTGTTCCTCTTCCTGCGCAACCTGCGGGCGTCGCTCATCGTCGCGAGCGTGATTCCGCTGGCGATGCTCATCGCATTCGCGGCGATGTGGGCCGGCGGGCAGTCGGCCAACCTGATGTCGCTGGGGGCGCTCGACTTCGGGCTCATCGTGGACGCCTCGGTGGTGATGGTCGAGAACTTCATCCGGCGGCTCGAGCACGACGTGAACGACGCCGTCGAGCACCGACTGTCCATCCTGCGCGAAGCGGCAGTGGAGGTCGGGCGGCCGATCCTCTTCGGCATCGCGATCATCGTTGCGGTGTACATCCCGATCTTCACGCTCGACGGGATGGAGGGCCGGATGTTCAAGCCGATGGCCTTCACCGTGGTGGCGGCGGTGCTGGGGTCGCTGCTGCTGGCGCTCACGTACGTGCCGGCGGTGAGCGGCTGGCTGCTGCACCACGCCGAGGAGAAGCCGAGCCGGTTCTTCGGGGCGGTGCGGTCGCGCTACGAGCGCCTGCTCGAGTGGGCGCTGCGGCACGGGACGCGCGTCGTGATGGTGTCGTCGGTCGGGGTCGTGACGGCCATCGGGTCGCTGCTGCTGATCGGCACCGAGTTCATGCCGAAGCTCGACGAGGGGGCCGTCCTCATCAACACGCGCCGGCTGCCGAGCATCTCGCTGGGCGATGCGACGCGGCTGTCGCTCGAGGCGGAGCGGATCGTGCGGCGCTTCCCCGAGGTCGTCACCGTCGTCACCAAGGAGGGCCGCCCCGATCTGGCGACGGAGGCGATGGGGCTCTTCGAGGGCGACCTCTACGTGATCCTCAAGGACCGCGCGGACTGGACGACCGCGACGGATCGCGAGGGGCTGGTCGCCGCGTTCGACTCGGCCCTCGCGGCCGTGCCGGGCCTCACGGTGTCGTTCACGCAGCCGCTGGCGATGCGGCTCGACGAGGCGGAAAGCGGCATCAAGACGGACCTCGGCGTGAAGGTCTTCGGTCCGGACATCGAGTCGAACCAGCGCGTCGCCGAGCGGATCCGGCGCATCATCGCCACGGTGGAGGGCGCGGCCGACGTGGCGCTCGAGGTGAGCGAGGGATCGGGGCAGATCCAGCTGGTGCCGCGGCGCGAAGCGCTGGCCCAGTACGGGTTGAGCATCGCCGACGTGCGCGCGGCGGTGGAGCTCGCGACGGGTGGCCAGGTGGCCACGGAGATCGTGCGCGGGCCGCGCCGGATCGGCGTGGCGGTGCGCTATCCCGCCGCCGACCGCGGCGACGTCACCGCCCTCGCGCGCCTGACGGTGCGCGCCCCGGGCGGTGAGCTGGTGCCGCTGGCCGCGGTGGCGGAGATCGTCTCGGGCACGGGCCCGGAGCTGGTGGGGCACGAGCACGGCGAGCGGCGGGCGATCGTGCTGGCCAACGTGCGGGGGCGCGACCTCGGCGGCTTCGCGGCGGAGATCAAGCGGCGGGTAGCGAGCGAGGTGGCGCTGCCGCCGGGGACGTACCTCGAGTGGGGCGGGCAGTACGAGAACCAGACGCGCGCGATGGGCCGGCTGGCGCTGGTGGTGCCCGCAGCGCTGGCGCTGATCGCCTTCCTGCTCTGGCTCTCGTTCCGGAGCGTGGCGGAGAGCGTGCTGGTGCTGGCGAACGTCCCGTTCGCCCTGGTCGGCGGCGTGGCGGTGCTGTGGGCGCGGGGGCTCAACCTCTCGCTCTCGGCGAGCATCGGGTTCATCGCGCTCTTCGGCATCGCGGTGCTGAACGGCGTGGTGCTGGTGACTCACCTGAATGCGCTGCGCGACGAGGGCATGGACCTCGAGACCGCCGTGCGCCGGGGCGCGGTGGACCGGCTCCGCCCGGTGCTGATGACAGCGCTGGTGGCCGGCCTCGGCTTCGTGCCGATGGCGCTCTCGACGAGCGCGGGGGCGGAGGTGCAGCGGCCGCTGGCGAGCGTGGTGATCGGCGGGCTGTTCACCAGCACGCTGCTGACGCTGCTGGTGCTGCCGACGTTGTATCGGACGCTCGGGCGGTGGCAGGAGCGGCGGCGCGATCAGGCGGTGCGCGGGTATCGCCCTTCCACCGACGCTCCCCTGCCCGCCCCGGCATCGAACGCCATCGCGACGTTCCTGAGGAAGTAGCGCCCCGCCGGCGTCACGGCGAGCCCGTCGGCGCCGAACTCGACCAGTCCGTCGGTCGCCATCGGCCGCAGGCGATGCAGGAAGACCGACGGGTCGTCGCCCATGATGGCGTAGGGGACGAACTGCCGGCACAGGAGGCGGGTGACGAGGTCGCGCCGCCAACGGTCGTCGTCGGTCTGGACGTGTCCGCGCTGCACCGGGAGGTCCCCGTCGTCGAGCCCCTTGGCCCAGCCCGGGAGTTCGCCCTCCATCTGCACGTAGCGTCCGGCGACGTCGCCGATGGCGCTCATGCCGAGCCCGAGTTCATGCGCGGCGGACACCGAGGTCAGGCCCATGAGGGAGCGCGTCAGCACCCCGTCGCGGTGCGCCCGGGCGAGGGGGTCCCCCGGGCGGGCGAAGTGGTCCGGGCCCAGCCACTGGTATCCGGCCTGCTCGAGGCGCTCGGCGGCAGTGCGGAAGAGCGAGAGCCGCTCGTACGCCGTCGGCAGCGCCGCGTCGGCGAAGGCGCGCTGGTTCGGGCGCAGCGACGGCAGGTGGGCGTAGCCGAACACCGCGACGCGGTCGGGGCCCCAGGCCAGCACTTCGTCCACCGTCGAGGCGACCGAGTGCGTCGTCTGGCCGGGGAGGCCATAGACGAGTTCGAGGTGGAGTCCCTCGAACCCCACGTCGCGGGCCATCGCGACCGCCTCGCGCACGACCCCCGCCGGCTGCACACGCCCGATGGCGCGCTGCACGTCGGGATGCAGGTCCTGCACGCCGTAGCTGAGCCGCCGGAACCCGAGTGCGTACAGCCACTGCAGCTGGGTGTACGACACGTGCCGCGGGTCGGCCTCGAGGGAGCGCTCGGCATCGGAGGCAACGGCGAAGTGCCGCTCGAGGAACTGGTGCAACACCAGCAGCTGCGACTCGGTGAGGATGTTCGGGGTGCCACCTCCGAGGTGCAGCCGCGTGACGCGACGGGCGGTGCCGAGCTCGCGGGTCACGCGCTTGACCTCGATCTCGAGCCGATGGAGGTACGCGTCCACCTTCTCGGCGCGGCGGGTGACGCTGACGGGGCAGCCGCAGTAGAGGCAGCGCTGCGGGCAGAAGGGCAGGTGGACGTAGAGGGCGACGTCGCCGTCGTCCTCCGAGGCCTCGCGCAGGGCCGCACGGTAGTCGGCGGCACCGAACGGCCGCCCCCACGCCGGCGCGGGCGGGTAGCTCGCAGTGCGCGGGCCGCTCGCGTCGTATCGGGCGACGAGCGCGGCGTCGAGCGCGGCGTCGAGCGCGGCGGGCGGCAGGGCTCGTCGCATGGTCCACGCTACGGCCGGCCGGCCGGACGACGCGTCGGGGAATGCCCTTGGGTGGGCGGGGTTTACCCGTACCTGCGCGCGGCCGACATTTCCCGCCGTCCCCCTGCCACTTTGCGAGGATGCCCCCGATGGCCATCGCGACCGACGCCCGTCCCGCCCTGACCCACCTCTCGGACGAGGAGCAGCTCTTCCGCGACTCGGTCGCGGGATTCGCCGCCGAGCAGGTCGCGCCGCGCGTCCGCGCGATGGAAACGGCGGGCCGAGTGGACCCCGACCTCATCCGCCAGTACTTCGCGATGGGCCTCATGGGGCTCGAGGTCGGCGAGGCGTACGGCGGCGCCGGCGGCTCGCTGACGATGGTCACGATCGCCGTCGAGGAGATCTCGAAGGTGGACCCGGCCGCGGCGATCCTCGTGGACGTGCAGAACACGCTGGCGATGTATCCCATCGCCACCTACGGCACCGAGGAGCAGAAGCAGCGCTACCTGCCGCGCATGACGCGCGACACTGTCGGCGCCTACGCATTGTCGGAGGCGGGGTCGGGCTCGGACGCCTTCGGGCTCGCGACGCGCGCACGCCAGGAGGGCGACGACTGGGTGCTCGACGGCCGAAAGCTCTGGATCACCAACGGCGCCGAGGCGGGGGTGTATGTGGTGTTCGCGACGGTGAACCCCGACGCGGGCTACAAGGGCATCACGGCGTTCGTCGTCGAACGCGGCTTCCCGGGCTTCGCGGTCGGGCGCAAGGAGGACAAGCTCGGCATCCGCGCGTCGTCCACCTGCGAGCTCATCCTCGACAACTGCCGCGTGCCGGCGGCCAACGTGCTGGGCCCGGTGGGCCAGGGCTACAGGATCGCGATCGACACGCTGAACGGCGGGCGCATCGGCATCGGCGCGCAGATGATCGGCGTCGCCGGCGGCGCGCTGGGCGCGGCCATCGGGTACGTGAAGGAGCGCCGGCAGTTCGACAAGCCGCTCGCGGACTTCCAGGCGATCCAGTTCCAGCTGGCACAGGCCGCGACGGACCTCGAGGCCGCCCGGCTCATGGTGTACAACGCGGCGCGGCTCAAGGACGCGGGACAGGACATCGCGCGCGAGGGGGCGATGGCGAAGCTCTTTTCGTCGCAGGTGGCGGAACGGGTGACGGGCCTCGCGATCGAACTGTTCGGGGGCTACGGCTACACCACCGACTACCCGGTGGAGAAGTTCTGGCGCGACGCCAAGATCGGGCAGATCTACGAGGGAACCTCGAACATGCAGCTGCAGACGATCGCAAAGGCGATCCTGCGCTGAGCGCTTCCGTGCTCAACCATTACCGGCTGCCGGGACTGCCGGTGGTGTGCTGCGAGTATCCGGCGGTGCCGCGAGACGCCGCGAAGTCGCGCGCCAAGCTCGCCGAGCTCGCCCAGTACGAGCCGGCGCTGATCGTGGACCTCACCACGAAGGCCGACCGGGTGGACGGCTACGACCCGGCCGCCGCCCGGTTCCCCGCCGGGCAATGGGGGCAGGGGTCGTGGGCGCCGGAGCGGTTGCACGCACCGATTCCCGATGCGGGCGTCCCCGACTCGCTCGAGGCGTTCGCCGCGCTGATCGAGCGGATCGGTGACCGGACCGGCTGGGTCGCCGTGCATTGCCGCGGCGGCATCGGGCGCACCGGGATGGTGGCGGCCGGTCTGCTCGTCCGTGCCGGCTGGCCGGTCGAGGAAGCCCTCGACGCCGTGAACGCGCTCTGGCGCGGCACCCCCAAGGCGCAGCAGGGGCCGCTGCGCTTCCTGCGCGCACCGGAGACCGAGGCGCAGTGGGGCATGGTGCGCGCCTACGCGGCGCGCGGCGTCCCGGCGAAACCGATGCGGCTCGTGCCGCCGTCGGGCGCGGGACGCTGGCACGGGCTCCGCGCCCCGTCCCGGCTCGCGCGGGCCTGCCTGCTCGGGGGGGCGATCGGCGACGCACTCGGCGCGCCGGTGGAGGTCCGGACGCTGGCGGAGATCCAGCGCGACTACGGCGAGGCGGGCATCACGACCTTCGACGACGCCTACGGCGTGCGCGGCGCGATCACCGACGACACGCAGATGACGCTGTTCACGGCCGAGGGCGTCTTGCGCGGCCTGACGCACTGGTGGCACGGAGGCAGCGATGCCCCGGCCGTGATCGCGCGCCGGTCGTACCTGCGGTGGGCGGCGACCCAGGAGCCGGCGGAGCCCGGCGCACCGCGGGGGACGACGCCGCTCGACGATCCGCGCCTCGCGGTCCAGCGCGCCCCGGGCACGACGTGCCTCACCGCGCTGCGCCCGGGCGCGACCCCCGAGCGGCGGGTCTTCGCGCGCAACGACAGCAAGGGCTGCGGCACGGTGATGCGCGTGGCACCGGTCGGGCTGCTGCTCGAACCGTCCGCGGCCTTCACGCGCGGCTGCGATGTCTCGCGCATCACGCACGGGCATCCCGTCGGGTGGCTGGCGGGAGGGGCGATGGCCTCGCTCGTCGCGCACCTCGTACGGGGGGAGCCGCTCGCACACGCGGTGACGAAGGTCGGGGAGCGGCTGCTCGCGGCGAAGGGGCAGGCGCGCGCGGGGGCACACGTCGCCCGGGCGCTGTCCACGGGCCACGCGGTGGGCTCGATGTGCGGGCCCGACCTCGCTCCCGCGCAGATCGAGCGGCTGGGCGGTGGCTGGGTGGCGGAAGAGGCGCTCGCGATCGCCGTGGCGTGCGCGGCGGCGAGTCCCGGCGACTTCGCCACTGCGGTGCGGCTGGCGGTGAATCACTCCGGCCTCTCGACCGGTTCGATGACCGGCCAGCTCGCGGGGCTGCTCGTCGGGCTCGAGGGCATTCCGGTCGAGTGGCACCGGCAGGTGGAGCTTGGCGACCTCGTGACGGCGGTGGCGGACGACCTCGCCTTCGGCGGGCCGGGGGAGCGGTGGTGGCGCGCGCGGTGGCCGGAGGAGCAGGGGTGACGGCCGTCGCAGCTCGGGCGCATGTCTCGCCCGACGCCGCGACGGGATCGCCCCTTCAGGGATCGGTGCGCCCGTGCAGGATGCCCGCGCGGATCCGCTGGGCCGCGGGGGTCGCGCGCGGGTCGGCGACCAGTCGCGAGACTGTCCGCACGCCGAGCGCGAGTGGCAATTGCAGCCGCACGTCCGCGCCGCCCCGCCGCACGACGAGCGGCAGCAGGGTGCCCGATGGCACGTCGCGGTACTTCGCGCGGAAGCGCGCGCCGAACGTACCGTCGGTCACGGGGATATCGCCCACCATGGCCAGCAGGTCGCCCGGTTGGACGCCCGCCTGCGCGGCGGCCCCGCCGGCGGTGACCTCCTCGACCCGCACGCCCGTGGAATCGGCGCGCGTGAGCACGCCGAGCCGCGGCTCGCGGATCGAGTCCACCTGCAGCCGGAAGCCCGCGAGCGGCAACCACGCGTCCCACGGGTACGGCTCGCGACCATCCACGTATCGCTCGCGGAACCCCGCGAGGCGGGGCGCCTGCGGCCCAGCCGCTCGGGTCACCGACGCCCACCACTGTTCCTCGGTGAAGCCCTGGCCCCGCTTGAACGTCTGCTGGTAGAGCGCACGCATGACGTCGTCGAGCCCGGCCGCATTGTCGGACGCGTCGCGAATCAGGATGTCGAGGGCGAACCCCGCGAGCGCTCCCTTGGGATAGTAGACGCCCTGCGAGCCGTCCTCGGGAAGGAGCCAGGCACCCAGCGACGCATCCTCGAGCGCGGTCACCGGGGCCTGCGCGGCCTGCGCCATCTTCTCCACGACCGCCGACATGAAGTCGGTCGAGTCACCGACCGCGCCCCGGACGAGCATGACGTCGGCGTAGTAGTCGGTGATCCCTTCGCTCACCCAGAGCAGGGTCGTCGGCTGCCAGCGGTCGTAGCGATACGGGACGAGGTCGCGCGGGCGAAGCCGCTTGACGTTGAACGCATGGAAGATCTCGTGCGAATAGAGCGAGTGGAGGAACGGATCGCCGATCGCCGGCAACGCCACGACGTCGAGGTGCGAGTTCGCGTGCTCGAGGCCGCTCGCACCGCCGAAATCCGGGGCCGCCACCTGCAGCAGCGTATAGTGCGCCCAGGGTACCTCGCCGAAGACCGCCGCCTGCGGCGGGACCATCCGCGCGAGAACCGCCCACACGGAATCGCGGGCCGTGCCGGCCAGCGACCCGGCAGGATACGTCGCGAGGCGGAACGGCTTGCCCGCGACCTGCGCCGAGTCGAGGTCGAACGCGCCGACCAGCACCGGCGCGTCCACCAGCTCGTGGTAGTTCGACGCCCGGTACGTCCGCGGGGCACCGGCCGGCTCGAGCCCGGTCGCGACCTTCCAATCGGGCTCCGTGGCGACGGTCACCGTCGCCCCCCAGTCGGTACCGCGTCCCTCCGGATAGTGGAACAGGTTGGTCCCGTTGAAGAAGCCGACGTCGGCCGCGGTCCACGCTTCCGAGGGGTCGAGCTTCGTCGCGAGGTAGCGGAACCGCACGGTCAGGCGCCCGGCCACTGCGGGCCGGACGCGCCAGGTGTCGGGATCGAGCTTGTCCCACGTGACGGGACGGCCGGTGGCGTCCACGACCTCGAAGCCGGCGACCCATCGGGCGAAGTTCGTCACCTCGTATGCGCCGGGCGTCCAGACGGGGAGCGATAGCAGGACGGGAGCGTCGCCGCCCACCGTGAACTGCATCGCGACGGCGAACTGCCGCTGGGCCGCGGTCGCGCGCGTGAAGCTGACGGTGTACGCGACGTCGCGGATCGGGGCCGAGACGGGGGTGGGTTGCGCGGCCGCGGGGGCCGGGGGCGATGCGGGAACCGCGAGGCATCCGACGGCGGCGAGGGCGAGGAAGCGCATGGGGAGGGGCGGCGGGGCGTGAGGCGACCGAGGCGAAGCTAGCGCCCGGCGGGCATATTCGGAGCATGCCCGCCCCAGCCGCCCCCGCGCCGGCCCCAGACGCCGGCGACGCGCCGACGCCCTACGTCGCCGCCGACCGCACGCTCGTCGAGTTCACCCCCGGAGCCGTGCTCCTCGGGGTGCTGCTCGGCCTCGTCTTCGCCGCCTCGAGCGTGTACCTCGCGCTCAAGATCGGGCTGACCGTCAGCGCGTCGATCCCGATCGCCGTGCTGTCCATCACCATCTTCCGGTGGATCGGCTCCGCTATGGGGGCGGAGGGACCGCAGATCCTGCGCAACAACCTCGTCCAGACGACGGGCTCCGCCGGCGAGTCCATCGCCGCCGGCGTGGTGTTCACCCTGCCGGCGCTGCTGCTGCTCGGGTACGAACTGCCGTGGACGAAGGTCGCGGCGATCGCGCTCGTCGGAGGGCTCTTGGGCGTGCTCTTGATGGTCCCGCTGCGGCGATCGCTGATCGTCAAGGAGCACGCGACGCTGCGGTATCCCGAAGGCACCGCCTGCGCCGACGTGCTGATCGTCGGCGAGGAGCGCGGCGTGCAGGCGAAGACGGTCTTCCTCGGCTTCGGGCTGGGGGCGCTCTACAAGCTCGGCAATGCGGGGCTGCACCTGTGGACCGAGGTGCCGCGCTGGATCTTCGAGCGCGTCGGCCCCGGGGGAAAGAAGCAGCTCTTCGGCGAGCTGCAGGTCGAGGTGAGCCCCGAACTCACCGGCGTCGGCTACATCATCGGCCCGCAGATCGCGGGCTACCTGTTCGCGGGCGGGGTGCTCTCGTTCTTCGTGCTGATCCCCGCGATCAAGCTCTTCGGCGCCGGGCTCGCCGAGCCGATCTTCCCCGCCACCGTGCCGATCGCCGAGATGACGGCGATGCAGGTGCGCGCGAACTACGTGTTCTACATCGGCGCGGGGGCGGTGACGGCGGCGGGGATCATCTCGCTCGTCCGCTCGCTGCCGGTGATCCTGCAGGCGATGGTCGCGGGCCTCGCGTCCATCGGCGCGGGCGGTGCCGCTGGCACACTCCGCACGGAGCGCGAACTGGCGATGCCGGTCGTCCTCGGCGGCGCGGTGGCGGCGGTGGCGGCGATGGTGCTGCTGCCCCAGATCGGGATCTCGTTCGCGGGCGCACTGCTGGCGCTGGCCTTCGCCTTCCTGTTCGTGACGGTCTCGAGCCGCATCACGGGCTCGATCGGCTCGTCGTCGAACCCGATCTCGGGGATGACCGTCGCGACGGTGCTGCTGACGGCGCTGCTCTTCCTGGCGGCGGGGATGACGAGCATCGAGCATCGCGTGCTGGCGCTCTCGATCGGCGGCGTGGTGTGCGTGGCGGCGGCGGTCGCGGGGGCGACGTCGCAGGACCTCAAGACGGGCTTCCTCGTGGGCGCGACGCCCAGGAGCCAGCAGGTCGGCCTGGTGTTCGGCGCGGTGACGAGCGCGCTGCTCGTCGGCGGGATCATCGCGTTCCTCAACGAGTCGAAGACGACGCTGGTGGCACGCGACTACCCCGGGGTGGCGGTTGACGCGATCGGCGAGCGCACGCGCACCGCTCCCGACGGCCGGACGTACCGCGAGGGCCACCTGTACGAGACGACCGGCTCCGCGCCCGCGGGGCGGTACCTCGTGGACGACGCCGGGGCGATCCGCTTCCTGGTGGACCCGGGGATCGGCGGACGCGAACCGGTGGGCGCGGACGGCCGGACGGTGACGAAGCTCGACTCGCCCAAGGCGCAGATCATGGCGCTGGTCGTGGACGGGATCCTGACGCAGAAGTTGCCGTGGGGACTCATCCTCATCGGCGCCTTCCTGGCGATCGCGCTCGAGCTCATGGGCCTGTCGTCCCTGCCGATCGCGGTGGGGGTGTACCTGCCGATCGCGACCAGCGCGACGATGTTCATCGGCGGGGCGATCCGCTGGATCGTGGACCGGCGGACCGCGGCGGGCGAGGCGCACGGCGACTCGGGACCGGGCGTGCTGTTCTCGAGCGGCCTCATCGCGGGCGGCGCGATCACGGGCGTGGCGCTCGCCGGGATCGCGGCGAAGCAGTGGGACGGGGCGCTCAACCTCGGGGCGGCGCTGGGGCCGATGGCGGAATCACCGGTCGTTGCCCTCGGCGTGTTCGTGGCGGCGCTGGTGGTGCCGCTGCTGGTGGTCGCGCGTCGGAAGGGCTGAGGCGCGACCCGGTCGGGGACGCCGCTCGCGGTGGCGCGCGGCGCGACGGAGCTGGTGATGAACCCGACGGCCGAGGGGCAGGCAGCGCGGCCGCGCATCCGTCAGCTCACGGAGCCGGCAGGGGTGGTGCTGCCGCAGCTCGTGGCGCTGCCCGAACTGGCGTGACGGGCGTCACGCCACGGAGGTGATGGCGGTCATCGTCCCGATGTGCGCCACGCCCACGCGCGCGGGGGCGGTGCTGCGACATCGTGCAGCATGCGACCACACTCGGGCACGTTCATCGTCGTCACGCTCCTCGCCATGCTGGCCACCGGATGCTCCCACCCCATGCAGATCCACGGTCCCCGGATTCGACCGGGCACGAGCATTGGCGTCGTGCTCCCGGGCTTCACACGCGCGAGCCCGGGGCCCGGCGGCGCGCCGCGTCATCCCGTGCGGGTCCTCCCGGTGGGTGGCTTCGTCGCGTGGACGGGACGGCTCGAGGACGAAGGCGCGTGGAAACCCGGCTGGCTGCTCGGCGCGCATCTCCTTCCCTTCGACCTCCTGCCCCGCGCCACTGGCTACGTGGAACTGACGAACCCCACGTCGCCGGTCACGATGGGCGTCGGCACCACGCTGGGCCACAACATCGGCCAGCTCTACGCCATGGGCGGCGTTGCGCGGGGCGGGGCGTCGATGTTCGGTGTCGTCCGGGTGACGTCGCACCATGAGCCGCGGCAGTCGCTGTCGGCGACTGTCGTCCGGCCCCTCACCAGCACGACCGCGACCGGGGGCGGCATCGAGATTCCCATCGTGCAGGATCTCGCCATGCGACTCGTGATGGAACTCACGAATGGGCGCCGGGTCATCCCGGGTCGCCGCGAGGAGATCCGGCACTGGATCGTGACGTTCGGGTTCTCCCGGAGGATTCCCTGACGTGCGGCGGCTGGCCGACGGCCGCCGCACCGCATAGCGTCAGGCATGCCCACTCGTCGCCCCGTGCGGACCCGCCCGGCGTTCCGCCCGGCGTTCCGACGTGCCGCCGTGCTCGCGCTGCTGACCCCCGCGTCGCTCGCGGCCCAGCCGGTGCGCGAGTCCCTGATCGTCCTGCTCAAGTCGGCCGCCGTGGCCGCGGTGGTGGACCCGGTCACCGGCGGCGCACGGTTCCAGGTGGAAACCGGCGCGGCACCCCACGAAGTGGTGACGAGTCCCGACGGCCGGCTCGCCGTCGTCGCCGACTACGGGACGGGCGAGTCGCCGGGCCGCACGCTGACGGTCATCGACCTCGCGGCGCAGCGCGTGCAGCGGACGATCGACCTCGGCGACTTCCGCCGGCCGCACGGCCTGCAGTGGATCCCGGGGACACGGCGGGTGGCCGTGACCAGCGAGCAGAATCAGGCGGTGGTGGTCGTGGACGTCGCGATGGGACACGTCGAGTTCGCGATCCCCACCAACGCGCGCGGCACGCACATGATCGAGCTGTCGCGCGACGGCCGATGGGCATGGACCCCCAACATCGGCAGCGGGTCGGTATCGCTGTTCGACCTCATCGAGAAGCGGCTGGTGAAGACGGCGACGGTCGGCGCGGGTCCCGAGGCGATCGCGCTCTCGCCGGACGAGCGCGAGCTCTGGGTCGGCGACCGGCAGCTCAACCGGGTGACGATCCTCGACGCGCGGACGCTGGATTCGCTCGCGACCCTGCCGACGGGCGAGTTCCCGAACCGCGCCAAGTTCACCCCCGACGGCCGTCGCGTGCTCGTGTCGAACGCGCGCTCCGGGACGATCGCGGTGTACGACGCGGCGAAGCGCCAGCGGCTGGCGGACATCGTCCTGCCCTTCGACTCGACGCGCGCCCGCGACCAGATGCTCGGCGCCGCGATGGGGCGATCGGCGGTGCCGCTCGGGATCGTCGTCCACCCGAACGGCAGGCGCGCCTGGGTGGCGCTGGCGGCGACGGACCAGATCGCGGTGCTCGACCTCGAGCGCATGACGGTCGAACGACTGCTCGAGGCGGGGCGCGAGCCGGACGGGATGGCGCTCGTCATCGGACGGTAGGACGACGGGCACCGTGCCGCCAGCGGGGGCGCCCTTGTCGTTGCGTCGGCGCGGCAGCACGTTCCGGCGACGCCTTCCCCCGAGCCGACACGATGTCCCAGACCCGCCGCGACTGGATCCGTTCGTCCTCGCTTCTCGCCGGAGCGGGCCTCGTCCTCGGGCGCGAGGCGCTCGCGTTGGCACCGGCCGAGGCGGCCGCGCACCTCGCGCCGCGCGGTGCCGACGGTCGCATCCGGATGGCGTTCAACGAGAATCCGTACGGCCCGCCGCAGAGCGCGCGCGAGGCGATGGTGCGCTACTGGAGCGAGGCGAGTCTCTACATGCCGGCGGGGATCCCCGAGCTGCAGCAGCTCGTCGCCAGCCAGTGGGGGGTGCCGGCCGACCACGTGCTGGTCACGCAGGGCTCGAGCGAGGGGCTCGACGCGACCGCCGCCACCTTCGCGCGCGGCGGCGAGCTGGTCGGTGCATCGCCGACGTACGACCGGCTGCTCGCGTACGGCGAGGCACTCGGCGCGTCGGTGGTGACGGTGCCGCTCGACGCTGCGCTGGTGCACGACCTGCCGGCGATGGAGCGCGCTGTCGGGCCCTTCACGCGGCTGGTCTTCGTCTGCAATCCCAACAATCCCACGGGCACGGTGGTGGACTCGGCGGCGCTCGAGGGGTTCTGCACCCGCGTCGCGCCGCGGGCGCCGGTGTTCGTGGACGAGGCCTACTTCGAGTACGTCGAGGTGCCGGGCCACCGCTCGATGATGCCACTGGTCGTCGCCGGCCACGACGTGATCGTCTCGCGGACGGCGAGCAAGATCCACGGGATGGCGGGGCTCCGCGTGGGCTTCCTGGTGGCCCGGCCGGCGCTGCTCGACCGCATCCGGCCGTACGTGATGGGATTCCCCAACGCGATGGCGGTGCGCGCGGCGATCGCCGCGGTGCGCGATTCCGGCGCGCAGGTCTTCGTGCGCCGGCAGAACACGGCCTCGCGCGAGGCGATCTACCGCGCGCTCGACGCGCTGCGGCTGCGCTACGTGCCGAGCCAGGGGAACATGGTGTTCTTCCGCACGGGACGGCCGGTGACGGAGGTCATCGCCGGGTTCGCGGCGCGCGGGATCGACGTCGGTCGCCCGTTCCCGCCGATGCTGGACTGGTGCCGCGTCAGCACCGGGACGCCGCAGGACACCGAGCGATTCGTCGCGGCGCTGCGCGGGGTGCTGGCGTAGCGGCACTACACCGCGGCAAACCACCCCGTCGCACCACGCCGGGCCATCCACGGCTGGTGCGGGTGGAACAGGTAGCGGCCACGCGTCGGCAGCCGGAATTCCAGGATCGCCCGCTCCATGGGGCCCAGCGTCACGACGTCGGTGTGCTCGTCCGGCGCGCGGCGCGTGCCCGTCCGGTACACGTCGAACGTCGCTGCATGCAGGTGGAACGACGCCGCCGCGTCGGTGAGGCAGGCGTTGACGAGGTACACCCGCACCAGCTCGCCGACCGGCACCTTGAGCGGCTCGCGCGCGAAGAGTCCCGCCACGCCGTTCCACGTGTACACGGCCGCCCGCCCATCCGCGCCGGGCTGGTGCCCCGACAGCGCCAGCACGAACTCGTGCGCCGGCGCGCGTCCGTCGCGCGGATCGACGATCAGTACGCCGTGCATCCCGGCGAGGACGTGGTCGTCGTGGTGACCGACGTGGCAGTGGTACGGATGCACGCCGAACGGCGCCGCCGTGAAGCGATACGTGGCCTCGCCCCCGGCGGGCACCGGCTCCCAGCCATCGGCCTGGGCGCCGTGGCGGCCGTGGAAGTGCACCGTGTGCGGCACCGCGCCCAGATTGCGGCACCGCACGACGACGGCGTCGCCCTCGGTGCAGCGGAGGATCGGGCCCGGAATGGTGCCGTTGTAGGTCAGCGACGGCACCACGAGATCGCGCGCGATCGGCACCGGCTGCTCGGCGACCCACAGGTTCACTTCATGCGTGGCCGGGGCCGCCGTCTGCGCCCGGGCCGGCGGCGGGACGACGAGATCGCGCCGGCCGGCGAGCGTGACGCCGACGGGGGGCTCCGCGCCATGGCCGTACGCGCGGCGCGTGGAGCGCGGCGCGTCCGCTGCCGTGCCCGGCTCCCGTTCGCCGTCCGGGTGCGCCCGCGTCGCAGCCCGAACGCCGAACCACGACGCGGCGGCGGCCCCCGCCCCGCCCCCCGCGAGCCACTTGAGCCACGAACGCCGACGCATCGGCTCCTCCGACACGCGTCAACCCCGTCCGCCGTACCACCACCCACCGGCGGCGATCAAGGCCAGCGTCAGCGCCAGCGCCGCCGCCAGCAGCCATGCCCCGCGCGCGACGCGTCCGCCACGCACCCCGGCAACGAGCGCCCCGACCCCCCACAGCGGGATGCCGAGCGTCCACCACATCGCCGCACCGCCGAACACGAGACGTGCCACCGAGAACGTCGCGGCCGTCCGCGCGCGGTACTCGGCGACCGTAGCGGGGAGCCGCACCGTGTCGGCGCGGAAGGCGAGCGAAGCAAACACCCGTACCGCCGGCCGCGCCGACGCGGTGGAAGCCGCGGGCATGTTCGGCTGCGGCGGCGGCGCGGGCTGCGTGCGCCAGTCGCCGGCGACGACGTCGCCGCGCCGCGCGCGCTCACCGCGCCAGAGCATCGCGACGGCGGGAATCACGTCGAGGCCGGTCGCGAAGACGCGCCGGCCGCAACCGCCGAGGAAGGTCAGCAGCGTCGGGGCCATCGGGCCGTCGCCGTTGCGGGCGGCGCAGTTGTCGCTCGACCACGGGCCGGCGACGGCGACGTCGGCGCGGCCCGATCCGCGCACGTCGTTGTCGCGGACGACGTTGCCGCGGGCCGGCCAGTAGTGGCGGTCGAGCATCGGTGCGACCAGCACGCCGTGCATGGGGTGCCCGACGACGAGGTTCCGCTCGACCACGTTGCGCTCGCCGCCGGTGAGGAGAATGCCGTTGCCGAACGCGGCGGCCTCGAGCGGCAGCGTCGGGGCGTCGGCGTTGCCGTTGTCGGCGACGACGTTCGCGACGAGGTGCGTCTCGGCCTGCGGCGGCAGCAGCTCGGTGTCGAGCGTGTTGGGCACGATGCCGACACGGTTCAGCCGGAACGTCGAACGCGCGATGGTGACGCCGCTCGCATTGGTGCCGCTGTAGCCCAGTGCGTTGCGCTCGGCGGTGACGTCGAGGAGGAGCGCGCGGCACGGCCGGCACTGGCCCACGTAGAATCCCGCGTCGGGGGACCCCGAGGCGTAGCTGTGCTCGAAGAGCCCGTCGCTCGAGTCGAAGGCGTAGATGCCGTAGTCGCCGTTGTTGACCGCGGTGAGGTAGGAGCCGCGCCAGCCGGTGACGCCGCTCCAGAAGAAACCGTTGAGCAGCGCATGGCGCGCGGTGAGGTTCTCGATCGCCACGCCGTCGGCGAGCGCGACGATGCCGTTGCCCCGGACGAACTCGGCGTCGATGACGGTCGTGTTGCGGTCCACCCCGCGCACGACCACCGAGGGGGTCGTGATCGTGACTTCCTCGCGGTAGGTGCCGGGACTCACGAGCACGAGGTCGCCGGGGGCCGCGGCGTCCACCCCCGCCTGGATCGTGGGGTAATCCTTCGGGACGCGCCGTACGACCCCGGTCGAGCGTTCGACCGGGGCGAGCCGGGCGCGACCCGACGACGAGTCCACGGCGTCGCCGACGACGATCGTCCCCGCCATGCCGCGGCCGTCGGGGGTGCCGTGGTACGTGCAGTAGTACCGATAGACCCCGGCGGTGTCGAAGGTCACCGCCGCCTGCGCGTCGGCGGGCATGGCCAGCGCCCCGTAGGGGCGCTCGGTGCTCCACGAGCGCCCGTCGGACGCGACGGCGTTGTGCGGATTGCGCCCGACGTTGGCGAAGGTCACTGCGGTGCCCGGCGGCACCCGCATCGTCACCGGTGAAAACGCGTTGTCGTACATCCGCACCTTGACGGTCGCGTCGTCCGGCGGCGGACCGCAGCTCGCGGCGAACGCGAGGAGCGCGCACAGGCCGGCGGCGCGTCGAGGGGTGACGGGTGGCATGCGCGACGCTAGGCCGCGGCCGTGCGCCCGTCAAGCTGGCACCCCCCTGACGCCGGGACACGCCGGGGGGCGATCATTCGCCGGTGCGCGCCCTCACGTTGCTGCTCCTGGTATCCATCGCCTCGGCTCGGCGCGGGGTGGCGCAGGTGGTCGTGCCCTTCCGGCCGGGCGAGGTCGCGACGTACCACGTGGAGTTCTCGGGGATCGGCGTCGGGTCGGGGTCCATTCGCGTGGACTCGGGACCGAACATCGACGGCGCGGCGACGTGGATCCTGCGCTTCGCGGTCCGCGGCGGCATCCCGTTCTTCCGCGTGAACGACGTGCTGGAGTCGTGGTACGACCCGGCCCGGCAGGTTTCGGTGCGCTTCGCGCAGGAGCTGCACGAGGGGCCGAAGCGCTACTCGCGGCTCTTCGAGATGCCGCTCGGGACGGGACAGTTCATCGAGCGGGGCAAGCCACCGAGCCCGAGCGTGGCGGATCCGCTCGACGACGCGGCGTTCCTGTTCTTCGTCCGCACCCAGCCGCTCGAGGTGGGTCGCCGGTACGAGTGGGACCGCCATTTCCGGCCGGACGCGAACCCGATCCGGGTGACGGTCGAGCGGCGCGAGCGCATCCGGGTGCCAGCGGGCGAGTTCGACGCGCTGGTGCTGCGGCCGTCGTTCCGGTCGCGCGGGGTGTTCGGCGAAGGGGGCCGCGCCGAGCTCTGGGTGGCCGACGACTCCACGCGGCGCGTGCTGCAGATGAAGTCGCGGCTCTCGTTCGGCTCGCTCAACCTGTTCCTGACGGGCTACCAGCCGGGACGGTGAGGCGGTCCGTGACGGTCGGGCGATGGGACGGCGTCATCCTCGCGTGCGCGGCGCACGGCGACGCTCGCGAGCGCCGTCGGCTGGACGCTGCTGCACTGGATCGCCAAGTCGCTGGCGACCTTGGCGTGCCTCGCGCTGGCGTGGGCCGGGGGCGACGGCGTGTCGGCGCGCTGCCGCGCCGTCGTGGCGACGGGCATGGCACTGCGCCTCGTGGGCGACCGGACGGGCGCGCTGTTCGTGCCGGTGGCCGCATGCGCCGCGATCATCTCGCTCACGGCGTGGCAGGCCACTGCCCGCGCCGCACAGCCGGGCGGCCGCGCAGCGGGGGCGGGGATGTTCCTGTTCGTGCTCAGCGACCTGGAGCTGGCGGC
Source organism: Gemmatimonadota bacterium (assembly GCA_021298835.1). GTDB lineage: Bacteria > Gemmatimonadota > Gemmatimonadetes > Gemmatimonadales > Gemmatimonadaceae > JAJTHG01. The sequence continues at coordinate 33,478 of JAJTHG010000028.1, forward strand.
CGACCGTTTCGGCGACGTCTTGTCATCCCCGGTGGATCGCGAGGTGATCCAGGGGACCTACTGGGCGGCCCAGGGATGCATCGCCACGTCCGTCGGGGGGCGACGGGCGATCGCGTGATCGCCCGTCACTGCACGCATTCGGCGGTCGGCCCCGGCACCGGCTTGTCGAGCGCGAAGCGCGACTGCCGGTTCGCGGCCGCCTGCGCGAGGTCGGCCACGAACCGCGTCACCCGCGTGAAGTGCGGGTAGTTGAGGTACTGGGGCTCGTCCGTCATCATGTGGTAGTCGGCGTGCCCACCGGTGGAGAAGAACACCACCGGGATGCCGTAGCGCGCGTAGTTCCAGTGATCCGACCGGCAGTAGTACTGCTGCGGGTGACCGTTCGCGTCGAAGGTGTAGTCGAGCGCGAAACGGTGCGCCGGCCGCTTGTTCACCACCTCGACGAAGTCGCCGTAGGTCGTCGAGAGCCGGCGGGAGCCGAGGATCTGCAGGTAGCGGTCGCCGCCGCCGGCAATGTCCTGCGCGGCACCGCGGCCGATCATGTCAATGTTGATCGCCGCGACGATCGAGTCGCGCGGCACGGTCGGATGGTCGGTGAACCACGCGGACCCCCAGAGCCCGACCTCCTCCGCGGCATGCCACACGAACAGAAGGGACCGCGCCGGCCGCGCCGCCGGGCTCCCGGCGAAGTACTCGGCCACTTCGAGGAGCCCCATCGAGCCGGAAGCGTCGTCGTCGGCGCCGTTGTAGATGCTGTCGCGACGAGCCGGCCGCAGCTTCGCGACGGAGTCGCGCGCCGCGTCGAGGCGCGCGCGCTGCTCGGGCGTCAGCCGCGCCGGGGGGCCGTCGGCGCCGTCCTTCCGGTAGAGGCGATTGGCGAGCAGCAGCGAGTCGTGGTCCACCGCCTGAGCGTCGAGTCCGACGTGATCGGAGTGCGCCCCGAGCGCGACGTACTGGCCGCGCAGTCGCGGGTCCCGCCCGGGCAGCACCGCGACGACATTGCGCACCGGATGCTCGACGGGCACCGTACGGAAGCGGATCGTGCCGCGCACGACGCCGCCGGCGACGCCGGGCTGCGCCTGCGCGAGCGGCCGTCCCACCAGCGCCTCGGCCATGGCCTGGCTCACGTACGCGTACACCGGCAGGACCGGGGCGTTCAGGTCACCGGTGCCGCCGTCGAGCGACGGCACCGACTCGCGCAGCATGGCCGCGACGTTCGGCGGCAGGCGATCGAGGGTCGCGACCACGATGCCGGCGGAGCCGAGGTAGCGCTGCGTCAGCACCTGGCGGTTCGGCGTCGGTGACGCCGTCGCGGGGACAGCGAGGACCACGAGCTTGCCCGCCGCCGCCGCGGGGGCGACGAGGGTCGTGGTGTCGCCCAGCGAGCCGCCGTAGATCACGTCGGCACTATCGAGCGAGCGTGCCCCGGGACCGGCATCCCGGGCGATGAAGTCGCTGGCCGGCGAGAAGGTCCGTCCGTTGACGGACGGGGCCGTCGTGGTGTCGAGTACGCGTCGCGTGATCGGCAGCGTCTGGAACCAGGAGCCGCCCTCGCCGGCAGGCACGAGCCCGAGCCGGGCAAGTTCGCGGGCGATGTAGTCGGTGGCCTTTACGTGGCCGCGGGACGCGGTGTTGCGGCCTTCCATCGAGTCCGCAGCGTACGCGAAGACGCGGTGCCGGAGGTCCGCCGCCGTGATCGCGGGAGACGTCGCGGGCGTCGTCTGCGCCGACAGCGCCGACAGCGCCGACAGCGCCGACAGCGCCGACACGGCGGCGAGGGTGAACGCGACGGACAGGATCAGGCGTGACGGACGCGGCATGCGTGGCTCGTGGTGGGCTGGGACGAGACGGAGGTTCGACACCGTGAAGAATACGTCGGCGGGGGGACCGGGTTTCGCCGACCGATGCGGCGCCGGCGTGGCCGTGCCCCGCACTTTCACCCGCTGGACACTAGAATACGGGCCGATGCGCCCTATTCGGCTCCGGCTCCTCGCCGTCGTCCTCGCCGCCGTCGGCCTCGCCGCCGCCTCCCGCACCGGCACGCTCTGGGGGGATCACGGCCATCGGCTCGCGGCCGCCGCCGCCGTGCAGGCGCTGCCGACGGAGATGCCGCCGTTCTTCCGCGCCGCCGGCGACCAGCTCGTGTGGCTCGACCCCGACCCCGACCGATGGCGCGACCTCGACGAGACGAAGGCCGACCCGGCGCTCAATGGCGCCAACGCCCCGGATCACTACGTGAACTTCGAGTTGACGACCGCGGGGAGTCTCAAGGCGCCGAACCGGTACGCGTACGTCGATTCCCTCCGCGCCAGCGGCCAGACGCAGCTGCCCGGGTTCCTGCCGTTCCGCATCGTCGAGCTGACGCAGCGCCTGCGCACCCAGTTCCGCCTGTGGCGCCGCATGCCCGAGGGACCGGAGAAGCGCTTCCTTGAACAGCGGATCATCAACGACGCGGGCGTGCTGGGGCATTACGTCACCGACGGCGCCAACCCGCATCACACGACGATCCACCACAACGGCTGGGTCGGGGCGAACCCCGACAGCTTCCCGACCGACTTCCGCACGCACGCCCGATTCGAGAGCGTGTACGTCGGCGCGAAGATCACCGCCGAGGACGTCGCCCCGCGCATGACGACCGCGCCGCAGGTGGTCGCGCCGCTGCGTGACGGGGTGCTCGGGTACCTCCGGGCCACGCACGCGGAGTTGCGCGCGCTGTACGTGCTGGACAAGCAGGAGCGCTTCTCCGAGACGACGCAGGGCGCGGCCCATCGCGCCTTCGCCTCGGGGCGCCTCGCCGCCGGAGCGACGATGCTGCGCGACCTGTGGTGGACGGCGTGGGCGACGAGCGTGCCAACCGACGGTCCGCCGTCGCGCCGGTGAGCGGCCGGCCATGACGCTCGCCCAGCGCCTCGGGCACGCCTTGCTCGGGCTCGCCGGGTGGAGGGCCGTCGGCCGGATGCCGGACGAGCCGAAACTGCTCGCGCTCGGCGCGCCGCACACGTCGAACTGGGACTTCGTGATCATGCTGCCGTTCGCCCTGGCGATCGGCGCGAAGATCACCTGGATGGGCAAGGACTCGCTGTTCCGCTGGCCGTTCGGTCCGGTCATGCGCGCGCTGGGTGGTTTCCCCGTGCAGCGCGGCGCGCGGCTGAACGCGGTCGAGCAGGCGGTCGAGCGATTCCGGCAGTCCGACCGGCTGATCCTCGTGATGTCCCCCGAGGGGACGCGCCGCCGCACCGCGCACTGGAAGAGCGGGTTCTACCACATCGCGCGCGGCGCGAACGTGCCGGTGGTCCTCGGGTTCCTCGATTATCCCAACCGCACGGCGGGGATCGGCCCGATGGTGCACCTGACGGGCGACGTCGAGGCGGACATGGGCACGATCGCGGCCTTCTATGCCGACAAGCGCGGCAGGCGGGCGGATCAGGCGACGCCGGTCCGGCTGGAGGCCGGAAAGGCCTAGGGCGATCGCGCCTCGGCCGCCGAGCGATCGCATTGCGTTTCTCGGGTAAGGCGCCAGAATCAGCGAATGCACAGGACCCTCCTGCTCGGTGCGGCGCTCGGCGCAACGGCGCTGCCCGCCCAACCGGCCGCCCCGACGGCCGACATCATCGTCACGAACGCGCGGATCCACACGGTGGACGAGGCGCGACCGCGCGCCGAGGCCCTGGCCATCAGGGACGGCCGGGTGCTGTTCGTCGGCCCCGCCCGACTCGCGCTGGCGCACCGGGGGGCCGCGACGCGCCTCGTGGACGCCGGGGGCCGGACGATCATCCCCGGGATGACCGATGCGCACGGCCACGTCGTCGGCCTCGGCCAGACGCTGCAGAGCGTGAACCTCGTGGGCACCGCGTCCTACGCGCAGGTGATCGCGAAGGTCGTCGAGCGCGCGAAGGTGACGCCCAAGGGGCAGTGGATCGTCGGCCGCGGGTGGGACCAGAACGACTGGGGCGACACCCGTTTCCCGACCCATGACGCGCTCTCGAGCGCCGTCCCCGACCATCCCGTGTTCCTCACGCGCGTGGACGGGCACGCGGCCCTCGCCAACGCGTCCGCGATGCGCCTCGCCGGCGTCGGCCGCGAGACGCAGGACCCGAGCGGCGGCCGGCTCGAGCGCGATGCGCAGGGCCAGCCGACGGGGGTGCTCGTGGACCGCGCGATGGGACTCGTCGGCGCGAAGATCCCGACGCCGAGCGACGCGCAGGTGCGCGACGCGATCCTGTCCGCGGTGAAGGAGATGCACCGCTGGGGGCTCACCGGCGTCCACGACGCCGGCGCGTCGGCGCAGGCGCTGGCGCAGTACGAGGCCCTGGCGAAGGCGGGTGCGTACGACCTGCGTCTCTACGCGATGATCGGCGACCACGCCCCCACCCTCGCGACGTGGTTCCAGCGCGGACCGCTCGTCGGCGCCGGCGACGGGCGGCTGTGGGTGCGGAGCATCAAGCTCTACGGCGACGGTGCGCTCGGCTCGCGCGGCGCCGCGATGCTCGACCCCTACAGCGACGACCCGCACAACCACGGGCTCGTCATCTCCGACGTTGCGCACGTGCGGCGGGTCGCCGTCGAGGCGCTGCGCGGTGGCTTCCAGGTCTGCACGCACGCGATCGGCGACCGCGCCAACCGCAACGTGCTCGACGCCTACGAGGCGGCGCTGGAGCAGGTGCCGGTGGCCGACCACCGCTTCCGCGTCGAGCACGCGCAGATCGTCAGCCCGCCGGACATCCCCCGCTTCGCGGCGCTCGGCGTGATTCCCTCGATGCAGGCGAGCCACCAGACGAGCGACATGTACTGGGCCGAACAGCGCATCGGCTCGACGCGCGTGCTCGGCGCCTACGCGTGGCGGAGCTTCCTCGACCAGGGCTCGATCATCCCCAACGGGTCGGATTTCCCCGTCGAAGCGGTGAACCCGCTCATCTCGTTCCACGCCTCGATCGCGCGACAGGACGAGCACAACTGGCCCGCGGGGGGTTGGCACGCCGAGATGCGGATGACGCGCGAGGAGGCGCTGCGCAGCATGACGCTGTGGCCGGCCGTCGCCGGCTTCCAGGAACGCGAGCTCGGCTCGCTCACCCCCGGCAAGCGCGCCGACTTCGTCGTGCTCGATCAGGACATCATGACGGTGCCGGCGGAGGACGTGCTGCGGACGCGGGTCCTGCAGACGTGGGTCGGCGGGAAGCTCGTCTTCGAGGGGAAGTGATGCGCGACCAGCCCAGAGTGGCCCTGCCGATGATCCGGCTGGCGATGGGAGCCGGCACGCTGGCGTTCGGCGCCGTGGCCATGGTTCTCGCCCGGAGCCGGCCCTCCGACGTTCCGCCGCCGCCGGGCCTGTCGTGGGTCGCGTGGGGGGTGTGGGGCACCGCGCTGGCGGCCCTCGCCGCGTGGCGCCTCCTGCGCGCCCCGCAGGTCGAGCGCGGCGACCCCGCGACGCTCATCGTAGGATGGGCGATCGGTGAGGTGCCCGCGCTGTTCGGGGCCGCCTACGTGATCCTCACCGGCCAGCCGACGCTGCTGCTCGCGGGCTTCGTGATCTACGCGGCGTCCATGGCGCTCTTCCCCATGCCCAGGCGTTAGCGCGGGCCAGGCCCGTGCCGCGGCGCGACGCCTAACTGGCCGTGCGGGTGTCCCAGAACAGCTTGGCCGCCACGAGTACCAGGAACACGGCGAAGGCCCGCTTGAGCGTGGGGCCGGTGGAGGCCAGCGCGACCTTCGCGCCGAGGAGCGCGCCGCCGAAGAGCCCGAGCGCGATCAGGGCCGAGGCCTTCACGTCCACGTGGCCGGCACGGTGGTAGGCCATCGCGCCAAGGAACCCGACCGGCAGCAGCAGCGCGCCAAGCGACGTGCCGACGGCCGCCTGCTGCTCGAACTTCGCAGCGAGGACGAGTGCCGGCACGATCACGATGCCGCCCCCGATGCCGAAGAGGCCGGACAGGATGCCGGCGCCGAAGCCGATCGCCACGTAGAGCAGGGTCCCGAGCATGCTGCACCTTGGGCGGGACGCGGCATCGGCGCAAGTCGCGGGACCGCAGGAGGTCGAGGCGACGTCCCGGGGCCTCGGTGCCCTTGCGATGCGATTAGCATTCGGAGACACTCCCCGGCCCATGCCTCCTGCCACGTCCGTCGCCTTCCTGCGCCGCCTGCTCGAGGCAGTCGGTCCCTCCGGGTTCGAAGATGCCGCCGCCCGCGCGTGGCGCGCCGAGGCGGAGACCTTCGCCCGCGTCGAGGTGGACGTCGTCGGCAACAGCTTCGCGTGGGCGGGGGAGCGGGGCGGACATCCCGATCCGGACCAGCCGACGATCCTGCTGGCGGGCCACATCGACGAGATCGGGCTGATCGTCACGTACATCGACGAGCAGGGCTTCGCATGGGTCGCCCCGATCGGCGGCTGGGATCCACAGGTGCTCGTCGGCCAGCGCATGCGGTTCCTGGGGCGCGACGGAGACGTGACCGGCATCGTCGGCAAGAAGCCGATCCACCTCATGAAGCCGGACGAGCGCGAGAAGGCGTCGAAGCTCACGGACCTCTGGGTGGACATCGGCGCGACGTCGCGCGAGGAAGCGGAACGGCGCCTGCGCGTCGGCGATCCCGGCGTCGTCGAGCAGCCCGTGCTCGAGTTCCCCAACGGCCGCGTCGTCTCGCGGGCGATCGACAACCGGATCGGCGCCTACGTCGTGCTCGAGGCGCTTCGCCGCTATCACGCCGAGCCGGGCGAGGCGCGTGTCGTCGCGATCGCCAGCTCGCGCGAGGAGATCGGGCTCACGGGCGGGGGCATCCTGCCGGGTGCCGCCGCGACGCACGCGGTGATGGGCCTTGTGGTGGACGTGACCTTCGCGACCGACCACCCGCAGGTCGAGAAGAAGGAGCACGGCGACCACGCGCTCGGGAGCGGCCCGGTGCTCACGCGGGGTTCGGTCATCTCGCCCGTCGTCTTCGACCTGCTCCGCCGCACGGCGGAAGGGGCCGGCATTCCGCATTCCGTCCAGGCGGCGGGGAAGCTCACCAGCACCGACGCCGACTACGTCATGGTCGCGCGCACGGGCATCGCCACCGGGCTGGTGTCGGTGCCCAACCGCTACATGCATTCGCCGAACGAGACGGTGAGTCTCTCGGATCTCGACCACGCCGCCGAGCTGCTCGCGCGCACCTGCCGGGCGGTGACCAGGGACACGCGGTTCACCCCGCGCTGAGGCGCGCCCGGCGCGCCTCAGCCCTGGACGGCCTGCATCGCCCGCGTCGTCCGCCGCCCGTGGATGCGGGTGGCCTGCGCGAGGGCGTCACGAACGGCCCGCTCCTTGTCCTGCGACAATCCTTGCAGGACGGCACTGACCCCCGGCATGCGCAGCTGCGCCAGCGCGTGCACGGCCGCGACGCGCAGCGCGAGCGACTTCCGGCGGAACAGCCCTTTCGCCGGCTCGGCAGCGGTGACGAGCGGTTCGACCGACTCCGGCAGCGCCACGCGACCGATGGCCTGCACGAGCGCCACCTGCGCCTCGGGCTCGCCCTCGTCGGTGAGCGCCGCGTTCAGGACGGCGACCACGCCGGGCGGCTTGAGCCGCACGAGGCCGACGACGGCCTGCAACCGCACGGTGATCTCCCCGTCCCGGAGCGCCCGCACGTGGGCGTCCACGGCGCGAGGCGACTCGAGCGCGGCGAGCGCCGACAGCGCCTCGCGCCGCACCTCCGGCGCGGCCTGCTCCACGGCCTGCGCCAACGCGGCATCGGCCGCACCGAGCCCGAGGTCCGCGATGAAGCGGGCCGCCTGGCGGGCGACGACCGGGCGGGCCGACAGCACCGTATGTCCCAGTCCGGACGCGGCGCCTGGGAGGAGCTGCACGAGGTGCCGGAGCTGCTCGCGCATCGGCGTCGAGGTGGCGGCGACGACGCGAGCGACGATCGCCGGCACGGCCTCGTCTCCCGCGCGTCGGAGCACCGCGAGCGCCAGCGGATCCGCCGGTGCCCGCCGCACGGCCAGCCGGACGACGACGTCGAGGATCGGCGGCTTCGCCAACCGTCGCAGGGCGAGGAGCAGCGCCGACCGGGCCTCCGCCTCGCCCATCGAGGTCTCGGCGGACACCAGACCGTGATACGCGTGCAGCGCATCCTCGAAGTGCCCTTCGCGCTGGCTGACCTCGACGAAGGTGCAGAGCTCGTCGAGGATGCGCCCCAGGCGACGCGCCGACTGCGGCTCGCGCAGCGCGTCGAGCAGCCCCGGCACGGCCTCGCGCGCCGTCCGTGCGCCAGCCACCGCGTGGAACAGCGAGGCCGCATCGAGCGCCGCTGCCTCCGGCTCGTCGCGGGACGGTGGGGCCGGAACGTCGGCTCCGGGCAGCTCCGCCGGCACGGCCTCGCTGGGCAGCTCCGCCGGCACGGCCTCGCTGGGCAGCTCCGCCGGCACGGCCTCGCTGGGCAGCTCCGCCGGCACCGCCTCGCTGGGCAGCTCCGCCGGCACGGCCTCGCTGGGCAGCTCCGCCGGCACCCACACACTGGGCAGTTCCGCCGGCGCCCACTCGCTGGGCAGCTCCGCCGTTACGGCCTCGTTGGGCAGCTCTGCCGGCACGACCTCGCTGGGCAGTTCCGCCGGCACCCATACGCTGGGCTCCGCCGTCACGGCCTCGCCGGGCGGCTCGGCCGCAGCGGGCGTTCCCTCGACCTCCTCCAACGCGATCGCCGCCCGATCGGTGGCGAACGTCAGGCGCACCGAGGCTGGCGGCGTGCGCAGCAACTCCGCGAGTGCGCCGGGCGTGGCCGGAGCGGCGATCGCCCGCGCGAGGACGAGCAGGTCGGCCGGCGACGCGCCGCCCCTCGCGTCGAGGCGCTCGAGGCCAAGGGCCACGAAGCGGGCGGTGAGTTCGCGCACCCCGTCGAAGATCGGCGAGACCGGCGAGTCGTCCGCGTGCAGGCCCCCGCCGTGGAGCCGGAGGCACACGGCACCGCCGCGCGTCGCCATCGCGGCCGCACGCAAGTGGAGCTTCTGCTCCTCGACCGGCGCCTGACCGGCGCCGAGCAAGGCAACGAGCTGCGCGAAGTGGCGCGCGAACGTGATCCCCGGTCCCATGTGGCTCGTCGAAAGGTCGGCCGGGGCCGTACGGAACGCCAGCGCCCCGGCGGAACGGCCGCCTCAGCCGCCTCGGCCGCCTCGGCCGCCTCGGCCGCGAGAGGGATGGTCGCCGCCGACGCGTCCCGCGAGATTTCCCGACATGCGCCTCCGCCCCGCGTGTGCGGCCGCCCTCGTGGCGGCCATCGTCGCATCCGGCTGCCGCCCCGGCCGCGTCGCCGTCAGCGTCGCCACGACCGCGGACTCGGCCCTCATCCGCCGCGACGTGGCGTGGCTCGCCGACGACGCACGCGAAGGCCGCGCCACCGGCAGCGCGGGCAACGGGGCGGCCGCGGACTTCATCGCCGCCCGCTTCGCCGCGCTGGGGCTCGAGCCCGCGGCACGCGTCTGCGCCGCCGCGTGTCCCGACGGCTGGTTCCAGCCGTTCACGGCCCGGGTGATCGCCCGGCAGCGCGCCGGTCTCCCGTTCGAACTCCCGGCGCGCAACGTGATCGGCGTCGTGCCGGGCACCGACCCGACGCTGCGCGGTGAGTTCGTCGTCATCGGCGGCCACTACGACCACCTCGGGCGCGACACGACCGGGGCGCTCGACCCCGACGCGAGAGACGCGATCCGCAACGGCGCGGACGACAACGCGTCGGGGACCGTGGCCGTGCTGGAGCTCGCGCGCCTCGTCGCGCGTACGCCGCTCAAGCGGACGGCGGTGTTCGTGGCGTTCAGCGGCGAGGAACTCGGGCTGCTCGGATCGCAGCACTTCGTCGAGACCTCGCCGGTGCCGCTCGGGAGGGTGCAGGCGATGTTCAACTTCGACATGGTCGGCCGACTCGACGGCGGCCGGCTCCAGGTCTTCGGCACGGCCACGGCGGCCGAGTTCCCGTCGGTGCTCGAGGCCGCGAACCGCGCGTACGGCTTCCAGCTGACGACGGGCGGCGACGGATTCGGCCGCTCCGATCATGCGTCCTTCTACGCGAAGGACATCCCCGTGCTGCACTTCTTCACCGGCACGCACGCCGACTACCATCGCGCGTCGGACGACGCGTCTGGCATCAACGCCGCCGGCGAGGCGAAGGTCGTGGACTTCGCCTTCGCCCTCCTGCGCGATGTCGGCGACCGTCCTGCGCGCCTGACGTTCGTCCGCGTGCCGGCGCCGGTGGCGGCGCAACCGCGCGCCGGTCGCGGTGCCTACCTCGGTTCGATCCCCGACATGGCCGCGGGGGACGGCACCGGCCTCCGGCTCACCGGCGTGCGCGCCGGGAGCCCTGCGGACGACGGCGGCCTCAAGGCCGGGGACGTGATCGTCGAGTTCGGCGGCAGGCCGGTGACCGACCTCTACGCTTACACCGACGCGATCGCCGCCTTCGCCCCCGGCGACACCGTACAGGTCGTCGTCCGCCGGGCCGGTCAGCGGGTCGCGCTGACCGTCGTGCTGGGGCGGCGCGGATCCTGAGCCCCCGTCCGTCCGGCCTCCGCCGGCTTCGCGTCTGGTCGTCGGCGGCGTACGCGGTGCCGCTGCCCGAGGGACATCGCTTCCCCATCGCGAAGTACGCGATGCTGCGCGAGCGCGTGCTCGCCGACGGCACGGTGCCGCACGTCGAGGATCCGCCGCGCGTCGGCGCCGAGGACCTCGCCCGCGTCCACGATGCCGAGTACGTCTCCGGCCTGATGCGCGGCACGCTCCCCGACGCCGCGTGGCGGCGGCTCGGTTTCCCCTGGAGTCCCGGGCTCGTCGAGCGGTCGCTGCGAGCCACCGGCGGGACCCTCGCCGCCGCGCGGGCCGCGCGGGAGGACGGCGTGGCGATGAACCTCGCCGGCGGCACGCATCACGCCTTCGCCGACCGCGGCGAGGGATTCTGCGTCTTCAACGACGTGGCGGTCGCGGTGCGGACGCTGCAGGCGGACGGCGCGATCCGTCGCGCCGCCGTCGTGGACCTCGACGTGCACCAGGGCAACGGTACCCACGCCATCTTCGCCGACGACCCGGCGGTCACCACGTTCTCGATGCACGGCGCGCGCAATTACCCGTTTCACAAGGTGGCCGGCGATCTCGACCTGGAGCTCGCCGACGGCACGGGCGACGACGAGTACCTCGACCGGCTCGCCGCGGCGCTGCCGGCGCTGCTCGCGCGGGCCGAGGCCGATCTGGTGTTCTATCTCGCGGGCGCCGACTGCCACGAGGGAGACCGCCTCGGCCGCCTGAAGCTGACGTTCGACGGGCTGGCGCGTCGCGACCGCTTCGTCCTCGACACGTGCCGCGCCGTCGGGCTTCCCGTGTGCATCGTGATCGCGGGGGGCTACGGGCGCGACATCGCCGACACCGTGGCGGTGCACGCCCGCACCGCGCGCCTCGCCGCCGAGCGGTTGCAGGAGGACGCCTGAGCCCGATCCCGCCACCGGTTGCGACCGGGATGACGACCACGACGGCCGTCCCGCTTCACTGGGCCGCGTGGGGCCCCGACGACGCGCCGCCGGTGGTGCTGCTCCACGGCGGCCCGGGGGCCCATCACGACTACCTGCTGCCGCAGATGCTGCACCTGGCTCGCGCGTATCGCGTGCTGACGTACGACCAGCGCGGTGGCGGCCGGTCGCGCACCGACGACCCGGCCCCGATCGGCTGGCAGGCGCACGTGGCCGATCTCTCCGCCGTGCTGCGCGAGCGCTCCGTCGGGCCATCGCCGGTGCTGGTGGGGTACTCGTGGGGGGCGCTCCTGGCGATGTGCTACGCGATCGAGGCGGTCGCGGGCCGGGTCGCCCCCGTGCCGGGCGCGCTTGCGCTGGTGAGCCCGGCGGCGATCACCGCGACGTTCCGCCGGGCCGGCGAGGCGGCGTTCGCGGCGCGGGCCGCCTCGCCGGCGGTGCGCGCCCTGCGGGAGGCGCATGCGGCCGATCCCCGCCGCGCGACCGATCCGGCGGGTTGGCGGCGGCGCGCGTTCGAGGTCGCCGTCGCCCCCTGGTTCCACGACCCCGCGCTCGCACACGACCTCACCCCCTTCCGGCTCGTCGAACGGGTGCAGCGCAGTACGTGGGACAGTCTCGGGGAATACGACCTGCGGTCGGGGCTCGAGGCCGTCCGGGCAACGGGCCGCGTACGCGGGCTGGTGGTGAGCGGCCGCGACGACCCGATCCCCGTCGCCTCGGCGGAGGCCGCCGCCGAGGCGCTCGGTGCAGGGTGCGTGGTGCTTGACGCCTGTGGTCACGTGCCGTATGTCGAAGCGTCAGCGGCGCTCTTCGCCGCGATCGACCCCTTCCTGCGTACCGCCACCGGTGCCCGGCCGGCCTGAGATGCCCAACGACGAGATCCTCCAGCCGTACATCGCGACGATCGAGGCCGACAACCGCCGGTTTGTCGTGACGTGCCGCACCACCTTCGACGGGATCGAGTACGTCGGCCGGCTGTGGTTCGCCGACGAGTCGTGGGACGACATCGGCATTCCCGACCGTGGGGGCCTGCCGGGGCGCACGAAGGACGACGTGGTCGCGCTCGCCAAGCGGCTGACGCACGAGGAACTCGCGATGCGGTACCAGCGGGCCCTCGCCGAGAAGCGGCGCTACCGGTCGCTGCGGCGGACGACGGACGAGATCCTCGCGAAGATCCGCTACTTGAACCAGGTGGCAATCTCGATGCGCGCCGGGCTGCTGGACATCGAGGGCGCTGCGGGAGAACTCGACCTGACCGAGCGGCAGCTGCACGAGATCGTGGACCAACTGCGCGACGTCGCCGGTCAGGAGCAGTAGCCGCGGGGGACGCACCACGGGAACCGGCGGATCGCCGCTATATTGCCGCGATGGAATCCCGCGCGGTGGCACACGTGCTGGACGAGATCGCGACGCTCCTCGAGCTGCACGGGCGACCAGACGCCGCCGGCTTCCGGGGGGCGGCACGCGCGATCGCGGGACTGCAGGGCGTCGACCTCCCCGCCCTGGCGGCGGGCGGCGGGCTGGCGCGCGTGCGCGGCCTCGACGACGGCCCCCGCGCGGTCGTCGAGGACCTGCTGGCGACCGGCGATTCCGAGCTTCGCGACCGGCTTCGCGAGGAGACGCCGGAGGGGCTCTTCGAGATGCTGCGGCTGCCGGGACTGGGACCGGCACGCATCCGCCAGCTGCACGAGGGGCTGGGCATCGAGTCGGTACAGGAACTCGAGGAAGCGGCCCGCAACGGCCGGCTCGCCACCCTCCCCCGCTTCGGCGACCGGATGGCGGAGAAGATCCTGCGCGGCATCGCGCAGTGGCGCGAGACGGGGACGCCGGTGCTGCTGCCGCACGCGATGGCCGACGCCGCGCGGCTGCTGGGATGGGTGCGCGAGCATCCCGACGTCGCGCGCGCCGAGGCCGCCGGCGCACTCCGACGGGCAGCCGAGACGGTCGCCGAGTTCGACCTGGTGCTCGTGTGCCGAGCCGCACCGGCGGAGGTGCTGGCCTCGTTCACGCACGGGGCGCGCGTGCGCGAGGCGATCGGGGCTGGGAGCCGGCTGGTGACGCTGCGACTCGACGACGGGCTCGTCGTGCGGCTGCACGGCACCTCGGCGGACGACTTCGCGGTGGCGTGGTGGCGGGCTACCGGGAACGAGGAGCACGTCGCCGAGGTGCGCCGTCGCCTCGCGGCGCGCGGGCGGCGGCTGGTCGGTGACACGCTCCGCGACGCCGACGGTCGGGTGCGGCCGGTGCCGGACGAGGCCACGCTGTACGCCGAGGCCGGCCTCGCGTACGTGCCGCCCGAGCTGCGCGAGGCCCGCGGCGAGGTCGCGCGGGCGGCGGCCGGGCCGCTGCCGGCCGTGCTCGAGGTTGGCGACCTGCTCGGCGCCCTGCACTGCCATTCCGGCTACAGCGACGGCGGGTCGCAGATCGCGCAGCTCGCCGACGCGGCGGCGGCGCGCGGATGGCGGTACGTCGGCATCAGCGATCATTCGCAGTCGAACCCGCACGCCGGCGGGATGGACCGCGAGGCGATCCGCCGGCAGCACGACGAGATCGACGCCATCAACGCGTCGCGCTCCGACGTGCGCGTGCTCAAGGGGGTCGAGGCCGACATCCTCCCGTGCGGCCGGCTCGACTTCGACGAGGCGACGCTGGAGTCGTTCGACTACGTGATCGGCTCGGTGCACACGCGCTTCGGCATGAACGAGGCGCAGATGACCGAGCGCATCCTCAAGGCGATGGACGCGCCGCACCTGACGATTCTCGGGCATCCCACCGGCCGGCTGCTGCTGACGCGCGAGCCCTACGCGGTGAACCTCGACGCGGTGCTCGAGAAGGCCGGCGCGGCGGGGGTGGCGGTGGAACTCAACGCCGACCCCCACCGCATGGACCTCGACTGGCGCTGGCTGGACACGGCCCGGCGCCACGGCGTGCAGATCGAGATCGCCCCCGATGCGCACGCGGTGTCGAGTCTCGAGCATGTGGCGCTCGGCGTGCTGATGGGCCGCAAGGGCGGGCTCCGGCCTTCCGACGTGCTCAACGCGCGCGACGCGGACGGCGTGCTCGCCTTCGCGCGCGCGCGGCGGTCGCTGGCGCCCGCGTGACGCGCTCGAAGCGCCCGCGCTCGAAGGCCGAGAAGGCCGCGCAGGCGCGGGCCGTGTGGGACGCGCTGACGGTGCTCTACCCCGAGGCGCACTGCGAGCTCGCTCATCGCAACGCCTACGAATTGCTGGCGGCGACGATCCTGAGCGCACAGTGTACCGACAGGCGGGTGAACATGGTGACGCCGGCGCTGTTCACGGCGTATCCCGACGCCGCGGCACTCGCGGCCGCCCGACAGGAGGACGTCGAGGCGATCGTGCAGAGCACGGGGTTCTTCCGCTCGAAGGCGAAGAACCTGATCGGCATGGCGGGGGCGCTCGTGGACCGGCACGGGGGCCAGGTGCCGGCCGACATGGACGCGCTCACGCCGCTGCCCGGCGTCGGCCGCAAGACCGCGAACGTCGTGCTCGGCAACGCCTTCGGCCTCAACGTCGGCGTGGTGGTGGACACGCACGTGGCGCGGATCGCGAAACGCCTCGGCCTGACCCGCCACGACGATCCGGTGAAGATCGAGCGTGACCTCATGGCGCTCTTTCCGCGCGACGACTGGACGTTGCTGAGCCACCGGTTCATCTGGCACGGGCGCCGGTTGTGCGACGCGCGCAAGCCGCGGTGCGGGGACTGCCCGTTGGCCGCGCGCTGCCCGTTGGCCGCGCGCTGCCCGTCGGCCGAGCGCGCGTGAGCCGGTCTGACCGCGCGCGGTTGACGCGCGTGCGTCCGCCGTGAGCCCGGCACGGCGGGCCGCAGCGCCCCGATCCGGCGAGCCATGGCTCGCGTCGGTCTCTCGCAAGCCGGGCGCCGCGTGGGGGAGCGGCCATCCCTTCGACGTCGCGACGATCGCCGCACTCGAGACACTCTCGCTCGACGCGCCGGTGACGTTCTTCGTCGGCGAGAACGGCTCCGGCAAGAGCACGCTGCTCGAGGCGATCGCCTCGGCCGCGCAACTCCCGGCCGTCGGCCGCGACGAGGTGTCGCGGGACGACTCGCTCGCGGCGGCGCGCGCACTCGGCGCGGCCTTGCGCCTCTCGTGGCGCACGCGGACGCGCCGCGGGTTCTTCCTGCGGGCCGAGGACTTCTTCGGCTACGTGCGCCGGCTCGCGGCGCTCCGCCACGAGATGGAGGATCGCCTCGAGGCGGTCGATCGCGAGTACGCCGACGCCTCGCCCCTGGCGCGGACGCTCGCGCGTGGCCCGGCGACGGCATCGCTCGGGGCGCTCGAGGCCGACTATGGTGCCGCCGGCCTCGACGCCCGTTCGCACGGCCAGGCCTTCCTCGCCTTGTTCCAGCGGCGCCTCGTGCCGCAGGGACTCTACCTGCTCGACGAACCGGAGACGCCCCTCTCGCCCCAGAACCAGCTCGGCCTCCTGGCCCTGATGCACGATGCAGTACAGCAGGGCTCCCAGTTCGTCGTCGCCACCCACGCCCCGGTCCTGCTGGCGTATCCCGGCGCGCGCATCCTGTCGTTCGACGCCGCGCCCCCTGCCCTGACGGCTTTCGGCGACCTCGACCACGTTCGCATCACCCGCGATGTCCTCACCGATCCCGCGCGCTGGCTGCACCACATCCTGACGCCGCCCACCGAATGATCCCCCTCCGTCCGTTCCTCCTCGCGTCCCTCCTCCTGCTGCCGGTGGCCTCGACCGCCACCGCGCAGCAACGGCCCGCCCACCCGCGCCCCCTCACCCGCTGGGAGCAGACCGCTCGCGACCTGCTCGAGGAACTGATCGAGATCAACACGACCGAGAGCAGCGGCAGCACCCTCAAGGCCGCCGAGGCGATGGCCGCGCGCATGCGGGCCGCCGGCTTGCCGGACAGCGACGTGGTGGTCGTCCCCCAGCCGCCGCGGACGGGCAACCTCGTCGTGCGCCTGCGGGGGCGGAACCGCACGCTCAAGCCGATCCTCCTCCTGTCGCGCATCGACGTCGTCGAGGCGAAGCCCGAGGACTGGACACTGCCGCCGTTCACCTTCATCGAGAAGGACGGCACCTTCTTCGGCCGCGGCGTGGCCGACGACAAGGATGACGCGGCGATCCACCTGACGATCCTGGAGCGGATGAAGGCCGAGGGCGTCGTGCCGGACCGCGACATCGTCGTGGCGTTGACGACCGACGAAGAGGGCGGCCCCGAGAACGGAGTCGGCTTCCTGCTCGAGCGCTGCCCCGACCTGATGCGGGCGGAGTTCGCCTTCAACGAATGAGGCGCGGGCATCGAGCGGGACGGGCGCAAGGTGTCCAACGACGTGCAGGCGAGCGAGAAGCGCGTCGCGAACTTCCGGCTCGAGGTCACCAACGAGGTGGGCCACAGCTCGACGCCGATCAGGGACAACGCGATCACGCGGCTGGCCGAGGCGCTGGCGAAGCTCGGGGCGCACGACTTCCCCGTGCGGCTCAACCCGGTGACGACCGCCTACTTCGCCCGCTCGGCCGAGCTCGTCGGCGGCCCCATGGGGCCGCGATGCAGGCGATCGTGGCGAACCCGCGCGACGAGGCGACGCCGGACGTGCAGGCGACGCTGCACCGGGTGGTCGGCGACACGGCGGTGAAGATCACGGTGCTGCGCGCGGCGGAGGCGAGCCCGCCCTCGCCGCTGGCTCCCGGGCTGATCGCGCAGATCGAGCGCGTCACGGCCGAGATGTGGCCGGGCGTCAAGGTCGTGCCGACGATGAGCTCCGGCGCCACCGACGGGCGGCTGCGGCGCAACGCGGGGATCCCGGTGTACGGGCTGGCCGGCCAGTTCTACGGCAACCCGAACGCGCACGGCATGAACGAGCGGATCCCGGCCGCCGCCTTCTACGAGTCGCTCGAGTTCATGACGCGCATCGTGCGGGCGATGGCGCGGAGCGGGGGGATCTGAGGCCGCCCTCAGAACCGCCACGCCAGCGACGAGACGACGACGAGGTTCCCGCGCCCCAGCCCTCCGGCGGCGTCGCGGTCGGCGAAGACCGCATCGCGCCCCCGCAGCGCGCGGAGCTCGGTCCGCCACAGGACCCCCGGTTGCGGGGCGACGTCCACGTTCACCGACGCTCCGCGGGCGAGGAAGGCGCCGCCGCCCGCCGGCCGGATGATCACCCGGTCGGGATCGTGGTAGGCCTCGCCGCGGAGGGCGACCCACGCCCGACCCGGCGAGACCGCGTGTCGGGCGACGAGAGCGGTGCCCCACCACGTGGCCGTTCGGCCCGCCGCGGTACTACGGGCCTGCCGGCCGAGGTCGAAGGTCGCCATGGCCTCGAACCGGTCGGTCAGGGTCCCCTGCCACGACAACTCGTGGAACAGCCGCAGGCGTCGCGGGACCGAGTCCGGTTGCTCGTTCCCCGCGAAGGCGTCCCACGAAAGCACGTGGCCCCGGGCGAACGTCCAGTCGAGCGATGCGGCGATCGCCTTGTCGTCGTTGGTCTCGCTGATGTTCTGCCAGCCGTTGAGCACGTGCAGCTGCGCCGACACGGTCGGCGTCGCCACCCACGAGAGCCGGACCCCGCTCTGGTAGTACGGCGAGTGGTCGGCAATCAGCGAGCGCGTGTACGTCCAGTTGTCGGCGGAGATCCAGCCCTCGCGGCCGAACGGCGCGAAGTGGATGCCGGCGTCCACCCAGAGCCCGTCGCGCAGGCGGACACCGGCGTAGGCCTCCTGGAGCAGCCGGGCGAGGTCCGGGCCCGACGGGGCGCCGACGCGCGGCTCCGGTGCATAGTTGGCCTGGACACTCGTGCCCCCCTGCAACGCCAGCCGACCGCGGACGCGCTCCGACGTCCACGTCGCCCCGAGATAGGCCAGGTTCACGTTGAACTCGGCGTGCCGGGCCGCCGTCGTGGTGTAGCCGCGCCCGAGATCGGCCGGTCGGCCCGCATCCCAGGCGACATAGGTATCCACGAACCCGCTCCAGGCGAGGCCGGTGCTGCCTGCGCCCTGCACCGCCGGCACCGCCGGCACCGGCCGAGCCGGGTCCGGCGAGACCTGCGACGAGGCAATGCCGGGCGCGATCGTGCCGGCCACGAGGCAGGCGCCCATGAGGGTGGCGGCGCAGGCGGCGCGTGGGCGGCGCGGCCCCCGTGATGCCCGTGCCGGGAATGGACGCATGGCGCCCAAGGTGGGCCGGTGCCGTCGGCGAGTCCATCCCCACCGACTAAGTTCCGGGGATGAGCCATGTACGCTTCGCCCGCGCTGCGGCGTTGACGGCCGCTGCGTTCGTTGCGGGGGCGTGCGCCGGATCCACGCCGGCCCCGACCCCCGCGGCTGCGCCCTCGGACGGCTGTGCCTCGATCCGCGCCGAAGTCGCCGCCGCCCCGTCGGCCGGCGTGGACCAGCCCGCTGCCCCGATCGCCATGAAGCCGGCACCGGTGCGCGTGCCCGTGCCGCGCAGCGTGCTGCGGGTGGACCAGACGCCCGAGCTCGAGGTGAACGTCGTCGTGGACACCCTCGGCAGGCCGGACATGAAGACCTTCACGGTGGTGAAGTCCACGCACCGGTGGTACGCGGACGGTGCGCGGACGGCGATCACGAAGTGGACCTTCACGCCGGCGATGCACCGGGGGTGCAAGGTCGTGCGACCCTATACCTTCAAGTTCACGAGCCGGTAGGCGGCTCCCGTTCCCCATCCACAAGACCGCAATGCCGAAGACCGCCACCTTCGAGACCAACCGCGGCACGATCGTCGCCGACCTGTTCGACGCCGAGGCCCCGGGCACCGTCGCCAACTTCGAGAAGCTCGCCAACTCGGGCTTCTACGACGGCGTGAAGTTCCACCGCGTCATCCCCGGCTTCGTCGTGCAGGGCGGCGACCCGCACTCGCGCGACCTGCCGGAGGGGAATCCCCGGATCGGCACCGGCGGTCCGGGCTGGACGATCAAGTGCGAGACGAAGGGCAACCCGCACACCCACAAGGTCGGCGCCCTCTCGATGGCGCACGCCGGCAAGGACACGGGGGGCAGCCAGTTCTTCATCGTGCTCGACGAGGGCAACACCCGGCACCTCAACGGGGTGCACACCGTCTTCGGCCAGGTGACCTCCGGGCTCGACGCAGTGCAGGCGATCAAGGGGAACGACGTGATGACGTCGGTCCGCGTATCCTGAACAGACGAGAGGACACACGAGATGTCGCACGCGGAGCATCATCCGGAAGACAAGGGCGCGGCGTTCGCCGGGCTGATCGGGGGCATGGTGTTCGTCGGGGCGGTGATGCTGGGGATCACGCTCTGGACCAACGCCAAGTTCGCGGGGCACAAGGCGGAGAAGGCGGCGGCCGAGGCGCCGAAGTCGTAGGTCCGTTCGCCGTCGCACACCGGGCGGCGGCGGGACGGCGGCAACCGGAGGCGCTGCTCCCGGGGGACGCCCGGGGCGAGCGGAGCGGGGGCGCGGGCCGCGAGGTCCGCGCCCCCGCGCGTTCCGGCCCGGGCCTCGAGGGACGCCGCGTCGCCCGGTGCTGCCACGCGCTCGTGCGGGCCACCACAACCCGGGTGCGGGAATCCTCCGACACGCCGCGTCGGGAGGCCTCACAGCCCATCCGGATTCCCCCGACAGCTTGCGATGGTGCGCCCCCGGAACTTGTCGGGATCTCGCAAGACGTCCCCCTTCGAACGTCCGGAATCCCCCATGGCCGCTGCCACCGCCGCCGCCGCGTCGTCCCGGCTCGAGAGCTTCTCGTACGACGACGACATCGTCCGCAAGTTCCTCTTCGCCACCGTCCTGTGGGCGGTCGTGGGGATGCTCGTCGGGCTGATCATCGCCCTTCAGCTCGCCAACCCGATCTTCAATTTCGGCGACCTGCCGGAGCTGAGCTTCGGGCGGCTGCGCCCGCTGCACACGAACGCGGTGATCTTCGCGTTCGCCGGCAACGCGGTGTTCACCGGCATCTACTACAGCACCCAGCGGCTGCTCAAGGCCCGGATGTTCTCCGACGGGCTGAGCGCGTTCCACTTCTGGGGCTGGCAGGCGATCATCGTCGCGGCGGCGCTGACGCTGCCCCTTGGCTTCACCCAGGCGAAGGAGTACGCCGAGCTCGAGTGGCCGATCGACATCGCCATCGCGGTGGTGTGGGTGGCGTTCGCGATCAACTTCTTCGGGACGATCGCCCGGCGGCGCGAGCGGCATCTGTACGTCGCGATCTGGTTCTACATCGCGTCCATCGTCACGGTGGCGCTGCTGCACATCTTCAACAACCTCGCGGTCCCCGCCGGCGCGCTCAAGAGCTACAGCATCTACGCCGGCGTGCAGGACGCGTTCATGCAGTGGTGGTACGGCCACAACGCGGTGGCCTTCTTCCTCACGACGCCGTTCCTGGGGATGATGTACTACTTCATGCCGAAGGCGGTCGAGCGGCCGGTGTTCTCGTACCGGCTGTCCATCCTGCACTTCTGGACGCTGGTCTTCCTGTACATCTGGGCCGGCCCGCACCACCTGCACTACACCGCGCTCCCCGACTGGGCGAGCACCTTCGGCATGCTCTTCAGCGTGATGCTGTGGATGCCGAGCTGGGGCGGCATGGTCAACGGCCTGCTGACGCTGCGCGGCGCGTGGAACAAGGTCGCCGACGACCCGATCCTCAAGTTCTTCGTCGTCGCCGTCACCGCGTACGGCATGAGCACGTTCGAGGGCCCGATGCTCTCGATCAAGACCGTCAACTCGCTCTCGCACTACACCGACTGGACGATCGCGCACGTGCACACGGGGGCGCTCGGCTGGAACGGCTTCCTCGCCTTCGGCATGATGTACTGGCTGGCGCCGCGCCTCTTCCAGACGGAGATCTTCAGCCGGAAGTGGATGGAGTGGCACTTCTGGCTGGGCACGCTGGGCATCCTGCTGTACGTCGCGTCGATCTACTCGGCCGGCGTCACGCAGGGGCTCATGTGGCGCGCCTTCGACGAGACCGGCCGGCTGGCGTTCCCGGACTTCGTCGAGACCGTCATGAAGCTCATGCCGATGTACTGGGTGCGCGTGGCGGGCGGTACGATGTACCTGGCCGGCGTGATCCTCGGCGCAGCGAACCTGGTGCTCACCTGGCGGCGGCGGCCGGCGACGTACGAGGTGCCGGTCTTCCGGGCGGCGCCGCTGGCCGTCCCGGCGCCCGCGAC
>JAJTHG010000019.1 GCA_021298835.1 Gemmatimonadota bacterium
GGCCGGCCGGCGTGGCCGGCGTGGCCGGCGTGGCCGGCGTGGCCGGCGTGGCCGGCGTGGCCGCGCTCGGGCGCGGCGCGGCCACCGGATCCTCGGGCTCCGCCAAGGCGAAGCTCGGCGGCACGGGGGGCGGCAGCGGGGGCTCGGTCGCGAGGGCGTCGGTCGTATCCTGCTCGGGCAATGCCTGCAGGTCGAACATCGGCTGCGGGGGCTCCGCAACGGCCGCGGCAAGGTCGCCGAGGGGATCGTCCATGAACTCGACCGCAGCGTCGGTCTGCCCGGAGGCCAGGCCCAAGGGCGACTCGTCGTCCGGCACGAGGCCGGCGACCTGCGCCTCGAGATGCAGCAGCGGGCTTTCCGGATCGGGGAAGCCGCTCCCGCCACCGAGCAGCGAGTCCGCAGACGCGTCACCGAACCCCTCGAGCATCTCCATCGGGAGGTCGGCGAGGGGATCGCCCGACGGCACGTCGCCGAGCGGTGGATGGCGCAGTTCCTCGGCCGACGGCATCTCGAGGTCGTCCGGGGACGGGGGCGAGATCGCGCGGGACGCCTCGAGGAGGCGCTGCACCTCCTGTGGCGCGATCTCCAGCGTGTCCGGCAGCGGTTCGACGATGCGCTCGGGCGGCAGGGCGGAGGTCGGCGGGACGGTCGGCGCGCGGGTGCCGGGGAACGCCATCGGGGCGAAGACTGCGGCGTCCTCGGCACGGAGGGCATCGGCCACGGGATCGAGCGCCCCGGGCATCCCATCGTCGAGGTCGCCGGGCAGGGCCGGCGCGGCCGGCCCGGACTCGGCCGCTGCCGGGGGGGCCAACGCTCCCGGTTCGGCCGTGCGTCCGGCCCCGTCGTCGTCGGGCGCGAGCCCCGCGAACCCCTCGACGGAGACCTTGGCGGCGAGGTCGCGGACGAGCCCGGCGATCTCCTCGTTGCGCGGGTCGGCGTCGAGGACCCGCTGGTACCAGGTCCGGGCCCCGGGAGCGTCCCCGCGGGCGTGCGCGATGTCGCCCAGATGGCGGAGCGCGATGAGGTTTTCCGGATCGAGGGCGAGCGCCGACGAGAACACCTGCTCGGCTTCGTCGAGCCGGCTGGCCTCGAAGAGCGCCTGGCCGAACACGATGTGCCCCGACATGTGGCCCGGCTGCTCGGTGAGGTGCTGCCGGCAGATCTCGATGGCCTGCTCGAGGTTGCCCGACTTGCGGTACTCGTTCGCCAACGGGGCGAAGTACCGGCGCGGGTTCTCCTCGAACTTCTTCATCAATTCGTCGATCCGGGCGCTCGTGCCCATGGCACAACCTCGTCGTCGCCGGCGGCGTCGCGGCGTTCAGGTGCGGTCAACCTAACATCCCGGCACGGCCGTTCTCAATTCGGAAGTGCCCGATTTCCTTGATTTTGGCTCACGTCGGCCGGTACGTTTCTTGGCTTGTCCTACCCATCGGCGGCGGGAGGCGGCTTCGTGACCGCACCGCCCCTGCCCGACCGTTTCCCGCCCCTCTCGCAAGGAGCACGACCCCGGTGTTGGAGTCGTTTCGCAGTGCCGCCAAGTACATCTGGATCCTCCTGATCATCGTCTTCGTCGGCGGGTTCCTGCTGTTCGAGACGTCGGGACTGCTCGGTCGCGCCCCCGTCACCGCCACGACGGCGGTCGCGGTCGTGAACGGGCGCGAGGTGCCCTACCAGACGTGGATCGCGGTCGCCCAGAACCTCGCCCAGCAGGAGGAGCAGCGCTTCGGACGCGGCCTGACGCTCGACGAGCGTGCCCGGGTGGACGATCAGGCCTTCGAACAGCTGGTCGGTGACCTCCTCCTCCGGCAGGAATACGACAAGCGGGGCATCCGGGTCACGGACCAGGAGGTCATCGACGCGGCGCGGTTCGCCCCGCCCCCGCAGCTGATGCGCGCGCCGGAGCTGCAGACGGACGGGCGGTTCGACATGGACAAGTACCAGCGGTTCCTGTCGTCGCCGGCGGCCAAGCAGCAAGGACTGCTGGCGCAGCTCGAGAGCTACTACCGCGAGGAGATTCCGCGACAGAAGCTCTTCCAGCAGATCGCGTCGGAGGTGTGGGTGTCGGACGCGCGGCTCTGGGAGGCGTGGCGCGACCAGCGGGACACCGTCGTCGCGACGTTCGTCCAGTTGACGCCGGAGGATCTCAAGGTGAATCCCCCGGCGGTCAGCGACGCCGAGGTCAAGCAGTACTACGAGGCGCACAAGGACGAGTTCGACCGGCCGGGCCGTGCGCTCGTCTCGGTGGTGAGCATCCCCCGCATGGTCACCGCCGCCGACACGGCGGCGGCCCGCCAGCGGCTTCTGGCCCTGCGCCAGGAGATCGCGTCGGGGAGCCGGTCGTTCGAGGACGCGGCGAAGGCCGAGTCGGCCGACTCGGCCTCGGGCCGTGACGGGGGCGCGCTCGGCACCGGGGGGCGCGGCCGGTTCGTGGCGCCGTTCGAGACGGCCGCCTATGCGCTCAAGGCGGGGCAGCTGTCGGAGCCGGTGCTGACGCAATTCGGCTTCCACCTCATCAAGCTCGAGAAGCGCGAGGGCGACAACCTCACCCTGCGGCACATCCTCCTCAAGATCGGCCAGAGCGATTCCTCGGCGACGCGCACGGACCGCCGGGCCGACTCGCTTTCGACGATGGCGGCCGGCAGCGACGTGGCGGCCAGGTTCGACTCGGCGGCGACGCGGTTCGCGTTGGCCAAGGTGCAGTTGGTGGCGATCGAGGGCGAGCCGCTCATCGGCGGCGACGGCCGCGTGGTGCCCAGCGTCTCGGCGTGGGCTTTCGGCGGAGCGAAGATCGGTGAGTCGAGCGACCTCTTCGACGACGAGCGCGCCTACTGGCTGGCGCGGCTCGACTCGCTCCAGCTCAAGGGGGTGCAGCCGCTGGAGCGGGTCAAGGACGAGATTCGCGCGAAGCTGCAGCGGCGGAAGGCGGTCGCGACGCTCCGCCCCCGCGCCGAGGCGCTGGCCGACCGCGCGAAGCAGGCGACGCTCGAGGCCGCCGCCACGGAAAGTGGGCTGCCGCTCAGCACCGGGCGTCCGTTCACGCGACTGACGGCCGTCTCCGGGCTGGGGCGCGCCAACGAGGCGATCGGCGCGGCCTTCGCGCTGGCGCCGGGGGCGATCTCCGCCCCGATCGAGACCACCGAAGGGATCGTCGTGCTGCGCGTGGACCGGCGGGTGTCGGCCGACTCGGCCGCGTGGGTGGCCCAGAAGAAGCAGCAGCGCGAGTTCATCCTGCGCACCCTGCGTGAGAACCGCGTGCGGGTGTACCTCGACGAGCTGCGGAAGTCGTCCTCGGTGAAGGACAAGCGGCGCGAGATCCAGGAAGCGACGCGCCAGTCGGCGTAGCCGGTCGGCGTAGCCGGTCGGCGTAGCCGGTCGGCCCGTCCGGCAGCATGGCGCGCATCAGTCGCGCATCAGACGCGCGAACGGGGGGCGCAACCGACTCGGTTGCGCCCCCCGTTCGTTTCCCGTCAGGGCCCGACCCCCGCAGCGTCGGTCGCGACCGCGCCGCCAGAGGGGGACGTCAGTTCATCAGGCGCTTCGGCTCCGGTTGCTCCTCGCCCGCCGGCGGCGTCGGCGCGGCACCGGTGCCGAGCTGCTGCGAACGGTCGGGGGCGCGCATCTCGTTGCCGACCTCGTTGATGTTGCGCTTGAACTCCTTGATCCCCTTGCCGAACGAGCCGGCGATCTCCGGGATGCGCTTGGCACCGAAGACGAGGAGGATGATCACCAGGACGATGACCAACTCGCCCATTCCGAGATTGAACGGCACAGAACCTCCTAGAAGAGGGAACGCGCGATCAAGTACGCCACCAGGACCCCCACCAGGGACAGCAGTGAGACGTCCAGGGCGATCGGTCCGACCGCGAACTTGATGATGACGAGATCGATGGGCATCGGGCCCACCGACGGGGTGACGCCGGTCGTGAGGAACTCCTTCACCGCGCCGACCGGCAGGAACCGGCGCGCGAAGGCGGTCAGGAAGCCGCCGACCACGAATCCGATGGCCAGCACCGCTCCGTGATACATCGGACGACGACGGGACGACCCTCGCATCGCCATGTCAGCCCCGTCGGTCCATGACGTAGGCGAGCATGCCGGTGAGCGCGGCCTTGGCCGGTCCGTCCGGCACTGTCCGGAGCGCCGCCTCGGCCTCGAGGGCGTACTCGACCCCCCGGCGCCGGGCGTACTCGAGCCCGCCGGAGGCGGCCACGATCGAGACGACGCCCGCCACCGCCTCGTCGCTCGGATCGTCGGAGCGGAAGAGGGCATCCACCTGCGCCCGGTCCGCGGGCCCCATGGCCTTGAGGGCGGCGATCAGGGGGAGGGTGACCTTGTGCTCCTTGAGGTCGAGGCCGTGCGGCTTGCCGGTCGTGTCCTCGAAGGCGACGTAGTCGAGCAGGTCATCGGCGACCTGGAAGGCCATCCCGAGGCGCTCGCCGAACGTCGCCAGCGCCGCCCGGTGGGCCGGTGCCCCGACGAGCGCGCCGACCTCGCACGCCGCGCGGAAGAGGGCGGCGGTCTTGCTGGCGATGAGGCGCTCGTAGTCGCCCTCGGCGAAGTCGAGCATCTGCACGGCGCCGAGCTGCCGGATCTCGCCGAGCGTGAGTTCGTGCGACGCCCGGGCGAGCACCGCCAGCGCGCTCCACTCGCCGCGCTCGCTCAGCTCGAGGAGGGCGCGCGAGTAGAAGTAATCGCCCATGATGACCGCGACCTGATGGCTGAACGCGGCATTGACCGTGGGCAGCCCGCGGCGGAGCGCGGAGTGATCCACGGCATCGTCGTGGACGAGACTCGAGAGGTGGATCAGTTCGACGATCGCCGCCATCTCCTCCGCGCGCGCCTCGACGCGGCCCTCGACCTCGCTCGTGAGCAGCAGGAGGGTCGGCCGCACCATCTTGCCGCGCATCTGCATCACGTGGCGAGCGACGTCCTGGGCGACCGGTTCGGTGGAGGATCCGGCGAGGCGCTGCAGGTGGCTGACGACCCGCTCCAGCCGGGCCCGGACAGGGGCCTGAATGACCCGCAGGGCCGAGGCGAGGTCGAGGGCCGGCACCACGGGCAGGTCGGCGGCGCGCGGGGCCACCCCCGTCATCGGGACACCGATCCGAGGGCCGAGACCCGCTGGGCGACGTCGCGGAAGCCGATGTCCACGGCGTAGACGCGCTCATAGGCCGACAGTGCGTCCGTCGGCCGCTGCTGCGCCTCGTAGGCGTTTCCGAGAAGGTAGAGCACACCGATCAACTGCGCGTCGTCGGCCGACGGTTCCATCGTGGCCTTGTGGAGGATTGTCGCCGCCACCGGCCACATCTGCTTCTCGATGAAGCACTGCCCCAGGGCCTCGTGGGTCCGGATCCGGTGTCTCGTGCCGCGGAGGGCCTTCTGGAACTCCCCGATCGCCTCGTCGAGCAGGCCCATCTCCTTGAACGCGACGCCGAGGTCGTAGTGGGAGTCGTAGTCCTCTTCCTCGACGTTCTCCGCCACTCCCTGCTTGAACCTCCGGAGCATGTCCTGGAAGTCGGCATCCTCGTCTCCGGTGGGCTCGTGCTCTGAGACGACCATCCGGGTGCTCTTCTCGGGCTCGTCGTCGCGCAGCAGGTCACCGAGGTCGATGAAGTCGCCGCCGGCGGCGACCGGGGGAACCGGCGGCGGCGCGACGGCGGCCGCGAGCGGCGTCTCCAGAGAACCGGTATAGCGAGCCGGTGCCTTGTCCCGGGGCTTGTCCCGGGGCTTGTCGCGCGCCGCCTCCCGGCTCGCCGTGTCCCGCGGCGGCGCCTCGGGCAGTGCGAGCGCCTGCAGCGCCGTGGTGGCCCGCGCCTCGCCGGGCGCGAGATCGAGCACCCGGCCGTACACCGAGCGGGCCTTGTCGGCCTGCCCGTCGCGGAGGAGCGAGTCGGCGAGGTCCACGTAGGCCTCCACGAGTCCGGCCCGGTCACCGGACCGGAAGCAGTACTCGACCCGCTTCTGCTGGTGCTTGATCGAGTTCGGCATGAGGCGGACGATCTCCTCGGCGACGGATCGCGCCGAGATGAGGTCGTCGCCCGTCTCATAGCCGACCATCGCGGCCTCGAGGGCGGAGATGCCGGCCCCCCGCTCGCCGTCCTCGAGGAGCGCCTCGCCGAAGGTGCGCATGAGGTCCCAGTTCTCCGGCTCCCGGTCGAGGCGAGCCCGCAGCGACAGGACGTTGCGCGCCAGCGAGACGCTGGTGCGGCGCGGCGGGGGCGCCTCCACCGCGGCCGGGGGCGGCTCGTCGGCCATGAACATGGCGATCTCGTCGGCCACGGTGCGCGCCTCGGCCGGCGGGTCCTCCGCCGGTGCCTCGGGGTGCGGGAGCCCGTCGAACGAGAAGGCGTCATCGAGCAGCGACGACGTCTCGGCCGGCGATGGATCGAGGAACGCCGGCTGTGTGGACGTCGCACGGCTCGCGGTGGCATCCGTGGGCGACTCGGTGACCCCGCCTTCGTCGGTGATGAACGGGAGGTCGAACGGATTCGCGTCGGCAGCGGGCGCGGACGGTCCGGCCGCAGCCGGTTCGCCGGCGTCCAGATACGCGAAGTCGCCACCGGCGTCGGCGGGCGTATCCGCAACGGGCTGGTCGCCGGCGAACCGCTCGACGGGAAGGCCCACGGACCCGCCGTACTCCGCGAGCACCGACCCCGCCTCCAATCCCGCCAATGGCTCGATGTCGAGGAGCGGCAGCGCCTCCGGCTCGGCCGGCGGCGGCACCACGGGCGGCGCGGGGCGAGGAACCACCGGCGACGACGGTGGCGACAGCGACAGGAGCGGCAGGTCCGATGTCGTCGGCTTCACCGCCGGTGGTGCGGCTTTCGGCGCGTGAGCGGCGCGCGGTGCCGCGGCCGGGGCGGGGGGGGCCACGGTCGGGGCGGGGGCCGGCGACTTCGGCGTCCGCTTGGGCGCGTCCGCGGAAAGGTCGTCGAGGTCGAGGAAGACCAGCTCGCTCGACTTCCGGTGCTTGGCCGTCCCCGCCGACGCCGACGGCTCGACCGACGGATCGAGCGCCTTCATCCGGGTGGCCGTGGCCACCGCCTCGGCGGAGTTGCCCTCCTCCGTGTAGCGCTCGAACAGGATCTGCAGCTGCTCGAGCGCCTCGGCCTTGCGCCCCTCCTTCGAGAGCTGGTCCGCCAGCATGAGACGGATGTCGTCCTGGTCGGGACAGAGGTCGGCGAACTCCTTGAGGGCGCGAAACGCCTCGTTGAGGTTGCCCTCCTTCTGCTTCCGCGTGGCGTACTCGAGGAAGTTGGCCTTGGCGTCCTGCTTGAAGCCCTTCCGCGCGGCGACCTTCCCCAGCTTGTAATAGACGCTGATGCGCCCCGGCGACTGCCGGAGGATCTTGTTGCAGAGCGCGATCGCGTTGTTGTAGAGCCCCTGATCGTCGTACCGATCGACGGCGCGCTCGAACATCTCCATCGCGTCGCCGATCTGGCCGGCGCGCAGGTACATGTCGCCGACGCGATTGAACAGCGACACGTCCTCGTCGCCTTCGTCTTCGTCGAGCACCTGACGGTAGAGGGCGAGCGCCTTGTCGAACTGCTTCTTCTGTTCGAACTCGGCGGCCTTCTTCTTCAGGGCAGCTGCGGATGATGCCATGATCGGGGAAAAGGCGAAAACGCCCGGCGCGGGGCCGGGACGGTATCACCCGTTGAAGCTAGGCCTCGCACCGAGTGGCGACAAGGAACACGACACCGTCCAGCAGAGGAGCCCGTCACTGGCCCGGCCGTCCTATTGCCTGGCGGCCGGACGCCGGTGGCCGAGCCGTCAGTCGTAGCCGGGACTGCGCCACGCCGGCCGGCCCGCCACCCACGTCGCCAGGCAGCGGTGATCGCCGCTCCAGTAGGGGATCTCGCGCACGTCCTCGACCTCGAAGAGGGCGAGGTCGGCGCGAAACCCGGGTGCGAGCTGCCCCGTCTCGTGCGCGAGCCCAAGCGCCGCCGCCCCATTGACGGTCGCGGCGAGGACCGCCTCGGCCACCTGCAACCGCAACTGGCTCACCGCGAGGGTGAGGACGAGCGGGAAGTTCGGCGTGGGAGAGGTCCCGGGATTGAAGTCGGTCGCCACCGCGACCGCCGCACCGGCCTCGAGGAGCGCCCGCGCGGGCGCCTGCGCCGTCTTGCCGAGGAACATCAGCGTGTGCGGAAGCAGGGTGGCCACGGTCCCGGCGGCGGCGAGCGCGCGAATGCCGGCCTCGCTGATCGCCCCCAGATGGTCGGCGGACACCGCGCCCAGCTCGGCCGCCAGCTCGGCGCCGCCGCTCGGGGAGAGTTCGTCGGCGTGCAGCTTGAGACCGAGGCCGCGGGCGGCCGCGGCCTGCAGCAGCCGCCGTGCCTCGGGGACGGTGTACACGCCGGGCTCGCAGAAGACGTCCGCGAACCGGGCAAGCCCGCCCTCGGCCACGGCCGGCAGCAGCTCGTGCTCGAGCAGGTCGAGCCATCGCGCGCGCGCCGCCGCGTCGCCGCGCGACTCGAGCGGGATCTCGTGCGCGCCGAGGAAGGTCGGGACGACGCGCAGCGGTGCGACGGCCGCGAGGCGGCGGATGGCCCGCAGCGACTTGAGCTCGTCCTCGACGCTGAGCCCGTAGCCGGACTTCACCTCGACCGTGGTCACCCCGTGCATCGCCAGCCGACGCAGCCGATCACGCCCGAGTGCCACCAGCGCGTCCTCGTCGCGGCTGCGGAGGTCGCGCACACTCGCGTGGATGCCGCCGCCTCGCGCGGCGATGGTCATGTAGTCGGTGCCTGCGGCGCGGAGCTCCTGCTCGGCGTGGCGCGGGCGGCCGAAGAGGGCGTGGGTGTGCGAGTCGCAGAAGCCCGGGAGGAGCACGCCGCCGCGGGCGTCAACGACCTCGGCGTGGGGATGCGCGGCCTCGAGGCGGGCGCGCGGGCCGACGGCCGAAATGCGGTCCCCCCGCACGAGCACGGCGCCGTCGGGGATCACGCCGAGCCCCTCGGGCGACTGCGGGCCCCGCCGCGCGGCGGCGGGCCCCGCGCAGGTGACGACCTGCGCGCAGTGCGTGAAGAGGCGCTCGTGCGGCGCAGGGGCGTCCGCGGCCGACGTCATGCCGTGCCGAGCACGTCGAGCACGCGGCTCGGGCGGAGCGGGGCCTGCGCCTCGCCGCGGCAGGCGTAGTAGCAGCGATCGCAGGCGATCGGCGCATACCGCCGGAACGCCGACCAGTGGAAGTCCGTGGGGAAGTCGGGGCACCGCTTCACGTGGCCGACCGGATCGACGTGGATCGTGCGGAGGCCGGACCGGCAGGGCTCGCGCATCGCGCCGCGCGTCCACTGCGGGATCGTCTCGAGGTAGTGATCGGAGTTGGTGATCACGCCGCGCCGTCGCCGCTTGTACGCGAGCAGCTCGGCGACGACGGCCTCGAGCTCGGCCTGATGCGCCGCCGCGAGTCGGGGGGCCCCGTTGCCGTTCTTGAAGTCGGTGTACACCGAGAAGTTGACGCCCGCGCGCAGCTCCCGGGCCCGGTGCACGATCGGCAGCAGCTGGTCGAGGTTGTCGTTCTTGATGACCGTGTTGAAGCGCACGTTGACCCCGCGGGCGCGCACGGCGGCGGTCGTGGCCATGATGCGCTCGACGAGGCCGGGGATGCCGCGCGCCGCGTCATGGCGGGCGTCGAGGTAGTCGAGGGAGATGTTGAACTGGTCCACGCCCGCCTGCCAGAGCGCCGTCGCCCGTTCCGGGGTGAGCATCGCCCCGTGCGTGATGAGCGTGGTGTACTTGAGGCGCACCGCCCGCTCCACGCCGGCGACGAGGTCCTCGAGGTCGCGCCGGAGCGTCGGTTCGCCCCCCGTCCACGTGACGAGCATGGGATTGAAGCGCCGCGCGGCGTCCACGAAGGAGCGCAGCTCGGTGTCCTTCGCCTTCGGGTCGGTCTTCCAGTAGTCGCAGAAGCCGCAGGAGGCGTTGCAGCGCAGCGTGACCTCGAAGTGCACGAGCACCGGCATGCGCCGGGCCCCGAGCCAGGCGTACTTCGCGAGGAAGAGGGGGACGTGGTACGGCTTGTACTTGGCCGAGAGCACGGGTCAGGCGGTGCCGAGCATGGGCAGGTCGATCCCCTCGCGGACGGCCGTCTCGCGCGCGATGGCGTACCCGGCGTCGGCGTGGCGCGCGACCCCCATCCCGGGATCGGCGGTGAGCACGCGTTCGAGGCGGCGAGCGGCGGCCTCGGTGCCGTCGGCGACGATCACCTGGCCCGCATGAATCGAGTTGCCGATCCCGACGCCGCCCCCGTGGTGGATGGACACCCACGTGGCGCCGGCGGCGGTGTTGACGAGGGCGTTGAGCAGCGCCCAGTCGGCGATGGCGTCCGACCCGTCCTGCATCGCCTCGGTCTCGCGGAACGGCGACGCCACCGACCCGGTGTCGAGGTGGTCGCGGCCGATGACGATCGGCGCGGCGACCTCGCCGCGCGCGACGAGCGCGTTCATCGCGAGCGCGAAGCGCGCGCGCTGGCCCTGGCCCAGCCAGCAGATGCGCGCCGGCAGCCCCTGGAAGTGCACCTTCTCGCGGGCGAGGGCGATCCACCGGGCGAGATGCGCGTCGTCCGGGAACAGCTCGAGGACGAGCCGGTCCGTGCGGGCGATGTCGGCGGGATCCCCCGACAGCGCGACCCAGCGGAACGGGCCCTTCCCCTCGCAGAAGAGCGGGCGGATGTAGGCCGGCACGAACCCCGGGATCTCGAACGCGTCGGCGACGCCGGCGTCCTGCGCGACGGTGCGCAGGTTGTTGCCGTAGTCGAAGGTGATCGCCCCGCGGTCCTGGAGCGCGCGCATCGCGCGCACGTGGGCCACCGCCGTGGCGGTCGAGCGGCGCACGTACTCGGCGGGATCGGCCGCGCGCAGGGCGAGGGCTGCCTCGAGGGGCATCCCGTGCGGCACGTAGCCGCCGAGCATGTCGTGCGCGCTCGTCTGGTCGGTCAGCACGTCGGGAACGACGCCGCGGGCGAGGAGCGCCGGCAGCACGTCGGCCGCGTTGCCGACAACGGCGATGCTGACCGCCGTCCGCCGCTCGCGGGCCTGGGCGACCAGCGCCAGCGCCTCGTCGAGGTCGCGGGCGAGGACGTCGCAGTAGCCGGTGGCCAGCCGCTTGCCGATCCGCGCGGGGTCCACGTCAATGCCCAGGAAGACGCCACCCTGCATCGTCGCGGCGAGGGGCTGCGCGCCCCCCATGCCGCCGAGTCCCGCGCTGACGACGAGCCGGCCGGCGAGGTCGCCGCCGAAGTGCGTGCGGGCGACCGCGCCGAAGGTCTCGTACGTGCCCTGCAGGATGCCCTGCGTGCCGATGTAGATCCAGCTGCCGGCCGTCATCTGCCCGTACATCGTGAGGCCAAGCGCCTCGAGGCGGCGGAACTCGTCCCATGTCGAGAAGCGGCCGACGAGGTTGCCGTTGGCGATGAGCACGCGCGGTGCGTCCGGGTGCGTGCGGAACACCGCGACCGGCTTGCCGCTCTGCACGAGCAGCGTCTCGTCATCGCCCAGCCGCTCGAGGGTCGCGACGATCGCGTCGAATGCCTCCCAGCTGCGGGCTGCCCGACCGGTGCCGCCGTAAACGACCAGATCGTCGGGCCGCTCGGCGACCTCGGGGTCGAGGTTGTTCATGAGCATGCGCAGGGCGGCCTCCTGCGGCCAACCGCGGCAGCGCAAGGTGGCACCACGGGGGGCGCGGACGGGCCGGGGACCGGCGGGGGCAACGACGGACATGGGGGCTCCGGGATGGGTCTCAGACGATGCGCGGCCCGAGCGAGGCGAAGGCGCCCTCGCCCACCGCCGCGCCCAGCCGGGCGATGTCGTCCGACAGCGCGCGATCGCCGGCGAGCGGCGCCACGCGGGCGCGCACGCGCCGATGCGCCTCGGCCACGAGCGGCCCGGGCGCGAGCGGCGCGCGGCAGTCGAGCGCCTGTGCGCCGCACATGAGCTCGATCGCGAGCACGTGCCGGACGTTGTGCACGACGCGCCGGAGCTTGAGGGCGGCGCCCATCGCCATCGGCACGACGTCCTCCTTCGACCCGTCGGTGGGGATGGTGTCCACACTCGCCGGCGTGCAGAGCGTCTTGCACTCGCTCGCCAACGCCGCGGCGGTCACCTGCGCCATCATGAAGCCGCTGTGCGCGCCGGCGTCGGGGGACAGGAAGGGCGGCAAGCCCTGGTTGAGGTCGGGATGGACGAGCCGGTCGGTGCGCCGTTCGCTCATGGTGGCGAGGTTCGTGAGAGCGATCGCAAGCACGTCCGCGGCCATCGCCACCGCCTGCCCGTGGAAGTTGCCCCCCGAGCGCAGGGTGCCGTCCTCGAAGACGAGGGGATTGTCGGTCGCGGCGTTGAGTTCGCGCGACACGAGCCCGGTGCAGAACCGGAGGGCGTCGAGCGCCGGCCCGTGCACCTGGGGCACGCAGCGCAGGGCGTAGGCGTCCTGCACGCGAGGGTCGCCGTCGCGATGCGACTCGCGGATGGCGGAGCCCTCGGCCAGCGCCCGCAGCAGCGCGGCCGACGCCTGCTGCCCGTCCTGCCCCCGGACCTCGTGGATCCGCGCCTCCCATGCGTCGGGGGTGCCGAGCAGCCCGTCGAGCGTCATCGCGGCCGCCACGTGTGCGGTGTGCCACAGTCGCCAGGCCTCGGCCAGCGCGAGCGTGGCGACCGCCGTGTGCGCCTGCGTGCCGTTGATGAGCGTGAGGCCTTCCTTGGGGGCGAGAGGGATCGCGGCGAGGCCGTGCGCGGCGAGCACCCCGGCCGCCGGGCGGAACGCGCCGTCGTCCCACAACTCGCCCTCGCCGATGAGCGTGGCGGCGAGGTGGGCGAGCGGCGCGAGGTCGCCCGAGGCCCCGACGCTCCCCTGCTCCGGCACGCGGGGCCAGAGCCCGGCGTTGAGCATCGCCGCCAGCCGCTCGACCAGCAGCGCCCGCGCCCCTCCGTGGCCCGTGGCCAGCACGTTGGCGCGCAGCAGCATCATCGCGCGCACCTCGCGTTCGGGGAGCGGCGCGCCGACGCCGGCCGCGTGCGACCGCACGAGGTTCACCTGCAGCTCCGCCAGCCGGCCCGGCGGAATCGCCACGTCGCTCAGCTTGCCGAAGCCGGTGGTGACGCCGTAGGCCACCGCTCCTCGGGCCACGAGGTCATCGACGACGGCCCGCAACCGCGCCATGCGGCCGGCCGCGGCGGGAGCCAGGGTGACCGGGGCCCGCCCGTCCGCGACGGCGACGACGTCAGCGATCGTCAGTGACCGACCGTCGAGGGCGATGGAGCGGGGCTCGGACATCGGGGAAAGGTCCTCCATTGCACGCCGCGCATCAAGCGGGCGCACGCCGCGTCAGAAGCCGAGCGAGCCCTGCGTGCGCCGGTCGTAGTTGAACTTGAGGTTGGGCTCGGCCTTCAGGGCGATGAAGAAGTTGAAGAACACCGCCCCGTTGGGGGCCTGCGTGAAGGCGAAGGTGGCCCGCCAGTCGTGCAGTTCGCGCTGGAACGACACGACCTGCGCCGCGAACTGATTCGTGACGAAGTCGTACGAGGTGCTCCACTGCGCCGTCCACTTGGGCGTGAGGTTGAAGCCCATGTTCCACGAGGCGTTGGTGACGGGCGGCGCGAGCACGGGCGTGAACCCGACGCCGGCGGTGGGGGGCGGCTGCGTCGGGGCGAGCAACGCGGGGTTGAGCACGCACTGGTCGAACTGGAAGGTGTTGGGCAGCAGGAAGCGGCAGGCCTCGCGCGGGTTGAGGGTCTGCAGCGGGGGACCGCCGCGGGGCGGCCGCTGCCGCTGCGACGAGAAGGTCAGCGAGGCCCGCCAGCCCTGCCCCGTCGGGAGCATCTGCTGCGCGGGGGTGACGGGCCCCATGGTGCCCCGGAAGGGATCCATCGCGCTCGGCTGCTGGCCCTGCGGACCCGCCGGTGCCCCCGGCGCGGCCCGGCCGCCCGCCGTCGGGCCCGCACCGAGGCCGAAGGTGCGCGCGATCGCCCGCACGATCGGGTTCTGGGGATCGAGCGACAGCGAGAAGCGCACCTGCTCGCGGAACGGCTCGAAGGTCGCGGTGTCGGATTGGACGTCCCCCTGGAAGAGCGACCAATCCATGCCGAGGTCGAAGCCCGGCAGGAGGTCGGAGCGCAGGGTGAAGTTGAAGCGGTTCGTTTCGAGGCCCGTGGTCCACGCCGGCGCCTCGAGCCCTCGCCGGCGGGCCGAGTCGCGCTTGATCCGGTAGCGCTCGAAGTTGTAGGCGAACGGCGAGGTCTGGAGCGAGAGCAGGCGCACCTTCTCCCCGTCCTGCTCGAGGCCGGTGCTGTCGGGCTTGCCGCGCAGCTTGATCTCGACGTTCTGCGAGAGGCCGAGGGTGATGCTGCTCTGCTGGATCGCGCCGAGATACCCCACTCGCGTCTTGCCCAGCGCCTCCAGCCACTCGTCGGAGACATCGGCCGCCGGGGCGTAGTTGAAGGCGAGCGTCGGATTGAGCGAGTGGCGGATGCGCCGCACCGGGCCCACCCCCGGGAAGATGCCGAAGAGCGTCGGGGCGACGGAGAGGCCGTAAACGAGGCGCTTCGACTGGCGGATCCAGTCGCCGTTGCTGCGCGTGTTGCGGATCGCGAAGGGCCCGCCGTCCACGTTGGACAGCGTGACCGTGGGGGTGAGGTTCCACTTGCCCTGCGAGAACTGCGGCAGGTTGATGCCCGTGTCCCAGTCGAGGGTCGTCTCGTAGTACCGGGCGATGGTGCGGGAGAAGTTGACCGACGTATCGCGCAGTCCGCGGTATTGCAGCGTCTGGGGGAAGTCGCGCAACTGGTCGCCGAACCGGAACGCGTTGCTCCAGACGAAGTTATAGATCTTGACCGGCGTGTTGAACGAGCCGGTCGTGTTGCGCGTGCTCTGGAAGCGCGCCGTCGAATCCACCCGCCCGTCGGAACGGGCCGCGTACGCCCAGGTGAACTCGGTCGCCGGCGCCTGCTGGACCGTCGTCGTGGTCATGTTGACGCTCGGCGTCCACGTCACCGAATCGACCAGCGTGATCGGGCGGGACGTCAGGGAGAGCGTCGGGAACGTGCGGTCCACCTGCGGGCGGCCGGGATACTGTGTCTGCGACCCGCCGAGCTGCAGCGACAGCGGGCCGATGGCGCGCGTGTAGTTCGCCTGGCTGGCGATGAGTCCCAGCGCCACGCGCGGGTCGAGCGCGGTGTTGCGCAGCACCTGCGTGTTGGTGCTGTAGCGCCAGTTGACGTTGAGCGAGCTGGACTGCGAGAAGCGCTGGGAGTGGACCCACGAGAACTGCGACTGCCCGCCGCCGTCGGAGAGCCGTTGCGTCTGGGCGGCCACCGACCCGTCGATGAACCGCGACAGCCACGAGTACCGCAGTGCGCCGCGGCCGATGAGCCACCCGGGCCCGCCCAGCCCGGTGTTGGCCGAGCTGCGCCAGTCCATCGCCGCCTGCGCGTCGAGGTAGTCGCCAAGCGAGAAGTACCACCCGAGGTTCTCGACGTTGCGGCGGTAGCCCGCCCCCTGGCGGATGAACTCCGAGAAGCCGAAGCGCGGCACGAGCATCCCGCTCCGTCGGCCCTTGCGCATGTCCTGGAAGAAGAACGGGATCCACGCCACCGGCACCTCGCCGATGTAGAGCACCGCCGGCCGCCCCACCATGACGCGGTTCGCGACGACCTTGAGCTCGGCCGTCGAGAAGTGGTAGTGCGGTTCGGTCTCGTCGCAGCTCGTGATCACGCCCCCGTGGGCGTAGAACGCGCTCCGGCGCGGGTCGGCCGTGGAGTCCCCGGCGGCCCGCAGCGCGGCCGCGGCCGAGTCCTCGAACGTCTGGACGGCGGCCTCGTGGCCGAAGAGCGTCCACGTGTTGCCGTTGTTGTCCACCTTCGTGGTCAGGTTCGTGACGACGCCGCGGGACTCCGGGATCGAATACTTGATCGTCCCGCTCGCCCGGAGGTCGTCGTTCGACTGCTCGGGGTCGCGCAGGATGACGGTGTCGCCCATGGCGGCGACGACCTGGGTCGAGTCGTTGTAGGTGATCTTCGCGCCGACCAGGATCGTCCGGTCGCGCTGGACGGCCGACGGCAGGCCCCCCAGCCGCAGCAGGTGCTCGGTGGTCAGGAAGACCACCGTGTCGCCCTGGTAGCGCGTCACCCGGTAGCCCGGGCGCCGCTGCAGGGCCTCCATCACCGAGTCGGTGGGCAGCCACTGCACCAGGTCCTTCGCGTCCTTCGCCGCGGTGTCCCGGGCGACCGGAGCGGCTGCCCCCCGTGCGGCGGGCTGCGGGCGCGCGGGCTGCTGCGCGGGTCGCGGCCGGTCGGTCCCGGCCTGCGCCGTCACCGCACCCGGCAGGGCGAGCGCCAGGGCGGCCGCCAGCGCGGCCGCCAGCGCCCGGGGCCGGATCACGCCGGCGCTCCGGCGATGCGGTTGCGCTCGGCGCGTCGTCGGTCGATCAGCCACGCGAGCGCGATGCTCACCTCGTACAGCAGGTAGAGGGGCACCGCCATCGCGAGCGTGGTCGTCACCAGGTCGCCCGGCGTCAGCACCGAGGCGGCCACCACGCTCCCGACGAGGGCGAACCGCCGCCCCCGGGCCAGCTGCCGGGCGTTCACCACGCCGAAGGCCGACAGCGCCAGCAGCACGATCGGCAGCTCGAAGGCGAGGCCGAACGCGAGCACCAGCGACGTCACGAAGTCGAAGTAGCCCTCGGCCGTGATCATCGGCGTCAGCGACGCGCTCTGGAAGCCCGTGAGGAACCCCAGCGCCATCGGCACCACGACGAACCACGCCATCGCCGCGCCGCCCACGAACAGGAAGATCGCGCCGAAGAGCACCGGGACGATCACCTTCCGCTCGTGGACGAACAGCGCCGGCGCCAGGAATGCCCACACCTGCCACGCGATGATCGGGAGCGCGAGGCCGACGCCGATCGCGAGCGAGACGTTGAGGACGATGTTGAACGTGTCGCCCGGCTTCGTGTACACCAGCTTGTTGCCGTTCAGGAAGGGCCGGATCGGCTCCTGCAGCAGACTGATGAAGTCGTACTTCAGCACCACGACGAAGCCCAGCAGCACGCCGACGACGAGGGCCGCGAGGCACCACACGATGCGCCAGCGCAGTTCCTCGAGGTGATCGAGGAACGGCATCTCCGCGGGGGACTGCCCGCTGGCCATCGCTCAGGGGGCGTCCTTGAGCCGCGCGCCGGCGAGTACGGCCTCGTCGGAGCGGGGGAAGCGCTTGACGACGTCCGCGAACACGGCCCGCGCCTCGGGCTTGCGCCCGCTGGCCTGCAGGTGCAGCCCGTGCTTGTAGAGGGCGGTGGCCGCCTTCTCGGAGGTCGGATACCGCGCGACGACCAGCCGGTACACCGAGTCGGCCGACGCGCCCTTCCCTTCCTGCGCGTACGACTCGGCCACGTAGAACTGCGCCAGCGGCGCGACGTCCGACGACGGGTACTGCGTCACGAGGTCCTGGAAGCCCGCGCGCGCCGAGCCGGCGCTGCCGCGACGCAACTGGTCGAGCGCCAGTTGCAGCAGCTGGTTCGGCCCGGGAGCGCCGGGCGGGGCGACCGACGGGATGGCACCGACCGTCGGAGCCGCCGCCCCGCCGCCCGCGGGCGGCGCGACGCCCCCGCCACTCGGCGAGGGCACCGCCGGAGCCCCCGGCTCCTGCGCCCGCTCCTCGAGGTTGGCCCGCAGCTCCAGGAGTCGCCGCTGGCTCAGCCCCGTCAGCTCCTGGATGGTGATGAGCTGCTGCTGGATGGCGTAGAGGTCCTCCTTCTGGTCGCCCTGCCAGCGCGCCACCCGTGTGCCAAGGGCGCGCAGCGAATCCTGCGAGGCCCGCACGGCGGCCAGCACGTCCCCCACCTGGCGGGCGCGCGCCGAATCGACCTTCGCCTGCTCGGCCCGCACGACCGCGATGTCGGCCTGCAGCACGCGCAGGTCGTCCCGCGTCGCGAGGCAGCCCGCGCAGGCGGGAACGAGGACGAGCAGCGCGGCGCGCCGACCGCGGCGGGGGCCGGCACTCACTTCGGTGCCACCAGCGAGGCGGGCGCGCTCGTGATCTCGAATTCCGCCCGACGGTTCTTCACCCAGCAGGTCTCGTCGGCCGCGGTGCAGGTCGCCCCCTCCTCGCCGTAGCTCACGATGACGAAGCGGTCGGCCGCGACGCCGCGCTGGACCAACCACCGCTGCAGGGCGGCGGCGCGGCGCTGGCCGAGGGCGAGGTTGTACTCCTCGGCGCCGCGGTCGTCGGTGTGGCCGGTGATGCGGAGGCGCACGGCGGGGTTCGCCGCCAGCACGGACAGCTTGGCCTCGAGCACGGCGCGCGCGTCGTCGCGGATCTCCGCCGCGTCGTAGTCGAAGAACACCGGGGCGGTGAGCAGCGCCCGTATCTCCGTGTCGCCCGCCGAGGCGGGCGTCATGGTCCGCGCTGCGGCGCCGGCGAGGGCACCGGCCGCGGCGTTGGCGATCGCGACCGAGTCGGCCCGGGCCTTGGCCGCCGCGGCCTCGCGGGCGGCCCGATCGGCGGCTTCCCGCCTGGCCCGCTCGGCGGCCGTGTCGGATGCGGCGACCGGCGTCGGCTGCGGCTCGGGCTCGGGGGGGCGCTGCGGACGGCAGGCGACGACGAGGACCGGCGCGATCATGAGCGCGAGCGAACGGCGCAGGGAGTTCGGCATGTCGGGAAGGACGGCGGGAGAGGTGACGGAGATGCCCTACTGGCGAGGACCCCAGGCGGGCATGCGGGCGTCGCCGCCGGAGGTGAGCTGCCGGCTACGCCCCGACTCGGCGTCGAGCACCCAGAGGTCGCGGCGCCCCCCGCGCGTCGAAACGAAGACCAGATGGCGACCATCGGGCGCCCACGACGGGTCCTCGTTCTCGCCGTCGCTGGTCAGCTGCTTCGTCGCGCGATCGCGCAGCGCAATCGTCATCACCTGGAAGCGGCCCTCGAGCTGCGACTGGTAGGCGACCGCGCGCCCGTCGGGCGACCACGAGGGATTCGACCGGTACGCACGATCCCCGAAGGAGAACGACGTGAGCAGCTCGGCGTTCGTCCCGTCGGCATCGGCAATATACACCTCCGGGTGTCCCGACCGGCCCGACGTGAAGGCGACGCGCCGCCCGTCGGGCGAGAACGTGGGCGAGACGTTGTCGGCCCCGCGACCGACGGTGACGGGCCGGGCCCCGGACTCGCCCTCGTCGCGCGCGACGAGGTCGGTGCCGTTGCCCTCGCCAGCCGCCCAGACGATCGTGCGGCCGTCCGGCGAGAACGCGGGGGTGATGTGCAGCCCCCGTCCGGTGCCGGGGAGGGGGCGCGCGACACCGCCCCACTCCTGCACCATGATGCGCGTGCCGGCCTCGCCGAACTGGCTGAAGGCGAAGCGCGTGCCGCTCGGATGCCAGGCCGGCGAGAGCGCGCCCGCCTCGGAGACGGGCTGCGCGTTCGCGCCGTCACTGTCCACGCGCCAGATACGCCGGCCCCGCACGAACAGGACGCGCGTCGCCGCAGCCCCCCGCGTGCCGGTGAGCACCTCCTCGATGTCGTCGCTCATCCGGTGCACCGCCTGACGCCAGCCCTCGCCAAAGGCGGGAGCCGGCAACGCCACCTCACGGGTGTCAATCGCCTGCTTGCG
This sequence comes from Gemmatimonadota bacterium, assembly GCA_021298835.1. Classification (GTDB taxonomy): domain Bacteria; phylum Gemmatimonadota; class Gemmatimonadetes; order Gemmatimonadales; family Gemmatimonadaceae; genus JAJTHG01. The sequence continues at coordinate 19,601 of JAJTHG010000019.1, forward strand.
TGCGACGTCGTGCAGCGTCAGGCGCCAGCCCCGCGGCGAGGGCACCAGTTCGACCAGCGCCGCCGCGCCGAGGGCGGCGTGGAGGGCGTAGTTGAGCTGCGCAGGACGACCAGCGGGGCCGGCCGCCGCCGGTCCGTCCCCGCCGATGACGGTGAGGCGATCGCCGAAGTCCAGGTCGCGTTGCACGATCGCGCGGATCGAGTCGCCGGCGGCCGCGCGGATCGGGAGCACGAAGACGCCCGGACGCACGCCGGCCTCGTAGGTCAGGCCGATGCGCACGCCGGCCGGCGGCGTCTGCGCCGCGGCCGACGCGGCCGGCGCGGCCGACGCGGCCGACAGTGCGACGGTGGCCACCGCCAGCCTCCACCGCCCTCGCGGCCTCACCGGACCACCCGCGGGTCGAAGGCGAACGTCACCGGGAGCACGTCGTCCGCGAAGCCCGACGGCAGCGCGCCGAAGGCGCGCGCCACCGCTGCCGCTTCGATCGCCCCCTGCGCCTCGAGGTCGAAGGCGTAGGACCCCGAGCGCGTCACGAACCGCACGTTCGACACCGATCCGTCCCGATGAATGAGGAAGGCCACGTCGGCCTTGAGCGGCGCCGACGGGTTGCGCGGTCGGAACCGCGCTGCTACCTGGCGCACGATGTTCTGCAGGTACCCGGGGAATGGAAAGGCGATCCCCTCGGTGCGCACCGTCGCCACGTCGCTGCCCGTGCCCCCGCCAACGCTGGTCGCGACCGCACCGGGCGGGGTGGCTGCCGGTGGCGCGGTCGCGGCCGGTGGCGCGGCGCGCGGCGGGATCGCCCGCGATCCCGGCGTGGCCGGCACGGCAGGGGCGGGCTTCGCCGCGGGCTTCGCTGCGGGCTTCGCCTCGGGCTTCGCTACGGGCTTCGCTGCGGGCTTCGCCACGGGCTTCGCCACGGGCTTCGCCCGGGCGGGCGGCATCGGGCTGGCGCGCGGCGCCGTCGCGGCAGCCGGGGTCTCGGCGGCGGCGTCCGTCGCGAGGGGGGCGACGCTCGCCGGTGCCGGTCCGGCCGGCGCCCCGAGCAGCTCGACGCGATAGACGGGCGGCAGCGCCGCAGGGGTGGTGCCGCGGGTGGCCAACAGGCACGCGAGCACCGCCGCGTGCACCAGAGCCGACCCCGCGAGGCCGGCGCGAAGCGACCCGCGACCGGCCGGTGCCGACAGGGTGGACGCCGCGCTCACGGCCGCCCCGTCGGCTCCGCGACGAGCCCCACATCCTCCACCCCGGCGGCGCGGATCGTGGCGAGCACCTGCACCACGACGCCGTAGGGAACTCCCGCGTCGGCGCGGAGGAAGACGCCGTCCTTCCCACGGCCGGCGGCGAGGGCCTTGAAGGAGGCCCGGAACTCGGCGAGCGTGAGCTGCGCGTCGTCCACGTAGATCGCACCGGCCTTCGTCACCGTCACCGCCAGCCCGCCCTTGGGCTCCAGCGGACGCGCCTCCGCCTTCGGCAGCGCCACGTCCACGCCCCCCTGCATCATCGGCGCGGTGATCATGAAGATGACCATCAGCAGCATCATCACGTCGATGAGACTGACGACGTTGATCTCCGCATTGAGCGGGGTACGTTCGGCCCGGCGGCGACGCACCTACAGCCGCCCCTCGCGGGCCATGAGCGCGATGAGCTCCGACCCGAAGCCGTCGAGCGCACTCTCGAGCCGCGTCAGGCGGCTGGCGAACAGGTTGTAGCCGAACGCCGCGGGGATCGCGACGGTGAGGGCGGCGGCCGTGGCGATGAGCGCGGTGGCGATGCCGGGCGCGACCGCCGCGAGGTTGCCGGACCCGCTCGTGGCGATCCCCAGGAAGGCGTCAATGACGCCGAGGACCGTGCCGAGGAGGCCGAGCAACGGCGACACCGAGCCGATGGACGCGAGCCACGGGATGAACGCCGCCAGCCGGTCGCGCTCGGCGGCCGTCTCGGCCTCGAGGAGCAGCTTGAGCGCCTCGACCTGCGTGGCCGACAGCGTGACGTCCCCGACGCGCGCCTGATTGGCGGCGCGCGCGGAGGTCAGGTACTCGGCCGCGCGCTGGACGACGCGCGTCCACGGGCTCGGCTGTGACCGTCGCGCGGCCTGCGCCGCCTCGTCGAAGCGCGCGGCGATCGCGAACTCGGCCACGAACGGCGCGCCGGCCCGCTGCACCGACGCGAACTCCCGCCACTTGGCGAGCATGATCCCCCAGCTCAGCAGCGACAGCACCGCGAGGCCTGCCAGCACGACCTGCTCGATCATCGAGGCGCCGACGACCATGTCGAGCGCGCTCGACGGGACCGCGCGCCCGACCTGGACCGACGCCCACGCGGCGAGCGGCGTCATCACCGTCCGCCGCCGTCGTGGCGGGCACCGAACCACGCGAACGTCTCGCCCAGGCCGTCGGCGAGCGAGACCCGCGGCACCCAGCCCAGTTCCGCCGCGGCCCGGTCGATGACGAGGCACGAGCGCTTCTGCTCGCCGGCCCGCGCCGGCGCGTGGACGATCGGCTGCCGACGGCCGGCGGCCGTCATGAGCGTCTCGGCGAGTTCGAGGACGCTCGTCTCGCGGCCGGTGGCGATGTTGAAGGCGCGGGCATCGAGCCCGCCGGCCGGGGGCATGGAGATTTTCGAGGCGAGGACGTTCGCACGGGCCACGTCGCCGACGTACACGTAGTCGCGCGTCTGGGTCCCGTCCCCGAACACCTTCAGCGGTTGGCCGTCGAGCAGCTTGCCGCAGAAGATCGCCACGACGCCCGCCTCGCCGTGCGGGTCCTGACGCGGGCCGTAAACGTTGGCGTACCGCAGCGTGACGTACTCGACGCCGTGCACGCGGCCGTAGTAGCCGAGGTAGAACTCGACGGCGAGCTTGGACGTGCCGTAGGGCGACTCCGGGTTCTTCGCCACCGACTCCGGGGACGGCACCGGGGCGAGGTCGCCGTAGGTGGCGCCGCCCGTCGAGGTGAAGATGAACCGGGAGGGGTGTCCGGAGGCCCGCATGGCCTCGATCAGGTTGAGCGACCCGAGGACGTTCTGGGTCGCGTCGAACATCGGGTCGCTGACGCTCCGACGCACGTCGATCTGCGCAGCGAGGTGGCAGATGACGTCGAAGCGCCCGTCGCGCACCACCTGTGCCGCCTCCGGCGATGCGACCCCGGCTTGCACGAACGCCGCCGTGGCCGGGACCTGCTCGCGCTTGCCCGACGAGAGGTCGTCGAGGACGGTGACCTGGGCGCCTTCGGCCAGGAAATGGTCGGCGACGTGGGAACCGATGAAGCCGGCACCACCCGTGACGAGCACACGGAACGGATTCACGACGGGACGTCCTCGTGGTACGCGAAAGGAGGCAACACAACGTGCGAAGAAGAGCGCCGTCGAACGCCCGGCGCCCTTCCAGAGGAATCTAGGCGACGGACCGGCTCAGGGCATGCGGGCGATGATCCGAGCGGCCGTCCCGGCCTCGAAGCGCGAAGAGCTCTGCGTGATCACGACGGCGGTGGCCCCGTGGTCGGTGACGCGGACGAGGGTGACGACGGCGAGTTCGATCTCGGGGATGGTGGCATCGCCATCGCGCCGGGCCTCGCGGTAGATCTGCAGCTGATCACCCGGCTTGACCCCGTCGCGCGTCCCGAGCGGGAAGAAGACGAAGTTCTGCAGCGAGGGGGCCAGTTCATCGCCGAAGACACCGAGGACCCGCGTCGTGCGCCCGTTGGAGACCGGCACCGCCCGAAGGGAATCGGCGATCCACGCGGCATACGGCACGAGGCGATGCTCCGGGGTCACCGATTCGAACTCGCGGATCAGCGACACGACGGGTGCGCGGCCCGCGATCGTCTCGTCCACGCGCACGATGGCCGTCGGCACGACGATGTCGCGGCCGTCGAGTTTGCCGCCCATGCGGACGGCGACGTAGAGGTCCCCCACCGCCGCGGACCGGCCGGCCGGCGGCTGGATCGCTACGCGCTCCCGAAGCTGGAAGCGCCGCACGCCCATCGTGGCCCGGGAGAGCATGCTGTTCACGTCCACGGCCTGCAGGAGCCGCCCGGTGCCCGTGGGCGCCCCGCGCGAGAGGAAGGGGGCGGACTCGTACTCGCCTCGGCGCACCACCGGCCCGCGAACCACCGCGACGTTGTTCCCCCGGGGGGCCGAGGACTGCCGAACCGCCGACGACGCGAAGATCGTGGGGGATTCCGCCCCGATCTGGACCTGTTGTCCCACGGCCGGCGCGGCGGCGACGGCAGCGGGCTGCTCCGGCTCCGCCGCAGGGGCGGCGGCAGGGGCGGTCGCAGGGGCGGCCGCAGGGGCGGCCGCCGGAGCGGCCGCCACGTCCGCCGACGCCGAGCCTGGCAGCTGCAGCACCTCGCCGGGGTAGATCCAGTGCGGGTCTTCGATCACCTCCGGGTTGAGCCGGAAGATCTGCGGCCACTGGAAGGGGTCGCCGAGGTACTGGCGGGCGAGGTCCCACAGCGTGTCGCCGGGGCGCACGGTGTGCGTGCGGGAGCTGGCCTCCGCCGCGGTCGGAGCGGCGACCTGTGTCGAACCGATGGCGGGGCTGGTGACCATGACCGCCAGGACGGCGACCAGGCCCAGTCGCCGGGCGGAGCTCCAGGAGGGGACGTTCATGAAATGGGATCGCATCGGGCACCGCAACGTGACGCCCGGTCTCCACCCGACGCAATCACGCCGCGGGCGACCGAGACACTCCGGTCAGAGGACGAGCGAGTACCGAGCGGGGCAACGCGCCGGCCGGCTCCCGCTCGGGAACCGGCCGGGGCGTGCCGGGCAGCGCTCAGAAGGGGAGGTCGTCGTCGGCGGCCTCGCCGCCGGGGAAGTCCTCGAAGTCCTCTCCCGCCGGCTTCGCGGAGGCCTTGGCGGCCGCCGGCGAGGCGGCCCGACGGGCGGGCGCGGCCCCGCCCTCGTCGCCGCCGCGACCGCCGCCGAGCATCACGAGGTCGCTGACCTTGATGTCGGTCGCGTAGCGGGTCTGGCCTTCCTTGTCCTGCCACTGGCGGTATTCGATCGCCCCCTCGACGTAAACCTTGTCGCCCTTCTTGAGGTACCGCTCGACGACGTCGACGAGCCCGCCCGACTGGGCGCCGCGGCTCCAGACTACGCAGCGATGCCACTCCGTCTTCTCCTGACGGGTGCCCGACGCGTCGTTCCACGACCGCGACGTGGCGAGGGAGAACTCGGCCACCCGCTGGCCGCCGCTCGTGGCGCGGATTTCGGGGTCCTTCCCGAGGTTTCCGATCAACAGCACCTTGTTCAAACTCCGGCTCATGTTGCCTCCTGATGTCGTGGCTGGGGACGCGCGAACGATGGGGGGCGGCGGTCCGGCGCCGTGGGCCGGAAGCCGCTGATGGGATCCTACGGTTGCAGGGGTCGCACGGCCGGACCGCGCCGCAGGACGAGGGCATCCTCGACCGGTGCCCGATAATAGCGATGCCGCCGCCCGACCTCCACGAAGCCGAAGCTCCGGTAGAGGGTGAGGGCCGCCGCGTTGGAGGGACGCACCTCGAGGAACACCGAGAAGGCACCGGCCGCGGCGGCCGACGCGAGGGCGTGGCGGACGAGGGCACGCCCCACCCCGCTCCGTCGTGCGGCCGGTGCGACCGCCACGTTGAGGATCTCCCCTTCGTCGGCCATGGTCCGGAGCGCCACGAATCCGAGCAGGGCCGACGGCAGGGCCGACGGCAGGGCCGGCGGCAGGGCCGACGGCAGGGCCGGCGGCAGGGCCGACGGCAGGGCCGACGGCAGGGCCGGCGGCAGAGCCGGCGCGGGTCCCGGGACGGGCGCGGCGACGGCCATCGTCACTTCCGGTGCCCGCAGCGCCTGCGCGAAGGCGGCGCGCGACCAGGGATCGCCGAACGACGCCCGCTCGATGGCGTGAATGGCCTCGAGGTCGTCGGCGGTGGCGGGGCGGATCTGCGGGGCGTCGGCCGTCAAGGCGCCGTCGTCCCCACGTGCAGCGTTCCGACGGACGTCGGGAGGGGGTGTCCGGCCGCGGCTTCCCATTTCACCTGCGCCTCGGCGAGCCGGCCGTAGCGCGGCTCCCAGTCCGCCAAGGAGACCGGCCGCACCACCGCCGGGTCCACCCGCAGCAACGCGGCGGCCGCGGGCTCCGTCGCCGGCGCTTCGGCTGGCCCCACGACGGTGGCCTGCCACCGCGCGGCCCAGTCGGGGACCGCCGCCGATGGCACGATGGTCACGTCGGTCAGGGGTGCCCATCCCGCCGGCCCGAGCGCCACGGGCTGCACGAAGCGTTCGCCGCGGAGGGCGTCGCTGACGGCGAGCCGCCGGTCGCCCGCATCGGTGGCGGATGCCGCGAGGAGCACGAGCGACGGGACGACGGCGAGCGCGATGCCGGTGCCGTGCACGAGCCCCTTGGCCGTCGCGGCGGCGATGCGCAGCGACGTGAACGCGCCGGGGCCATCGCCGACGACCACCCGGTGCAGGGTCGGCAGGGCGACCTCCGCGCGGGCGAGGACGTCGAGGACCAGCGGCAGCAGCGCCTCACGGTCGCGCTGGCGCATGCCGGCCGCTCCGTCGGCGAAGCACCGGCCGTCACGCAGGCAGGCCACGGAGGCCCGCGGCCCCGAGGCGTCGAGCACGAGCGTCGCCATCACGGAAGGACCTCGAGGTCGAGGTCGCGCGCCCCGGGATCGTCCGGGGGGGCAGCGAGGGTCAGGTGCCACGCCCCCGCCGGCCAGCGGCCGGCGGCGCGCTCCGGCCACTCGACCAGCGTGACGGCGTCGCCGGCCACGAGTTCGTCCCAGCCGAGCGCATCGAGGTCCGTCGGACGGTGCAGGCGGTAGAGGTCGAGGTGGCGGACGCGCCCGAGCGGGGCGTCGTACTCGTGCACGAGGGTGAAGGTCGGACTCGTCACCGGCTCGACGACGCCGAGTCCGCGCACGATCGCCTGGGCGAGGGTCGTCTTCCCCGCCCCGAGGTCGCCGGAGAGGAGCACGACGCGCCCGGTGCCGGCGAGGGCCCGGCCCGCGGCCTCGCCCCAGGCCGCGAGGGCCTCGCGGGTGAGCCGGGCCCGTCCCGCCGCGAGCCCGCCGGCGCCGCCGGGGGCGGGGGCGATGCGATCGCTCATCGGCCCCGCGCGCGCCGACGGGCGCCACCGCGTCCGGCGGCGCCCGCCGCGACCGGTTGGGGGGCGCGGAGGGGGTCGCTCGCGGCCTTGAGCTCGAAGATCTCGTCGCGGAGGCGGGCGGCGGCCTCGAAGTCGAGGTCCTTGGCGGCCTGCTTCATCTGCGCCTCGAGTTCGGCGACCTGCGCAGCCAGCGCCGGCGCGTCGCCCCCGACGAGTCGCCGACCGACGGTGCCGGCGCCGGCCGCCTCCTTCTCGCGCGCATCGGCGACGCGCGTGATGATGCGGATCTGGTCAACGCTCTTCTCGACCCCGCGGGGGATGATGCCGTGCTCGCGGTTGTGGGCGAGTTGCTTCTCGCGGCGGCGCGCGGTCTCCTCGAGGCAGCGCCGCATCGAGTCGGTGACGCGGTCGGCGTAGAAGATGGCGCGGCCGTTCGCGTTGCGGGCCGCGCGCCCGACGGTCTGGATGAGCGACCGGTCGCTGCGGAGGAAGCCCTCCTGGTCGGCGTCGAGGACGGCGACGAGCGAGACCTCGGGGAGGTCGAGCCCCTCGCGCAGGAGGTTGATGCCGACGAGGACGTCGAACTCGCCGAGGCGCAGGCCGCGGACGATCTCGACCCGCTCGATCGCGTCGATGTCGGAGTGCATGTAGCGCACGCGGACCCCGACCTGCTGCAGGTAGTCGGTGAGGTCCTCCGACATGCGCTTGGTGAGGGTCGTGACGAGGACGCGCTCGGCCTTGCGCTCGCGCAGGCGGATCTCGCCGAGGAGGTCGTCCACCTGCCCGCGGACGGGCCGGATCTCGATCTCGGGGTCCACGAGCCCGGTGGGCCGGATGACCTGCTCGACGACGACGCCCTCGGACAGCTGCAGCTCGAGCTCGCCCGGGGTCGCGCTGACGAAGACGGCCCGGGGCGTGAGGGCGAGGAACTCGTCGAAGACGAGGGGACGGTTGTCGAGCGCGCTCGGGAGGCGGAAGCCGTAGTCCACGAGCGTGAGCTTGCGGGCGCGGTCGCCGTTGTACATCCCGCGGATCTGCGGGAGCGTGACGTGCGACTCGTCAACGACGACGAGGAAGTCCTCGGGGAAGTAGTCGAAGAGGCACGCCGGCCGCTCGCCGGCGCTCCGTCCGGCGAGGTGGCGCGAGTAGTTCTCGATGCCGGCGCAGGTGCCGATCTCGAGCATCATCTCGAGGTCGAAGTTCGTGCGCGACTCGAGCCGCTGGGCCTCGAGCAGTTTCCCCTCGGTGCGGAGGGCGGCGAGCCGCTCGGCGAGCTCGCCGCGGATCGCGCCGGCGGCGCGCTCGAGCGACGGGCGCTCGGTGATGAAGTGCTTGGCGGGGTACACCGCGGCCTTCGCAAGGTCGGCGATCGCCTGGCCGGTGACGACGTCAACCTTGGTGATCCGTTCGATCTCGTCGCCCCACCACTCGATGCGCACGGCCTGCTCCTCGTACGCCGGGAGGATCTCGACCGTGTCGCCGCGGACGCGGAAGGTGCCGCGCTCGAGGGCGACGTCGTTGCGCAGGTACTGGATGCGCACGAGGCCGCGCAGCACCTCGTCGCGCGCGACGCGCTGACCCTTGGCGACGGTGACCATCGACTTGCGGTAGGACTCCGGGTCGCCGAGGCCGTAGATGGCCGACACGGTGGAGACGATGATGACGTCGTCGCGCTCCATGAGCGACGACGTCGCCCGCAGCCGCAGCCGGTCGATGTCCTCGTTGATCGAGGCGTCCTTCTCGATGTAGGTATCGCTCGAGGGGACGTACGCCTCGGGCTGGTAGTAGTCGTAGTACGAGATGAAGTACTCGACCGCGTTCGACGGGAAGAACGACTTGAGCTCGCCGTAGAGCTGGGCGGCGAGGGTCTTGTTGTGGCTCAGCACGAGGGCCGGCGTCCCGTGGCGCGCGATGACGTTGGCCATGGTCATCGTCTTTCCCGACCCGGTGACGCCGAGGAGCGTCTGGAAGCGGTCGCCCCGCCCGAGGCCGGCGGTCAGCTCCGCGATGGCGCGGGGCTGGTCGCCGGCGGGCTGGAAGGGGGCCTCGAGACGGAAGGGGGCCTTGGGCATGCCGGAATATACACCGGCTTCGGGCTTTGCTCGGGGGGCCTTCCCCTTACTCCGCGTCCGTCAGCCGCTCGCGGCGCGCCACCGACGAGACGCCCTTCACCCGCCGCACCGCGTTCACGACCTTCTCGAGGTGGGTCAGGTGCTCGACGTCCACGAGCACCGCGCCGATCGCGCGCCCGTCAACGGCCTTGAGCTCCATCGCCTTGATGTCGGTGCCCGTGCCGGTGACGGCCGAGGCGACGTCGGCGTAGAGGCCCCGGCGGTCGTTGCCCTCGAGCACGAGGCGCACGGTGAAGCGCTCGCCCTGCTGCTGCTGCCAGTCGATCTCGAGGCGGCGCTCGGGCTCGTGGGCGAGCATGAGCACGTTGGGGCAGTCGCCCCGGTGGATGCTGACGCCGCGGCCGCGGGTGACGTAGCCCACCACCTGGTCGCCCGGCACCGGCTGGCAGCACTGGGCGTACCGCACCATGAGCCCGTCGGCCCCCTGGATGCGGATCCCCCGGCTCGTCCCCTTCATCCGGTCGACGATCCGCTCGACGACGGTCGGCTTGGCCGGGGCCTCCGCCTCCACGTCGAGGTGCGGGAAGATCTGCTTGAGCGCCTGCGTCACGCCGACATCGCCCTGTCCGACCGAGGCGATGAGGTGGTGCGCGTCGCGGAGGCCGAGTGCGCGGGCCGCGCGCAGCAGGTCGGCGTCGTCCACCTTGCCGAGCCGGCGCCGCCGGATCTCGCGGTCGAGGATCTCGCGCCCGATCTTGGCGGCGGTGCGCTGCTCCTCGTGCTTGAGCCACTGGCGGATCTTGTGGCGTGCGCGGCCGGTGCGCACGTGCGCGAGCCAGTCGCGGCTCGGGCGGGCGAGCTGGCTGGTGAGGATCTCGATCGTGTCGGAGTTCTTCAGCTCGCGGGAGAGCGGGGCGATCTTGCCGTTGACCTTGGCCCCCTGGCAGTGGGAGCCGACCTCGGTGTGCACGGCGAAGGCGAAGTCGATCGGCGTCGCGCCCCGGGGGAGCTGGATGACGTCGCCGGTCGGCGTGAAGACGAAGATCTCGTCCTGGTAGAGGTCGAGCTTGAGGAACTCGAGGAACTCGTCGGGGCTGCGGGCGTCGAGCTGCAGCTCGAGCACCTGGCGGAACCACGACAGCGCCCGGTCGAGGTCGTTGGGGCCCTCGCCCTCGCCCGCCTTGTAGAGCCAGTGCGCCGCGATGCCGTACTCGGCGGTGCGGTGCATCTCGCGGGTGCGGATCTGGATCTCGTAGAGCTGCCGGCCCGGCCCGAAGATGGTGGTGTGGAGCGACTGGTAGCCGTTGGACTTCGGCTGCGCGATGTAATCCTTGATGCGCTCCTGCACCGGCGTCCAGCCGTCGTGGATGACGCCGAGGGCGTGGTAGCACTCGGGGACGGTGTTGACGATCACGCGGATCGCGAGGAGGTCGTAGATCTCGTCGTAGTCCTTCTCGCGCGACTCCATCTTCTTGTGGATGGACCACAGGTGCTTGACGCGCCCCGAGACCTCGACGACCTCGATGCGCGCGCGGCGGAGCTCCTCCTCGAGCGGCCCGCGCAGCTGCCCGATGAGCGCCTCGCGCTCGGCCCGCTTCTGCTGGACCTTCCGCGCGAGCGCCTTGTACGCCTCCGGCTCGAGGTGCTTGAAGGCGAGGTCTTCCAGCTCCCAGCGGATGCGCGCGAGGCCGAAGCGGTGCGCCATCGGCGCGTAGAGGTCGAACGTCTCCTGCGCGATCCGCCGCCGTTTCTCGTCGGGCATCCACTCGAGCGTCCGCATGTTGTGCAGCCGGTCGGCGAGCTTGATGAGGATCACCCGCGCGTCCTTCGCGATGCTGAGCAGGAGCTTGCGGTAGTTCTCGACCTGCCGCTCGAGCTTGGACGTCAGCGTGAGGGCGCCGATCTTGGTGAGGCCGTCAACGATCCGCGCGACCTCGTCGCCGAACTCGCGCCGCACGTCCTCGACGGTCACCGCGGTGTCCTCGACGACGTCGTGCATGAGCCCGCCCGCGACCGTCACGCTGTCGCGCTGCAGTTCGGCGAGGATCCGCGCCACCTCGACGCAGTGCGTCACGTAGGGCTCGCCCGACCGCCGCACCTGCCCGCTGTGCGCCCGCTCCGAGAACCGGTAGGCGCGCGCCAGCAGGTCGGCGTCGAGGCGGTCGTTCAGCTCGGGCGGCAGCTCCCAGCCCGGGATGACGTCGGACAGGGCGATCGCGGTCATCGCCGTCTCCCGGCCGGTCCCGTCACAGGAGCCCCGCCTCGGCGAAGCTGACGTAGCGGCCGCGGCCGATGATCACGTGATCGTGGACCGGGATGCCGAGCAACCGACCGGCCGCGACGAGCTGCTCGGTCACCAGCCGGTCCTCGGCCGAGGGCGTCGGATCGCCGCTCGGGTGGTTGTGCACGAGGATCAGGGCGGCGGCCCGCTCGGCGATCGCCTCGCGGAAGACCTCGCGCGGGTGCACGAGCGACGCGTCGAGAACCCCCCGCGACACCGTGATGTCGCGGTCGAGCCGATGCTGCGCGTCGAGAATCGCCACGTGGAACTCCTCCACCGCCAGGTCCTGCAGGCGGGCGGCGAACGCCGCCCGCACGTCCCGGGGCGACCGCAGCGGCACCCCGTCGTCCCGATGTTCCTCGGCCGACCGGCGCCCGAGTTCCAGCGCCGCCGCGACCGCCCCGGCTCGCGCCGGGCCCATCCCGTCCACCCCCTCGAGGGCCGCCACCGGTTCGCGCGCCAGACGGCGCAGGGACCCGCCCGCCCACGCGTGCACCCGGTGCGCGACCCCCAAGGCAGATTGCCCCGGGCCTCCGGATCCGATGAGCAGGGCGAGCAGCTCCGGGGTCGAGAGCGCCTGCGCCCCCAGGTGGCGCAGGCGCTCCCGGGGCCGGTCGCGGAGGGGCAACTCCCGTATGTGTAACGTCGGCTCGAACGGGGGGCCAGAGCGCATCAGGGCGGACTCGTGCTGGAGGTCCCGGCACAATGCCGCCCCGGCCGCGGCCGACGTGGGCCAACGATTGCCGGCAGGGGCGAAACCTCCCCGGCCGGCCGACGCGATGCCGGCCGGCGCCGAGTGCTACCGACCCTTCTTCTTCCTGCCGTCACCCTTGGGTGGCGGCCCGGCCGCGCCGCCCGGGTCGTCCGCCGGCACGAGCATCCCGAACTCGTTGTACTTCGTGCCGGCCGGGGGCGGCGGCGGGCCGCGTCGCGCCGGGGGCGGCGCCGGCTCCTCGAAGACGAGCTGCGCGCGCAGGAACCGCTCGGTGAACGTGTGGTGGACGTCGTGCAGCAGGTCCTCGAACATCGTGAAGGCCTCCTGCTTGTACTCGAGCAGGGGGTCCTTCTGGCCCCAGGAGCGGTACTGGATCGCGTTGCGGAGCTGGTCGAGGTCGTGCAGGTGGTCCTTCCACTTCTCGTCAATGACGCCGAGCATCACGAACGACAGCAGCCGCTCGGAGAACCCGTGGCCCTGCTCGTCGCGCACGGCGTCGAGGTCGGCGAGCTTGCGGGCGAACGCCTCGAGCGCGGCCTCGCGCGCGACGGCCACCACGCCCTCGCGGGTCGTCGGCACGGCGTCCCCCTCGAAGCCGGGCACCCGGACGAGGTACTGCTGCAGCAGTTCCTGGCCGAGCAGCGCGTGATCGACCTCGGCCTCCGCGCCGACGTCGGCGAGCAGCGCCTCGACGCGCCGGGCGACCGCCTTGTCCACCATGCCGCGCGCCTCGCCCTTGAGCTCCTCGCCGCCGTCGAGCGCGAAGGCGCGGAGCGAGTAGATGACCTCGCGCTGCTGGTTCATGACGTCGTCGTACTCGAGGAGCCGCTTGCGGCTCTGGAAGTTCGAGAGCTCGACGCGCTTCTGCGCCTGCTCGATCGAGCGCGTGATGAGCGGGTGGGTGAGGACTTCCCCTTCCTGCGCCCCCATGCGGTCCATGAGCTTGGCGATGCGGTCGGACCCGAAGAGGCGCATCAGGTCGTCCTCGAGGGAGAGGAAGAACTGCGAGGCGCCCGGGTCGCCCTGGCGGCCGGCGCGGCCGCGCAGCTGGCGGTCGATGCGCCGCGACTCGTGCCGCTCGGAGCCGATGATGTGCAGCCCGCCGCACTCCTCGACCTGCTGGTCCTTCCCTTCCCAGTCCTTCACGACCGACGGCTTGGACGCCTGGACGCCCTGGCCGAGCTTGATGTCGGTGCCGCGGCCGGCCATGTTCGTCGCGATCGTGACGGCCCCGGGCTGCCCGGCGAGCGCGACGATCTCGGCCTCGCGCTGGTGGTACTTCGCGTTGAGCACGTTGTGGGGTACGCCCGCGCGCTTGAACATGCGGGAGAGCGTCTCCGACGCGTCCACGCTCGTCGTGCCGACGAGCACCGGGTAGCCGAGCTTGTGGAGCCGCTCGGTCTCGCCGACGATCGCGTCGTACTTCTCCTTGCGCGTGCGGTAAACGAGGTCCTGGCGGTCGTCGCGGACGATCGGCCGGTTGGTCGGGATGACGGCGACCTCGAGTCCGTAGATCTGGAAGAACTCCGTCTCCTCGGTCTCGGCGGTGCCCGTCATGCCCCCGAGCTTCTCGTACATCCGGAAGAAGTTCTGGATCGTCACCGTGGCGAGCGTCTGCGTCTCGCCCTTGACCTGCACCCCTTCCTTGGCCTCGACCGCCTGGTGCAACCCCTCGCTCCAGCGGCGCCCCGGCATGGTGCGGCCGGTGAACTCGTCCACGATCAGCACCTGGCCGTCCTGCACGACGTAGTTGACGTCGCGTTCGTACAGCGCGTGCGCGCGCAGGAGCTGGTGGACGATGTTGAGCCGTTCCGACTTGAGCGCGTACGCCGCCTCGATCGTGCGGCGGCGCTCGAGGCGCTCGGCCGGCGAGAGGCCCACGGCGCGTTCGAGCTCGCCCATCGCAGTGGCGATGTCCGGCAGGAGGAACGCCTCGTGGTCCGACGGCGACAGGGCGTCCACGCCGCGGTCGGTGAGGTGCACGGTGTGGTTCCGCTCGTCGAGGACGAACAGCAGCTCGTCCTCGATGTGGCGGAACTGCTGCTTGGCCGCCGGCAGCTTGCGGTCGGCGATGTGCTCGAGCTCGGTCGCCTGCACGAGCTGCTTGACCCCCTGTTCCTGCAGCGCCTTGAGGAGCCGCCGGTTCTTGGGGCCGCCAAGGCGCGCCGTGAAGAGGAGCAGGCCGGCCCGCGCCCGGTCGCCCTGCGCCAGGGCGCGCTCGCCGTCGCCGACGAGCCGGTTGACCAGCTCCGTCTGCGACCGCACGATCCGCGCGACGGCGGCGTTGTGCTCGGCGTACTGCGCATCGGCCTCGTTGCCCACGGGGCCGCTGATGATCAGCGGCGTGCGGGCCTCGTCGATGAGGATCGAGTCCACCTCGTCGATGATCGCGAAGACGTGCGCGCGCTGCACCCGCTGCGCGAGGTCGGTGACCATGTTGTCGCGCAGGTAGTCGAAGCCGAACTCGTTGTTCGTGCCGTAGGTGATGTCGGCGTGGTAGGCCGCGCGGCGGTCGGCGGTCCCCGGCTCGGTGTCGTCGAGGCAGGCGACCGTCAGCCCGAGCCACCGGAAGAGGTGCCCCATCCACTGCGAGTCCCGGCGGGCGAGGTACGAGTTGACCGTCACCAGGTGCGCGCCGCGGCCCGGCAGGGCGTTGAGATACAGCGGCAGCGTGGCCACGAGCGTCTTGCCCTCGCCGGTGGCCATCTCGGCGATCCGCCCGAGGTGCAGCTGGAGACCACCGATGAGCTGCACCTCGTAGTGCACCATGTCCCACGCGAGGGGCTGGCCCGTCACCTGCACGGTCGTCCCGACCAGCCGGCGGGCGGCCTCGCGGACCGTGGCGAACGCCTCGGGCAGCAGTTCGTCGAGCGTCTCCGCGACGACCGTGCGGAACTCCCCCTCCACGCCGCCGCGCCCGTCGGCCCCGGACAGCTCGACGTCGATCCGCTCGCGCTCGGCGGCGTCGGCGGCCTGGCGCTTGCGGCCCTTGAGGTCGGCGATCCGCGCCTCGAGGGCGGCCGTGCGGCCCGCGAGCGTCGCGCGGAACTTCGCCGTCTGGCCCTGCACCTCGGCGTCGGACACCCCCCGCAACCGCTGGCCGTGCGCGGCGATCGCGTCGAGGATCGGCCGGATGCGCTTGAGCTCCCGCTCGTGCCGCGTGCCGAAGACCTTGCTGAGCAAATCCTTGATCATGTCCGGTCGGACTCGTCGTCGTGTGGGCCACGGGTCCGGTCGGACCCGGCGGCATGCGAGGCCGGCGCCGCGCCGGCGTACAACCCGTGCGCCGCGATGTAGCCGGCGACGGCCTCGGGGACGAACCCGCGCACCGACCGCCCCGCGGCGACCCGTTCGCGAATCTCCGTCGAGGAGACGTCCACCCGGCGAGCCGCCAGCGCGAGCGGCTCGCCGGCACCCCGGATCGCGAGCGCCCGGATCTCCGCCGGCAGCGTCGCCGCCGTGCGGTCGTCCCGGGTCATCACGACCAGGCGCGCCAGCGCCAGAACCTCCCCCGGCTCGCGCCACTGCGGCAGGAGCACCGCCGCATCGGCGCCGAGCAGCAACAGCAGCGACGCCTCCGGGTCCCGCCTCCGGAGGTGGCGCAGCGTGTCAACCGTGAATGATAACCCGCCGCGCTCGATTTCGACGGGATCCACGGCGAACCGCGGCTCGTCCCCGGCCAGCAACCCGACCATCGCCAGTCGGTGCGCCGCCGACGCCCCGGCGCCGGGCTTCAGGGGCTGCCGGGCCGCCGGCACGAAGACCAGCCGGTCGAGCGCGAGGTGCTCGACGGCGTCCTGCGCCAGCAGCAGGTGTCCCACGTGGGGCGGATCGAATGATCCGCCGAAGACCCCGAGGCGCACGGACGCCTCAGGCGCCCGGAGGCGCCGTCGGCGGGGTGGTTCCGCCGACGGCGGGGGCGGCCGCGGGGGCCGCGCAGGCCGCGCCCACGCCGGCGTCGGAGGGCCATCCCTTGCGCAGCGTCGTGCAGAGCTCGGACGCGTCCTCGATGTACTTGATCGAGCGGTACACCTCGAGCAGCGCGAGCCCCGCCCGCCGGGCCGCGTCGGTGGTCGGGTACTGCGCGAGGACGTCGCGGAAGTAGATGATGGCCGAATCGGGCGCCTTGCGCCGCTTGTAGTGCAGCCCGATCTCGACGTCCTTCGACGCCATCCACTCGTCGAGCCGGCCGAGTTCCGCCAGCGCCCGCGGGCGGAGCGACGACTCGGGATACGCCGACAGCAGCGTCCGGAACGTCGATTGCGCCAGCACGCCGTACTGCTGGTCGAGCGTCGGCTTCCGCCACAGCTTGCCGTACTCGAGCCCCTGCTCGAGCAGGGCGTCGTCGGCCAGCGAGTCCTCGGGGAACGACTCGGAAATCCGCGCGTACGTGTTCGCCGCCACCAGGTGCTCGCCGCGGTAGCTGTAGGCGCGGGCCAGGTACAGGTACGCCGACGGCAGCAGCGGGTCCCGCGTGCCCAGTTCGAGGGTGACCTTCTGGAATCCCTCGACGGCGTTGTCCCACTTCTTCCGCTGGTACTCGAGCAGCGAGGCCCCGAAGAGTGCGTCGGGGGTCGGATAGGTGCTCACGCGGAAGGAGGGCCCGCAGGCCGTCGCGACGAGCGCGGCGGCCGCGACGCCGATCCCCCCGAGGTGCCGGCAACGGCTCACAGTGTGCGCGCCTCGGCCGGCTGCTTCGCCAGCACCTCGCGGAAGTAGGCGATCGTGTGCCCGAGTCCCTCGCGGAGCGGGACCCTGGGCTCCCAGCCGAGTTGCGCACGCGCCTTGGTGAGGTCGGGCTGGCGCACCTTGGGATCGTCCTCGGGCAGGGGCCGGCGGTCGATCGGGCTCGACGAGCCCGTCAGTTCGAGGACGAGGTCGGCGAGCTGCTGCACGGTGAACTCGCCCGGGTTGCCGATGTTCGTCGGCAGGTTGTCGCCCTGGTGGAAGAGGCGGTAGATGCCTTCCACCTCGTCCTGCACGTAGCAGAACGACCGCGTCTGCGATCCGTCGCCGTACACGGTGAGCGGCTGCCCCCGCAGCGCCTGCACGATGAAGTTCGAGACGACCCGGCCGTCGTTGGGTCGCATGCGGGGGCCGTAGGTGTTGAAGATGCGCACGATGCGGGTGTCAACCCCGTGGAAGCGGTGGTAGGCCATGGTGATGGCCTCGGCGAAGCGCTTGGCCTCGTCGTACACCCCGCGGGGACCGATCGGGTTCACGTTCCCCCAGTAGGACTCCGGCTGCGGGTGCACGAGCGGGTCGCCGTAGACCTCGCTGGTACTCGCGAGCAGGAAGCGCGCCCCCTTGGCCTTGGCGATGCCGAGCGCGTTGTGGGTGCCGAGGGATCCCACCTTGAGGGTCTGGATCGGCATCTCGAGGTAGTCCACCGGGCTGGCCGGCGAGGCGAAGTGCAGCACCCCGTCGAGCGGGCCCGCCACGTAGGAGTACGTCGAGATGTTGTGCTCGAGGAACTCGAAGTGGGGATTGCCCATCAGGTGCGCGATGTTCTCCGGCGACCCGGTGAGGAAGTTGTCCATCCCGACGACGCGGTGGCCGTCGGCGAGGAAGCGGTCGCAGAGGTGGCTGCCGAGGAATCCCGCGGCGCCGGTCACGAGCACGCGCATCAGCGCCCCCGCCCGATCGAGTCGTAGGTGAAGCCCAGCGTCCGCATCTTCGCCGGGTCGTAGAGGTTGCGGCCGTCAACGACGATCGGCCGCTTGAGCGCCGCCTTGATCCGAGCGAAGTCCGGATGCCGGTACTCGTTCCAGTCCGTCACGACCACGAGCGCGTCGGCGCCGTCGAGGGCGGCGAAGGCGTTGGGCGCGAAGGTCACGCGCGTCCCGAGGCGTCGCTGGGCCTCGTGCATCGCCACCGGATCGTGCACGGCGACCGTCGCGCCACCGGCCAGCAGCTCCTCGATCAGCACCAGCGCCGGCGCTTCGCGCATGTCGTCGGTGTTGGGCTTGAAGGCCAGCCCCCAGACCGCGATCCGCGCCCCCTGCACGCGCCCACCCAGCGCCCGCGCGACCTTGGCCCCCAGCACGTGCTTCTGCCGCTCGTTGGCCGCGTGGACCGCGCGGACGACCGAGAGCTCGGCTCCGTATTCCTCCCCCGTCCGCACCAGCGCCTGTACGTCCTTGGGGAAGCACGACCCGCCGTAGCCCGGTCCGGGAAAGAGGAAGCTCGGCCCGATGCGTGCGTCCGACCCGATGCCCTTGCGCACGAGGTCAACGTCGGCGCCGGTCTTCTCGCACAGCATCGCGACCTCGTTCATGAACGAGATGCGCGTCGCCAGCATCGCGTTGGCCGCGTACTTGGTCATCTCCGCCGACGGGATGTCCATGAAGATCACGGGCCGGCCGGTGCGCACGAACGGCGCGTACAGGTCGCCCATGACCTGCCGTGCGACATCGGTCGCGACGCCCACGACCACGCGGTCGGGCTTCATGAAGTCGTCCACGGCCGCCCCTTCCTTCAGGAACTCCGGGTTCGAGCACATGTGGAACGGCCGGTCGGTGAACTCGCGGATCTTCGCCTCGACCTTCGCGGCGGTGCCCACCGGGACGGTGCTCTTGGTGACGACCACGAGTTCACGCTGCATGTGCCGGCCGATGGCCTCGGCCACCGCCAGCACGTAGGTCAGGTCGGCCGAGCCGTCCTCGTCCTGCGGCGTGCCGACCGCGATGAAGCAGACCTCCGCCGAGCCGATCGCGGCGGCGGCGTCGGTGGTGAAGGTGAGACGCCCCTCGGCCTGGTTGCGCGCGACGAGGGCGTCGAGCCCCGGCTCGTAGATCGGCAGGACGTTCCGCCGGAGTCCCTCGATCTTGCGCGCGTCCACGTCGAGACAGGTGACGTCGTTGCCGGTCTCGGCGAGGCAGGCGCCGAGCACGAGCCCCACGTAGCCGGAGCCGACCACGGTGATGTGCATGGCGGTCCCCGGGCGCTACGCCGTGAAGGCGTGGGCGCCGGTCTGCGGGTTGAGGAGGCCGCCGGACAGCGGCACGATCCGGGCGCGGCCCGGGGGGATGCGGCCGAAGACGTTGCGGGCGTCGATCACGAGCGAGGCCTCGTCCGCCACCAGCCCGTAGTCCACCGCCTTGTGGTCGGTGACCACCACGACGGCGTCCGTCGCGCGGAGCGCGTCGGCGGTGAGTGGCACCGACGCGAGGACGTGACCGTCCTCCCGGAACGACGGCACGTGGGGATCGTGATAGGTGACCTGCGCCCCGCGCTCGGCGAGCAGCCGGATGATGTCGAGCGCCGGGCTCTCGCGCACGTCGTCGATGTCCCGCTTGTAGGCCACGCCCAGCACGAGGATGCGGCTGCCGTTGACGGCCTTCCGCTCCTCGTTGAGCGCGCGGCTCACCTTGCGGACGACGAACTCCGGCATCTCGGAGTTGATCTCGCTGGCGACGTCGATGAAGCGCGTCCGGTAGTTGAGCGTCCGCATCTTCCACGCGAGGTAGTGCGGGTCGAGCGGGATGCAGTGCCCGCCGATCCCGGGGCCCGGCGTGAACTTCATGAAGCCGAACGGCTTGGTCGCCGCGGCGTCGATGACCTCCCACACGTCCACGCCAAGGCGGTCGCAGACGATCGCCATTTCGTTGGCGAGGCCGATGTTGATCGAGCGGAAGGTGTTTTCGAGCAGCTTGACCAGTTCGGCGGCCTCCGGGCTCGAGACGGGGACGACGGTGTCAATGCAGGCCGCATAGAGCGCCGAGGCCACGTCGCCGCACGCCGCGGTGAGCCCCCCGACCACCTTGGGCGTGTTCTTGGTGTGCCAGGTCGGGTTGCCGGGGTCCACGCGCTCCGGGCTGAAGGCGACGAAGACGTCCTCGCCCGGTGTCAGGCCCCGTCCCTCGAGTGCGGGCAGGAGCAGCTCGCGCGTGGTGCCCGGGTACGTGGTGCTCTCGAGCACGACGAGCGCCCCGGCCTTGACGCGACGGCCGATCGCCTCGGCGGAGGCCACGACGTACGAGAGGTCCGGGTCGCGGGTCTTGGCGAGCGGCGTCGGCACCGCGATCGAGATCGCGTCGCACCCCGACAGGGCCCCCTCGTCGGTCGTCGGCCGGAAGCGCCCGGCGCTCACGTGCGCCGCGACCTGCGTGGCGGGCACGTCCTGGATGTGCGACTCGCCGCGTGCCAGCAGGTCCACGACCCGCTGGCTCAGGTCGTAGCCGACCACCGTGAAGCCGGCCTCGGCGAACTCCATCGCCAGCGGCAGCCCGACGTAACCGAGGCCGACGATGCCGACGACGGCGGACCGGTCGTGGATCCTCGCGAGGAGCCGCTCCTTGAATTCGCTCATGGGGTGGTGGCGCATCAGCGCCCGTAGAAGCCGCGCACGGCGGCGATGACTTCGTCGAGCTGCGCCGTGGTGAGCTCCGGGTACACGGGCAGGGAGAGAACCTCCTGCGCGGCGCGCTCCGCCTCGGGGAACTGCCCTTCCTTGCAGCCGAGGTACGCGAAGCACGGCTGCAGGTGCATGGGCAGCGGGTAGTACACGTTCGAGCCGATGCCCCGCGCCTTGAGGTGGGCCTGCAGGGCATCCCGTCGCGGGACGCGGATCGTGTACTGGTTGTAGATGCTCTCGCTCTCGGGGAGGACGACCGGCGTCGCGACCTCGGGGACGTCGGCGAAGCCGGCGTCGTAGTGCGCCGCGTTGCGGCGCCGGGCCGCGCTCCAGCCCGCGAGGTGCGGCAGCTTGGCGTGCAGCACCGCGGCCTGCAGCGTGTCGAGGCGCGAGTTGTAGCCGACCTCGTCGTGGAAGTACTGCTTGGCCCCGCCGTGCACCCGGAGCCGGCGCAGCCGCTCGGCGAGCGCGTCGTCGTTGGTGACCATCATGCCGCCGTCGCCGTAGCCGCCGAGGTTCTTCGACGGGAAGAACGAGAACGTGCCGATCGTCGCGATCTGGCCGGCCATGACCCACTCGCCGCACACGTGGCGCCGGGCCCCGATGCTCTGGGCGGCATCCTCGATGACGGGGAGGCCCACCGCTTCCCGCACGAGCTCGAGCGGCGCCATCTGCCCGAAGAGGTCCACCGGGACGACGGCCTTCGACCGCGTCGTGCGCGCGGCCGCGGCGGCCGCGGGATCGAGGTTGAACGTCCGCGGGTCGATGTCGGCGAAGACGGGCGTCGCGCCGACGTTGTGGATCGTCCCCGCCGTCGCGAAGAAGGTGAACGGGGTCGTGATGACTTCGTCGCCGCGCCCGATGTCGAGCGCCCGCAAGGCGAGCAGCAGCGCGTCGGTGCCGCTGGCGCACCCGATGGCGTGCTTCGTCTTCGAGAGCGTGGCGACGTCGGCTTCGAGCTCCTCGACCGGTCGGCCGAGGATGAACGTCTGGTCGTCGACGACCCGCATCATCGCGGCGACGACGTCGTCGCGGATCGCGGCGTGCTGGGCCTTGAGGTCGAGAAGCGGTACCGGCATGTGAGAGTCGGGGTCAGCGCGCAGTCCCGTAAGATCGCCGGTTGCGCAGGGCTGCACAACCCGTTGCTGCGCAACAACTTGGGTGGTCAGGCCGGATGTCCGGTCCCGTACGGGAGGGGAAAGCGCACCGCCGAGCCCGTGCGCGCCGCCTCGTAGATGCCGAGGACCAGCTCGAGCGACTTCCGCCCTTCGCGCCCGTCGGTGTCGGGCCGGGCCTCGCCGCGCAGGACCGAGACCACGTTGCGATAGTACGGCACGTGACCGAACCCGTACACGCTGGGCGGATTCGTGTTCGCCGCGTCAACGAGCCGGTCGTCGTCGTCGTAGTCGGCGAACTGCCAGTGCTCGATGCGGTTCACGGCCGTCCCGCCGATGCGCGCCGTCCCGCGCTCGCCGATGAGGGTGATGGAGCCCTCGAGGTTCTTCGGATAGGTGAGCATCGTGATGTCGAAGACGCCGAGGGCCCCCGATGTGAACCGCACGACGGCCGCCCCGGTGTCCTCCGCCTCGATGCGCCGGGCGAGCGTCGCCGTCTCCGCCACGACGCTCGACGGCGGCCCCATGAGCCACTGCATGAGGTCCACGTAGTGGCTCGCCTGATTCAGGAAGGCGCCGCCATCGTACGCCCACGTGCCGCGCCACGGCGCCTGGTCGTAGTACTCCTGCGGCCGGGTCCAGCGCACGGTGCAATTGGCCGTGTAGAGGCGGCCGAAGCGACCCTTCGCGACGGCGCGGTGCAGCAGCTGGACGGTGGGATTGAGCCGGTTCTGCTTCACGACGAACAGCTGCACGCCGGCCCGGTCGCACGCGGCGATCAGCCGGTCCGCCGCCTCGAGCGAGATCGCCATCGGCTTCTCGGAGAGGACGTGCTTCCCCGCCTCGGCCGCGAGGATGCCGTGCGCCGGGTGCAGACCGCTCGGCGTGGCCACCACGACGAGGTCGCACGGGGTGCCGGCGAGCATATCGGCCAGCGCGCCGTAGGCCGGCACGCCACCCGCCAGCCGGGCCAACGCGTCGGCGCGCTCGCGCTCGATGTCGGCGACGGCCACGACGCGCAGACCCTCGACCTGGGCGATGGCCTCGACGTGGTTGCGCGCAATCCGCCCGCAGCCGAGGAGGGCGACGCGGAACTCGTCGAGCCCGCTCACGCGCTCCCCTCGGGTGCCATGCGCTCGCCGTCGAGGACGTAACGCTCGCCCGTCGCCGGGCACCGGAAGCGCCGGACGCCATCCGCCTCGAGCGGCAGCGGCACCAGCTTCTCCCCGTGACGCGACATCCAGCCGGTGCGCCGCGCCGGCACGCCCGTCATGAGCGCGTAGGCGGGGACGTCCCGCGTCACCACGGCCCCCGCGCCGACGAAGGCGTACTCGCCGATGCTGTGGCCGCACACGACGGTGGCATTCGCCCCGATCGTCGCCCCGCGTCCCACACGCGTCGGGCGGTATTCGGTCTTCCGGGAGACGGCGCTCCGCGGATTGAGCACGTTGGTGAAGACCATGGACGGCCCGCAGAACACGTCGTCTCCGAGCTCGACGCCCTCGTAGATCGAGACGTTGTTCTGGATCTTCACGTTGTCGCCGATCCGCGTCCCGTTCATGACGACGACATTCTGGCCAAGCGAGCAGCGCGCGCCGATCACGGCACCCGGCAGGACGTGGCAGAAGTGCCAGACCCGCGTCCCCGCGCCGATCGTCGCGCCGTCATCGACGTAGGCGGACTCGTGGACGACGGCGGTCGGATCGACGCTCATCGCAGGCTCGTGGCGAGGGTCACGCGGCCGCCCTCACCGCCCCGCCAGCCGCGCGTGCCACTCCTGCACGCTCATCACGCCGACCTCCTCCGTCCGCGTCCCCGCGATCGCCTCGGCGGCCGCCGCCGCGGCGGCGACGGTCGTGACGTACGGGATCCGCTGCTGCACGGCGACCTGCCGCATCGAGCGGTCGTCGCGTTGCGCGGCACCGCCGAGCGGTGTGTTGACCAGGAAGGCGATCTCGCCGCGCTGCATCACCTCGACGGAGTCCGGATGCCCCTCCCCCACCTTCAGCACCCCCTGCACGGCCAGCCCGTGGGCCCGCAGGGCCGCCGCCGTGTTCCGCGTCGCGGCGAGGGTGAAGCCGAGCTCGGCGAAGCGGCGTGCCACCGGCACCGCCGGTTCCTTGTCCCGGTTGCTCAGCTTGAAGAGCACCGTGCCGCCCGTCGGCAGCGGGTTGCTCGCCGCCTGCTGCGCCTTGAGATAGGCCAACGGCACCGTGCGGTCGATGCCCATGACCTCGCCCGTCGAGCGCATCTCGGGGCCGAGCACCGGGTCGAACTCGCGGAACTTGTTGAAGGGGAACACCGCCTCCTTCACGCTCGCGTAGGGCGGCACGACCTCGTGCGTCACCCCCATCGCGGCGAGCGTCTCGCCGACCATCACCCGCGCCGCGATGCTTGCGAGCGGGACGCCGATCGCCTTCGAGACGAACGGGATCGTGCGGCTGGCGCGCGGGTTCACCTCCAGCACGTACACGGTGCCGTCCTTGACGGCGAACTGCACGTTCATCAGGCCGCGCACCCCCAGCGCCCGCGCGAGCGCCACGGTGTGACCACGGATCGCCGCCAGCTCGGCCTCGCCGAGCGACCACGGGGGCAGCACGCAGGCGGAATCACCCGAGTGCACGCCGGCTTCCTCGATGTGCTGCATGATGCCGCCGATGACGACGTCCGTGCCGTCGGCGACGGCGTCAACGTCCACCTCGGTGGCGTCGCTCAGGAAGCGGTCCACGAGCACGGGGCGGTCCTCGCTGACGACGACCGCACGGGCGAAGTAGTCCTCGAGGGCGCGCGCGTCGTGGACGATCTCCATCGCGCGACCGCCCAGCACGTACGACGGGCGCACCAGCACCGGGTAGCCGATCCGCGCGGCGATCGCCGCCGCCTCGGCCTGGCTGCGCGCCAGTCCGTTGGGGGGCTGGGCGATGCCGAGTTCGCGCGCGATCGCCTCGAACCGCTCGCGGTCCTCGGCGACGTCGATCGCGTCCGGGCTCGTGCCGAGGATCGGCACCCCCGCGGCCTCGAGGCCGCGCGTGAGCTTCAGCGGCGTCTGGCCGCCCAGCTGCACGACGACGCCGAGGGGTCGCTCGCGATGGACGACCTCGAGGACGTCCTCGAGCGTGAGCGGCTCGAAGTACAGCTTGTCGGAGGTATCGTAGTCGGTGGAGACGGTCTCGGGGTTCGAGTTGATCATGATCGCCTCGTACCCGCGCTCGCGCAGCGCCAGCACGGCGCGCACGCAGCAGTAGTCGAACTCCACCCCCTGGCCGATGCGGTTGGGGCCGGAGCCGAGGATGATCACGCTCTTGCGGCCGGTGCGCGGCGCCTCGCTCTCGGCGTCGTAGTTGCCGTAGAGGTAGGGCGTGCTCGAGGGGAACTCGCCGGCGCAGGTGTCCACCATCTTGTAGCTCGGGCGAACGCCGAGCGCCCACCGCCGCTCTCGCACCGCGTCCTCGGCCTCGCCGCGCAGGGCCGCCAGTTGGCGGTCGCTGAAGCCGAGGCGCTTCATCCGCCGGAGGTCGCCGGCGCCGGGCGCCGGCAGCGCCGCGTAGGCGCGCTCGGCGTCAACGAGCTCGTGGAGCTGCGCGAGGAACCACGGGTCGATGCCGGTGCGCTGGTGGATCTCCGCGAGGGAGATGCCCGCGAGCATCGCCCGCTTGACCTGATAGATGCGCTCGGGCGTCGGGCGACCGATGGCGGCCCGCAGCGTCTCGAGGGTGTCGTCGGCCAGCCGGTCGTCGGCCGGCGTGGTGCCGACGGTCCAGCCGGGGCGGCCGGTCTCGAGGGCGCGGAGCCCCTTCTGGAAGGCCTCCTTGAAGGTGCGGCCGATCGCCATGGACTCGCCGACGGACTTCATCTGCGTGGTGAGCCCCGGGTCGGCCTGCGGGAACTTCTCGAACGCGAAGCGGGGGACCTTGACGACGACGTAGTCGAGCACCGGCTCGAAGCTCGCCGGCGTGGTCTTCGTGATGTCGTTCTTGATCTCGTCGAGCCGGTACCCCACCGCGAGCTTGGCCCCGAACTTGGCGATCGGGAAGCCGGTCGCCTTCGAGGCGAGCGCCGAGGAGCGCGAGACGCGCGGATTCATCTCGATGACGATGAGCTCGCCGTCGGCCGGGTTGACCGCGAACTGGATGTTGCAGCCGCCGGCCTCCACGCCGATCTCGCGGATGATGGCCACGGCGGCGTCGCGCATCACCTGGTACTCGCGGTCGGTGAGCGTCATGGCGGGGGCGACGGTGATCGAGTCCCCGGTGTGGACCCCCATCGGGTCGAGGTTCTCGATCGAGCAGACGATGACGACGTTGTCGGCCGAGTCGCGCATGACCTCGAGCTCGTACTCCTTCCAGCCGAGCAGCGACCGCTCGATGAGCACCTGCGAGATCGGAGACTCGGCGAGGCCGCGCGTGACGATCCGTTCGTACTCGTCGGCCGTGTAGGCGATGCCGCCGCCCGAGCCGCCGAGGGTGAAGGCGGGACGGATGATGGCCGGATAGCCGGTGAAGTCCGCGATCGCCTGTGCCTCGGACCAGCTCGTCGCGATGCGCCCCTGGGGGCACTTGAGCCCGATGCGCTCCATCGCCTCGCCGAAGAGCTTGCGGTCCTCGGCCACCTTGATGGCGCGGGCGTTGGCGCCGATGAGCTGGGCGCCGAGTCGCTCGAGGACCCCGCGCTCGTGGAGGGCCATGGCGACGTTGAGCGCGGTCTGGCCGCCCATGGTGGGCAGGACGGCATCGGGCCGCTCGCGGGCGATGATCTTCTCGACGATGTCCGGCGTGACCGGCTCGATGTAGGTCCGGTCGGCGAACTCGGGATCGGTCATGATCGTCGCCGGATTCGAGTTCACCAGCACGACCTCGTACCCCTCTTCGCGAAGGGCCTTGGTCGCCTGCGTGCCGGAGTAGTCGAACTCGGCCGCCTGCCCGATGACGATCGGGCCGGAGCCGATGACGAGGATCTTCTTCAGGTCGGTGCGCTTGGGCACGGGCGGAACGGCAGGGGGCGGGTGCGACGAAGGGGGGAGCCGACGGCCCCCCCCTTCATCGGCTAACGGCAGGCACGGACGTCAGGCCACCCGGGCGGCGCGCGGGGCGCGCTGGACCTTGCCCGCCGCGAGGCAGCGGGTGCAGACCTTCACCTTGACGACCTTGCCGTCGAGCAGAATGCGGGCGACCTGGAGGTTGGGCTTCCAGGTGCGCCGCGACTTGTTGTTCGCGTGCGAGACGTTGTTGCCGTACGCGACGCCCTTGCCGCAGGTGAAGCAGCGGCTGCGATTGATGGCCATGGCGGTCAGCCCTCGACGAATTCGATGCGCGCCATCTCGGCCCCGTCACCCTTGCGGTGGCCGAGCTTGAGGATGCGCGTGTAGCCGCCCGGACGGGTGGCGAACTTCTTGCCCAAGTCCTGGAAGAGCTTGTCGGCGGCCTCGCGCTTGTGCACGTGGCGGCCGGCGAGGCGACGGGCGTGGAGGGTGCCCGCCTTCGCCTTGGTGACGAGCTTCTCGACGAAGGGACGGAGCTCCTTCGCCTTGGCCTCGGTGGTCTCGATGGCGCCCTGTTCGATCAGGGACGTGGCCAGGTTGCGGAGCAGGGCGAGCTTCTGCTCGCTCGTGCGCCGGAGTTGCCGGCCGGCCTTGCGGTGCCGCATGGGTTACTCCTCCTCGTCGTCGGGCGCGTTGGCCGCAGCGCGGCTCGGCGGCGTGCCCCAATCGGTGATGCGCACGCCGTCGCCGTTCTCGTCCCAGCGCATGCCGAAGTTGAGCCCCTCCTTCTCGAGGAGCTCGGCGATCTCGGACAGCGACTTCTTGCCGAAGTTCTTGACCTGCAGGATCTGCCCCTCGGTCTGGCGCACGAGGTCGCCGAGCGAGCGGATGTTGCTGTTCTTGAGCGAGTTGACCGAGCGGACGGAGAGCTCGAGGTCGTCGATCGGCGTCTTGAGCAGCTCCTTCAGGCGGAGGCCGTCGGCCCCCGTGACCTCGCCGCCGACCGCCATCGGGGCCGAGCTGTGCGAGCCGAAGCCGGCGAAGTACTGGAAGTGCGTCTGCGCCAGGGCGGCGGCGTAGGAGACCGCCTCTTCGGGGGAGATGGTGCCGTTGGTCTCGACGGTGAGGGCGAGCCGGTCGTAGTCGGTGCGCTGGCCGACGCGGGTCTCGGCGACGGTGAAATTCACGCGCGAGACGGGGGAGTAGATCGCGTCAATGCGGACGAGGTCCACCGGGAGCCCGCGGTCGAGCGGGTGGAGGTCGGCCTCGACATAGCCGCGCCCCTTGTTCACGTAGAGCTCGACGTGGAGGTCCTTGTCGTCCTGCAGCGTGAACAGGTGGTGCCGGGGGTTCACGATGCGGATGCCGCCCTGCAGCTCGATGTCGCCCGCGGTGACGGGGCCGGCGGTGCGCTTGTGGATGCGCAGGACGGCCGAATCCACGTCGTCGGCGAGGGCAAGGACGAGCTTCTTGAGGTTGGCGATGATCTGGTGGACGTCCTCGACGACGCCCGCGACGGTCTGGTGCTCATGCACCACGCCGTCCATGCGAACGCCCCAGACGGCGGAACCGCGGAGGGACGAGAGGAGCATCCGGCGCATCGCGTTGCCGAGCGTGTGGCCGTAGCCCCGCTCGAGCGGCTGCACGCGGAACTCCGCGACGTTCGGGTTGTCCTCGCGACGGACGGCCTCCACCAGGGTGGGGCGCACGAGTCCGCGAAGGTCGATGGTCTGCGACATCTATGGGTCTCCGTTAGGTCCGCCGGTGCGAGGAATCGCACCGGCGACGCCCGGCCCCGCCCCTGACGCGCGGCCGGCTCGTTCGGGCGTCAGGGGCCCGACCAGGGTTGGTTACTTCGAGTAGAGCTCGACGACGAGCTGCTCCTGCGCGGGCACCGGGATGGCGGTACGCTGGGGCTGCTCGAGCATGCGGCCCGAGAAGGTGTCGCGGTCAACCGCGATCCAGTTCGGGGCCTGCCCCTTCTTGGCCTGCTCCATCGCCCCCAGGACGGGGACGAACTCGCGCGCGTGCTGCCGGACGCGGACCTCGACCCCCGGGGTCACGGCGTAGGACGGGATGTCCACCGTCTTGCCATTCACCTCGACGCCGCGGTGCCGGATGATCTGGCGCGCGGCCCTGCGGCTCGGCGCGAACCCCATCCGGTACACGATGTTGTCGAGCCGGCTCTCGAGGGCCGCGAGCAGGTTGTGCCCCGTGATCCCCGGCAGCGTAGCGACCTTCTCGAACGTGTTGCGGAACTGCCGCTCGGAGAGCCCGTAGATGCGCTTGATCTTCTGCTTCTCGCGCAGCTGCTTGGCGTACTCCGACATCTTCTTGCGGCGCGCCGCCTGCTGCCCGTGCTGGCCGGGCGGATACGGCCGACGCTCGACCGGGCACTTCTCGGTGAAGCACTTCGTGCCCTTGAGGAACAGCTTCGTGCCCTCGCGGCGGCACTGCCGGCAGGCCGGCCCCGTGTAACGCGCCATCGCTCAGACCCTCCGACGCTTCGGCGGACGGCAGCCGTTGTGCGGAATCGGCGTGACGTCCTTGATCGACTTGACCGTCAGGCCCGCGGCGGCGAGCGCCTGGATCGCGGACTCCCGCCCCGATCCCGGCCCCTGCACCTTCACGTGGACCCGCTTCATCCCCGCCGAGAGCGCCTCGCGGGCCGCCTGCTCGGCGGCGACCGTGGCGGCGAACGGGGTGCTCTTCTTCGACCCCTTGAAGCCCGCCTTGCCGGCCGAGCCCCACGCGACGGCATTGCCGTTG
Organism: Gemmatimonadota bacterium; assembly: GCA_021298835.1. Taxonomy (GTDB): domain Bacteria; phylum Gemmatimonadota; class Gemmatimonadetes; order Gemmatimonadales; family Gemmatimonadaceae; genus JAJTHG01. Next base: position 48,977 of record JAJTHG010000019.1, read on the forward strand.
GCGTCGGTGATCGTGATGGTCGTGTTGTTGAAGGTCGCGTTCACGTGCGCGAGCCCCTCGGCGTCCACGACCTTCTTGGTCTTCTTGCCCGTGGCCATTACTTGGTCACCTTCTTCTTGCCGGCGATGGCGCGACGCGGACCCTTCTTCGTGCGCGCGTTGGTGTGCGTCCGCTGCCCGCGCACCGGCAGGCCGCGACGGTGGCGGATGCCCCGGTAGGAGCCGATGTCCATGAGCCGCTTGATGTTCATCGCGACCTCGGTGCGCAGCGCGCCCTCGACGCGATGGTCACGCTCGATGACCTGGCGGAGCTTGTTGACGTCGGCGTCGGTGAGGTCCTTGATCCGCAGGGCCGGCGACACCCCCGTCTTCTCGAGGATCTCGCGGGCGGTCACCCGACCGATGCCGTAGATGTAGGTGAGGCCGATCTCGACGCGCTTCTCGCGCGGGAGGTCAACGCCGGCAATTCGTGCCATTCAATACGCTCCGGGTCAGCCCTGACGCTGCTTGTGCTTCGGGTTGCGCTTGCAGATGATGCGGGTGACGCCGTCTCGCTTGACCACCTTGCAGTGCTCGCAGATCGGCTTCACGCTCGAACGGACCTTCATCGGGAAATCCTCTGGACCATCGGGATTGGCCCGGGTGGTAAATCCGGGCAGACCCGTAACATAGACCACCGACGCGGGTGATTCAAGGGGACCCGCTTGACATTTCCGGCGGGCCGACGTGTACGGCCCTGTTTCGGTGTTCGCTCGGGGGCCGCCCGTTCGTTGTCCTGCCGACCGGCAAGGGCCGGACTCAGGTGCCGAGGTCGGCCAGCACGGCGCGCATTGCCACCGCCGGATCCGGTGCCGCCGTCACCGCCCGCCCGACCACCACATACCGCGCCCCGCGCGCCTGCGCCTCGCCCGGCGTGACGACGCGGGCCTGATCGTGCGTCGCGCCGCCGGCCAGCCGCGTCCCGGGCACCAGAGGCCACAGCCGCGGACACCCGGCACGCACGCGGGCCACTTCCTCGCCGCTGCAGACGATGCCGTGGCAGCCGGCACCTTCGGCGAGCGCGGCGAGACGCAGCACCTCGTCGGATACCGACGGCACCGCCTTGCCGGCCGCGCTCGCGTACTCGTCGGCCGAGAAGCTCGTCAGCACCGTCACCGCGAGGATGCCGCACCCGGCCCCGCCCTGCGACGACGCACCGCCGGCCCCGTCCACGGCCGCCTCGAGCATCCGCGAGCCGCCCGCCGCGTGCACCGTCAACAGGCGCGCCCCCAGCCGCGCCGCGCTGCGCGCGACCCCCTTCACCGTGTTGGGAATGTCGTGCGCCTTGAGGTCGATGAAGACGTCCTTCCCCTGCGCGTGCAGCCAGTCCACCACCCGCGGCCCGTCCACCGCGTAGAGCTCGAGCCCCACCTTGTAGAAGTCGCACGTCGGCCCGAGCGCGGTCACCAGCCGCTCGGCGGTCGCGAAGTCGGGGAGGTCGAGCGCCACGATCGGGCGCGCACGGGTCAGGTCGGCCATTGCAGGGTGCCGATGCACTCGGCGAGGGTGGTCCGTTCGCGGTCACACCATCGCGCGAGGCCGCGCACGATGCGCCCGGGGGTGCGCGGGTCGCGCATGCCGGCGGTGCCGACGCCGACGAGCGTCGCGCCGGCGAGCAGGTACTGCAAGGCGTGGTCGGCGGTCGCCACGCCACCCAGCCCGATCACGGGCACCGAGGGCAGCGCCTTCCGCACCAACCACGTGGCACGGACCCCGACGGGGAGCAACGCCGGTCCGCTCATCCCGCCGGTGCCGAAGCCCAGCATCGGCCGACGCCGTGCGACGTCCACCACCAGGCCGGGCATGGTGTTGGTCAGCGTGAGGGCATCGGCCCCGGCATCCACGGCGACGCGCGCCGCGTCAGCGATGGCGGGCAGCGCCGGCGACAGCTTCACCACCAAGGGGCGCCGGGTGGCGGCGCGCGCCCGCGAGACGACCGCCGAGAGCGCCTGCGGATCGGCACCGAACTCCATCCCGCCCGCCTTGACGTTGGGGCAGCTGACGTTGAGCTCGTAACCCACCGGCCCCGCGAAGTCATCGAGGTGCGTGATGACCTCCGCGAACTCGTCGATGGCGAAGCCGACGACGTTCACGAGCACCCTCGCGCGCCGGACGCACGCGAAGAGCGCCGGGAGGTGGCGGGCCTTGACCTCGACCATCCCCGGATTTGCCAGCCCGACGGCGTTGACCATGCCGCCGTCGAACATCCCCACGCGCGGCGCTGGCGCCCCGTGCCGCGGCGCCACGCTGACGGCCTTGGTGACGAGGCCGCCGAGCGCGTCGAGGTCGCAGACCTCGGCGAGCTCGTGCCCGTAGCCGCACGTACCGCTCGCCAGCACGACGGGGTTCTGCCAGTCGACGCCGGCGAACGTGACGGCGAGCGGGGTCATCGGCCGCCCCCTGGCCCGCGGCCGCCGCCGACGCGCCGTTCGTACCGCGCGAGGTACTCCATCGCCGCGTCGGCGACGGCCGCCCCCAGGCGCTCCTGTTCGCCGCGATCGGTCATCCACGCCGCCTCGCGGCGGTTGGTCCCGAAGCCGATCTCGACCAGGACCGCGGGCATGAACGCGGTGACCAGCACGCGGAAGCCCGCCTGCTTGACGCCCCGATTGGGGCCGGGGTGGATGCGTCGCAGCCGGTCCTGCACGAGGCGCGCGACTTCGCTCGACTCGCGCAGGTGCTCGTTCTGCGCCATGTCGTTGAGGAGGAAGCTCAGGTCGTCCCCGGCGGGGGCGTCGGCAGCGGTCTCGAAGCGCACCGACTCGTTCTCCATCTGTGCGACCCGGCGCTCGTCCTCCGTCTTTGCGTCGCTCAGGAAGTACGTCTCGAAGCCGCGGGTGGCCCCCGGATCGCTCCAACGCGGGTTGGCGGCGTTCACGTGGATGCTCAGGAACAGGTCGCCGCGCGCCCGGTTGGCGATGTGCCCGCGGTCGGCGAGCGCGATCAGCGTGTCGCGAGTGCGCGTCATGACCACGCGGGCCCCGCGACGCCGCAGCGCGGCGGCGACCTCACGCGCCACCTCGAGCGTGATGTCGGCCTCGTACACGCACGTCCCCGGACGGCAGTCGTGCGGGCCGCGCATGCCGCGATCCGGCCCCCCGTGCCCGGCATCCACCACGACGGTAAACTCGCCGCTCGCGCGGGGGGCAGGCGCCTCACCGATCGTCGGGGGGCCGGGTGGGGGCGTACGTCGCAGCCCGCGGCTGGTGGACGCGCGGTAGGCCGCGGAGGGCAGCGTGCCGCTCGACCGGAACAACCGCACCTCGGCCCGGCTGGCATCGTAGAGCACGCCGCTGACGACGCGCGGTACCACGTCGGTGACGACCGCGAACGGGAGCCACAGCACGCCGGCCCGCAGCTCGGGCGCACTCGGCAGCGGTACCGGCTGGCCGGCCGTGCGGACCCACGCGGACCCCGCCTCGAACTCGAGCCGTGTGCCCTCGACGAGCAGCGCCCACGTGGCCCCGCCCTGCGGACGCCACTGACCGCCAAGGGCGGCGGCGAACTCGTCGCCGCGGACGGCCGGCCCCGAGTCCAGCACCGCGACGGGCACCGCCAAGGCGCGATCCGGACTGCGCACGACGACCTGCGAGGGCACCTGGGCGGCCCCGACGGCCGTCCAGCCGGCCGCCGCCACCGCGAGGCGGCACGCCGCCACCGCGAGGCGGCACGCCGACCGTGCCGCGCCCATCACCGCCACGCCCGTCATCGCCGCGACCGGAGTGCCCGCGCGATGTCGCGCGCGGCCTCCTTCGCCTTGAGGTCCTCGCGCTTGTCGTGCGCCTTCTTGCCGCGGCCGAGTGCCATGCGGACCTTCGCGATACCGCTCGGCGCGAAGTAGAGCTCCATCGGGACGAGCGAGAGGCCCTTGCGCTCGAGCGCGCCGATGAGCTTGCGGATCTCGCGCTTGTGCAGGAGCAGCTTGCGCGTTCGCGTCGGCGCATGGTTGACGTAGCCGCCCTTTTCGTACGGCGCGATGTGGGCATTGAGGAGCCACAGCTCGCCGTTGTTGACCACCCCGAAGGCATCGGTGATGTTGGCGCGGCCGTCGCGCAGCGACTTGACCTCGCTCCCGGTCAACACCAGTCCGGCCTCGAAGGTCTCGAGGATCTCGTATTCGTGCCGGGCTCGGCGGTTCAGGGCGACGGACTTGCGCTCCGGCGCCGTCTCGGGAGTCGTTGCCACGCCGCAAATTACATCGCGCCACGGGCGATTTGACGCGGCCCCGCCGGCGCGCTAGGTTCCGCCTTCCTGCCGGAGTGGTGGAATTGGTAGACGCGCTGCGTTCAGGGCGCAGTGGGCGACAGCCCGTGTGGGTTCGAGTCCCACCTTCGGCACTTCGACGCGGCGTTCGCCTCCGGGCGGGCGCCGCGTCGTGGCGTTCGCCCCGGACTCAGCGCGCGAGCTTCGAGGGCGCGACGTCGTCCGGCAGTGCCGCCGTCCCGTATGCGGCGCGCAGCGCATCGGCGGCCTCGAGCATCCCGGCCGCCAGCACGGCGCCCGCCCGCGCGATGGCGCCGGCGTGGTCGCCGGTGATCGCGCCGGCGAACGTGAGGATCTCGCGCGCGAGGCGCGACTCGAGCGGCTCGCGCCCGTCCTTCTTGGCGACGGCCGCGCGGTAGGCGGCCAATCGGGCCTGGTACTGCCCGACGGCCACGGAGAGCCGGTCGGCGGCGATGTGCGGGTCGCGCGCGAAGGCACCGAGCACCGCCTGCGCCACCTCCTGCGCGGTCCGGTCGTTCAAGGCATCGCGTTCGGCGACGAGGACCCCGAGCGCCCGGCGGGCATAGCGCCACTCCCACCGGGCGTGGTCGTCGTCGCGGCGGAGCATGAGCGAAGCGAGCCATGCGACATCATCCTCGGTCGGCTCGGCCTGGAGTGCGACCACGACCCGTTCCGCCGCGGGATGCCGCGACGCGCCCAAGGCGCCGCCGAAGAGGCCACCCGCCACCGTGCCCCTCAGTTCTGCAGGACGGGCAGGGCGCCGCGCTCCGCGAGGCCAACCTGCTGCCGCACCGACGATTCGGGCTGGAGCAGGTCGGCCAGCGACACGCTCGCCAGCACGTCGTCGATCCGCCGCTGCAGGAGCTGCCAGACCGGCCGGATCGAGCACTGCGACGCATCCCCGCAGCGCTCGTCCGAGACGGGGTGCGCGACGCAGTGCAGCTCGAACGTCTGCAGTTCGGACGCCGCGATCACGTCGCGAACCGTGACGTCCGCTGCCGCGCGCGACAGGGCGTACCCGCCGCGCGCCCCGCGCGTACTCGCCACGATGCCCGCCCGCCGGAGCCGGAGCAGGATCTGCTCGACGTAGTCGGCGGGGAGGCGCTCCTGCGTCGCGATGTCGCGCCCCGTCACGGGGCCCTCACCGGACCGGCGCGCGAGGTGCAGCGAACAGATCAGGCCGTACTCGGCCCACGTGGTGATGCGCATGGGTGGATCCTAGGGCGATCGGACCGGGCGTACAAGAGGCGCGCGCCAGGGTGGCGTACCCGTCCCCGTCGTTCAGCGTGTGGGCGGGATTTCGAGTGCGTTCGCGAAGCGATTGAACAGGTTGAACGCCGCCGCCACGGCCACGAGCTCGACGGCCGCCCCGGCCGGCCACGCGGCCGATACCGCGGCGAAGACCGCGTCCGGGACGTGCCCGTCCCCGGCGGTCATGGCATCGGCGAGCGCCAGCGCGGCCCGATCCGGTTCGGCGAACCCGGACAGGTCGCCGCGCGCGAGCGCCTCGAGCTCGGCGTCGGTCGCACCGTAGCGCCTCGCCAGCATCGTGTGCGAGCCGAGGCAGTAGTCGCACCGATTGCGATGGGAGACGCGCACCGCGACGAGTTCCTTGAGCCGCACCGGAGCGGCGCCCTCCACCATGAGTCCGGTCAGGAGCCCCCGCAACGCGTCATGCACCGCCGGGCTGTGCGCGGCGATGCGGAACAGGTTGGGGATGTTCCCGCGCTCGCGCAGGAAGGCCTCGAAGATCGCCTTCTGCCTGGGCGGGACGTCGTCGGGGCCGAGCCGCGGCAGCCGCGCCCCGTCCTGGTCGGCCGCGCCGCTCACGGGTCCACCGGTCGGCGGGCAGGCCACGCCCCGGCGCCGAGGGCGACCAGCGCGCCCACCATGCCGAGTCCCATGAAGGCCACGCTCACGCCGTGCAACTTGCCGAACTCGGCGCGTCGCGGGTCGGTCACCGGCACCTCCTCGAGGTTGGCCGGCAACTCGGCGCGCAACCGCTGAATGCGGGGACCGATCGCGAACTGCGCAACGGCACACCCGGCAAAGAGCAGGGCGATCCCCACCCGCCATGGCCACGACCGGGTCGCCGCGCTCCGTCCGCGGAGCAGCCCCGCCGCTCCGGCGACGATCATCCCGCTCACGAAGACCACGGGCAGCACACGTCCCACGACCGCCCCCGCCAGCATCCGCTGGGGCAGCACGGCGAAGGCGGCCGGGGCGACGACGGTGGTGAAGAGCAGGGCCGCCCCGCCCCACATCGCCACGAGGAGCAGCGACACCGTGGCGCGCACGTCGCCGACCGCCGCATCGGTCCGCGGCGCGTCCGTCACCACGAGCCCCCCGCTCACGCGCCCACCACGCGGGCCTGCCCGCTGAGAAAGGGATTGGCCTGCCGCTCGCGACCGATCGTCGTCGTGGGCCCGTGGCCGGGAAAGACGGCGGTCTCGTCGGGGAGTTCGGCCGCCCGCGCCAGCGAGGCCTGCATCGCGACGGGATCGCACAGCGGGAGGTCGGTGCGACCGATCGACCCGGCGAAGAGGAGGTCACCGCCGAACATGAGCCCGTCGCCGACGAACATCACGTGGCCCGGCGCGTGGCCGGGTACGTGCTGCACGACGAACTGATGGGCGCCGACGAACAGGCGATCGCCTTCCGCGAGCGCCACGTCGGGTTCACCGGCCGGCGGTTCGAAGGGCACCCCCCAGCGCGCGGCGGCCGCCCCTGCCATGCGCCAGAGCGGAAGGTCGGCCGGATGCAGATGCACGGGGACATCGGGATGCGCGCGCTTGAGGGCGGCGACTCCGCCGATGTGGTCGAAGTGCGCGTGCGTGAGCCAGATGGCAGTCAACGTCCCGCCCGAGGCCGCGACGGCCGCGAGAATGCGGTCGGCGTCGTCGCCCGGATCCACGAGGACGACGTCACCGGAGTCGGGGTCCGCGAGGATCCAGCAGTTCTCCTCGAGCGGCCCGACGGCAAGGCCCCGGACCTTCACGCGCCGTGCCCGGCCGCGGCCGGCATCGGCACGGCGTCGCCAAGCCCGTGGTGCGCCAGCCACCGCTCGGCCTCGAGGGCGGCCTGACATCCCGACCCGGCGGCGGTCACCGCCTGTCGGTAGTAGTCGTCGGTCACGTCGCCCGCGGCGAAGACGCCGGGGATGCTGGTCGCCATCCGGCCCGGCTCGACCCACACGTACCCGTTGTCCTTGAGCTTGAGCTGCCCGTCGAGGAACCCGGTCGTCGGGGTGTGGCCGATCGCGACGAAGAGGCCGCCCACCGCGAGGTCGCGCTCCGCACCCGTGCCGATGTCGGCGATCCGCAGGCCGCGGATTTCCTGTTCGCCGAGGACCTCGACGACGCGGGTGTTCCAGAGCACCTCGACCTTGGGATGCTGCATCACCCGCTCGGCCATCACCTTCGACGCGCGGAACCGGTCGCGCCGGTGGAGGACGTACACCTTCGACGCGAACTTCGTGAGATAGAGCGTCTCCTCCATCGCCGTGTCGCCGCCACCGACGACGGCCAGCACCTTGTTGCGGTAGAACGGGAGGGCCCCGTCGCACACCGCGCACGCCGACACGCCGCCGCCCGACTGCGCGAGCCGCTCCTCGTGCGGCACGCCGAGCCATTTCGCGTAGGCCCCCGTGGCGACGATCACCGTCAGCGCCTGCACCGGCTCGCTGTAGTTGGGGGTGATCGTGAAGGGGTGGGTCCCGAGCGCGACCGCCTTGACGTCCTCCGACATCACGCGGACCCCGAAGCGCAGCGCCTGCGCCTTCATGCGCTCCATCAGCACCGGGCCGGTCACGCCGTCGGGGAAGCCGGGGTAGTTCTCGACCTCGGTGGTGGTCATCAGCTGCCCACCCGGCAGGACGATGCCCCGCGGTTCGCCCTCGTACACGAGCGGGCCCAGGTTGGCGCGGGCGGCGTAGATGGCGGCGGTCCAGGCGGCCGGGCCGGAGCCGATGATGACGACGTTTTCCACGGGCATCGGGGTGGGTGCGGGACGCGAGACGAGCCGTAAAGCTAGCCGGATCGGCCGCTCAGGGTTCGGCCGCCGGGCCGACCACCAGGCGGCCGAAGGCCCCGTGACAATGCGACACCGTTCCCACGAGGAATTCGCATGGCCCGGCGGCCGCCGCCTCGAGCACGGTCGTCCCCGCCGACCGGACCGCCGCCGTGTCGAACATCCCCACCCCCCACGCCCGGTGCTCGCAGTGGAACACGAGCGGGCCGCCGATCGTGTCGCCCGCCGCGCGGCGCGCCTCGACCCACCGGGCGGCCATCGCGGGCATGCTCCAGTCACGCGGCCCGCGTGTGTGCGGGCACCGGGCGGGCTCGATGCAGTTGACCGGGCAGGTCCACGTGGCGTAACTGGCGTAATGCGGGGCGTCCCCATTGGCCAGCTGCCACGGGACGTCGAGCGGCGCGGGGAGCGCCCGAAGGCCGACTGTCCGCGCGGGCCACGCGTCGCGCACCCGATCGAGGATCCACTCGACCATCAGGTGCGGCATCAGCGGCGACGGGACGACCGCGTCGTCGGGGGCTGCCTCGGCGATCGCACGCCCGAAGTGGTCGCGCCAGGTGGCCACCACCAGATGCGGCGCGGGCGCCTCGGGCCCGGCGTCCCGCCAGGTGGATTCGCGCGTCACGAGGCACGCCGGGTCGCGATCCACGACCTCGAGGCACCGCCAGCCGATCGCCCCGGCGGCGGCGGCACGCTGCAACTGGCGCACGTAGTAGCGCCCGTAGCATCCACCGCCGACGACGGTGATCGTGCCGTAGTGCGCGCGCGGCCGCGCCTCAGCGACCAAGGTGGCGTCCGCCGTCCACGTGCAGCACCTCGCCGGTCACGTAGCGCGCCGTGGCGAGGTACCGCACGGCATCGGCCACGTCGTCGGGCGACCCGATCCGGCCGAGCGGCGTCCCGGCGGCCAGCGCGTCGCCGACGGCCGGCTCGGCGCCGTCCGGAAGCAGCACCACGCCGGGCGCCACGGCATTGACGCGCACCGCCGGTGCCAGCACGCGCGCGAGGCCGCGGGTGAGGTGTTCGACGGCGCCCTTCCCCACGCCGTGCACGAGGTAGGGTGACGACCAGTCGTACGCGAGGTGATCGGCGATGTTGACGATCGCGCCGTGTCGCGCCGCGAGGAACGGTGCCGCCGCCTGCGCCAGCAGGAACGGGGCGCGGACGTTCATCGCAACCGACGCGTCGAATTGTCCGGCGGTGACCTCGCCGACGGGGGCGCGCAGCCACGAGGCCGCGCTGTTGACGAGCAGGTCGAGTCCGCCGGCCTGCGCGACGACGTCGGCCACGAGCGCCGTCGGCGTCGCGGGGTCGGCAAGGTCCGCCCGGCAGGCGAAGGCGCGCCCGCCCGCCGCCGCGACCAACCGCACGGTGTCGTCCGCTCCGTCCCGCGACCCGTGGTAGTGCACCGCGACGACGTAGCCGGCCGCCCCGAGCCGGTGCGCGATCGCCTGCCCGACGCGCCTGCCCGCCCCGGTAACGAGGGCGACCGGGGGGCTCATCCTCGGCGCTCCGGCATCGGCGCCGGTCGCTCAGCCGGCGACGGCCGCCGCGCGAGCGGCGACGGCCGCGTCCTGCTCGTCGAGCCAGGTCTTCGGGACGTGCTGGTTGCCGAGTTGCCGCGGGCCCTCGAACTGGCCGTGCCAGTCGGACCCGCCGCTCCTGAGCAGGCCATGCCGTTCGGCCAACTCGGCGAAGCGCACGCGATCGTCCGCGCTGTGGCTGGGGTGCGCCACCTCGATGCCGTCCATGCCGGCCTTGGCCACCTGCCGCACGAGGTCGGGGGTGCCGAGCCGCCCCGGATGCGCCCACACGGCGAGGGCACCGGCGTCGTGCAGCATCGCCAGCGCGTCGTCGAGCTCGAGCCGGCGCTTCTCGACGTACGCCGGGCGTCCGTTGCCGAGCCAGCGGTCGAAGGCCTCGCGCAGGTCGGACACGTAGCCGCGCGCGACGAGCGCCTTGGCGACGTGCGGCCGGCCGAGGGAGCTGCCGCTCGCCTGCGCCCGCACCTCGTCCATGGTGACGGTGACGCCGAGCGCGCCGAGGGCGCGCACGATGCGCTCCGCGCGGGAGACGCGGGCCTCGCGGAACGCGACCAGGGCCGCCTCGAGGCCGGTCATGTCGCGCACGTGGAGCCCGAGCACGTGCAGTTCGCGGCCGTGGAAGTGCGCGCTCAACTCGACGCCCGCGACGACGCGGACACCGAGCGGGGCGGCTGCGGCGCGGGCGGCCTCGACGCCGGCGAGCGTGTCGTGATCGGTGAGGGCGAAGGCCACGAGACCCGCCGTCGCCGCGCAGCGCGCCACGTCGGCGGGCGGCAGGGCCCCGTCCGACGCGGTGGAATGGACCTGCAGGTCGACGAACGGTCCCGCCGGTTCCACCGGGGTGGCCGCGTCGTGGGTCATCGCCGGTATCCGAGTTCCGGCGACAGCTCGGCCGGCTGCGACTGCGCGAGGAGGGCCTCCAACTGGGCGTCGGAGAGCTCCGCGAGCGCCTGCTCGCGGGCGCGGCTGCCGGTCGGGGAGAAGCGCGTGGCGCGCTGCTCCGAGCCGTCGTGCCGGGTGAAGATGAGACCGATCTCGTCGCGGTCGTATTGGGTGATGCGCCCCGACAGGGTGACGCGCCACTCGATGCCGCCGACCACCACGCGACGCACGGGCATCAGCGGGGCTCCACTTCGACGTACGGCCGGTTGGTGCCCGTGGGCGGGTCGGGCGCGGCGTTGTGCGCGGCGACGAGGGTATCGGGGTCGGTCGCCTCGCAGAACTCGACGAACGCCCCCGGCAGCGAGGCCTCCTCGAAGACCCAGTAGCGCACGCCCGCCTTGGCGTAGTGCGTCCGCCGCGCCGCGACGCGCGCGAGGAAGGCCTCGCGCTGGTCGGCGGCGACGGTGGTGCGCCCGACCGTCAGGACCCGCGGCATGCGGCGCTCACGATTCGGGGAAGGACTCGCACCACTGCTTGACGTCCGTCAGGAAGCCGTCCGCGTCGGCGCCGTCGATGATGCGATGGTCGAACGAGAGCGCGAAGTACGCGCACGTGCGGATCGCGATCGTGTCCTCGCCGTCCGGGCCGGTGACGACCTTCGGCCGCTTCTCGATCGCGCCGAGCCCGAGGATGGCCACCTGCGGCTGCGGGATGATCGGCGTGCCGATCAGCGACCCCTTTACCCCGTAGTTCGTGATGCTGAACGTGCCGCCCTGTACCTCGTCCGGCGAGAGCTTCTTCGTCCGGGCGCGCTCGGCGAGGTCGTTGATGCCGCGGCCGAGGCCGAGGAGCGAGAGCTCGTCGGCCCGCTTGAGCACCGGGACGATCAGCCCCCAGTCGAGCGCGACCGCGAGGCCGATGTTGATCGGCTGCCGGTAGATGATGTCCCTGCCGCGCACGGCGGCGTTGAGCACCGGGTGCTTGCGGAGCCCGCGCGTCACCGCGTGCACGATGAACGGCAGGAAGGTGAGCTTGACGCCGGCCTGCTCGAACTCGGCCTTGCGCTTCGCGCGGAGGCGCGCGATGCGGGTGAGGTCCACCTCGAAGACGGACGTGACGTGCGCCGAGGTGTGCTTGGACTCGACCATCCGGTACGACGTGATCGCCCGGATCTTGGACATCGGCTCGACGCGGTCGCCCGGCCACGGCTCGGGGAGCGGGGTCGGGTTGACGTTGCCGGGGTTCGCGACGCCGGCCGGAGCGTAGTGCGACGCCCCGGGCGCCGGCGCGAGGCCGGCCGTCGGCGCAGCCCCGGCCTTGGGGGCCGTCCCCGCCTCGAGGGCGGCGACGAGGTCCTTCTTGGTGACGCGGCCGGCGATGCCGCTGCCGCGCAGGCCGGCGAGGTCCACCCCGGCGTCGGCGGCCATCTTGCGGACGAGCGGCGACGACCGGGTGCGCAGCCGGTCCTCGAGGCCGTTGCCGCTCGCGGCCACCGGCGCGGCGGGGGCGGCCGCGGCCCGCGCCGCGGGGGCGGCCGCGGCCTGAGGCGCTGCGGACGCTGCAGGGGCGGCGGCGGCCGGGGCGGGTGCCGCGGCGGTCCCGCCGGCCGCGAAGGCGGCGACGTCGGTCTCGAGGCGCGCCACGACCGTCCCGACGGGCACGGTCTGGCCCGGCTGCACGAGAATCTCGGCGAGCACCCCGGCCGACGGCGCGGGAATCTCGGCGTCCACCTTGTCCGTGGAGATCTCGAAGATCGTCTCGTCGCGCTTCACCGCATCGCCGACCTGCTTGACCCACTTCGAGAGGGTGCCTTCGGCGATGGATTCCCCCATCTGGGGCATGATGACGTCAACGCGGGCCACGCAGGACTCCTCTACGGGGAACGGTCGCCGCGCGCGCTCGCGCGCAGGCACCAGAAAGCTAGCGACGGAACGAGCAGGACGCCGATCAGGACGCCGATGCCGGCGTACACGTGCCAGTGGCACGCGGGGAGCCCTTCACCCGGATTGCAGTCGTTGACCGAGCCGACGATCTTGGCGACCATCGTGCCGAGGATGCCGCCGCCGGCGGCGCCGGCGATGGCGGTGAAGCAGCCGAGGGCGACCCGCGAGGCGATCGCCTCGGTGCGGGTCGGCTCGTACGGAGGGGTGGGCGACGTCATCGCGGGCTCAACGCCTCACCACGCCAGCAGGTGCCGGACGGCGCGGACGACGTCGGCGACCTGGGGCAGCACGTAGTCCTCGAGCGGCGGCGAGTACGGCAGGGGGACGTCGGCGGCCGCGACGCGCAGCACCGGGGCGTCGAGCCAGGCGAAGCTGGTCTCGTTGATGCGCGCGCACAGCTCGCCGGCGATGCCGCCGGTCCGCGTGTCCTCGTGGAGCAGGAGGACGCGGTGGGTCTTGCGCACCGTCGCCTGGATGGCCTCGTCGTCGAGGGGGAGGAGCGAGCGCAGGTCGAGCACCTCGACCGAGATGCCCTCGGCGGCGAGCTGCTCGGCGGCCTCGAGCGCCTTGTGCACCGTGGCCGCGTACGTGATGATCGAGGCGTCGGTGCCCTCGCGCGCCACGCGCGCCTTGCCGATCGGCACGACGTGGTCGCCGGCGGGCATGACGCCCTTCACGCGCCGATACAGGTACTTGTGCTCGAAGAAGAGCACGCAGTCGTCGTCGCGGATGGCGCTCTTGATGAGCCCCTTGGCGTCCTCGGCGGTGCTGGGATAGACGATCTTGAGGCCGGGCGTGTGCAGGAAGGCGGCCTCGGGGTTCTGCGAGTGGAACGGCCCGCCGCGCACGTAGCCGCCCGACGGCCCGCGCACCACCATCGGGCACGGCAGGAACGCGCGGTAGCGCGCCGTGGCCACGTAGTTGGTGAGCATGTCGTACGCGCACGAGATGAAGTCGATGAACTGGAGTTCGACGACCGGCCGCATCCCCATGTGGGCCGCGCCGGCAGCCGCGCCGACGAAGCCCGCCTCGCTGATCGGCGTGTCGAGCACGCGGGCGTCGCCGTACTTGGCGAGCAGGCCCTCGGTGACCTTGAAGGCGCCGCCGTAGGCCCCGATGTCCTCGCCCATGCAGAAGACCTCGGGACTGCGCGCCATCTCCTCGTCGATGCCCTCGCGGATGGCCTCGAGGAAGGTGATCTCATTCGCCACCGGAGGTCCCCCATGATGCCGGCCGCTCGTGGCGCTCGACGGCCTTGGTGACGCCCTCGCGGTACCACTCGGCGGGCACGACCGGCGGGTCGGCGTACACGCCGACGAGGGCATCGGTCCCCTCGGGCATCGGGCTCCGCTCGGCCTCGTCGGTGGCGGCGTCCACCTCGCGCTGCACGCGAGCGTCCACCTCGGCGAGGCGCGCGGCTGGCACCCGGAACTCGGACGTGAGCCGCGCCACGTAGCGGTCGAGCGGGTCGTTGTGCGCGGCCCACCATTCGAGTTCGCCGGGCGGGACGTAGCTCTGGTTGTCGTGCTCGGCGTGCCCCTTGCGGCGGTAGGTGACGAGCTCGACGAGGGTGACCCCCTCGCCGGCGCGCGCCCGCTCGACGGCCGCCCTCGTGACGTCATAGACGGCGAGCACGTCGTTGCCATCGGCCTGCACCCCGGGGATGCCGTAGGCGGCGGCCTTGTCCTTGAACCACTCGCCGGCGAACTGGCGGGGGTTCGGCGTCGAGTAGGCGTAGCCGTTGTTCTCGACGATGCACACGAGGGGGACCTTCTGCACGGCGGCGAAGTTGAGCCCCTCGTGGAAGGCGCCGGTGCTCGTGGCACCGTCGCCGACATAGACGAGCACGACCCGCGGCTCGCGCCGCATCTTGAAGGACAGCGCCACGCCGGCCATGACGGGCACCATGTCGCCGAGGTGCGAGATCTGGCCGACGAACCCGCGGTCGAGGTCGCCGAAGTGGATGTTGAGCTCGCGCCCGCGGGTGGGAGAGTCGCCCTTGGCCATGTACTGGCGGATCACCTCGAGCGGGGTCGCCCCCTTCACGAGCATCGAGCCCATGTTGCGGATCAGCGGACTCAGGATGTCACGGCGCTCGAGCGCGAAGGCCGACCCGACGGCGTCGGCCTCCTGGCCGAGCGAGCGGAAGAGGCCGCCGACGACCTTCGTCTGCTTGTAGAGTGCGACCAGACGCTCCTCGAGGGTGCGCGTCAGGCGCATCCAGTAGTAGAGCTCGAGGCGCTGCGCGTCGCCGAGGGCCCGGGCGTGAGGCCCGAGCGGGGTGGCGCGCGGCTCGCGCGCGAGGATGCCGGGTGGGGCGGCCGGCGTCGTCCGCTTCGGCATCAGTAGGACGCCTCGAGGGCGTGCCGGGGATCGGCCGCGCGATGCACCTGCACGAAGAACTTCTTCACGTTGCGGTCGAGGCGGCTCTCGCCCATCTGGTCGGTGTGGACCTCGATGAACGCGTAGTGACCGCCCTCCATGGCGACCGTCAAGGCGAGGGTGCCGATGGGGCCGCTGAAGCCGCGGGCCCGCTTCTCGCGCGTGGTGGCGGCGAGGCCGATCGTCGGGAAGAAGCCGTCGGCGAGCTCGAGGACCCGGTCGGGGTCGAGCGAGGTGCGGTGGAAGTGCTTCACGAGGGCTCCGTCAGGTCCCGTTGGGCTGCGGCGGACGACGCACTCCCTGCATCCAATCCACCCGTTCGAGGCGCGAGAGCGAGTCGCGGCGGAACTGGATCGCGATCGCCCAGTCGCCGGCGGTGAGGTAGTTGAGCTCGCCGTAGTACGCGCCCGGCTCGGCGCCGGGCAGGAGGGCGTCCCACGTGTTGACGCCGTCGCGGCTCGTCGCGAAGATGCGCCCCTCGCCCCTCTCGATCGGCTGGCCGGTCTCCTTGTCGCGCACGACGACCTTGTAGCGGACCTTCGTCCGCGCCACCGGCGGCATCGGGTCCATGGAGACGCGGAACGAGAGGTCCTTCGTCCAGTGCCGCAGGTCGCTCGCCTTCTCCTGGCTGCCGCAGGCGGTCACGACCGCCGCCGCGAGGACGAGCGCTGCGGCGGCGGTCACCCGACGGAGGGTCATGGCGCGTACTCCGTGCCGAGGTGGGTGACCTGCTCCTCCCCGATGAGGAAGCGGATCGTGTTCTTGAGCTTGGCCTGCTGGATGAACAGGTCGTGCTCGGGCGTCAGGCCCGCGGGCGCCATCGGGCTCTTGAAGTAGAAGGAGAGCCACTCCTGCATCCCGCCCAGGCCGGCCCGGGCCGCGAAGTCGAGGAAGAGGGCCAGATCGAGGACGATCGGGGCCGCGAGGATCGAGTCGCGGCAGAGGAAGTTGACCTTGATCTGCATCGGGTAGCCGAGCCACCCGGTGATGTCGATGTTGTCCCACCCTTCCTTGTTGTCGCCGCGCGGCGGGTAGTAGTTGATCCGCACGACGTGGGCGAAGTCGCCGTAGAGCTGCGGGTAGAGCTCCGGCTGCAGGACGGTGTGGAGCACCGACAGCTTCGACGTCTCCTTGGTCTTGAACGACGCGGGGTCGTCGAGCACCTCGCCGTCACGGTTACCGAGGATGTTGGTGGAGTACCAGCCGGTGAGGCCGAGCATGCGCGCCTTGATCGCCGGGGCGATCGCCGTCTTCATCCACGTCTGGCCGGTCTTGAAGTCCTTCCCGGCGACGGGGACGCCACGGGCCTCGGCCAGCGCCTCGAGCGCGGGGATGTCCACGCTCAGGTTGGGCGCGCCGTTCGCGTAGGGGACGCCCTCCATGAGGGCGGCCCACGCGTAGAGCATGGACGGCGCGATCGCGGGATCGTTGACCGACATCGCCGCCTCGAAGGCCGCGAGCGACTGGTGCGCCGCCGTCGGTGCCACGAAGGCCTCGGTCGAGCCGCACCAGATCATCACGGCGCGCGCAGAGCCGTGCCGGGCCATCGTGTCGCGGATGTCCGCGCGCAGGGCCTCGGCGACGTCGCGCATCGTGGCGTCCCGCTTGACGTTCGGCCCGTCGAGCCGCGTGACCCAGCGGGGATCGAACGCCGCCGGCATCGGGACGAGGCCGGCGAGCGCCCCCGCGACCTCGTCGAGGTGCCGCGGCTCGAGCACCCCCGCCTTGCGCGCCGCCGTGGCCGCGTCGTCGGGAATCGGGTCCCAGGCGGCGAAGCGCAGGTCCTCGAGCCCGGCGAGCGGGATGACGTCGCGGATGCGCGGCGACCGGCGCTCCCCCCGCTGGCCGAGGCGGATCGTGGCGAGCTGCGTGAGCGCCCCCACCGGCTCGGCGTGGCCGCGGCGGATCAGCTCGACGCCGGCCACGAACGTGGTGGCGACGGCCCCCAGGCCGGGCAGGAAGACGGTGAGCGGCCCCTCGGCCGGGGCGATGCGGGCGGGACGGGTGTCGGGAAGTGGCATGGCGGTTGGCGGCGGTTCAGGTGACCTGGCGGCGCATTTCGGCCATGCGCTGCCAGACGGTGACCCACGAAGTGATCGCGAGGAGCAGGACGACGGCCTGCAGGACCCAGCCGTCGAAGTCGGCACCGAAGAAGGCCTGCGGTGCCGCGAGAATAGTGATGCGCTCGGGGCGCTGGAGCCAACCGGTCTTGAGGTCGGCCCCGAGCGCCTCGCCCCGGGCTCGGGTGTAGCTGGTGACCTGCGCCCCGACGAGCGCGGCGATGCAGAGGGCGACCATCGCCGGGCTCCGCAGCGGGCCCGGCTGCGCGAAGAAGACGGCGAGTCCTCCCAGCAACGCCCCGTCGGCGACGCGGTCGAGCGTGCTGTCGAAGAACGCCCCGAAGGTCGAGGCCGTGCCCGTGCGCCGCGCGACGGTGCCGTCGAGGACGTCCCACAGTGCGGTGAGACCAAGGAACCAGCCGCCGGCGCGGATCTGCCCGAGGGCGAAGAGCACCCCGGCCGCGCCGCAGCAGACGGTGCCGATCACCGTGATGGTGTTGGGCCGGACGCCGCGCGCGACGAGCCAGTCCGCGACCGGCCCGATGAGCCGCAGGTACCCGCGGACGATGGTTTGCCAGATCATCACGTTCCGCGGTACAGCAGGTACGGCGCGACGCGGCGGCGAAAGGCGGCCACGGCGGCGGTGTCGCGGGCCATCACCGTGCGCGGCGGCTCGCCCGCGAGCAGGGCCAGCCGCAGCGCGGCGGGGCCGAACGTGCGGTCGAAGCCCTCGTCGCGGACCTTGAGCGAGTCGCGGTGCGCCTTCGCGATGGCCCAGAACATCGCGGCGAAGAGCGACGTGCTCCGCAGCTGCTCGCGGTCGGTCACCGTGATGCGGAGGCCACGCACGCGCTTGCCGGCGTACTTCGCGTCGCCGGGCGCGACGGGGGTGAAGTCCTCCGGCGCGAGCCGCACGCCCGGCAGCGGGATGGTGTCGAGCAGCGCGAGGACCCGGGCGGGGTCCATCCACGGGGCGCCGATCAGCTGGAACGCGGCGGGCGTGCCGCGGCCGACCGAGACGTTCGTCGGTTCGAAGGCGACCATCCCCGGGTACAGCATGGCGCTCGTGAGGTCGGGCATGTTGGGACTCGGCTTCACCCACGGCAGCCCCGTCCGGTCGAACCACTGGCCGCGCGACCATCCGGCCGCCGGGACGACGTGCAGGTCGGCCCCGAGACCCAGCACGCCGTTGTAGAAGCGCGCCTGCTCGCCCATGGTGAGGCCGTGCCGCAGGGGCACGGGAAAGAGCGCGGTCGGGCGTGCCATCTTCGGCGGCGCGTGCACCTCGTGGTTCGTCAGCGCGCTGTCGGCGATCGGGCCTTCGACGATGTGCCCGCCGATCGGGTTGGGCCGGTCGAGGACGACGATGCGGATCCGGTTCTTCGCGGCGGCGCGCAAGGCGTAGAGCATGCTGGCCGGGAACGTCCACGGCCGCGCCCCGAGGTCCTGCAGGTCCACGACGAGCACGTCGAGATCGCGGAGGAGCGAGTCGGGGGGCGGCATCGGCACGCGGCCGTACAGCGAGACGACCGCCAGCCCCGTCCGCGGGTCCGTCTCGTCGGCGAGGTTGATGCGGTCCTCGGTGCCGCGGATGCCGTGCTCGGGGGCGAACAGCCGCACGAGCCGCGTGCCGGCGGCCTTCGCACGCGCGTCGGTGAACAGCCGGTCGATCGTCGGCACCCCGCGCTCGTCAATACCGCTCTGGTTCGTGAGCAGCCCGACGCGCTTGCCGGCGATGAGGGCGAGCGAGTCCGCGAGCAGGACGGATATCCCGGGGCGCACGGTCGGCGCCAGCTTGAGACTGTCCACCGGGAAGGGGCTTGGCGGCGCCGGCCGGACCTGCGCCTGGCCCGCCCCGGCGCCCGCGGCGGAGAGCATCAGCAGGGCCGCAGCGGCACCGCGCCGTGCCGTCGAAAACTGTGTCGTAATCACGGAGGCCAATCTAGTGGGAGGGCAGGGGCCGAACGGACGGGGTGTGAACTTTCTCTTGCGGCGAGGGCTAGGTCATCCGGCACCGCGTCGTGGTCGGTTCGGCTTGTGGCCGAGGAACCCGAGCCATAGATTCGGGTATCAGAGCGGTGAACCTGCGACACTCACCACGGAGACGCCCCGCATGAGCACGATGAATACCCCGGAAGTCCAGATGACGTTGACGGCCGCGGCCTGCGTCGAGGTCAAGAAGTTCATGCAGCAGGAGAACGTCGCCCCCGAGGTCGGCGGCCTGCGCGTGAGCGTCCAGCCGGGCGGGTGCTCGGGCTTCAAGTACGGCCTCCTGATCGAGGACGCGGCCGCCGAGGACGACATGGTGATCGAGTCGGACGGCTTCAAGGTGTTCGTGGACCCTTTCTCCGCCCAGTACATCTCGGGGGTCACGATCGACTACGTGACGTCGATGCAGGGATCGGGCTTCACCTTCAAGAACCCGAACGCGACCGGCGGCTGCGGCTGCGGGTCGAGCTTCTCGGCGTAGCACCGTCCCGCGTCCGGGCTGACGGCCCGCGCTGCCAAACGGCGGCGCGGGCCGTAAGCTTTCCCGGCATGCACTCCCCCGCCCTGCTCTCCCGCGAACGGCTCCGCACCGTCGTCGTCCCCGACCACGCCGACCTGGCCCGGCAGGTCGCCGCGCGCATCGCCGAGGTCATCCGCCGCGCCAACGCCGAGGGGCGGCATGCGGTGCTCGGCCTTGCGACGGGTTCGACGCCGGTGGGCGTGTACCGCGAGCTGGTACGGCTGCACCGCGACGAGGGCCTCAGCTTCGCGCGGGTGATCACGTTCAACCTCGACGAGTACTGGCCGATGGCGCCGGACTCGCTGCACTCGTACCGCCGGTTCATGCGGGAGCACCTGTTCGACCTGGTGGACCTGCCCCCGGGCCAGGCGCACGTGCCCGACGGCACGCTGGCCCGCGACGACGTCGAGGCTGCCTGCGCGGCGTACGAGGCGGCGATCCGCACCGCGGGCGGGATCGACTTCCAGCTGCTCGGCATCGGCAAGACGGGACACATCGGCTTCAACGAACCGGGGTCGGGGGCGCAGAGCCGCACGCGGCTCATCCGGCTCGACGCCGTCACGCGCCGCGACGCGGCCGCCGACTTCTTCGGGGAGGCGAACGTGCCGCGCGAGGCCATCACGATGGGGGTCGCGACGATCCTCGAGGCGCGGGAGGTCGCCCTGCTGGCGACGGGCGAGCACAAGGCCGCGATCATCCGCCGGGCGGTGGAGGGGGACGTCACTCCGACGATCGCGGCGACCTTCCTGCAGCGCCACCCGAACACCACCGTCTGGCTGGACGACGCGGCGGCGGCCGACCTGACGCGGGTCGCGACGCCGTGGCTGCTCGACGAGGTGCAGTGGACGCCGGCGCTCACGGAGCGCGCCGTCACGTGGCTCTCGCGCACGGTGGGCCGCGCCATCCTCAAGCTCACCGCGCACGACTATGCCGAGCACGGGATGTCGTCGCTGGTCGCCGAGCACGGGACGCCGGGAGCGGTCAACGGCCGCGTCTTCAACGTGCTCGGGGCGAAGATTCGCGGGAAGTCGAAGCTGCCGCAGGGCGCCCGCGTGGTCTGCTTCTCGCCGCACCCCGACGACGACGTGATCTCGATGGGGGGCATCCTGCGGAAGCTGGCCGAGAACGGCAACGCGATCACCGTCGCCTACATGACGAGCGGCAACATCGCCGTCTTCGACCACGAGGTGCGCCGCCACCTGGACGTGGCCGACCGCCTGCGGCGCGAGCGGGGCCTCGACGACGGCGCGTGGTCCGCCCTGCGGCGCACGGTGCTCGACGCGCTCGCAGCGAAGGTGCCGGGCACGGTGG
Source organism: Gemmatimonadota bacterium (assembly GCA_021298835.1). Taxonomy (GTDB): domain Bacteria; phylum Gemmatimonadota; class Gemmatimonadetes; order Gemmatimonadales; family Gemmatimonadaceae; genus JAJTHG01. Next base: position 69,899 of record JAJTHG010000019.1, read on the forward strand.
ACATCCCCGAGGTGCAGGACTTCAAGCGCGTCATCCGGGAGGCGGAGGCCGTCAGCGGGCTCGAGGCATCCGGGCTGTCCGCAGCGAATGCGCGGTTCCTGAACCTGCCGTTCTACCGGACGGGCACGGTCAAGAAGGATCCGGTCGGCCCGGCGGACGTCCGGATCGTGCGGGACCTGCTGGCGGCGCTGTCACCCGAATACGTGTTCGTCGCAGGCGACCTGAGCGACCCGCACGGCACGCACCGCATGTGCAAGGAGGCGATCGACGGGGCGCTGGCCGAGCTCTGGCCGGCCCGGCCCCGCGGTCCGCACCGGACCCGCGACGCGCGGCCGGTGGACACGCCCTTTGCGCTCGGCGGTGCCCCCGAAGTCTGGCTCTACCGGGGCGCCTGGCAGGAGTGGCCGGTTGCCGAGGCGACGTGGCTGGTACCGCTCTCGGCGGAGGAGCTGGGCGCGAAGATCCAGGCGATCTTCAAGCACCAGTCGCAGAAGGACAGCGCCCCCTTCCCGGGCCAGGACGAGCGTGAATTCTGGCAGCGCGTGGAGGCGCGCAACACCGACACCGCGCGGGTGCTCGACCGGCTCGGGCTGGCGGAGTACTACGCGATGGAGGCGTATGTGGTAGACTAGCCCGCCATGACCGATCCGACGATGGCCCGATTCGGCTGGCTGGACCTGGGCGTGCTGGTGGCGTATCTGGCGGGGACGACCTGGCTGGGGCTGCGCCTCGGCGCGACGCAGAAGGACGCCCGCGACTACTTCGTCGCCGACCGGGCGATCCCGTGGTGGGCGGTGTGCTTCTCGATCGTGGCGAGCGAGACGAGCGCCCTGACGTTCATCTCGATCCCGGGGCTGTCCTGGGCGGGGAACCTCGGGTTCCTGCAGGTGGTGGCGGGCTACATCCTCGGGCGGATCGTCGTGGCGCGGGTGCTGCTGCCGCGCTACTTCCAGGGGGAGATCGTCACCGCCTACGCGCTGCTCGAGACGCGGTTCGGTCCGGAGACGCGCCGGTTCACCAGCGTGGTGTTCCTGGTGACCCGGGCGATGGCGGACGCCGTGCGCGTCTTCGCGACGGCGATCCCGGTGGCGCTGATCATCGGGCCGGTGGTGCCGCGCGAGTGGTCCATGCCGCTGGCGGTGCTGGTGCTGGGGCTCCTGACCGTGCTCTACACGTACCGCGGCGGGATGCGCGCGGTGGTGTGGACGGAGCTGGTGCAGGCGGGGGTGTACGTGACGGGGGGCCTTGCCGCGCTCGCGCTGATCGGCGCCGCGCAGCCGGACGGCTGGGGCGGCATCCTCGCGAAGGCGGGCGATGCGGGCAAGCTGGCGATGCTCGAGTTCTCGCTGGTGAAGACCCAGCCGCACAACGTCTGGGCCGGGCTCCTGGGCGGCGGCTTCCTGGCGATGGCCTCGCACGGGACCGACCAGCTCATCGTGCAGCGGCTGCTCTCGAGCCGGTCGCTGGCCGACGCGCAGAAGGCGCTCGTGACGAGCGGCTTCATCGTCTTCGCCCAGTTCACGCTCTTCCTGCTGGTGGGCGTGGGGCTGTGGGCGACCTACGGCGACCGCACCTTCAGCGCGCCGGACCAGGTGTTCCCGACGTTCATCGTGGAGTCCATGCCGAACGGGCTGCTGGGGCTGGTGCTGGCGGCGATCGTGGCGGCGACGATGAGCACGCACGCGGGGACGATCAACGCGCTCGCGGCGGCCACGACGCACGACCTGTACCTGCCGCTCACGGGTCGCTCGGCGGACGACCCCCGCACGCTGCGCACGGGGAAGCTCTTCGCGCTGCTGTGGGGGGTGGGGCTGACGCTCGGGGCGCTGCTCTTCAAGGAGCAGGGGACGCCGGTGGTGGTGATCGCGCTCTCGATCGCTTCGTTCACCTACGGCGGGCTGCTGGGCGGCTTCCTGCTCGGCATCGTCTGGCCGCGCGCGCGCCAGCGCGACGCGATCGCGGGGATCGCGACGGGGATCGGCGTCATGGCGCTGGTCGTGTTCGCGAAGCAGCTCTCGGGCGTGCTGCCCGCCCTCGCGCCGTTCGTGGGGATCGCGTGGCCGTGGTACGTGCTGATCGGCACGGCCATCACCGTGACCACGGGAGTGCTGGTGTCGTTCCTGCCGCGCGGGGCCCCGGCGGCCTGAGGCGCGTCGGCCGCGCGGCTACGCGCCGATCAGGCGCAGCGCCGCGCGCACCGCGCCGCGCACCGGCACCACGTCGCCCGACTTCACCTGCGCCCCCGGCACGAAGCCCTTGAGGCGATGCTCGAGCTTGCGGCGCAGGAACGCGCGCGGGCCCAGCAGGCCGCCGGTGAAGGCGACCGGGCAGGCCGCGCGCTCGTCCACGAAGAGCTCGCGGGCGAGGGCGCGGACGTGCAGGGCGAGCTCCTCGACGGCGAGCGTGCAGAGCGTGTTCGCGCGCACGTCGCCCTGCTCGGCGCAGAGGATCACCACCGGGGCGAGCGCCGCGAACTGGGCGCGGCTGGCGTGGGCGGCCCAGTGCACCAGCCCCTGCACGTCGTCGCACTCGGTGTAGGTGAGGACGGCCCCGGTGAGGGCCGTCTCGGGCTCGCGGCCGTCGCTGGCGGCGCACACGCTGGCAAGGGCGCGGTGGCCGAGCCACGTGGCGCTCCCCTCGTCGCCGATGACCGGCCCGAATCCCCCCGCCCGCGCCGAACGGCCTGCGGGGGAACGGCCGACGGCGATCGACCCCGTACCCGCGGCCAGCAGGATCCCCGGGCCGTCGCCGAACGCATCCTCGAGCGCGACCTGGGCGTCGGTCTGCACGAGGAGGTCGGTGGCGAGTTCGTGCTCGAGCAGTGCGCGGCGCAGCGCGTCGCGATCGGCTTCCCGCCCCGCGCCGGCGATCCCCACGGACAGCACCCGCGGGGTCACGTCCGCGATGCCGGCCTCCGCGAGCACCTGTTGCACGGCGGCGGCGACGACCTGCGCCGAAAGGGCGGCCGCGCCGGGCCGCACCGCGCTGCCCGGCGCGGTCACGCTGCCGAGCACCTTGCCGTCCTCGTCGGCCACCTGCACGCGTGTCTGCGTGCCGCCCCCGTCCACCCCGATCACGATCGCGCTCATAGGCGGGGAAAGGTAAACGGGTCGCCCCCCGCATGCGGCCCGACCGCCGGGGACGCCCCGCGGGTGCGCTACGCCGCCGGCGGCTCGGTCGCGCGCGCGGGGTCGGGAAACTCACCTTCCCATCGCGCCATCACGACCGTCGCGAGGCAGTTGCCGAGCAGGTTCACGGAGGTACGCGCCATGTCCATCAGGGCGTCCACGCCGAGGATCACCGCCACCGCCTCGAGGGGCAGCCCGAACATCGTGAGTGTCCCCGAGAGGATCACGAGGGCTGCTCGCGGCACCGCCGCGACGCCCTTCGACGTGAGCATGAGGGTGAGCAGCATGACCACCTGCTGGCCGACCGTCATCTCGACGCCCGCCGCCTGCGCCGCGAAGACCGAGGCGAGCGCGAGGTACAGCGTGGTGCCGTCGAGGTTGAAGCTGTACCCGGTCGGCATGACGAACGCGATGATCCGCTTGGGGACCCCGAGCTCCTCGAGCCGGGTCATCGCCAGCGGCAGCGCCGCCTCGCTCGACGCGGTGCTGAAGGCGAGCAGCCACGGCTCCTTGACCTTCTGGAGGAACCGCCGGATCGGGACCTTGGCGAACCATGCCACCGGGAGCAGCACCGCCAGCACGAACACGACCAGCGCGCCGTAGAGGGTGAGCACCAGCTTGCCGAGCGACAGCAGCACCCCGAGCCCGCTCTTCCCCACCGTGTACGCGATCGCCCCGCCGATGCCGATCGGGGCGAAGGCCATGACGTACCCGGTGAACTTGAACATGACCTCGGCGATCCCCTCGAAGAACGCCAGCAGTGTCTCCTTGCCGCGGCTCGCCGGGATCGTCGCCAGCCCGGCCGAGAAGAGGACCGAGAAGAAGACGATCTGCAGCACCTCGTTGTGGGCGGCGGCGTCGAAGAAGCTCGTGGGGATGGTGTGCTCGAGGACGCCGCCGAGCGTGACCTTGTTGCTGGCGAACTTGGCGCCCTCCTCCGCGGAGGCCTTGGAGAGGTCGATCCCGACGCCGGGCTTGGTGAGGTTCACCGCCAGCAGCCCGACCACGAGCGCGAGCGTGGTGACGACCTCGAAGTAGATGATGCTCCGGAGGGCGAGCCGCCCGACCTTCTTCATGTCGTCGCCGTGCCCGGCGATGCCCACGACGAGGGTGGACAGGATGAGCGGCACGACCAGCAGCTTGATCATCCGCAGGAAGAGGTTCGACAGGACCTTGGCCCCGTCGGCGGCCTGCGGGAACTGCCAGCCCACCAGCGTGCCGACCACCATCGCGATGATGATCCACGTGGACAGCGAGATCTTCTTGAACACGGTCGCTCCGGTCAGTGCGGCTCGAGGTCGGGGCCGGCCTCGACGGGGCGACCGGTGCGGAGCACCGAGTGCCGCCATCCGTAGGCGGCGTACACCGCCAAACCGATGGCGAGCCACGCGCCGAAGGCGACCCACGCGCTGGTGGGCAGCCCCTGCATCACGAACAGGCAGGCCGCGACGCCGCCGAGGGCGACGGGCCAGACGAAGGGCACCCGGAAGGGTCGCTCGCGCTGCGGCTCGCGTACGCGCAAGGCCAGCACGCCGGCGCACACGAGCGTGAAGGCGGCGAGGGTGCCGATGTTGGTGAGGTCGTACGTCGCCGTGTCGTCGGCGACCAGCGCGCCCAGCGCGACCAGCACGCCGGTGAGCAGCGTCGTGACGGTCGGGATGCGGCGGACCGGGTGGATCCGCGCGGCGAAGCGCGGCAGCAGGCCGTCGCGCGCCATGGCGTAGAAGATGCGCGGCTGGCCGTACTGGAAGACCAGCAGCACCGCCGACATGCTCACCACCGCACCGGCGGAGACGATCCAGCTGACGGTGTCGAGGCCGGCCAGCGTGAGGGCGCGGGCGATCGGGTCCGCCGACTTGAGGTCGGTGTACGGCACCATGCCGGTGGCGACCGCACCGACGACGACGTAGATGAGCGTACAGACGGCGAGCCCGCCGAGGATGCCGCGCGGCAGGTTGCGCTGCGGGTCCTTCGTCTCCTCGGCCGCCGTGGAGATGGCGTCGAATCCGATGTAGGCGAAGAAGACGATCGCCGCCCCCTGGTGGATGCCGCGGAAGCCGTTGGGGGCGAAGGGCTTGTAGTTCGCGGGGTCGACGTGCTGCACGCCGACGATGACGAACAGCGCCAGCACCGCCAGCTTCACCACCACCATCGCGTTGTTGGCGCGCTTCGACTCGCTGACGCCCAGCATGAGCAGCCACGTGATGGCGGCGACGATGCCGAAGGCGGGGAGGTTCACCACGACCGGGATGCCGGCGACGCGCGGAGCGGTATCCACGAGGGCTCGCACGGCCGGGTCGCCCGCCTTGAGGGCCTGGAAGTACCCGTGCGTGAGCCAGCCGGGCAGGTGCACCCCGAATCCGCTGAGCAGCGAGGTGAAGTAGCCGCTCCAGGCGATCGCCACCGCGACGTTGCCGACGGCGTACTCGAGGATGAGTGCCCAGCCGATGATCCACGCCACCACCTCACCGAGGGTCGCGTAGCTGTAGGCGTAGGCGGATCCGGCCTGGGGGATCATCGCGGCCAGCTCGGCGTAGCAGAGCGCGGCGAGGCCGCAGACGAGCCCCAGGAGGACGAACGAGACGACGAGCGCGGGGCCGGCGCCGTACCGCACCACGGTGCCATCGGCGAGGGTCTCCCCCGCCGCGGCGGTGCCAAGCGACGCGAAGATGCCGGCGCCGATGACGGCGCCGATGGACAGCATGACGAGGTCGCCGGCCCCGAGGTCCCGCTTGAGGCCGCCCGCCGCCCCGGGGTCCGGGGCGGCGATCGGCTTGCGGGCGAAGAGCGAGACGCCCACCTAGATGAACAGCGGGGCGAGGACGAGCGTGATCGTGGACAGCAGCTTGATCAGCACGTGGAGCGACGGACCGGCGGTGTCCTTGAACGGGTCGCCGACCGTGTCGCCCACGACGGCCGCCTTGTGGGCGTCGGACTTCTTGCCGCCGTACACGCCGGTCTCGATGTACTTCTTGGCGTTGTCCCAGGCACCGCCGCCGTTGTTGAGGAAGCCGGCCATGAGGATGCCGACGACGGTCGCGATCATCAGGAAGCCGGCGACGGCCTCGGCCCCGAGGCGCTCCGACGGACCGGAGAGGTACTTGAAGGTCACGCCGACGATGATCGGGAAGAGCACCACGAGCGCGCCCGGCAGCACCATGGCGCGCAGCGCCCCCTGGGTCACGATGTCCACGGCGCGGCCGTAGTCGGGCTTCTCCGTCCCCTTCATGATGCCCGGCTTCTCCTTGAACTGCCGCCGGACCTCGGTGATGACGCTCTGTGCGGCCTTCGAGACCGCGGTCATGGCGAGGGAGGCGAACCAGAAGACGAGCATGCCGCCGAGCAGGGCGGCGACGAAGACCTGCGGCTTGGAGAGGTCCACCTGGAGCGGCGAGCCGGTGTAGTTGCGCACCTCGTCGAGGTAGGCCGAGAAGAGCAGGAAGGCCGCCAGCGCCGCCGAGCCGATCGCGTAGCCCTTGGTGAGGGCCTTGGTCGTGTTGCCGACGGCGTCGAGCTTGTCGGTCTTGTCGCGGATGGACGCCGGCTGCTCGGACATCTCGACGATGCCGCCGGCGTTGTCGGTGATCGGTCCGAAGACGTCCATGGCGAGGATGTAGCCGGCGGTGCCGAGCATCCCCATCGTGGCCACCGCCGTGCCGAAGAGGCCGCCGATGGACTCGCCCGCGGCGTTGACCAGGCCGCTCGCGCGGCCGAGGGCGAACGACGAGACGAGCGCCACCGCGATCGTGATGACCGGGAGCACCGTGGACTCCATGCCCACCGAGAGCCCCATGATGACGTTCGTCGCCGGACCGGTTTGCGAGGCTTCGGCGATGCTCTTCACCGGGCGGTAGCGGTACTCGGTGTAGTACTGCGTGATGAACACGAAGGCGATGGACGTCACGACGCCGATGACCCCGGCGCCGAAGAAGTACTGCCACGCCGCGGGGTTGTCCGGCGAGACGAGCAGCCACTTGCAGGCGACGAACAGCCCGATCGTCGCGAGCACCGCGGTGACGTAGAAGCCGCGGTTGAGCGCCGCCATCGGGTCCTCGACGCCGTCGGTCTTCACGATCATCACGCCGACGATCGAGGCGACGAGACCGAACGCGCCGATCACCAGCGGGAACAGGATCCCGGCGACGCCGAACACCTTGAACAGCGTCACACCGAGGATCATCGCGCCGATGTTCTCGGCGGCGGTGGACTCGAAGAGGTCGGCGCCGCGGCCGGCGCAGTCGCCGACGTTGTCGCCGACGAGGTCGGCGATCACGGCCGGGTTGCGCGGGTCGTCCTCGGGGATCCCGGCCTCGACCTTGCCCACCAGGTCGGCGCCGACGTCGGCCGCCTTGGTGTAGATGCCGCCGCCCAGCTGGGCGAACAGGGCGACGAACGAGGCGCCGAAGCCGAAGCCGACGATCAGGAAGGGGATCTTCTCCGCCCACAGCAGCGGATCGGTCCCGGCCGGGGCGAACAGCGTGAGGAGGGCGTAGAGTCCGCCGACGCCGAGCAGCGACATCGCCACGGTGAAGAGCCCGGACACCGCCCCGCCCCGCAGCGCGGTCTGGAGCGCGTCGTTCAGCGAGGTCATCGCCGCCGCGGCGACGCGGATGTTCGTGCGGATCGAGACCCACATCCCCATGTAGCCGGCGATGCCCGAGCTGAGCGCGCCGAGGAGAAACGAGAGGGTCACGAACATCGCCAGCACCTTGGCGTCCTCGACCGGGTCGGCCGCGGTGGTCTGGCGGACGAAGCCGTAGCCGATCGCCAGCACCGCCGCGACCGCGACCGCGAGGGCCCCGATCGTCTTGTACTGGCGGGCGAGATAGGCTTCGGCGCCCTCCTGGATGGCGTTGGAGATCACCTGCATCGACTCGGTGCCGCGGCCCTTGGCGAGCACCCAGCGGGCCAGCCAGAGCGCGAAGGCGAGCGCGAAGACGCTCAGGCCCAGCACGATCGCGAGAAGCGTGGACTGCGAAGCGGACATCAGACGGGTGGTGGGACGGTCAGCCGGCGGCCGATGCCGCCGAGGGTTCACGCCGGGCGGAGCGCCAGGCGAAGTACACGGGCACGCCGAGCAGCACGAGCACGAGCCCCGAGAGCGCCTGCGCCCGCGTCTTGTCGGCGATCAGCAGGATCGCCGCGACGCCGGTCGCGAGCACCACGTAGATCGCCGGCAGCACCGGGTAGCCCACCGCCCGGTACGGGCGCGGCAGGTCGGGGCGCGTGCGGCGCAGGATGAACAGGCCGATCGTGGTCAGCGCGTAGAACGCCAGCGCGGCGAAGATCACGTAGTCGAGCAGCTGGCCGTAGGTGCCGGTCAGGCACAGCAGCGAGGTCCACACGCTCTGCGCCACCAGCGCCCACGCCGGCACGCCGCGCGGGCTCAGCTCCCCGGCCTTGGCGAAGAACAGGCGGTCGCGGGCCATCGCCCAGTACACGCGCGCGCCGGCGAGGATGAGGCCGTTGTTGCAGCCGAAGGTCGCCACGAGGATCGCCCCCGCCATGAGGGCCGCCCCGACGTTGCCGAACATCGTCTCGGCCACCGCGACGCCGACGCGGTCCTGCGTCGCGTGGATGATGCCGCGCGCCATGGTATCCGCGCCGTCGGCGCTCCCGGCGAAGGGGAGCACGTTCAGGTACGACAGGTTGGTCGCGAGGTAGAGCGCGGTCACGAGGCCCGTGCCGAGCACGAGCGCCCGGGGCAGGTTCCGCGCCGGCTCCTTCACCTCGGCGGCCGCGAAGGTCACGTTGTTCCACGCGTCGCTCGAGAAGAGCGACCCGACCAGCGCCGCGCCGAAGGCCACGACGAACGACGGTCCCATGGCGGCGTCGCCGAGGAACCCCGAGCCGAAGTTGACCGCCGCCACGTCGGCGTTGCGGCCGAAGGTGAAGCCGAGCAGCAGCAGGAACGCGAGCGCCCCGGTCTTGGCGATCGTGAGCGTCGTCTGGACGATCTTCGCCTCGCGCACCCCGCGAAGGTTGATCCACGTGAGGATCCAGATGGACACGAGCGCAACGAGGCGCTGCGGGTTCAGGCCGAGCTCGATCACCCCGCCGGGTGTCGTGACGTCGAGTTGCGGGAACCAGCCGAACCGCTCGGGCGAGACCGCGGGCACGAGCACGCCGAGGAACCGCCCGAAGGCGACGCCGACGGCGGCGATGGTGCCGGTCTGGATGACGACGAAGAAGGTCCAGCCGTAGAGGAAGCCCATGAGGGGCCCCATGGACTCGCGCAGGAAGACGTACTGCCCCCCCGCCTTGGGGTACATCGCCGCGAGCTCGCCGTACGCGAGGGCGCCGAGCAGGGTCATGACGCCGGTGAGCACCCAGGCCATGAGCAGCCAGAAGGGGGAGCCCACCGACCGCCCGATGTCGGCCGAGACGATGAAGATCCCCGAGCCGATCATGGACCCCGCGACGAGCATCGTCGCGTCGGTCAGGGTGAGCGCCTTGACGAAGCCGTCGGTGCGGGTCGTCTCGGTGCCTGCCGTGCCCTCGGGAGGGGCAGCTGCGGACATGCGGATCGGGGCTGGAGTGAGCCGCACCCCGTCCGGGGCCGGCGCAATCCGCCAAAGCTATTCCCGTGTCACGTCAGGGCATAGGGCAAGCGGACCGGGCCGCCGCCCTGGGCCGTCGCCCCGCGCAGTCGCCCCGCGCAGTCGCCCCGCGCAGTCGCCCCGCGCAGTCGCCCCGCGCAGTCGCCCCGCGCAGTCGCCCCGGGCAGTCGCCCCGCGCAGTCGCCCCGCGCAGTCGCCCCGGGCAGTCGCCCCGGGCAGTCGCCCTGGGCCGTCGTCGCGGTCAGGGCGCCTCGGCCACGATCATCGCCGTGTCGCGCACCGCCGTGCCGTCGCGCCGCTGGGCGGGCCGGAAGCGGATCTCGCCCAGCATCTCGCGGATCCGCCGGTTGTAGCCGCCGTCGCTCGACGGGTTGAAGGAGAGGAGCTTCGCGTTGCCCTTCTCGTCAACGTCGAAGTAGGCCACCATACGATACGGTCGTACGCCGCGCGGGACCGGGATGGGGAGGATGGCGAGGTTGGTGACGACCGGAGGATCGTGTTCGGCCCCGTCCCCCCCTGTCCCGGGCCCGGTGGCGCTGCCGCTGCCGGTGCCGGCCCCCGTGCCGGAGCCCCCGCCGGTGCCCTGCCCGGTCCCGTTGGTGGCGTCCGCCCCGGTACCCGAACCGCCCGTGGTCGAGGGCTGTGGCTCGGCGGCGGGCGGCGGGATTGTCGCGGGCTGGGGAGGCGGGACGACCTCCGGCTTCGGGGGCGGCGGGACCGGCACCTCGGGGACCGCCGCCGGGACGGGGGTCGGCGCGACCCGGATGAACTGCAGTCGCTCCGGTTCGGCCGAGAGGCCGGCCCCGCGGCGCCCCCCACCGCCGCCGCCGCGCGGACCGGCATCCCCGGGGGTGAGCATGTCCGCTGAGATGACGCCCGTCATAAGGGCGGGGAGGAACAGCGCGAGGATGATCGCCCCGTGGAGGGCGACCGACAGCAGGAAGCCCTGCCAGCCGCGCCGTTCGCCCCGGAGGGGAAGCCCGACGGGCGGCCGGTAGGGACGACGGACGCCCCGGGCTGGCGGCACGGGGGCATCGGGTTGGGCGAAGGGGGGGTCGGTCATGACGGGTGCGGCCATGAACGTAGTACGGCGGACGCCCCCGTTTGGGTTCGTCCGCCGTCGGCTACGCTGTCGGCCGCCAGATCAGGGCGCAGCCGGATCCTTCGGCGTGATACCGATGACCTTGATGCCTGCGCCGCGGGCCATGTCCATCCCGAAGATGACGTCCTGAAAGGTCACCTTGGCATCGCCCTTGATGAAGATGAGCTTGTCGGGTCGCGGCTCGAAGATCTCCTTGAGCCGTTCGCCGAGCCGCTCCTTGGGGACATTCTCCTTGTTCACGAGGAACGTGCCACCGGGCATGACCTCGAGGACGATCTGCTGGTTGACCGACCCCGGCGGCGCGGGGGCCGGGTTGGGATCGGGGAGCTGCACGTCGATCGCCTTCCGGCTCATCGGCACCACCATCATGAAGATGATGAGGAGCACGAGGAGCACGTCGATCATCGGCGTGACGTTGATCTCGTTGTTCAGGGCGGCCTCGCCGCCCCCGCCTGCGGACATGCCCATGGGTCAGTCCTCCGGGGGCTTCGAGGGGGCCTTCGATTCCACCGGATTGTCCCCGGGGACCGTCGAAGCGGTGCCGGGCACCTGCTCGGAGATCACGCCCGTCATGCGGACGCCGCTCTTGCCGGCGATGTCGAGGGCGTCGAGCACCTTGCCGTACTCGAGACCGCCGTCCGCCTTCAGGTAGATGATCTTGTCGGTGGTGCGCGTTTCGTAGATGCCCTGGAGGAGCTCGGCGAGCTTCTCGTTGGGAATCTCCTTCTTGTCGAGGAAGTACTGGCCCTTGGAGTCGATGCCAAGGAGGATCTCGCCCGGCTCCTCGGGGCGCGCCTTGAGGTTGACGCCCTTCGGCGGCTGCGCGTTGAACCCGGCGTTGATGGCGGGCACCACGATCATGAAGATGATCAGGAGCACCAGCATCACGTCGATCATGGGGGTGACGTTCGGCTCGGCCTTGACGCCACCCCCGCCGCTGACTGCCATTCCCATCGGACTGACCCGGTTGGGGTGAGGGACCCGCGCTTACTGCGAGAGCGGCGCGCCGGCGGCGGCCTGCGTGTTGAACTCGCGGGTAAAGCGCGAGCGGCCGAACTCGCCCGAGACGCCCTTGATGAGGTAGTCCACCATCTCCTTGGCGGAGTAGGTCATCTCGGCGGCCAGATTGTCGTTCTTGGTCTGGAAGTAGTTGTAGGCCCACACCGCCGGGATCGCGACGAGGAGGCCGAAGGCGGTCGTGATGAGCGCCTCGGCGACGCCGGCCGAGATGGACGCGATGCCGCCGGAGCCGGAGGCGGCCATGCCCGTGAAGGCGTTGACGATACCCATCGTGGTGCCGAGGAGACCGACGAACGGCGCGGTGGCGCCGACGGTGGCGAGCACGGCCAGGCCGCGCTTGAGCTTGACGAGCGTCATGAGCATCTCGCGCTCGATCGCGCGCTCGGTGCTGTTGATGTCACCGACGGTGACGGAGCCGTCCGAGATGAGGGGCTTGATCTCCTCGAGCGCGTTGCCGAGCACGGTGGCGACGTGCGACTTCTTGTACTTCTGCGCCAGCGTGATCGCCTCGGTGAGGTTGTCCTCCTCGAGGAACTGCGAGAACTCGGGGGCGAACCGGATCGTCTCGGCCTGCGCCTGCTTCAGCAGCCACCACTTCTGGATCATGATGGTGAGCGAGTAGATGGACATGATCGCCATGGTGAACACGATGCCCTTGGCGAACAGGCCCATCTGGTTCCAGAGATCCATCATCGAGAGTTCCATCGTTCCTCCGAAATGCGTGCGGTCAGGTGGGTGGACGCTACTTCTGGATCGCGAAGACGAACGGCTGCTGCACGAGCTGCTTCACCTTGCGCCCGCCGACTTCCGCGGGGATGAAGCGCATGTTCGGCAGCGTGTTGCGCACCGTCGCCGCGAACAGGTCGTGGGTCGAGCGGAGCACCTTGAACGTGTTGAGCTCGGCGCGGCCGACCGTGTCCACGACGAACTGGACGAGGGCCTCGCCCTCGACGCCGGCCGACCGCAGGATGTCGGGATAGCGCGGGGACGCCGACCCGGGGGCCGCCATCGCCGGCTTCTCGACCTGGAACTCGAAGAAGGGCTGGTCCGTGTCCGGAGGCGGGCCCGAGCCCACGCCCTTGGACGTGCCGCCCGCGACGCCCTTGCCCGAGAAGTCGGCCTCGTCGATGGCCTTCTTGGTGAGGTCCACGTCGGGGATGACGTCCGGGATCTCGATCGGTGCGGTCAGCACCTGGAATCCCTTGGGCGGGGTGACGACGGGAACGTCGGGCGGCGGCGGCTTCGGCTCCTCGGGCTTGGGTTCCTCGGGCTTCGCCTGCTCGACGAACTTCACTTCCTCGACGCGCGGGCCGTCGTCTTCCTTGCCCGCGTTGGCCGTCGCGTAAACGGCGGCCACGATGAGGACCGCGTGCAGGACGAAGCTCGCGATGGCACCGCCCGTGGACCGTTGCTTCTGCGGCTTCGACTCCAGCAGGTTGTTGAACACTGGGCCTCCGGTGGATGTCGCGGGACTCGCTGCCTCGTTCGAGGCGACAGAATCGTACCGGTCCCGCGTGAGGCCGGAATGGGAGCGCCATTAGGTTTCCATTACGCCCGCATTAATCTTCGCTGACGGCCCGCGCGCGGGGGGGGGCGGCCCCGTCCGGCCGGGCGGGCCTCAGTCGGACCCGGGGTCCGGCGCCTCGGGGAAGGTCGCCGTGAACGTCGAGCCCCGGCCGAGCCGCGACTGCACCGTCAGGGTGCCGCCGTGCGCCTGCGCGATCCACTGGGAGATCGCGAGCCCGAGTCCCGTGCCACCGCGTTCGCCGCCGCGGGTGCGCGCCCGGTCCGCCCGCCAGAAGCGGTCGAAGACGAAGGGGAGGTCGGCGCCGGCGATGCCGATGCCGGTATCCTTGACGATGAACGCCACGCCCTCCGGGCGACGCGTGAGCGAGAGCTCGACCGTGCCGCCGCGCGGCGTGTACTTGATCGCGTTCGTCACGAGGTTGAGGCAGAGCTGGCGCAGCCGCTGCGCGTCGCCGAGTACGGCCGCCGGCTCGACGTCCGGCGCCGGCACGACGAGACCGGCCTCCTCCCCGAGGATCAGCGCTGTCTCCCAGACGTCGCGCACGAGCGGCTCGAGTTCGACGCGCTCGCGGACCACGTCGAACCGCCCCTCGTCGGCGCGGGCGAGCGTCAGGAGCGACTCGACGAGGTCGGCCATGCGCGCCGTCTCGGCCAGGGCCTCCTCGAGGGGCACCAGCTGGTCCTGCGGGGCGCCGGGCGTGGCCATCGCGCGCTCGATGTCGGCCCGGAGCACCGTCAGCGGCGTCTTGAGCTCGTGGCTCGCGTCGGCCGTGAAGCGGCGCAGCGCGGCGAACGACTGCTCGAGCCGCTCGATCATCTGGTTGAGGGTCGTGGCCAGTTGCGCGACCTCGTCCGCCGTCGGGTCGGCCCCCTCGGGGACCCAGAGGCGCCGGTGCAGCGAACGGCCGTCGGTGATCGCTTCGGCGTCGCGGCGGAGTCGGACGAGCGGGCGAAGGGCGCGCCCCGCGGCCGCCCAGCCGAGCACGGTGGCGAACCCGAGCACGAGCACGCCGAGGCCGAGCATGGGCAGGACCAGCTCGGGGGGGGCGAAGTCGAGGGGACGCGTGGAGGCGCCGGCGACGACGCGGCGCGAGCGCCCGCCCCCCGCCCGGGGCACCTCGCGCGCGACGATCAGAAGCTGCTCGCCGGTCAGGCGCACCTTCACCGCCGGCCGCTCGGGGGTCAGCGAGAGCGACGCCGACAGCAGGGCGGCGAGATCGTCCTGCCCGAGTTGGCGGACGGCGAAGCTCGCGTAGCGCGCGCGACCGGAGTCGTCGAGCACGACGAGCCAGCCCGGGAAGCCCTCGAGCGTGCTGCGCAGGTACCCCCGCGTCGTCGGGCGCGCGCTGTCGCCATCGGCCTGGAGGGCGGTCTCCTGCCCGAGCAGGCGGACGGCGAGGTCGGCCTCGTCGAGTACCTGGCGCTGCAGCTGCACGGTGGCCTGCTCGCGGCGCACGACGCCGAGGAGGGCCGAGTAGGCGAGGAGCGCCACCGCGACGATCGCGGCGACGGCGACGACAAGCCGCGCGCGCAGGGTCCGCACGCGGCGCCCCTAGGGCTTGAGCACGTAGCCGACGCCGCGCACGGTCGTGATCAGCTTGTGCTCGTGGCGCGCGTCCACCTTCTTGCGCAGGTGGGTGATCACCACGTCCACGATGTTCGTGCCGGGGTCGAAGTGGTAGCCCCACGCGTACTCGGTGATGAGCGTGCGGCTCATGACGCGGCCGGCGTGGCGCATGAGATACTCGAGCACCGCGAACTCCTTCGGGGTCAGCTCGATCCGCTCGCCGGCGCGGGTGACCTCGCGGGACTCGACGTCGAGCCGGAGGTCGGCGACCTCGAGCACCGGGCGCGCGATCGCGCGCGGACGGCGCGCGACCGCCTCGAGGCGCGCGAGCAGCTCCTCGAACGCGAAGGGCTTGGTCACGTAGTCGTCGGCGCCGGCGCGCAGCGCGGAGACCTTGGCGTCCACGGCGTCCTGCGCGGTGAGGACGAGCACCGGCCGGTCGATCCCCCGGGCGCGGAGGCCACGCAGGACCTCGAACCCCGACTTGCCGGGGAGCCGCATGTCGAGGACGACGACGTCGTACGCCCCCTGAGCGGCCAGCGCCTCGCCGGTCTCGCCGTCGGTGACGAGGTCCACGCCGTAGCGCTGCTCCTCGAGCCCGCGCTTGACGAACGCGCCGACGGTCGGGTCGTCCTCGATGACGAGCACCTTCATGCCAGCCCCGCCCGCATCAGCGGGAGCCGCCGGGGCGCTCGAGCCCGTACTCGCGGATCTTGCGGTAGAGGGTCTTGGCGGAGATGCCGAGCGTGGCCGCCGCCCGGCCCTGGTGCCACCCCTGCCGCTCGAGCACCTCCGCGATGTGGCGGCGCTCGATCGTGTCGAGCGAGAGGGTGGCGTCGTCCGCGTCGCGAGGCTCGATGACGACCGGGACCACGCCGAGTTCGTGCGCCTCGACGACCGGGCCGGTCGCGAGGAGGGCGGCGCGCTCGATGACCGTGCGCAGCTCGAGGACGTTGCCGGGCCAGCCGTACTGCGCGAGGGCCGCGAGGGCGGCGTCGGAGAGGCGCTTGCGCGCGCCGCCGTACACGTCGAGGAAGTGACGGGCGAGCACCGGTACGTCACGCAGCCGCTCGCGGAGCGGCGGGATCGCGATCGAGAACCCGCCGAGTCGGTAGGCGAGGTCGCTCCGGAAGGCCCGGCGTTCGACCGCCCCGGACAGCCCGTCGGGGGCCGCGGCGACGATCCGCACGTCCACGTCGAGCTTCTGCGTGCCGCCGACGCGGGTGATGACGCCGTCCTCGAGCAGGCGCAGCAACCGGCCCTGCACGCGCGCGTCGAGCCGCTCGACGTCGTCGAGGAACAGGGTGCCGCCGTGCGCCTGCTCGAGCAACCCCGGGCGGGCGGCGACCGGGCCCGACCCCACGCCGCGTTCGGCACCGAACAGCGCGACCTCGACCTCCTCGGCCGGCAGGTCGCCGACGGCGAACTCGACGTAGCTCCGCGCCGCGCGCGCCGAGAGCCGGTGGATGGCGCGGCCGATCGACCGCTTGCCCGTACCCCGCTCGCCGCTGACGAGCACGGGCGCGGCGGCGCCGGCGACGCGCTCGACGAGTGCGAGGACGTCGCGCATCGCCGGGTCCTCGGTGACCAGTTCCGCCACCCGCTCGGCCCGCTGGAGGCGGTCGGCGAGGAGCGAGTTCTGCCGGAGCAGCTCGCGCTTCTCCCACGCCCGCCGCACCTGGATCTCGATCTCGAGCATCCGATAGGGCTTCGACATGTAGTCGTACGCCCCGAGCTTGAGGGCCGTGATGGCGGTGTCGATCGTCCCGTTGCCGGTGATGATGATGGCCTCGGGGGGCTCGGAGCTCTCGCGCAGCGCGCGGAGGACGGTGAGGCCGTCGGCCTCGGGCATCACGATGTCGAGCAGGGCGACGTCGAAGGCGCGGGTGGCGAGCGCGTCGATCGCCGCGCGGCCGTCCGCGACGTGCGTGACGTGGTGGCCGCGCCCCTCGAGGTAGTCCCGGAGGATGCCCCCGAGGGCGGGCTCGTCCTCGGCGAGCAGGATGCGGATGCGCGGGTGGTCCGTCACACCCCCTCCGAGGCGGGGAGGATCACGCGGAACGTGCTGCCGCGTCCCGGGGTCGAGTCCACTTCGATGCGTCCCTGGTGGTCGTGGATGATGCCGTAGCAGATCGACAGGCCGAGGCCCGTCCCGCGGCCCGGCGCCTTGGTGGTGAAGAACGGCTCGAAGATCTTGTCCTGGTCGCTCCGCGGGATGCCCATGCCGTCGTCCACGACCTCGAGGAGCACGGCCTCGGTGGCGGTGCGGCCGGCGCGGGTGCGGACGATGATCGTCCCCTGGTCGGCGACGGCGTCGATGGCGTTGAGCAGGAGCGCGAGCAGCACCTGCAGGAGCTGCTCGCGGTTCGCGTACACCAGCGTCGTCAGCTCGGGATCGAGGTGCGTCGCGACCTGCAGCTTCTTGAAGCGGACATGGTGCTGCAGGAGGAAGAGGGTCTGCTCGACGATCTCGTTGACGTGCAGCAGCTCCTTCGCGACCGTCTTCGGGCGCGAGAAGTCGAGGAGGCCATCCACGATCCGCTTGCAGCGGTGCACCTCGTTGTCGATGATGCGGAGCAGGTCGCTGTGGTCGGGCGTGAGGGGCCACCCGTCCTGCCGGAGGTCGTCGAGCTTGAGCTGCAGCGACTCGGCGCACGCGGCGATCGTCGCGAGGGGGTTGTTGATCTCGTGCATGACCCCCGCCGCCAGCTGGCCGATGGCGGCGAGCTTCTCGCCCTGCATGAACCGCTTCTCCGCCTCCTTCCAGTCGGTCACGTCCTCGCCGATGGTGATGACGTGCGTCACGCCGGCGTCGGAGAGCCGCATCGGAATCTTGCTGATGCGGAACGTGCGCGTGTCGCCGGTCGCGACGGACTCCATCTGGAATTGCTGGATGCGCCCGGTGCGGAAGGTCTCCTCGAACTCGCTCCGCAGGAGGTCACCCGGCTGGCGGTGGAGGATCTCGAAGATCGTGCGGCCGATCGCCTCCTCGCGGCTGACGCCCTGCGTGCCCGTCTCGCGCTTGCGGTTCCACGCGCGGATGCGGAAGTCGCGGTCCACCACGTAGAGCCCGAGCGGCAGCGAGTCGATGATCTTCTCGGTGAAGCGGCGGGCCTCGTCGATCTCGCGCGCCCGGGCGGCCACCTCGGCCTCGAGCTCGGCGGCGTGCTGCGCGTGCCCGATCAGCGGCGCAAGGACCGCTCCGAGCGTCCGGATGTAGGGGAGCGGGTCGGGGTCGGCGCGGGCCCCCCGCACGGCCAGCGCCCCCAGCCGACGTCCGGCCAGCACGATCGGCACCGCCAGCACCGAGGTAGCCCCCGGGGCCGCCAGTGACGCTTCGACCGTCGGGCGGTCGGTGAACAGATCGCCGTCGGCCGTGTGCAGCGCGAGTCCCTGCGGGCCGTCGAGCCACAGGCCGGCCTCGGACGCACCCAGCGACTCGCGGAAGGCCGCGAGCATCGTCGGGGCCGTCTCGTCGAGGGACGGCGAAGAGGCCAGCTGAAGGGCAGCGGCGGTGACTACCCCCAGCGCCCCTTCGGCCGTGCCGATGTGCTCGCGTCCCGTACTGCCGAACGTCGCGCCCAGAGCCACCCCCCTCG
The DNA here is from genome assembly GCA_021298835.1 of Gemmatimonadota bacterium. Lineage (GTDB taxonomy): Bacteria > Gemmatimonadota > Gemmatimonadetes > Gemmatimonadales > Gemmatimonadaceae > JAJTHG01. The sequence goes on from JAJTHG010000019.1 coordinate 88,402, forward strand.
TGTCTGCAGACAAACCTATGCGCAGGACCGGAACGCGTCCACGAGGAATCGTGTCGGGGATAGTCGCCGGGGAGGTGGCCGGCGGCGAACGCCGCCGCCGTGGCCACCGCCGTGGCCGCCGCCGTTCCGACGCGGTCGGTGTCGAACCGGCAGCTTCGCCTGCCGAGCGGGCCAGTCTCCGCTGGTACGCGGCCTGCCCTTCGGATGCCGCGACCGGGCCGCACGACCCGGCACGACGAACCAACCCGACTCCGAGAGGAAGCTGAGATGACCTACCGCTTCGCCGTTCCGTCGCGCCGCCTTGGCGCGGAGTTCGACCCGCTGTTCGATGCCGTCTTCCCCGCCCGGCCGGCCCGCGACGCCCGACCGACATCGTGGGTGCCCGCGGCGCACGCAGTGGAGGCGGCCGACCGCTATGTGGTGTCGCTCGACCTGCCCGGGGTCCCGGCGGAGAAGGTCCGCGTGGTGGCCGAGCAGGGTCGGCTGCGCGTGTCCGGCGAGCGCCCCGCCCCGACGCTCGAGGGGACGCCGCAGCTGGTCGAGCGGCACCATGGCACCTTCGAGCGCACGTTCCGCCTCCCCGCATCGGTGGAGGTCGGGAAGATCGAGGCGGCCGCGGCGGACGGAGTGCTGACGATCACCCTGCCCAAGCGGGACCCGGCGATCGCACGAACGATCGAGATCAAGGGGGCCTGACCGGCCCCCGCGAGCTCAGCCGAGCTTCGCCACCTCGGCGAGGATCTCGGCGTTCTCGCGCATCTTGCCCGGCGAGTCCTCGACGTGCGCCCAGCGCACGATCCCCTGGCGATCGATGAGGAAGTAGGCGCGGTTCGCGAAGAAGGCGTCGGCGAAGAGCACATCGAAGGCCGCCGACGCCTGGCGCTTGAAGTCGCTGAGGAGTTCGACCTTGAGGCCGGACTGCTTCTTGAAGGCCTTCAGCGAGGGGATCGCGTCGGTGCTGACGGGAAGGACGACGACGTCCTTGCCCTCGAAGGCCGAGTAGTCGTCGCCGAAGGCGCAGAGTTCGGCAGTGCAGACGCTCGTGAACGCCATCGGAAAGAAAGCGACGAGGACGTTCGACGTGCCGCGGAACGACGACAGGGTGACGTCCTGGTCGGCGGTGTTCTTGAGCGTGAAGTCCGGCGCGGCGTCCCCGGCCCTGGGGCGGGTGCCGATCGTGATCGTGGGAAGAATCGCGGTCGTCATGGCGCGTGGTCGGGTGAAGCGGTGGAGGACGACGCCGGCAGCCGCCGAACAGCTGGCGGCCGGCGCGAATGGAGCCGAGGGGGCTCGAACCCCTGACCCCCTGCTTGCAAAGCAGGTGCTCTCCCAACTGAGCTACGGCCCCGTGTGGGGCAATCTAGCGGGTCGCGGCGCGAATGGGCGGCCCGGGTCCCGTCACCGCCCGGGGCGTCCCCGCCGGCGGCCTGTCCGCCACGTCGGGATCGCGCGTGTGGCGGATGCCGAAAGGGGCGCCCCGGCCGAAGCCGGGACGCCCCCTCGAGGTACGTGGTGCCGACCGGTCACTCGTGCGCCGGCAACGGCTCCATGGTCTTCGGGTTCACCGGGACCTGCACCTCGTCGCGGAACTTCGAGGTCATCATGAAGACGCGCATCTTGGGGAAGGCGTCCATGAACTGCATGTAGGCCCAGGCGTGGAGCCCGAGGAAGCCGAGCCCGATGCCGATCTCCCAGATGCCGAACGGCAGGTGGTCGATCTCGCCGTAGATCGAGGGGTAGATCTCGATGTAGCGCTGCAGCCAGATGCCGACCAGCGAGAAGCTCGCGAAGAGCGCCATCGTGGGCGTGAAGAGCTTGGGGGCCTTGCCGAGCAGGCCGAAGAACGGCGCGGCGAAGGCGAGGGCGGCGATGGAGAACGTCATGTTCTTCCAGACGCCCGAGAGGCGCAGGTTGAAGAAGTGCGTCTCCTCGTACCAGTTGCCGTACCAGATCACCAGGAACTGCGAGAACGTGATGTAGCCCCAAAAGGCCGTGAAGGCGAAGCAGAGCTTGCCGATGTCGTGCAGGACGTTGTCGCCGACGACGTCGGTGGAGGCCCCGAGGTGCTGCTTCCACCACCGGACGAGCAGGGCGAAGAGCATCATGTTGTTGAGCCAGCCGCCGAAGAACACCTGCCAGCCGTACATGGTGGACTGGAAGTGGACGTCGGCCGACATCGAGAGGTCCCACGCGAGGACGGGCATGCAGATGCCGAAGCACAGGATGACCGCGACGGCGATCTTGCCCTGCACCGAATGCTGGTCGTGGAGCTCGCGCCGCTCGTCGCCGGACCACGCCGCGCGCATCTTCGCGCGAAGGCCGGCGGCCCACGACGCGCCGTCCTCGGGAAGGACAGCGACGTCCAGCTTGACCGAGTTGTACACGAACCAGACGCCGAACAGGGTGATGAGCCCGAACGCGACGATGTCGCGGGGGATCAGGAAGCCCTTGGCGAGGTAGAGCGCCTTCTCGGGGACGCTCGGCGGCGTCGTGGCCCACGGGAAGACGTGGTCGAGGCCGAAGAGCAGCATCACCAGCAGCAGCACGAACGAGAACGGCAGGAAGGCGACGTGGCCTTCCATGAACCGGATCGTCGAGCGCGACCAGCGGGCGGTGACGATGCGCTGCACCGCAGAGAAGGTGACCCCCGCCGCGGCGAGGATCGAGAAGTACATCCAGTTCATCTGGTACGCCTGCCACGCGCGGTTCTCGCCCGTGGCGGCGCCGAAGACGAACAGCCCGAAGCCGAGCGCCGCCATCGCGAGGGCGACCGTCTTGTAGGTGCCCGGGATGGGCTTGTTGACGACGAGCTGCGTCAGCTCCTCGCGCGTCGGCACATGGCCGTGACCGTGTCCGCCACCCATGTCAGTTCTTCTCCTTGGCCTGGCCGGCCGGGGCTGCGGCATCGCCCGCCGCCCCGCCGCGCACGTCCATCCCCGTGACGAGCTTCGGCATCCGGAACGGCGCGGGGCGCGTCGGGGCCATCTCGGTCGCGCCGGGGAGCGCATCGCCGGTCTGGCCAGGGTAGCCCACCGGCCCCTGCGCCACGGCGTACTTGCCCTGCAGGCCGCGCACGTAGTTCACGACGTGCCAGCGGTCCTCTTCCTCGATCCGGTTGTAGCTCGGCATCAGGCCACGCCCGTTGCGGATCATCCCGTAGAGGTAGCCATCCGAGCGGTTCTTGGTCATGTCGGTCGCGATCGGGAAGGCGAGACCGTACTGGGCGACGATCGTCTGCGCCCCCATGCCGTTGTCACCGTGGCAGACCGCGCAGTTGATCTGGTAGTACTTGCGGCCGAGCTCGAGCGACTGTGGGGTCGGGGCGACGGGGTTCTTGACCGCGTTGCCGATCGAGTCGATCACGTTGGGCAGCGCGGCGTAGGAGACCTGCCACGGGGCGAGGTAGGTGCCGGTGACCGGCACCGACTCCGACGGGTTGCCGCGGAAGGTCAGGTTGACGCTGTCCTCGTCGGCCGACACCGGGAAGACGAGCCCCTGCCCGTCGCGCCAGTAGAGCTTGGCGCTCGTGTCGGCGGAGATGGTCATGTTCTCCCACGGCTCCAGGCGGGGCTGGTGCCGGAAGGTCGTGAACCAGTCGCAGGCGGTGAGGGTCGTGGACAGGGCCACGAGCGCGGCCGCGCGGAGGAAGCGATCAGCGGGCACGCTGCACCTCCGACGCCCCGGCCTTCTTGAGCAGATCCATGGCGGCGCTCTCCTGGTCGGGGGCGCAGTCAACGTGAATGCCGTAATCGCCGTGCGAGAACGGCGCCCGGTAGGCGGGGTCCACGACGATGCGCGGGATCCCGTTGAGGATGAACATGCCGAAAACGGTCGAGAGGGCCCCGACCATGACCATCATCTCGAAGCCGATGATCGTGTAGGGAATCCAGCTCGCGATCGCCTTGCCGCCGACGACCAGGGGCCAGTACTCCGACGTCCAGATGGAGACCCAGTAGCCGAAGCTGGCGCCGAGGAGGCCGCCGATCAGGGTGAACCGCCGCACCTTCGAGGTGCCGCCGCCGATGGCGTCCTCGAGTTCGTGGTGGATGGTGGGCGAGTAGACGGTGAACTTGCCGACCGAGGCCTTCTTGAGGGCCCCGACCGCCTCGACGACCGCATCGAGTTCGCGGAAGTTGGCCACGACGCCGTATGCCATCAGTGCGCCCCCCCGTGCCCGTGCACCGCCGCGTGCTTGCGGCGCGCCGGGACGATCTCCTTGATCTCCATGATCGCCATGACCGGCAGCTGCCGGACGAAGAGCAGGAACCACATGAAGAACCAGCCGAACGATCCGATGATGAACGCCACGTCCACCCAGCTCGGCAGGTAGTTCGTCCACTGCCACGGCTCGAACTCGTGCGAGAGCGACGGCACGACGATCACGAACCGCTCGTACCACATGCCGATGTTGATGAAGATGGACAGGATGAAGAGCCAGGTCGGGTTGCGCCGCAGCTTCTGCGACCAGAGCGACATCGGCAGGGCCATGTTGCAGATCAGCATGATCCAGGCGCTCCACCACCACTGGCCGAAGACGCGGTTCCAGAAGTAGCTCTGCTCGACCTCGACGCCCGAATACCAGGCGATGAAGAACTCGATCAGGTAGGCCGAGCCGACCACCAGCGACGTGAACAGCACGACCTTCGCGGTCGCATCGAGGTGGTTGAGCGTGATGTAGTGCTCGAGCCGCCACCACTTGCGCATGGGGATCGCGATCGTCCACACCATCGCGAAGCCCGAGAAGATCGCGCCCGCCACGAAGTACGGCGGGAAGATCGTCGCGTGCCAGCCCGGCGTCAGCGCCATCGCGAAGTCGAACGACACGACGGAGTGCACCGACAGCACCAGCGGGGTCGAGAAGGCGGCGAGGAACAGGTACGCCTTCGTGAAGTTCCGCCACTCGACGTCGGTGTTGCGCCAGCCGAGCGAGAGGATGCTCAGGATCAGGCGGCGGGTCGGGTTCTGCTCCCGGTCGCGCAGCACCGCGATGTCCGGAATCAGGCCGATGTAGAGGAACGTGGTCGAGATCGTCAGGTAGGTCGAGATCGCGAACACGTCCCACACCAGCGGCGACTTGAAGTTCGACCAGAGCAGCCGCCAGTTCGGGTACGGGATCAGCCAGAAGAACTTCCATGGCCGCCCGATGTGGATGATCGGGAAGAGCCCCGCGGTCATGACCGCGAAGACCGTCATCGCCTCCGAGACGCGGTAGATCGTCGTGCGGAAGCCGGCGCGGAAGAGATAGAGGATCGCGGAGATCAGCGTCCCCGCGTGGCCGATGCCGACCCAGAACACGAACGTGATGATGTACACGCCCCACATGACCGGCGGCACGTAGCCCGCGTGGCCGAGGCCGTCGTAGATCTGGTAGGTCCACGCCCCCGCGCCGACGAGCATCGCGGCGACCGAGAGGGCCAGGCCGAGGAACCACCCCTTGCTCGGCCCGAGCGTGGCGGCGATCTCGTTGTCAACCTGCTCGAAGTCCCGGACGGCCGGGAGCTGGATATCCGCCGATGCGATGTTCGGGCGCATCGGGCCCTTCACGGGCTGCGCGAGCGTCGCCATCAGTGACCCTCCCCGGCGGCCAGCGCGGCCGTGGACTGCCCGTCACCCGGATGGTTGACCTTCTTGAGGTAGACCACGGCCGTGTAGGTGTTGAGTTCTTCGAAGACGTGGTACGCGCGCTCGTCCTCGACCAGCTTCGAAACGGTCCAGCCCGCGTCCGCCGCGTCGCCGAAGACGATCGCCTTCGACGGGCAGGCCTGCGCGCACGCCGTGGTGAAGGAGTCGCCCGCGAGCGGCGTCCCCTCGACCTGCGAGCGGTTCTCCGCCTCGCGGATGCGCTGCACGCAGAAGGTGCACTTCTCCATCACGCCCTTGCCGCGGACGGTGACGTCCGGGTTGAGCTGCCAGTTGAGCGGCTCGGGGAAGGCGTACTGGCGGCGGTCGGGTTCGCCGAAGCCGAACCAGTTGAAGTACCGGACCTTGTACGGGCAGTTGTTCGAGCAGTACCGCGTGCCGACGCAGCGGTTGTACACCTGCACGTTCAGGCCGTCCGGCGAGTGGTAGGTCGCGTACACCGGGCAGACCGGCTCGCACGGCGCGTTGCCGCAGTGCTGGCACATCATCGGCACGAAACGCGTGTCGAAGTCGCTCGAGCCATCCTCGCCGCCCTCGAAGTACCGCTCGAGGCGGAGCCACGCCATCTCGCGGCCCTTGAGGATGTTGGCACCGGGACGCGAGTCCACCGCGCCGCCGAGCAGCGTGCGGCCCTGCCACGGGGCACCGACGGTGGGGATGTTGTTCTCGCTGTAGCAGGCGGTGACGCAGGCCGAGCAGCCGGTGCACTTCGCCAGGTCGATGGTCATCGCCCAGCGGCGCTTGGCCATCGGTACCAGGTCGGTCGGGTCCTCGGGGTTGAGGACGTTGTCCGGGTCGTACAGCGCCTGGTCCTTGCCCCGCACACCGACCGGCGCGAGCTCGCCCTGCGCGTCGGCCGCCACCGGCGACTTGAGGCCGCGCTCGAAGCGCGGGTCCGGGTTGCCGGCGATGCCGTGCTTGCCGCCGAACGGCCCGACGATCGGCGCGACCGCCGCGCCGTGGCCGCCCTCGGCCTCGTGCTCGCCGCCATGATGCTCGGCGGGATGCGCCTCGGCGTACTTGTTCGGGTCCTCGTCGCGCCAGACGCGCTTCTTGAGCGTGTCGAGCTCGCCGACGAGCACCGCCTGGCCGATGCCGCGGCCGTGCTGGCGGGCCGAGCCCTCGGTGGTCACCAGCTCTTCCTGCCGGCCGACCTTCGAGACGGAGCCCTTCCCCGCCGTGAAGACGAGGCCGCCCGACCGGGCCTCCTCGGCGACCGGCAGCAGCGCCATGGCGTTGACGCCGACGTTCTGGGCGTAGCGGCCATAACCGGTGTGCCCGCGACCGGTCGCGATCGCGACGACGTCCTCGCGCACGCCGAGATACGGCCAGACCGGCGCCTGGATGCTGCCGGCTGCGGTCTTCACCTCGACGACGTCATGCTCGCGCAGCCCGAGCCGCGCGGCCGTGGCAGGGTGCACCTCGACCCACGACTGCCACGCGATCTTCGAGACGGGGTCGGGAAGCTCCTGCAGCCACGGCTTGTTCGCGCCGCGGCCGTCGGCACCCATGAGCGCGTGCGGATAGACGATGACGGTGAACTCGCCCAGCGACGCTGCGAGGGCCGGGGCGGGCTTCACTGCCGCGCGCGCGGGCGCGGCCGACGTGAGGATGCTGCCGGTGGCAAGGCCGGTCGGCAGCGCCGCCACCATCGCCGACGCTCCGCCGGGGAGGCGGTTCGTCAACCACGCCCGGTAGTTCTCGACCGGGTACCTGGACGCGTTCGTGACGTCGGCCTTGGCGACGGCGATGAGCACATCGGCCGTGGCGCGGGTATCGAACACCGGCTCCATGGCCGGCTGCTGCAGCGCGATCTGGTTGCCCGGCGCGGCCGCGTCCCCCCACGCCTCGAGCGCGTGGTGGTCGGGGAGGACGAGGTCGGCCATCGCCGCCGTCTCGTCGGGTACGTTCGTGAAGGCAACCTTGAAGGCCACCTTGGCCAGCGCCTCGCCCGCCTTGAGCGGGGCCGGCAGGGCGTAGGCGAGGTTGACGTTGCGGATGAACGCCAGCGGCACCTGGCCGGCCGCCATCTTCTCGACCGCGGCGCGGAGGTCCGAGAAGGTTGCGAGCCGGTCGAAGGAGCCGGTTGCCTGCGCGGGCTTGATGGTCGTACCGACGGAACCGTTCGCCTTGTTGAGCTCGGCGACGGCGACGGCGATGTCGGTCGCGTTCGGCGTGGTCGCGCCGGCGATCGCGAGCAGGCCCTTGCCGGCCTTCGCGACCTCCTGGCGAAGCCGCACGAGCTGGGCCGGCTTGACGCCGGCGGCCTTCGCGGCCGCGTCGAGGGACAGCTTGCCGGCGAGGTACTGCGCGACCTCGAGCTCGCTGCCCGGAGCCGCGGGCACCCACTCGTCGGCGTTGAGGCCGGTGAGCGAGCGGCGGGGCCCGACGTACACGTGCCGCGGCGCCCCCTGGAGCTTGCCGCGGGCGTCGGCCCACGCGAGCTGCTGCGGCACGACCATGCCCCACGTGTCGAGGAAGTCGGCCGAGAAGGAGACGACGAGCGAGGCGGCGCCGAAGTCGAGCGCCGGCCAGGCCGCGCCGTAGGCGGCCTTGTTGCCGGCGATGACGGGGAGCTCGGCCTCGAGGTCAACGGCGAGGTGCGCCGGCATCCCGAAGTTGGCGAGCCACTGGTCGAGCACGGCGGGGAAGGAGCCGGACTCGTGAGCATTGAAGAACAGCGCGTCCTTCGCGACGCCCTTCGACCGCGCCTCGCCGAGCTTCTGCGCGAGGAGCTGCAGCGCCTTGTCCCACGTGGTGGGGACGAGCGCGTCGCCCTCGCGCACCATCGGACCGCGGAAGCGGTCGGGGTTGTAGAGCCCCTGCACCCCCGACTGGCCGCGGGCGCAGACGGCGCCCTGGTTGACCGGGTGGTTCGGGTTGCCCTCGACCTTGATCACGCGGCCATCGCGCGTCTCGGCGATCAGACCGCAGGCGGCGGCGCACTCGCGGCAGGTCGTGGCGTAGTAGGTGGAGACCCCGGGGACGGTGTTGTCCGGGTTCTGCAGGTACGGGATCAGGCGCTGGATGCCGTCGCGATCGCAGCCCACCACCGTGGTGGCGGCGCTGGAGGCGCCCAGGACCTTGAGGAAGCGGCGGCGGTCGACGCCGCGCGTCGTCGTGTCGGTGCTCATGAGCGGCTCAGTAGTGGCAGACGGCGCAGTCGTAGCGCGCCTTCTTGAGCGCGGGCGACTGGGCGGCGGCGGGCGCCGGCGCGGCGGGCGCCGGCGCGGCGGCCTCCTGGGCCCGCGCCTCGGGGACGACGGAGCCGAAGAACTTCTGCAAGAACGACTTCGGCGCCGCGACCGGCGCGGCGGCCGCGAGCTGGAAGGCGCCGTCGGCGGCCTTGGTGTAGCCCGACGCGACCTCGCCCTTGACCGGGTCGTAGCCGTTGACGTGGCACGAGACGCACCAGCCCATGTTGAGCGAGCTGTACTGGAAGACACGCTGCATCTTCTGCACCTGGCCGTGGCACGACTGGCAGGTGACGCCGCTCTTCACGTGGCGCATGTGCGGGAACTGGACGTAGTCGGGCACCTTGTGGATGCGGACCCACGGCACCGGCTTCTTCTCGGCCCAGTACTTGGCGAGCTTCTGGATCTCGGGGCTCTGCGCCTTGACGACCGTGTGGCAGCCCATGCAGGTGCCGACGGCGGGCATGCCGGGATCGGGCGACTTGTTGGCGGCGAAGTGGCAGTACTGGCAGTTCATCTTCGCCTTCTGCACATGCACCGGGTGCGGGAAGGCGATCGGCTGCTCCGGGGCATAGCCCTGCTTGGACGACGCGCCGTGGTAACCCCACGGGCCCTTGGGGGCGTCGATGCGCGTCGTCGTGTCCGACGGGGCCTGCGCGGCGGCCGGCGCGGCCCCGCCCATCGCCAGCGCGGCGACCACCACCGCCACGTGCTTCCAGCTCACGGTCATGAGGGTCTTCGGTGAGAGTGCCGTTCCCGCCCCGTCGCGTTCTGCGGCGAAGCGTGTCACGGCGCTTGTGAAAAGTTTCACAAGAGGAACGCCCAATTCGGGAAAGTTCTCTCCGCCCGAACCCGGAATCAAGGGAGCCGACTCGGCGGGCACCTGCGGAGCACTGCGCCGTCGCGCAACGGCGCGATCGGCGTGCAGGGCCGAGGCGACCGCGGTGCGACGGGAACGACGACTGGGACTTCGGGTCCGAACGCCGCGCCGCGCTCAGGGCGCGGGATCGCGGTCGTCGGGCGAACCGGCGCCGGCCCCGCCGAGTTCCCGGCGCTGTCGTTCGAAGGCACGGGCGACCTCGATCGCCATCGCGCGGACCAGCTCGATCTCCCGGGCATCCGGCTCGGCGCGGAACGCGAGGGAGCGCACCGACCGCATGACGTGCTCGGGGAAGCGGGTCTTGAGGAAGTCGATCGTGTGCAGCGCCCGCTCGGCGGCGGCAAAGAGTCGCTCGTAGGCCTCCTGGCTCGCCGGGGGGGCGTCCTTGCGCGGCCGCTTCGGCGCCCGGGTCGCGTCGCCGGCCCCCAGGTGCAGTTCGTAGAGGCCGATCAGCACGGCCTGCGCCACGTTGAGCGAGGCGTGGTCGGTGGTGGGGATCGTCACGGCGAGGGAGGCGCGGTCGATCGCCTCGTTGGGGAGCCCCCAGTCCTCGCGGCCGAAGAGGAGCGCGACCGGCCCGTGCGCGGCGTCCTCGAGGAGCCGCGCGGCGGCTTCGCGCGGGGCGACGACCGGCCACTTGGCGGCGCGCGGCTTCCCGATGAAGGCGGCGACGCGGACGCAGTCGGCGACCGCCTCGTCGAGCGATGCATGGATGCGGATCGCGTCGATGATGTCGCGGGTGCCGTGCGCGATCCCCTCGAGCCGGTACGGGTCGTACGGGCAGGGGCGGACGAGCCGCAGGTCGCGGACGCCCATGTTCTTCATGGCGCGGACGGTGCCGGCGATGTTGACCGGGTCCTGCGGTTCGAGGAGGACGACGCGGACCTGCTGCGCGAGGATGGACATGGGCGCGTGCAATCTAGACAGGACGGGTCGGGGGACGCGGCCACCGGCGGGGGGCGTCCCGTGCCCGCGCTTGTCGCCGCCCTTAGCTTTGGCTCACGATGCTCGACCTCCTGCGCGAATTCCTCGAGAAGCTCCGCGACCTCCCCGCCCTGGTGCAGTGGGCGGGGTACGTCGGCGTCACCGCGATCATCTTCGTGGAGACCGGGACGCTGTTCTTCTTCCTGCCGGGCGACTCGCTGCTGGTGAGCGCCGGGCTCGTGGCCGCGCAGCCGAGGTTCGGGCTCAACGTGTGGCTGCTCGGGGGGCTCTGCTCGGTGGCGGCGATCGTCGGCGACTCCGTCTCGTACGCGATCGGGCGCCAGCTCGGTCCCCGGCTCTTCACGAAGACCGACTCGTTCCTCTTCAACCAGAAGCACCTGAAGACGGCGCACGACTTCTACGAGAGGTACGGCGGCAAGACGATCGTGCTCGCGCGGTTCGTGCCGATCGTGCGGACGTTCGCGCCGGTCGTCGCCGGCGCGGCCGCCATGGAGTACCGCCGCTTCCTCTACTTCAACGTCACCGGCGGGCTGCTCTGGATCTGGAGCATGCTCCTGCTCGGCTACTGGCTCGGCAACGTGATCCCGGGGCTCGACAAGCAGGTGGACAAGCTCGCGCTCCTGATCGTGTTCCTCTCGATCCTCCCGATCCTCTGGGAGTGGTACAAGGGCCGCCGGCGCGCCGCGAACGCGGCGGGCTGACCGGGCCCCGTCTCGCCCTTCGTTTCCCCCCGTCCGACCGCCCCCTCCCGGAGACCGCCATGGCGCACACGCTGCCGCCCCTGCCCTACGCCCCCGAGGCGCTCGAGCCCCACCTCGACGCCCAGACGATGCAGATCCACCACGGGAAGCATCACCAGGCGTACGTGACGAACCTCAACGCCGCGATCGAGAAGGCCCCCGAACTCGCCTCGTGGTCGCTGGACGAGCTGTGCGCGCGGATCGCGCAGGTGCCGGAGGGGGTGCGGACGGCCGTGCGCAACAACGGCGGCGGGCACTGGAACCACTCGATGTTCTGGCGGTGGATGTCGCCCACGGGCGGCGGCGAGCCGACGGGTCGGCTGGCCGACCTGATCACGCAGGCGTTCGGCGGCTTCGCCTCCTTCAAGGAGCAGTTCCAGCAGGCCGGCATGACGCGCTTCGGCTCGGGCTGGGCGTGGCTGGTGAAGGACGGGACGACGCTCGCGATCATGAGTACGCCGAACCAGGACAACCCCGCGATGGAGGGCAAGCACGCGCTCCTCGGCGTGGACGTGTGGGAGCATGCGTACTACCTCAAGTACCAGAATCGGCGGGCCGACTACCTGGGCGCGTGGTGGCACGTCGTGAACTGGGAGGCGGTCGCCGCCGGGCTCTGACCCCGGCGTCCGGCGACCGGCGACCGGCGACCGGCGTCCGGCGTCCGGCCTCTCGCGGGCTTGCGGGGCGGGTGGGGCGGCGCACGAGCCGCCCCGCCCGCCCCGTCGCCTATCGCTCTCCCGCGACGAGGTCGTCGATGCCGCCGTCGCCCGGCTGCGCGAGCGTGTCGGCATCGAGCGGCCGGCGGCGGGCCAGCAGCCCGAGCAGCGGCGGCGTGACGAACGTCGTCGCCAGCACCATGAGCATGATCGCGCCGAACTCGCCGCCGGCGATCGCACCGGAGGCGAGCCCCATCTGGGCGAAGATGAGGCCGACCTCGCCGCGCGGCACCATCGCCACGCCGACGAGGAGCTTGTCGCCGCGGAACCACCACGGGGCGAAGCCGGCGGCCACCTTGCCCGCGACACCGACGAGGACGAGGCCCGCGCCGAGCGCGAGCGCCTTCGGGTCGGCGAGGGCCCGGAGGTCCACCGCAGCGCCGACCGAGGCGAAGAAGATGGGCACGAAGAAGTGCCCGAGGTTCGTCGAGAACGCCTGGATCTCGTCGCGCTGGCGGGTGGGATGGAGGATCACGCCGGCCGCGAAGGCGCCGACGATCATCGCTGAGCCCGACCGCGCGGCCATCCACGCGAGACCGAAGGCGACGGCCATCGCGAGCAGCCCGAGCGCCCCGGTGAGGCGAATGCGCGCGATCGCGCGCAGGTAGGGCCGGATCAGCACGCCCCCCACCAGCAGGGCGGTGACCACGAAGCCCACGGCCACCGCGCCGGTGCGTGCGACGCCCCAGACGTCCACATGGCCACCGGCGACGACGCCGGCGATGACCGCGAGGATGATGAGCCCGACGATGTCGTCGAGCACCGCGGCGCCGAGCGTCACCTGCCCCTCGGGGGTGCCGAGCCGCCCGAGGTCGGAGAGGACGCGCGCGGAGATGCCGATCGAGGTGGCTGTGAGGGCCGCGCCACCGACGAGGGACGGCACCTGCCCGTAGTCCATCGCCTGCATCAGGGCGTAGCCGCCGGCGAACGGCAGGACGACGCCGACGAGCCCGACCGTGGATGCCGCGGTCCCGACGCGGGTCAACGACGCGAGGTCGGTGTGGAGGCCGATCTCGAAGAGCAGGAGGATGACCCCGAGCTCGCTGAAGGCGTGGATGACCGGGTCCTGCGGATCGAGCAGGCGGAGGGCCGAGCCACCGAGCACGACGCCGGCGACGAGCTCGCCGAGCACCGCCGGCTGGCCGGCGCGCTGGGCCAGCTCGCCGAGCAGCTTGGTGGCCGCAATGACCGCGACCAGGGTGACGAGAAGCGTCTCGAAGCCACCGGCCGCCCCGGCCGCCCCGGCGGCCGCCCCGGCGGCCGCCTCGCGCAGGATCACGCCGGGGTCTCCTCGCCTTCGAGGTAGGTATAGCCCTCGAGGCCGGCGACGTAGTCGGCGATGAAGGTGTTGGCCTCGGCGCGCGTGATGCCGGTGCAGCCCTGGACCTTGCGGCGGAAGGTGGCCAGCAGGTCGGAGGCGCGGAACTCGACGTAGTCGAGCACCTCGGTGACGGTGTCGCCGCGGACGAGGTCGGTGATCTCGTAGCCGCCACCCTCCCGGAGCCGCACGTGCACGGCGTGGGTATCGCCGAACAGGTTGTGCAGGTCGCCGAGGATCTCCTGGTAGGCCCCGGTCAGGAAGACGCCGAGCACGTACGGCTCGCCCTCGCGGACGGCGTGCAGCTCGAGCGACGGCTTGTCGCCGATGAAGCGATCGATCTTGCCGTCGGAGTCGCAGGTGACGTCCTGCAGCGTACCGCGACGCACGGGCTCCTCGTCGAGCCGGTGGACGGGCATGATCGGGAACTGCTGGTCGATCGCCCAGTTGTCGGGCAGCGACTGGAACAGGGAGAAGTTGCAGAAGTAGCGGTCCACGAGGGTGTCGTCAACGGCGTCGCCGATGTCGGCGAACTTCTTGCGGTCGGCGTCCACGTAGCGCGCCACGGCGTTGACGGTGGCGAGGTAGAGCTGCTCGGCGATCGCGAGGCCGCGGAGGGAGAGCACGCCGGCGCCGAAGAGGGTGCGCGCCTTCTCCTTGTTGTGCTGGGCATCGTGGAAGTGCTCGCGTGCGCGCCGCTTGGTGACGGCCCGGAGGTCGGCGAGCATCTCGTGCAGCAGCGCGTGGTCGTCGTCGGTGAGGGTCGGCAGCTCGCCCGGCTCCTGGCGCTCGACGTCGATGACGTTGAGCAGGAGCAGGGCGTGATGGGCGGTGAGGGCGCGTCCCGACTCGCTGACGATGTGGGGCATCGGCAGCTCGTGCTCGCGGCAGGCCTCCGCGAGCGCATAGACGACGTCGGACGCGTACTCCTGCAGGGTGTAGTTGATGCTCGCCTGGTTGGTGCTGGCGGTGCCGTCGTAGTCCACACCGAGGCCGCCGCCGACGTCCACGTGCGTGATGTCGCAGCCGGCGGCCTTGAGCTCGACGTAGAAGCGGGTGATCTCCTGCAGCGCCGCCTTGATGAAGCGGATGTCGGTGACCTGCGAGCCGATGTGGAAGTGGATCAGCTTGAGGATGTCGAGCGCCTGCTCGGCGCGCAGCTTGTCGAGGAGCTTGACGAGTTGCGACGTGGTGAGCCCGAACTTCGACTTCTCGCCCCCCGACTGCGCCCATCGCCCCGAGCCCTCGGAGGCCAGCTTGATGCGCACCCCGGCGTTGGGAGTCACGCCGAGCTCGCGCGCGACCTGGAGCAGCGTGTCGAGCTCGGAGAGCTGCTCGAGCACGATGAACACCTTGTGGCCGAGCTTCTGCCCCATGAGGGCGAGCCGCAGGAATTCCTCGTCCTTGTAGCCGTTGCAGATGATCAGGTGGTCGGCGTTCTCGACGAGGCCGAGGACGATCTGCAGCTCGGGCTTCGACCCGCACTCGAGCCCGACGCCCTTGTCGCGGCCGAACTGGACGATCTCCTCGACGACGTGGCGCTGCTGGTTGACCTTGATCGGGTACACCGAGGTGTAGGCACCGGTGTACTCGAACTCGCGGATCGCGTTGGCGAAGCTGTCGTCGAGCTGGCGGATGCGGGCGGCGAGGATGTCGCTGAAGCGGAACAGGATCGGGAGCCCGACGCCCTGCGCCTGGAGGTCGTTGGCGAGGTCGAAGAGGTCCACCTCGCGCGCGGCGTCCCCCGGGTTCGAGCGCACCACGACGTGGCCGCGCTCGTTGACGTCGAAGTAGCCGATCCCCCAGCCCTCGACGTTGTAGAGGGCGCGGGCGCGGTCGATCGTCCAGGGTGCCGGGGGCGCCGGCTCCGCCTTGCGGCGCTCGAGGGTCTGGGTGCTCATGGTGCGGGAATCCTAAGGGAATCCGGCCCCCCCGGAAACGCCCGCCGGGCTGGTGGAGCGTGGCGGGCGCGTGCAGCATTCCGGCGGTCCCTTCCTCCCCCCGATCCGAGGCTCCGATGCGCCGTCCTCCCGTCTCCGTCCGCCGCTCCGTCCGGGTCGCCCTCGCCGTCACCGGGCTCGCCGGCATCGCCGCACTCCCCGTCCGCCCCGCCGGTGCCCAGGCACGCCCGCAGGTCGTCGCGTCGCCCGACGCCTCGCCCGCCTCGTCGGTGGCGAAGGGCGAGCGGCAACTCATCTGCCGCGGGGGCACGATCCCGACCGGCTGGATCCTCGTGGACGACGTGAAGGACGCCACGAGCTGCCGCGGCGACAACCCGGCGATCCTCAACACGTTCAACGTCTGGGCGATCGAGAAGTACGAGGGACGCCCGGCGGGCACCCTGATGGACGTCTGCGCCACGACCCCGACCCCCAAGGGGTGGGTCCTGGTGGACGTGTATCGCGACAAGGCCACCTGCGGGCATCCGCAGGAGAGCTGGGGCGCCAACGTGAAGCGCATCCGCAAGGGGAGCTGAGCCCCGACGCCCCGGCGTCCCTACGCCCCGGCGTCCGATGCGCCGCGTTGCCGGATGGTTCCTCAACGGCCTCGCCGTCGCCGCCCCGCTGGGGCTGACGGCGTGGGCCGTCGTCTGGGCGTTCCGGACGGTGGACGGCTGGCTCGGCCTGCCCTACCCCGGCGCCGGCCTGGCGATCACGCTGCTGGGGATCACCGTGGTCGGTGCGCTCGCGTCGAACGTGATCGCCACGCGCGCCGTCGGGCTGCTCGACCGGCTCTTCGAGCGGCTCCCCCTCGTGCGGCTGCTGTACACGAGCATCAAGGACCTCTTCGAGGCCTTCGTCGGCGACAAGCGCCGCTTCACCGTGCCGGTGCTCGTGCCGGGCGAGCACGGGGGCGACTCCCGCGTGCTCGGCTTCATCACCCACGAGGGCGTCGCCGCCCTCGGCCTCGCCGACTACGTCGCCGTGTACCTGCCCTTCAGCTACAGCGTGGCGGGGCGCGTCATCTTCTTCCCCGTCGCCCAGGTCGCCCGGGTGGACGTGGACGGCGGCGAGGCGATGGCCTTCATCGTGTCGGGCGGGGTGACGGACCTGACGCCGAGGGCCGCGCGAGCCGAGTGACGCGCAGGGCGTCGAGGCGCGCCTCGTTGATCCGACCGTGCATGTTGCGGTCGAGCGGCCCGCGTTCGAGCACCAGTGCGTGCGTCCCGCGCGCCAGATACATCCGGCGCACGTTGCTCATCCCCCACGACTGCCACGCACCGCTGCCCCGCTGGGGCAGCACGAGGACGCCCGCCACGCGACCATCCACCCGCAGCGTGCGGATGGCGGCCTTGTCCTCCGTGTTCACGGGGCCGTGGCCGTTGGCGTAGCGCGCCGCGACGGCGTACCACCCGCTGCTGGGGACGGTGACCCGCACGGAGCGCGGTTCGGCGTCGAGCCGGGCCCACCCGTCGCCCGTGTGGCCCGCGCCCTCGCGCTCGAGCGGCCCTTCCGGCTCGACCCACCACTCGTCCGTCGGCGCCACCACCACCACCGGGGCGCTCGCGTACGAGGCGGGTCGCCGGTCGCTCTCGGCCACGACCTGCCACTCGTGTGCGCCGTCGCCGACCGGCGCCGTCCACGTCGTGTCGGTCGTGCGGGCGACGGGGGCACCGTCGCGCCGCAGGCGGTAGCGCGTGGCACCGGGCACGGGATGCCACGCGAGGCGGCCCTCGCGCCACGAGACCTGCGGCGTCGGCAGCGCGTCCACGGACGCGTCGAGCAGGACGACGGGCGCCGGCGGCGCGGGCCACGGCCGGAGCTCGATCCGCACGCGGTGCGGGCCGGTCAGCGTGTCGCGCAACTCGGCAGCGGGCTGCAGCACGTCGTCGAGCCACAGCCGCGCCACGCCGTGCCCGGGCCCGCGGACCGTGAGGTCGAGCGTGGCACCGCGCCACCGCAGGCCGCGCAGGACACGCGTCGCGGTGTCACCGCGCGGAATGGCCGGCCGGAACCGCAAGCGGTCGCCGTCGAGCCGTACGCCGAACGTCACTCGCAGCATCGCGGCGAGCGTGCCGGCGACGCTCCAGAGCTGCCGGTCGGAATTGAGCGCCGTCCCCTCGAAGTGCCCGGTCTCGAGGACGAGGTTCTCCTTGTTGGTGAGGAACAGCGCGGGGGCGCGGGCGAGCGCGGCGAGGCCGGTGCGCACCCCCGCCTCGTGACCCGCCTCCGCGGCCGCCCACGTGGCGAAGGCGGTGACGAAGGGCCACGTGGTGCCGTTGTGGTAGTAGGGTACGTCGGCGACGCGCCGGTCGAGCGTGGCGACGCCCGGCCACGCCCAGGGCAGTTCGCGGGCGGCGGCGGCCCGCGCTCCGGCCGCGTAAGGGCCGACCAGCACGGCGAGGGCGATGCCCAGCGCGTCGCGTCGGTCGTCGAGCGACATCGCCAGCCGTCCGGTGCGGTACGCGCCCAGGCGTCCCCCGCCGGCCTCGAAGGCGCGCCGCATCGCGACCCCCAGCGCCTCGGCGGCGGCCGCCCACGCGTCGGCCTGCGGCTCGCCGAGCTCGCGTGCCATGCGGGCGAGGATGCCGAGGGCCCCGTGGTGCACCGCGTTGGTGCCGAGCGCCTTCGACTGATAGATGTCGGCGGGCTCGAGCCAGCGGGCGTAGCTCTGTTCGCGCCAGTCGAGAAACGACGTCTCGCCGTGCATCAGGCCGTCGGTTGCGTCGAGCACGGCATGGCGGTCGGCCTGCACCGAGCGGCGGAGCACGTCGTGCGCTCGCCGCAGCCACGCGCGGTCGCCGGTCGCCCCGTAGAGCTCCCACGCCGCCAGGGCCCAGGTCATCCGGTCGCTCGAGATCGGCCACGAACCGCCCGTACCGGTGTCCTGGATGATGCGGCCCGAGGTGTCCACCTTCGCCTCGAGCGAGCGGCGCACCGCGTCGGGCGCGACGAGCGCGAGCGACAGCAGCGAGCTCAGCGCCACGTCGCGCGTCCACACGCCCGGCCACTTGGCGCCGGCGGACAGCGCGCCATCCGGGCGCACGAGCTGCGTGAGTTCCTCGAGCGACAGGCGCCAGAGGGCGGTCCAGAGCGGGTCGGCGGACAGGGTCGGCCAGCCGTCGAGCGCCACCGACCGCGCCCACACGGCGCCGCCGCCGGGAGCGCGCGGGCGCGTGTACTCGGTGCGGAACGGCAGCGTCACCTCGTAGATCCCGTCGCCGTCGGGATCGTGCAACTGCTGGGCGGCACCGGGCCGCAGCGCGCGCACGTCCCAGACGAGCGGCTCGGTGTCGCCGATGACGAAGACCGGCTCGAGCGACGTCACGGTGTCGCCAAGGGGCGTGACGTAGCGGCCCTCGTCGGCGAGTGCGCGGCGCGCCGCGCGCAGGTCGAGGCGCAGCGTGACCGACGCGGGACCGTCCTCGCCCTCCGGAGCGTCGTCGGGGCGCGGGAGACGCGGCACCGGCGGGACGCCGAAGCGGTACGTCGGCGTCTCCACCCGGCCGAGGACGGAACGGAGGTAGATGGTGTGCTCGGTGCCGGGCGCGAACTCGTTGTCGCGCCCCGCGATCGCGAACTTGAAGCGCACCTCGCGGGCGGCGCGCGGGTAGGTCGAGACGATCGTGTCGGGATGCAGCGCGCGCGCGGCGAAGCGGCCCTGCGTGACGCCGGTGGGCGACACATCGAAGGCCTGCGCGGACGCCACACGCGCGCCGAAGACCGCCGCGAGCAGGAGGCCCACCGACGGCGCGACGCGCGGGGTCGCGCGCAGCGTGGCCACTAGCCCCCCAGCGACGCCACCGCGGCGCCGAGAGCCGTCGCCCACGCCTCGGCGTCGTCGCCGACGACGAGATGCACGACGCCCGGCCCGACGACCCAGGCGGCCTCGGCGCCGGCCGCCTCGACGGCAGCGACGTTCACCGCAGCGGTGTCCACGAGTTCGAGCCGTACCCGCGTGAGCGCGATCATCTCGACGCGGCGGACGTTGCGCACGCCCCCAAGGCCCTGCTGGACGGCGGCGACCGTGGCGACCGGCAGGCGCCGCGAGGTGCGCGGCCGAGCGGGCTCCGGCGCGCCGACGTGCGCGGGGGCGACGGCAGGGGCCCGCGCCTCCCCAGCGCCGGCCGCTCCGGCGTCGAGCACGGCGGCCATCTCGCCCTTGAGGCGCTCGGATCGCGTGCCGAAGACGGCCTGCACGCCGTTCCCCACCTGCATGACGCCGCTCGCGCCGAGCGCCTTGAGCGCAGCGGCATCCACGCGCCCCCCATCGTGGACGGCGATGCGGAGGCGCGTGACGCACGCGTCGAGACTGGCGATGTTCGCGGCGCCGCCGAAAGCGCGCACGAGCCGCTCGCCCATCCCCGCCCCCGGCTCGGCCGCGGTCCCTCCGCGCTCGGCCGTGCCCGGCACGACGTCCGCCGCCGCGGCGTCCGCCGGCTCCCGTCCCGGCGTGGCGAGGCCCCAGCGCGTGATCGCCGTGCGGAAGACCGCGTAGTAGAGCCCGCCCCACGCGAGGCCCAGCGGCAGCAGCCACCAGCCGCGCTGCGCATTGGGATACAGCACGACGAAATCGATGAGCCCGTGGGAGAAGGTCGTGCTGTGGTGGATGCCCAGCGAGACGGCGAGGTAGTACGCCACGCCGGCGAGCACGGCGTGGATGCCGTAGAGCACCGGCGCCACGAACAGGAAGGCGAACTCGATCGGCTCGGTGATGCCGGTGAGGAACGACGTCAGCGCCGCCGAGACCATGATGCCGCCGACCGCCTTGCGCTGTTCGGGGCGCGCGGTGTGCCACATCGCCAGGGCTGCGGCGGGAAGGCCGAACATCTTGAAGAGGTAGCCGCCGGCCAGGTTGCCGGCCGTCGGGTCGCCGCCCGTGAAGCGGTAGATCTCGCCGTGGAGGACCTTCCCCGTGGCCGGATCGGCGTAGGAGCCGACCTCGAAGAAGAACGGCACGTTCCAGATGTGGTGCAGCCCGAACGGGATCAGCGACCGCTCGACGACGCCGTAGAGGGCGAAGGCGACCGCCGGGCTCTCCGCGGCGGCCCAGTGCGAGAAGCGGTCGATCACGGCGCCGATCGGCGGCCAGACGAGGCTCAGCACGATGCCCGCGCCGATCGCGGTGAAGGCGGTGAGGATCGGCACCGAGCGCTTGCCGGAGAAGAACCCGAGCGCCGGCGGCAACTCCAGCTTGTGGAAGCGCGTGTAGAGGGTGCCGGCGATCGCGCCGATGAGCATTCCGCCGAACACGCCGGTCTCGATGGACGGGATGCCGATGATCGGCTTCGGCGCATAGCCGACCACCGGCGCCATCACGCCCATCGTGGCGACCATCACCGCGAAGCCCACGACCGCCGCGAGCGCGGCGACCCCGTCGCCGGCCGTCAGGCCGAGGGCGACGGCGATGGCGAAGATGAGCGGCAGGTTGCCGAAGATGCCGCCGCCGGCCTGCGCCATCATGTCGCTGACGATGGGCGGCAGGACGGCGAACTTCGCCGACCCGACGCCGAGCAGGATGCCCGCCGCCGGCAGCACCGACACCGGCAGCATGAGCGACTTGCCGATCTTCTGGAGCCACCCGAAGGTGGCGCGAAGCATGGTCGCGCTCGCCATCAGCGGCTCCCGTGGCGCTCGGCCACCAGCGCGCGTACGGCGGCGCCGTCCTCGCACTCGAGCGCGCGCCGCGCCGTCTCGCGGCAGGCGGCGATGCCGAGCGCCCGGACGCGCGCCTTCACCGCCGGCACCAGCGGGAGGTCCACGCTCAGTTCGTCCATGCCCAGCCCCAGGAGCACCGGCACCGCCGCCAGGTCGCCCGCGAGGGCGCCACAGACGCCGATCCACCGCCCGTGGGCATGGGCCCCCTGCGCGGCGCGGTCGAGCAGGCGCAGGACGCTCGGGTGCAGCGCGTCCACCTGCGGGGCGAGGCGCGGGTGTCCGCGGTCCATGGCGAGGGTGTACTGGGTGAGGTCGTTCGTGCCGACCGACAGGAAGTCCGCTTCGCGTGCGAACTGGTCGGCCATGAGGGCGGCGGCCGTCGTCTCGACCATGAGCCCCACCTCGACGGCCGGCGCACCGAGGGCGGCCCGTTCGGCCTCGACGATCGCGCGCGCGGCGCGGAACTCGGCCAGCGTGGCGACCATCGGGAACATGATCGCCACGCGTCCGGCAGAGGCCGCGCGGAGGACGGCGCGCACCTGCGTCCGCAGGGTCTCCGGGTTGGCCAGGGCGAGCCGGATGCCGCGCAGGCCGAGCATCGGATTCTCCTCGGCGGGCATCGGCAGGTACGGGAGCGGCTTGTCACCGCCGACGTCGAGGGTGCGCACGACGAGCCGGCGCTCGGGCCCCAGCGCGCGAGCGATCGCGGCGTAGGTGGCGAACTGCTCGTCCTCGGTCGGCGCCTCCCGGCGGTCGAGGAACACGAACTCGCTCCGGAGCAGCCCGACGCCCTCGCCGCCGACCTCGACGACGCGGGCCGCGTCGTGCGCATCGCCGAGGTTCGCCGCCACCTCGACGCGATGGCCGTCGGTGGTGATCGCGGGCGCGGCGGCCTGCGCCAACTGCCGCTGGCGGCGCTCCGCCTCGCTGGCGACGTCGGCGCGCGCGGCCGCGACCTGCGCCTCGCTGAGGCCCCACGCGAGGGTGCCGGCCGACCCGTCGAGCAGCACCGGTGTCCCCGCCGGCAGGCGCAGCACGCGGGGATCGAGGCCCGCGACGGCCGGCATGCCGAGGCCGCGCGCGAGGATCGCCGCGTGCGACGTGGCGCTGCCCAGGACGGTCGCCAGGCCCCGCACCCGCGTGCGATCGAGGGCCATGGTGTCCGATGGTGTGAGCTCCTCGGCGACGAGGATCGTGCCCTCGGGCAGGTCGCGCAGGGCATCGTCGCGGCCGACGAGGTGGGCCAGCACGCGGCGGCCGACGTCGCGGAGGTCGGCGGCGCGGCCGGCGAGGAGCCGGTTGTCGAGGACGTCGAGGCGGGCGGCCTGCGCCGTGAACGCCTCGCGCCACGCCCATGCGGCGGCGGCACCGGTGCGGATGGTGGCGGCGGCGGCGTCGAGCAGGTCGGGATCCTCGAGCAGCTCCTGGTGGGCGGCGAAGATGGCCGCGCGGTCGTCGTCCCCCGCCGCCGCGAGGCGGCTGCGCAGCGTCTCGAGCTGCAGGTGCGCGGCGGCCACGGCCTGATCGAGCACCCGACGTTCGTGATTGGGATCGGCCGCTCGCGCCTCGAGCTCGGCCTCGTCGCGACGCCACACCACCACCGGCCCGACGGCGAGGCCCGGGGAGGCCGCGATGCCGCGGAAGCCGGTCGGCAGAGGGGCATCGTCGATGGGACCGGACACGGTCGCGGCCGCGTCGGACGCAGAGGCCGGCGGAGGCGGCGGTGACGCCGGGATGTCCGGGGCGTCGCCGGCCGGCACCGCGAGGTGGTCGAGCAGCGCGTCGGTGATCGCCTGCACGGCGGCCGCGGCATCCGGCCCCTGGCCGGCGACGGTGACGCGGTCGCCCCCCAGGACCTCGAGCGCCATGATGGAGACGACGCTTCGCACGTTGGCCTCGCGCCCGCCCTTGGCGAGCCGGAGGTCGGCGCTGAAGCGCCGTGCCGTGGCCGCGAGCACCGACGCCGGCCGCGCGTGCAGGCCGGTCGGCGCGACGATGCGCAGGGCCGGCGAGCGCACGAGCTCCCCGCCGCCGCGGGGGCCGGTGGCCGCGCCGCCGTCGGTGAGCTCGAGCGTGAGCAGCACGTCCTGACCGGCCCGGACCCGACCGCTCGCCGCGACGAGCGAGACCACCCGGTCCATCGAGGTGACGAGCATCGGCGTCACGAGACTGCGGGCTTCGCGCGCGACGGCATCGGCGTCGAAGCGGAGCAGCGGCGCGGCGGCGCGCACGTGGTCGCCCGCCCGGACGAGCGGGGTGAAGCCGCGCCCGCCCAGCGCGACGGTGTCGAGTCCGACGTGCACGATCACCTCGATGCCGCCGATGTCGAGCGTCACCGCGTGGCCGGCCCGGTGGACCTGCAGCACCGTCGCATCCGCCGGGGCGACGAGCTCGCCGGCGAGCGGCTCGATCGCGACGCCGTCGCCGGTCAGCCGCTGGGCGAAGACCGGGTCGGGCACCTGCTCGAGCGGGACCACGAGCCCCGTGACCGGGGCGAGGAGCGTGAGCGTCGTCGGCATCGCGCGGGGGGTCAGCGGGCGGGCCGCAGCCGGACGGCGAGGCCGCCCCCGCGGGCGAGGCGCGCCGGGAGGACGCTCCGCGACGTGACCTCGCGTCGCGACCGGCGCACCGCCTCGGGATTGGTGGCCCAGTCGGCGTCCGGGGCGTCGGCGTAGAGCTCGGCCACGTACGGGCGACCGGCCGGCAGGAAGTCGAGCCGCAGGTCGAGCGCGCGCGCCCGCTCGTCGGTGATGGCACCG
Source organism: Gemmatimonadota bacterium (assembly GCA_021298835.1). Classification (GTDB taxonomy): domain Bacteria; phylum Gemmatimonadota; class Gemmatimonadetes; order Gemmatimonadales; family Gemmatimonadaceae; genus JAJTHG01. The sequence goes on from JAJTHG010000019.1 coordinate 112,192, forward strand.
ACGAACCACTCGTCGCGCCCCTTCGCCTTGCGCGCGACGGCGACGTAGTCGCCGATCTCGCCGGCGAGGACGACGGAGGTGTCCCAGTCGGCCGCGACATCGCGGATGAACTGGAACGCCGGCTGCCCCTCGTAGTTCTCCGGCAGGTCGGCGGCCATCTGCACCGGCGAGTAGAGGACGACGTACAGGGCCAACTGCTTGGCGAGCGTGGTCCGCGGGCGCGCGTCGAGCGGCGTGCGCGGGACCCCCGTCCCGCTCCGGGTGACGCGCAGGTTGAAGATGCCGGGCGTGAAGTCCATCGGGCCGGCGAGCATGCGGGTGAAGAAGAGGATCGTCTCGTGCTCGGGCGGGTTGCCGCCCTCGCCACCCCACGCGTTGAACTCCTGGCCGCGCGCGCCCTCGCGCGAGAGCATGTTGGGCCAGGTGCGGCGCTCGCCGGTGTCCTTGATCGGCTCGTGCATGACGATGCCGATGCCGTGGCGCGCCGCCGCCTCGATGACCCGGCGGTGGTGGCGCACCATGTACTGCGACTGGTGGGCGTGGCCGAGCGGGTTCACGGTGTCGCCGACGTAGCCCGTCTTGACCGCGCGGATCCCGAGCCGCGCGTACCGGGCGAAGGCGGAGTCGAGCTGGCGCTCGTAGTTCTCGACCCAGGTGGCGGTCTCGTTGTGGGCGATGAACTGCACGCCCTTGGCCTTCGCGTACGCCGCGACGGCCTCGAGGTCGAAGTCGGCGGTGGCGTTGAGGAAGTCGAAGGTCCCGCCGGTGAGCATCCAGTTGCCGTCCCACCCGCGGTTCCAGCCCTCGACGAGCGTCCCCTGCAGTCCGTTGGCGGCGGCGAAGTCGAGGTGCCGCTTGGTGTTCGCCGTCGTGGCGCCGTGCTGCGGCCCGGTGCCCCACGTGGCGGTGTTGACGTGCATCGCCCACCAGATGCCGTTGTACTTCATGGGGCGGAGCCAGGACGCGTCGGCGAGCCGCGAGGGCGGGTTGAGCTTGAGTGCGAGCACGCTCGGCGCCAGCCGCGCGGCGTCGTCGGCGAGCTGTACGGTCCGCCACGGCGACCGGAAGGGCGTGCTCCCCTTCACCGCCGCGCCGTCCTTCCAGCGGGCGAGCGAGGCGCGCAGGGTGCGGCTCTCGCTGCGGCCCTGCAGGTACATCCCGGCGTAGTCGTCGAGGTCGGCCTCGTGGATGACGGCGTGCACGCCGCTCGATCCGACCAGAGTCAGCGGCGTGTGGACGAGCCGCAGCTTGCTGACAGGGCCGCTCGACCAGAGCATCTCCTGCCGGTCGGGCGACGGCACGTCGGCGGGGATCCACCACGCCTTCATGTCCTCGGCGAGGGCGAACTCGGTGAGCTCGTCGGTGATCTCGAAGGCGCCGAGCTGGGGCTGCGCCGGCAGCTCGTATCGGAACGCGACGCCGTCGTCGAAGGCGCGCGCCACGACGGTGAACGACCGCCGGAGGCCGCCGCGTTCGGTGACGGTGACGCGGACCTCCCGGTGGTGGTCGCGCACGCGGGCCAGCTCGCCGAGCGGCATGGCGAAGGTGGTATCGCGCTCGGCGCGCTGCTCGGCGGTGACGGCGAGCGAATCGCCGAGCGCGGGGGCGCCGCGGAAGGCGAACCCGAGACGCGACGGCAGCACGACCGCGCGGCCGTCGCGCGCCGCCGCCCAGTGCAGGGCGCCGTCGCGCAGGGTGAGGGCAATCTGGTTGCGCCCGTCGGGCGAGGTGGCCACGACGGCGGGAGCGGCGGCCGCTCCGGGGCCCTGCGACGCCGCGAGCCACGCGACCGTCGCCACTTGCCAGAACATCACAGGCGATCTCCGACGAGGAGGGCCACGGCGGACCGGGCCCCGAGGTTGACGGACACGCGACCGTCGGCGGCGACGGTCACGGCGGTACCCGCACAGGCGGCGCCCACGCGCCCGCCGGTGAGGACGTCACAATAGGTGCCGGCGGGCAGACCCGAGGGGATCTCCTGCACCAGCGCGGTGACGTTGTGGTTGATCGCGACGAAGCCGATGGTGCCCCGCGAGAAGGCCACGGCGTTCGCGTTGTCGTGCCAGTCGAGCCGCCGGTCGGTGCCGGCGGAGGCGCGGCGGAAGCGGACCATGCGGGCGATCGCCGGGTCCCGGTGCTCGCAGGTCCACTGCCCGGGGGTGGCGATGGCGTAGTCGGCCGCGCAGGCGACCGGTGCGGGGTTCGTCGCGTCGTGCGGCGGGCCGCCGTCGCGACCGGCGCCCGTGGCGCGATCGAACGCGTAGCCCGACAGCACGACGGGATACCCGTACGGCTGCGCGAGCATCCAGACGTTCGCCAGCCGGAAGGCGGCACCGTCACGGTACCAGATGCCGCCACCGCGCTGCGTGTCGTGATTCTCGAGGAAGACGACGGCCTTGTCGGCGGGCATGAGCCCCCAGGCCGGTCCGCTGAACTGCGCGAGGTTCGAGACGCGCTGCCCATTGGCACCGGTGAAGCGGTCGCCGACGCCGCGGAAGCGGAACTCGGTGATGTCCTGCGCGCCGCCCGACGAGTAGCCGAGGCCGTAGTAGTCGCGGCCGGAGATGGCTTCGGTGCCGTAGTCGATGACCTCGCTGAACCAGTAGGGGAGCGCGCGGCCCTCCGCCTGCAGCGTCCGGTGCGCCAGCACGAGGATCGAGTCGAGTTCCACCGGCTGGACGTGCTTGGCGGCGTCGATGCGGAAGCCGGCGACGCCGCTCCGCACGAAGGCGACGACGAGGTCCGCCAGCTTGCGCCGGACGTCGGCGAGCCCGGTGTTGAGGTCGGCGAGCCCGACGAGTTCGCAGTCCTGCACGTTGGCGGCGTCGTTGTAGTTGCTCACGCCGCACGGCGGATGGAAGTCGGCGACCGTCCAGAGGCCGGGGTAGTTGTACTTCGTGTAGCCCGTGCCGTTGGTGCCGGTGCCCGAGCCGCCGGACATGTGGTTAAGGACGATGTCCACGTACACGTCCACGCCGGCGGACCGGCAGCGGCGGATCATGTCCTCGAACTCGGCCTGCGTGCCCGAGCGCGAGCGGGACGTGGCGTACTGGACGGGTTGGTACACCGTCCACCAGGCACCGCCGGTGACGTGCTCGGTCGGCGGCGAGACCTGGACGGCCTTCCAGCCGGCGGGGCCGAGGTGCTGCTCGCACTCGGTGGCGACGTTCGCCCAGGTCCACTGGAAGAGATGCACGAAGGCGTCGCCGGCTGCGAACCGTCCGGTCGGGCGGTACGTCTCAGGGAGCACGGGACGCGGCTGCGGCGGCTCCTGAAACCCGCCGGGCAAGGAACGGCCGCCCCCGTCGCAGGCGCCGGCCGCAAGGCCGAGGCACAGGACGAGGGCGGCCATCGACGCCGGGGCACGGAGGCCCCGACGTCGCGTACGCTGCGGCATCAGTACCCGGTGTTCTGGGTCAGCCGCGGATTGGCGGTGATCTCGGCGGCCGGGATCGGGTAGAGGTTGCGGAACGCCTGGGTGGACGTGCCGGCGCGGGTGCCGCCCTTCCACTCCCAGATGCGCGTGCTGCCGGTGAACACGCCGTAGCGGACGAGGTCCGTGCGGCGATGTCCTTCCCAGAGGAGCTCACGCGCGCGCTCGTCGAGGATGAAATCGAGCGTCATCTGCGCGTCGCCGATCGTGGCCGCTCCGGCGCGGGTGCGGAGGTTGTTGATGTACGTGAGCGCCTGCGCCCGCGAGCCGCCTCCCCCGCGGACGACCGCCTCGGCGTACATGAGGTACGCGTCGGCGAGGCGGAACATGGGGAAGTCGGTGTCGGGGAAGGTCGAGTTCGAGCCGGCGCCGCCGGTCGAGCGGATGTTGCGGAACTTCGGGGCGGCGCGGCCGTCGCGGAACTCGGGGATCGAGCGGACCGAGTCGGTGTTCTGGCCGGTCGAGACGAAGAAGTCGTCGCGGACGTCGCCCGCACCGTAGAGGCCGATCACGCCGCTCTTGAGGCGGAGCCCCCACCAGCAGCCGTCATGGCCGTAGGTGGCGGAGTTCATGTCGCCGCCGCAGGAGGCGTGGATGAGGAAGGTCATCCCGCCCCACGTGCGAGTGTTGGCGCCGTCGGAGGTGACCGGGAAGATGATCTCGGGCGAGATGTTGTTGTCGGCGCCGAACAGGCGCGAGTAACTGGCGTCGATCGAGTAGCCCGGCGTGGCGATGACCGCCTCGGCCGCCGTGCGCGCCTCGGTCCAGCGGGCGGTGCCCGTATAGACCTCGGCGTTCAGGTAGAGCTTGGTGAGGAGCATGTTGACGGCGCCCTGGCCGGCCCGGCCATACTGGGGGGCAGCGGGGAGCTGGGGCCGGATGGCGTTGAGCTCGGCGACGATGAAGTCGAACACCTGGCTGCGCGTCGCCTTGGCGGGCGCCTCGGCCTTCGACGACGTCTCGGTGACGAGCGGGACGCCGCCGAAGAGGTCAATGGCGTGCCAGTAGGACAGGGCGCGGAGGAAGCGCGCCTCCGCCCGGTAGCCCTCGACCTCGGTGCGGAGCGCCCCGGAGACGCCGCGGCGGTCGAGCTTGTCGTCGGTGGTCTCGCGCAGGAACTCGTTGGCGAGCGCGACCTGGAAGAAGATGCGGTAGTAGGCGGCGGTGACGAACGGGTTGTTCGACGACCAGAGCTGCGTGTTCAGCTCGGGGAGGCCCGTGTCGCCCCACCCGAGAACGGCCTCGTCGGTCGGGAGCTCGTTGGCCTTCCAGATCACGCGGACATACTGCGAGAAGCCTTCGTCGATACCCTGGATGTCGGCGTTGCCCGCCGGACCCTCCTGACCGGTGACGGCGAGCCCGGCGTACACCTTGGCGATGAACGCCCGGTAGGAGCTGGGCTCGTCGAAGACGTTGCCGGCGGAGATGGTGCTCTTGGGCTCCAGCAGCAGATCCGTGCAGCCCGAGGCGACCACGCCGAGGGCGCCGATCGCGACGTTGCGGAAGAGTCGAATCATGGGTGGGGTCTCAGAAGCGGAAGGAGGCGCCGAGCGTGAACGTGCGCGCCAGGGGGAAGGGATTGTTGTCGATCCCGAAGCCGACGGCGGCCGGGTCGAGGCCCTCGTACGGGGTCAGGGTGAAGAGGTTCTGCGCCGTGCCGGAGATCCGCACCGAGCGGAAGCCGGCGAGCCCGCCCCGGAAGGTGTAGCCGAGAGTCAGGTTGTCGAGGCGGAGGAAGGACCCATCCTGAACATAGTAGTCGCTGAAGTACTGCGGGGCGACGAACCTCGTGTCGAGCACCGAGCGGTGCAGGCGCGCCGGCGCGGTGGTGGACACCGCGAGGTAGTTGCCCTGGTTCGAGGCGTTGTTGTTGTACACCCAGTTGCCGAGCTGGGCACGGGCGGTGAGGCTCGCGTCCCACTGCTTGTAGCTGAACGACGACGTGTGGCCGACGATCAGCGTGGGGAAGGGCTGCTTGAACGGGCGGCGGTCGGCCTGGTTGATCGTACCGTCGCCGTTGAGGTCCACGTAGAGGTCGTCGTCGGTGATGCTGCCGGAGTTGTCCCGGTCGGTGTAGATCGGGCGCCCCTGGGCGTCACGGCGATGCTGGAAGACGAAGAACGAGTTGATCGGGAAGCCGGGCTGGAGCACCTGGATGTTGGCACCGACGCCGCCGGCGATGCCGCCGATCAGGATCTGCTGCGTGCCCGAGCCGAACGCGTTGACCTTGAGGATCTTGTTGCGGTTCGACGACAGGGCGAAGTTGCCGTCCCACGTCAGACCGCCGGCGCGCTGGCCCCGGAGGATCTGGGTGTTGATGTTGAGCTCCCAGCCGCGGTTCTGCATCGAACCGACGTTCGTCGTGACGAAGTTCGACAGGTTCGTGCCGGCCGGCACGGGCACGGTGAAGATGAGGTCGTCCGTGCGCTTGTTGTACACGTCGAAGGAGCCGGAGACGCGGTTCGAGAAGAGCGAGAAGTCGAGGCCGAGGTTCGTGGACGTCGTCTGCTCCCACTTGAGGTCGGGGTCAACCGCGCCGGGGCGGATGGTCGTCACGAACTGGTTGCCGAACTGCACCGCGGCCTGCGGCCCGCCGAGCTGGTAGGTGGCGAACTGCAGGTAGTTGCCGAACGACTGGTTGCCGTTGACGCCCCAGGAGAGGCGCAGCTTCAGGTCGTTGATCTGGCTGATGTTGCGGAGGAACGGCTCCTCGACGAGGCGCCAGGCGACGGCGGCCGAGGGGAAGTAGCCCCAGCGGTTGGCCTCACCGAAGCGCGACGAGCCGTCGCGACGGACGGCGAGGGTGACGAGGTACTTGTCCTGGAAGCCGAGGTTCGTGCGGCCGAAGAACGAGATCAGGCGGTTCTCCTGCACGTCGAAGAAGCCGCGCTGGACGCGGCTCGCCTGCGGCAGGCCGTTCTGGCCGAGGAAGTTCGTGGAGAGCGACTCGGCGAAGAACGAGCCGAACTCGCCGCGGGTGTTCTCGAAGGTGTAGCCGCCGGTGAAGTCGACGTCGAGACCCTGCTTGTCGAGGCGCTTGGCGTAGTTGGCGAAGAGCTCGAGCGTGCGGGTCAGCTGGTTCGGGTTGCTGCGGTCGAACCGGCCGTTCCGGCTGCCCTCGAGCTCGCCCTGCGCGTTGGTCGGGACGAAGCTCGTCCGGTTGCCGGAGGCGTAGTCGAAGCCGGCCCGGACCGTCGCCGTCCAGTTCTGGACGACGGGGAGGCGATAACGCGCCTCGAGGTTGCCGACGCTGCGGTTGGTGGTGCCGTTGTCGCGGATGAGGGCGAGGTCGCCGAGCGGGTTGTTGACGCCCAGCGGGTTGGCCCACTGGAAGAACGAGCCGTTGGGGTTGAGGATCGGCTGCGTCGGCGACATCGCCGTGGCGGCGCCGATCACGCCACCGGGGGTGAAGGCGTCGTTCGTCTGCGAGGCCTTCAGCGAGACCTTGTACTGGAGGCGGTCGCCGTACACGCGGTCGGTGAGGTTGAACGTGCCGCCGACGCGCCGGTTGTTGGTGCCGAAGACGATGCCGTCCTGGCTCAGGTAGTTGAGCGACAGGCGGTACTTCATCTCCTGCGCGCCGCCGCCGTACGAGAGGTTGTGCTCACGGCCGGTCGCCTCGCGCATGATCGCGGCGCGCCAGTCGGTGTTCGCGGTGCCGAAGATGCCGAGGTTGCTCGGGAAGTTCGCCTGCACCGCCGAGCGCATCTCGGGCCCGTTGAGCAGCGGCAGGTCGCCGGCGCGCATCGAGTTGGAGAGGTTCGCCGAGTAGGTGAAGCCGTCGCCGCCGTTCTTGGTCGTGATGAGGAGCACGCCGTTCGCGCCGCGCGAGCCGTAGATCGCCGTCGCCGCCGCGTCCTTCAGGACCGAGATCGACTCGATGTCGTTCGGATTGATGAAGTTGAGCGGGTTGCGGCCGGCCGTGACGCCGCCGCCGACCTGCAGCGGGATGCCGTCGAGCACGACGAGGGGCTCGCTGGAGGCGTTGATCGACGACGGACCGCGGATGCGGATCGACATGCCGGCGCCGGGCTCGTTCGAGTTGAGCACCTGCACGCCCGGGATCTTCGCCTGGATGAGCTCCTCGGCCGAGATGACGCGGCCGGTGTTGAAGCTCTTCTCGCGGACTGTCTCGACGACGCCGGTGCGGTCGCGCACGTCGCGCGAGCCGTAGCCCGTCACGACGACGCCCGCGATCTGGGCGGCCGCGGGCGCGAGGGTGAAGTTCTTCGTGGTCGTCTGATTCGCCGTGACGACGACGTTGCGGGACGTGTCGGCCCCGTAGCCGATGCGCGCCGCCCGCACCGTGTACGAGCCCGGCTGGAGCACGATGCTGTACTGCCCGTCGTCGCCCGTGAGCGCGCCGGTCGTCGTGCCGACCACGACCACGCGCGCCCCGATGACCGGGCTGCCGTCGGTGGACTTGACGGTGCCGCTCAGGCGACCCGTCTGGGCCTGGAGCTCAGACGCCCCCAAGCCGAGGAAACCCAGAACAAACAGAAGCCTACGCCACATGCGGGTGCTCCTATGCAAGGATACGCATCCCCTCCCCGCGGCCGGCGACGGACGCGCCTCCGGCCAAACCGGTGCCACGGGAGCGGAATTACACGTGGCCAACCTTTTCGGGGGACCGGCGGCTGTCAAGGCGCAATCACCAAAGGGTCACGGAACGGGCAAGTCCACCGCCCGTACCGGGGCGTTCCCCCTCTTGACAAGCCGCATGCATGTCGCGCCGGCGCATCAGCTTGCATCCTGCGTCAGGAACGACCGGTGCAATCCAGGCGACGTGATCGTGTTCCGCGGCCGGCAGGCCCCACCCGAACGGGCGGGGCGCCGACCGCTCGATGTCAGCCCTGCTTCTTCTCGACGATCGAGAGTTCGAACTGCACCTCGACGACGTCCTGGATCGGGTTCATCCGGGAGTCGTAGTTGATGCCGTACTCACGGCGGTTGACCATGAAGGAACCCTTGAAGCGGCCGCGGCCACCCTCATAGAAGACGGCGCGGGCTGGCGCGGTGACCTCCTTGGTGACGCCGTGCATCGTCAGGTCGCCGACGATATCGAACTGGCCGCCGCCCTTGGCCACCACGCGCTTCGAGGCGAAGGTGATCTCCGGGAACTTGGCGACGTCGAAGAAGTCGGGGCTCCGCAGGTGCCCGTCGCGGCGGTCGTTGCGGGTGTTGATGCTCGCGGGATCGATCTTGAGCGCCACCGTCGAGTTCTCCGGCTTGGCGGGATCGTAGGCGATGTCCGCCGTCCACTTGCCGAAGAAGCCGTGGGCGGAGATGAATCGCGCCTCGGCGACGAAGTTGATCTCCGAATGGGCGGCGTCCACGTCGTGGGGCTTGGCCTGCGCGGCGAGGGCGGCCGGGGCAGCGACGAGCAGGACCAGCGCGGTGCGGAAGGGGAAGGACATGTTCGGGTTGGCGGGAAGGGTTGTGGAAAGCGACGGGGCTAGGGCGCGTACCCTTCCCCACCGCAGCGTCATGACATTCTTTATGAAACGCTTGCAGCCCCGGACGGTTTCCGGCAGGTGGCGCCTGTGCCACGGCCGTGACGAACCGCGGGGCCGCTCCATCCTCGGGAGACGGATCGCATGCGCATTCGGAAGATCGGGGTCGTCGGGGCCGGCGCGATGGGTGCCGGGATCGCGGCTCTCGCCGCCTCGGCCGGCGTGCCGGTGGTGCTGCTCGACATTCCCGGCCAGCCCGATCGCGGGGGGCCCGCGAAGGACGGCCTGCAGAAGGCGGTGAAGGCGAAGCCGGCGGCCTTCATGCTGGCGGACCGGGCGCAGCTGGTGCGGACCGGCAACACCGAGGACGACCTCGCGTTGCTGGCGGACTGCGACTGGGTCATCGAGGCGATCATCGAGCAGCCAGGGCCCAAGCAGGCGCTCTACGAGCGGCTCGAGGACGTCCTGCGCCCCGACGCGATCGTGAGCTCGAACACGAGCGGCATCCCGATGGCGGTGCTGCTGCAGGACCGTTCCGAGGGGTTCGCGGCGCGGTTCCTGGGGACGCACTTCTTCAATCCGCCGCGCTACATGCACCTGCTGGAGATCATCCCGACGCCGAGGACGGCGCCGGCGGTGCTGCAGACGGTGCGGGACTTCGCCGAGCGGGCGCTCGGGAAGGGGGTGGTGCTCGCGAAGGACGCGCCGGGCTTCATCGCGAACCGCATCGGCGTCGCGGGGATGGTCCGCACGATCCGGCTCATGGAGCGCCACGGGCTCGGCATCGACGACGTGGATGCGCTCACCGGCCCGTTCCTCGGCCGCCCCAAGACGGCGACGTTCCGCACCGGCGATCTCTCGGGGCTCGACGTGCTGACCTACGTGGCCGCCGGCCTCGCGCAAGCGACGGGCGAGGACTTCACCGTGCCGGCGTGGGTGCACGGGCTCGTGCGCGACGGGGCGCTGGGCGACAAGGCCCGGCGCGGGTTCTACCGCAAGGACGGAAAGGAGATCACCGTTTTCGATTGGCCGTCCGGGGCGTATCGCGCGACGCGGAAGCTGGCGAACCCATCGTTCGAAGCGCTGTCGAAGGCGAAGCTGCGCGAGCGGCTGGCGCGCCTCGACGAGTTGACGGGTGCCGAAGGGGCGTTCGTGCGCGACCTGCTCGCGGAGACGGCGCACTACGTGCTGACGACCGCGCCGCAGCTGGCGCACGACCTGGTGAGCGTGGATCGCGCGCTCGAGTGGGGCTACGGGTGGGACCATGGCCCGGTGCGGGTCTTCGACTGGTTGGGGCTCGAGTGGCTGCGCCGGGAGTTCGCCGTGCGCGGGCTCGCGGTGCCCCCGCTGCTCGCGCAGGCGACGAGCTCGTTCTACCAACCGACTGGCGGTGCCGCGTCGGCGCTCGGCGTGGACGGCACGTATCGGCAGGTCGAGCCGGTGTCCGGGGCGCTGTGGCTCGAGCCGCTGCGGCGCGCGCCGACGCTGGTGCGCACGTTCGACGGGGCGAACCTGATCCACTTGGGCGATGGCGTCCTGAACGTCGAGTTCAAGGGGAAGATGAACACGCTCGGGCAGGGGCCGGTCGAGGCGATCAACCATGCGCTCGACCTGGCGGAGGCGGGGCGGTACGTGGGCGTGACGCTGGCGAACGACGACCCGCGGACGTTCTCCGCCGGTGCCGACCTGCTGGGCGTGCTGATGCTCGTGCAGACGGCGGACTGGAAGACGCTCGACCAGGCCATCCACCAGTTCCAGCAGACGGCGATGCGGCTGCGGTACTCGCCCGTGCCGACGGTCTCGGCTCCCTTCGGGCTGACGCTCGGCGGCGGGTGCGAGTACTCGATGCACTGCGACCGGATCGAGGCCCACGCCGAGCTCTACATGGGGCTGGTGGAGGTGGGGGTCGGCGTGATTCCCGGCGGGGGCGGCACGAAGGAACTCGCCGTGCGTTTCACCGACGAGCTCGCCGCATACGAGGAGGCCGATCCGTTCGAAGGCATCAAGCGGGCGTTCAAGCTGATCGCGCTGGCGCAGACGTCCACGAGCGCCCTCGAGGCGCAGGCGATGGGTCTCCTCCGGCGCGGGGACCGCATCTCGATGAACCGCGACCGGCTCACCGCCGACGCGAAGGCGCGGGTGCTCGACCTCGCCGGCGACTATGTCGCGCCGCCGCCGCGGCGGATCCGCGCGCTCGGCGCCGAGGCATTCGGGAACCTGATGTACGCGCTGTGGGCGGCGAAGGAGGGCGGACAGGCCACGCCGCACGATCTGGTCGTGGGGCGGCATGTGGCGTACGTGCTGTGCGGCGGGGACGGGCCGGTCCGGACGGTGACCGAGCAGGACCTGCTGGACCTCGAGCGGGAGGCGTTCCTGACGCTGCTGGGGACGCAGGGGACGCAGGAGCGGATCACGCACATGCTCAAGACGGGCAAGCCGCTCCGGAACTGACGGGCGACCGCGATCACCACAGGGACTCCAGAGGGAACTGAGACATGCGGCAGGCAGTCATTGTGTCGGCGGTGCGGACGGCCGTGGGTCGCGGCAAGTCCGACGGGTCGTTGGCGAACACGTCGCCGGTGGACGTGTCGGCGACGGTGATGCGGGCGGCGGTCGAACGGGCCGGTGTGGCCCCCGGGCTCGTCGAGGACGTCGTGTGGGGCTGCGCGTATCCCGAGGGGACGCAGGGGCTCAACTTCGCGCGAACGGCGGTGCTGGCCGCGGGCTTCCCGGTGGACGTGCCGGCGGCGACGATCAACCGGTTCTGCTCATCTGGGCTCTACTCGGTGGCGCTGGCGGCGCAGGGGGTGCTCTCGGGCACGGTGGACGCGGCGCTCGCGGGCGGGTGCGAGATGATGTCGCAGGTACCGATGAGCGGGCACCACCTGCGGATGCATCCGGAACTGGTGGAGAGCTACATCGGCATGGGCTTCACGGCCGAGCGGGTGGCCGAGCGGTGGGGCGTGACGCGCGCGGACCAGGACCGTTTCGCCTACGACAGCCACCGCAAAGCGGCGGCAGCGCAGGCGGCGGGGGCCTTCGCGGGCGAGATCGTGCCGGTGGAGGTCGAGCAGGTCTCGTGGAGCGGTACGAAGAAGACGGTGACCACTCGGCCCTTCGCCACGGACGAGCTGGTCCGCGCCGAGACCACGGTCGAGAAGCTCGGCTCGCTGCGCGCGGCGTTCAAGGCGAACGGGACGGTGACGGCGGGGAACGCGTCGCCTTACTCGGACGGCGCGGCGGCGGTGCTGGTGATGAGCGCGGAGCAGGCGGCGGCGTTGGGCCTCAGGCCGCTGGCGCGGTTCGTGTCGTTCGCCGTGGCGGGGGTCGAGCCCGACGTGATGGGCGTCGGGCCGATCAAGGCGGTGCCGAAGGCGCTGGCGAAGGCGGGGATGGCGCTCGCGGACATCCACCGGTTCGAGTTCAACGAGGCGTTCGCGGCGCAGGCGCTGGCGGTGATGCGCGAGCTGGGGATGGACGAGTCAAAGGTGAACGTGAACGGCGGGGCGATCGCGCTCGGCCATCCGCTCGGGGCCACGGGGGCGAAGCTCACGGCGCAACTGGTACACGGGCTGGGCAAGTCCGGCGGCGGCGTGGGGATGGTGACGATGTGCGTCGGCGGCGGGATGGGCGCGGCGGGGATCTTCGAAGTGTTCGCGGCGTAGCGAATCGGCACTGCCTGCAACGGAACGCCCTCGGTCGTCGCGGCCGAGGGCGCTTTCGTTGGCGCATGTGTTCCGCGCTGATGCCGGTGCGACCGACGGTCACGGACGTGCTGCGCGACGCCCTGCTGACCCGCCACTACAGCACCCGCACCGTCTCGGCGTACGTGTGGTGGATTCGCCAGTTCATTCGATGGTCAGGTCGCCGGCATCCGCGGCACACGGACCGGCGGGACGTCGAGGCGTTCCTCACGCACCTGGCCGTGGAGCGTCGTGTGGCGGCGAGCACGCAGAACCAGGCGTTGGCCGCCCTGCTGTTCCTGTATCGCGAGGTGCTCGAGCAGCCGCTCGCCGACATCCGCCCGGTCCACGCCACGCGACGGACGGTCCGCCCGACCGTGCTGTCGGCGGACGAGGTGCGCGCCGTCCTCGGACACATGGACGGCGTGCCGTGGCTCGTCGCCTCCCTGCTCTACGGCACCGGCATGCGGGTGGGCGAGGCGACGGCCCTTCGCCTCAAGGACATCGACTTTGCCCGACGCGAGATCCTCGTGCGCGCGGCGACGGGAGCCAAGGATCGGCTGACGATGCTCCCCGACGCGCTGGTGCTGCCCCTGACGGCGCACATCGCGCAGGTGCGGTCGGCGCATGCGCGGTGGCGCCAGCAGGGGACGGCAGCCGTCGAGCTGCCGACCCGACTCGGCCGCAGGCTGCCGACAGCCGGCACGGAGCTGCTGTGGTTCTGGCTCTTCCCCGCCGCGCGGGCCTACCGCGTGACGGGTGACGCCGCGCGACCGTGGCGGCGGCATCATGTCCACGAGACCGTGATCCAGCGAGCCGTCACCCATGCCGCCCGGCGCGCCGATGCCGCGAAACGGGTGACGTGTCACACATTCCGGCACAGCTTCGCCGCGCACCTGCTGGAGGCCGGCCACGACATCCGGGCCGTGCAGGAGCTGCTCGGGCACGCGGCCGTGAGCACGACGATGATCTACACCCATGTCCTGCAACGGGGAGGTCGCGGCGTGACGAGCCCGATCGACCGTCTTGGCGGCGGGGGCACCCCTCCCCTGCCGGACGCTCACCAATTCGAGGGCCTTTCGCAGACCACGCCGGACAATCAAGCACGGCCGCGCTACCACGAGGGGAGACGACTCAAGTCGCCGTGGGATCGCAAGTTGCGCGGCTCGTGAGGGATCGCCATCGTTCGTGCATAGCGGCGTTGGTTCGCAGGGATCAGCGGCCAGACGCGGCGATTGGTGCTGCATAATTCACGTAGGCAAGCTGACTTAGGGTGGAGTACTCATGCACAGCGAGTCAATCGCGAAGCGGCAAGAGAAGGCATGGCCCCTCTTCGCGCTCCTGGGGGTCGCGGTCTTGGTGTGGGCGCTGCGTTTGCGGTTCGATCCCGCCGCCTCGCCGAGTGAGTCCCGCGGCATGCTGCTTCTGGCCCTCAGCCTGTTTCTCAGCTGCGGTCCGTCCTTCAGCCCGACGTTTCGCAGCCGCTGGTACGGGCTGTTCGCTGGCGCCGTGACGCTCGCACTGGCCTACAACGTGGTCGTCCGCGGGTAGCGCGTCACTTGCCAACGACGGTTGCTGCTGACGGGGCGACCACAGAATTGACACGGGGCTCGGCACCCACCGGTCGCCCCGCAGCAGAACCCTTGACGTTATACAGACCGGAGCTTTCCCCACGCTGTATCTGGCTCTACCTTCCGTGTGAATCCTCCGGGAAGCATCAATGGCCAAGACGCGCCGCGTGATTCGCCGCAAGAACATGCTCATCGACCAGCGCAAGCTGGATGCGGCCAAGGCCGCCCTCGGCGCGAAGACCGAGACGGCCGCCGTGGACGCCGCCCTCGACCTCGTCGTGTTCCGTGCGGAGGTTTTCCGCGGGCTCGACGCCTTGGTCGCTGCGGGCGGACTCGAGGCCCCGGCCCGCCGCGCCGGGTGATCTACACGCTCGACACCAAAGTCCTCGTCGATGCGCTCCGGCAACCGGCAGAGCTCGACCGGCTAAAGGCGTTCCTCAGTCGGGCGCTGCCGTCAACTGTCCTGTCAAGCGTTGTCGTCGCCGAACTCACGGTTGGGGCGCGGACTACGAAGGCCCGCGAGGCCCTCGAGCAGCAGTTCTTGGCGCCGTTCGAGCGCCGCGGCCGCATCCTCGCCCCGAGCGGCGCGGCGTGGCGACGGGCGGCGGCCGTCGTAGGGGCGGCACCGTCCGCCAATCGCCTCAGCGATGTCCTACTCGCCTGCCAGGCGCGCGAGTTCGGCTGGACCATCGTGACGCGCGACGCGGACTTCACCGCGATCCGGAAGTCCGTCACCGGCCTCAAGGTTGCCACGCCGTTCCCCGCCCGCCCGTAAGGCCGGCGCGCGGCTGTATGACGCCGCTTGCTGCTGATGACCACGGTATGGATGGCGCGGGCTCCGCCCTCGCATTATTCATGGAGTGTCCACTGCATAATTCACGTTGGCAGGCTTTCTCCCGGAGGAACCACCGATGAACAAGGACAGGGTGAGCGCTCGAATCCGCAGGATCGACGTTGGCTTCTTCGCGGTTTCGCTTTGCCTGCTTGCGTGGGCTGCAACGCGGCGCCTCTCGATGCCTGCCACGCCCGAGACGTCCGAAGGGTTCCTCCTTGTTCTCGCGAGCTTGGCAGCCGTTTCGTCCACCTCGTTGCTTTCGAACAAGACCCTTCGGCGCGCTCTCTTCGGCGTCGCCGCGGTGTGTCTTCCACTTGGCCTTGTGGCACTGCTTCGTTAGCGCCATCGCGCTGTACGCGCAGCCTGCCAACGACGGTTGCTGCTGCCGGGGCGACCGGAGTCTTGCGAGGGGGTCGGCACCCGTCGGTCGCCCCGCAGCAGAACCACACGTGAGCGTTGCCTAGCTGACTTCCGCACGGCCGCCGCTGTGCTTCCATGGCAAACACTGCCGTCCAGAGCCCCAATGAAGACCCGCCTCGTGCGCATCGGCAACTCCCGCGGCCTCCGCCTCCCCAAGCCCCTGCTCGAGCAGGCCGGCCTCGAGGATGAGGTCGAGATTCGCGTCGAGGCAGGGGCCCACGTCATCGCGCCGGCCGCAACCGCCCGCGCCGGTTGGGCGGAAGCGGCTGCCACGTTCGGGCCGAGTGGCCTTGTGGACGCCCCGTCGGCCACGCGCTTCGACGACGAGGCGTGGGCGTGGTAGACGTCCCGGTCCGCCGCGGCGACGTCTGGCTCGTCCACCTCAACCCGACCCGCAGTCGCGAGATCCGAAAGACGCGGCCCTGCGTCGTGGTCTCGCCGGATGAGCCCAACGCGCATACGGGCACGTTCATCGTTGGGCCCCTGACCACGGGCAGCCAAGCGTACCCCTTCCGGATCGCGTTATGGGTCCGCGGCCAGGACGGCCACGTGGTCCTCGACCAGCTCCGCACGGTGGACCGCGAGCGCCTGGGCAAGCGCCTCGGCGCCCTCACCTCCCCGACCCTCGCGAAGGCCCTCGGCG
The DNA here is from genome assembly GCA_021298835.1 of Gemmatimonadota bacterium. Lineage (GTDB taxonomy): Bacteria > Gemmatimonadota > Gemmatimonadetes > Gemmatimonadales > Gemmatimonadaceae > JAJTHG01. Next base: position 128,230 of record JAJTHG010000019.1, read on the forward strand.
TGCTTGCCAAGATGTTCCGCGCGTGACTGAAGCGCCGGGGACATACGGGACGCTGTAAGCTTGCCCGTCCAGCGGACCGGTCGGAACTGGACTGGGGCGGTGTGTGATTTCGGGCCCAGAAGCAGTCGCAAGTAGAGGTGCGCCGCTTCTTGGGGGTTCAGCTCCTGACGCGATTCGGAGGCTTGCTTCGAGGTCAGCTGGCCCAGGGCTTCCTAAAGGCGGGCCACGTCGTCGGTGTGCCACGCCGCGCTGACTTGCTGCGCGTGGGTGATGTCCGCGAACTGCGTGACGTTCAGGCACTCGTCCCGCAACTCGCCGTTGAACGATTCGCTGTCGCTATTGTCCGTGAGCTTGCCCGAGCGCGTGTCGTCGCGCTGTACGCCGCGCGTGTACGCCACGCGTGTACGCCACGCGTGTACGCCACGCGTGTACGCCACGCGTGTACGCCGCGCGTGTACGCCGCGCGTGTACGCCCAGTCTTTGCGCACGCGCGACATGAATACAGTGCAGTTACCCCGGTTTCGTAGAGCGGTGCGACTTGGGGGGTCAAGCCGCGACTGAGGTGGGCGTATGGTAGAGCTGTTCGCAGCGACGTGGTGAGCGCTGCCCGAGCGCCGAGTGTCGGCGATTCGGGTTGTACCAGCCGTCGATGGGGCGGCCGCCCTTCAGCTGCGCCTCGCTCGGCGACTCGACGCGATGCTTCGCGAGCAGCTCCGTTTCGCGCGTCGCGAAGACGCTCTCCGCCATCGCGGTGCCGTCGGCATCGCCGCGCGAGCCCATCGACGGGCGCACGCCGAGGACCTCACACCGATGCCCGAAGCCGATGGCGCGGTATGACCTGCCTTGATCCGCATGAAGCCTCACGTCCGACGGCCGGCGCTGGGCCGCTGCCATCGGCTGCACATCGAGCACGCGCGCCATCTGCATGCGACTGTCCATCGCCCAACGACCGATGCGGCCCCTGGAATACGTCGAGCACGCTCGCGAGGTAGAGGAAGCCGCGATCGGTCGGGATGTACGTCATGTCGGCGACCCAGAGCTGATTCGGCGCCGTGGCGACGAACCGGCGATGCACCAGATCCGGGGCCGGTGGACACTCGGCAGTCAGCCGCGTGGGGCACGGCGGCCCCTGCACCGTGCTGACACCAACGCGCTGCGTCTGCCGCATCTAGCGCGCGATGCGCTTCTGACCGTGGCGCTCGCCGCTCTTCCGGAGATCATGCAGCAGGCGCGGTGCGCCATACGTCGCCTCCGAGCGCGCGTGAAGAGCCCGCAGCTGCGGCAGGAGCATCGCGCCGCGCGCGCGCCGACGGCGCGCGGCGACGGCGCGCGGCGACGGCGCGCGGCGACGGCGCGCATGATAGCCGCCCTCGGACACGCCGCGCAGGCGACGCTCGTGGCGATAGGGAATATGGTCTGGCGCGCCGTCACGAAGCCGAAGACCGCTCGGCATTCCGAATCACGACCGTCTCTCGAGCGAACCACGCTGCGGCTTGTCCCGGAATGTCGCGCTTCCGTTGGAAGCGATGAATCCCCCGCCGCAGGCGGAAGAGCTCGAGCCGCTCGGCGCTCGTCAGCTCACCCGGCCGCTCGCTGCGATCCGCCGCGGCTTGCGCGATCCAGTTCCGGATCGTTCAATGGGAGGCGTCGAATTCCGTCGCCAGCTCCTCGACCGTCCGGCCGGCATTCGCCAGCGCGGCACTCTTGGCGCGGTATTCGGGGGGATACGGCTTGCGGGATTTGGGCATCGATGGAGTCTCATGACTCGAGAGTGAGTCTCCACCGACACGGGTCAACTACAACCACAAGGTTCCGTGGCGCGTGGTCACCGTCATCCCTTCACAGTGCCGCCGATCGGACCGGGTTCCTCGCAGCTGGCTGATCGGCCGTAACGGACCGGACGCGTCGGTCATTGCCGGTGTCGGCAGCCCGAAGATCGCCCGGGTCCTTGCTGTTCGGGTCGAAGCGTGGACATTCAAGGGCGACATCTTTTTCGTGCTCTCGACGGAGAATTGAATGCTGCGCAAAGTGCTGATCGGCGTCGGCATACTGCTCGTGTTGGTGATCGGCGGCGGGTTCCTGTTGCCCGACGTCGTCACGGTTACCCGCAGCACGACGATCCAGGCACCACCGGAGGCGATCTATCCGATGATCGCGACGCCCCGACAGTGGCCTGTCTGGTCACCGTGGAACGACCGCGACCCCAACATGGCCATCGCGTACTCCGGCCCCGAATCGGGCGCCGGTGCCAAGTGGGAGTGGAAGAGCGCGTCCCAGGGCGACGGTTCGATGGTCATGACGCGCGGCACGGCGCCCAACGATCTGGGTTTCGAACTCACCATCGTCGGCATGGGACCACCGTCGCGCGGCGCCTTCGCGTTGCGCCCAACTGGAGCTGGCACGCAGGTCGAGTGGACCATGACCTCTGAAATGGCCTTCGGACCCATCGGCGGCTGGTTCGGCCTCTTCTTCCGGCCGATGCTCGAGAAGGACTTCGCTCAGGGGCTGGCCAAGCTCAAGCAGAAGGCCGAGGCCGCCCCGTCCGCGCCCTCGGCCCACGTGCCAGCGGCCCCTCCCGGCACGCCGTAACGGCCGCGCTACCGTCGCCGTGCGGCCGGCAGGCGCGCTGCGATGTCACGCCAGTCGTAGAAATGGAACGTACGGTTGGTCGACATCAACACGACCATGCCGTTGGGAAAGCGCGGGCCGAGAGGCGTTGATGTCACCTCGACGCCGTCCGTTTCCTCGGCCGAGACCGGGATCGTCACTACGCTCGGGTGCTGATGCGGCTTGCCCGGCATCCCTTCGCGCGGGAACAGCTGAAGCCGCCGCCCTTGCTGGTCGGACGCCACCAGCCACCCCGTGCTGTCCGACGTCGCGTAGATCCCCATCCCCTCGTGGTCCTGCACGAATCCCGTCGTCGCAAAGAGCGCCAGCTCTCTGGCCGCGTCCGGGGCGTCGGGATCCGCGTGGTACTTCCGGATGCCGACGGTTTCGTCACCGTAGAAGACGTAGCCCAGTGTGCGATCGACGGCGATCGATTCGATCTCCTTCTTCCCGCTGAACGACCCGAAGGCCCGCACGCGTGTCCCGCGCATGACCCCAGTTGAGTCGCGCGAGAGACGGTATTGCCAAAGATAGCCATCGGACGGGCCACCTTTGCCACCGACGATGGCGAACACCGCCCCATCGGACGGACGCGTCCACAGCGCCACGCCCATCGGCGCGCGCCCGGCGTCCCCGTCGAACACCGGGATGCCGCCGCCATCGATCGCCGTCATGTCGGGCAGGCGAAACACGCGGAGCGCCATCGCCCCGCGTTCCGCCGTCACGGCCAGATCGAGCGTGTCCTTCCCGAAGACGGCACCCTGAATGATGTCAACATTGTTCGGCCGCTTCATCGGGAATCGCGTGCGCGCCGTGTCGCGCGTGCCGTCGAGCCGAAAGGCGTACAGCCCGCCCGTCGAGTCGCCCTTGTCAGTGCCGATCACGAACGATCGGTTCGCGTCTGCCGGGTCGATCCAGATCGCGGGATCGTCGGAGTCGTTGAGCACGGGTTCGGTGACGACCGCCGGGATGAGCGCCCCGGCGGCCGGAGTCGTCACGATATCGGCCGGCGGAATCGCCGGTAGGGGACGCCACGGCAAGGTGACGGCGGGCGTCCCGTCGGCCCTCGGGGCGCAGGCGACGAACGCCAGCGCCCCGACGGCCATCCAGAGAGCATGCGCAGACCTCACCGCTCGAACCGGAGGCCGATCATCGCCCACGTGCGATAGAATTCGAACGACGGGTCGTCACCGCCACCACCGCGATTGACGCGATTGCCGACCGTGGCGCGCAGCGGCGTGTTGGTCAAGTTGATCGCCTCCGCGAAGAGCTTGATGTTGCGGGAGAAGGCGAACGATCCGGACGCGTCGATCTGGAATCGGGCGCGGGTGCGCGTGTCACCGTCGGGCGTAACCGGATTGATGGTCGAAAGGAACTCGCCCGAGTAGTTGCCGCCGAGGCGAAGAGACAGCGGGCCGCGATCGTAGAAGATGCCCACGTTGCCGGCGTTGCCCGTCTGGCCCGGCAGCGGCACCGTGACGCCTGGCCTGGCGGCCAGCGTCGCCTCGGAGCGCGTGTAGGTGTAGTTGACGTTGAGGCCGAGCCCGGAGAGCAGCCCCGGCAGGAAGGACAGCGTCTGCTGCCACGCCACTTCGAAGCCCGAGAGGCGCGCCGTCGGACCGTTGTCCGCCTGGATCACCAGCTGGGCATCGGCCCCGAACTGCTCGCCCGGCTGCAGCGGCCGCGACGTCGGAAAGATGAAGTTGGTGACATCCTTCACGAAGATGCCGCCGGAAACGAACCCCACCGACGCGAAGTAGCGCTCGACCATGAGATCGTAGTTGATCGCCGTCGTCGCCTCGAGGTCAGGGTTTCCGATCGACACCGTCGGCTGGCCGACGGTGATGTTGACGTAGGGCACCATGTCCTGGAACTGCGGACGCACGAGACTGCTCGTGACGGCCGCGCGGATGATGGTGTTCTCGCCCGCCCGATACGTGGCGTGCAGGCTCGGGAAGACGTTGAGGTACGAGGCCGAACCAGTCGTCGGCGTCGTGGTGACGGTGGCACCTTGAATCTGCAGCCGGTTGGCGCTGTTGTCGAGCGACGTCTGCTCGAAGCGCACCCCAGGTACGAGCGTCAGGCTGCCGGCGTTGAGCGTGGCCATGGCGTAGGCCGCGGCGACGTTCTCCTCGACCGTGAAGGTGTTGCCTGCGCTGGCAATGGTCGATGCCGCTGCGTCTCGCGTGAAGGCGGCCTGGTTGGCCCGGATGAACTCGGCCGTGCGGGCCGGATCCATCATGCGGCCCAGCGTATAGTCGCCGCCGAAGAGCGCGTTGCCCGACGTCTGCGAGACGAGCGTGCCGAAGAGCGTCGCCGCTGTCGCGCCCAGCGAGTTGATCCCCAAGGCGTTCGTGAAGTCGTTGACATTCTGGATGTTGCGGCGATCCTTGGCGCGGTACGACAGGCCGGCCTTGAACGTGCCGCTCGTCGCACCGAGCAGGAACGGCATCGACACGTTGACCCGACCGCTCACGTCGCGGTCGACGGTCTCGCGCACCTCGCGCGCGAAGCTGTTGTAGACGAAGCTCGCCGGGTTGTCGAAGCTGCCGGTCGCCACGTTGATGCGCGGGCGGTCGGCGTCGGCGAAGTTGTAGCCGAAGGACATGCCGCCCTGCCGGAAGACGATCGTGCGCACATCCGGGCGATCTTCGCGGGCCTCCGACACACCGGCGACCCATTCGACCTGCGTGCCGCCGCGGGTCGCATGCTCGCCGCCGAGCTGCGCGGTGACGATGCGCTGGTCAACCTTGCGGAGACGGACGTCGCGGTCCATACGGCTGCCGGTGGTGATGCCGGAGTCGGGCGTCACGAGTGTCCAGCGCGACCCGCTGCCGGCGCGGAAGCCGTAGCGCGTCCGGAAGCGGATCTCGTCATCCGAGAACGTGTTGTACGTGCCGCGCAGGAACAGCTTGTTGAAGGCGTTCGCCTGCCAGTCGAACGTGCCGTTGATGCCCTGGCGGAGGCGGTTGACCTGCGGGTAGTCACGCAACTCCCAGAGGCGCGGCGCGTCAAGCGCGCTGCGCGAGGGATCAGTGGCCAGACCGCAGTCGCGCTCCTGCGAACACCACGTGCCCTCGAAGTTCTGCGAGGCGCGCTCGTTCCGATAGTACGTGCCGCCGAGCATCACGCCGAACGCTTCGTTCGCCCCGAACCGGCGCCCGGCATTGAAGCCGAGGTTCGTGAGGCCGCCGCCGCCGAGCTGGTTCCGGCCGCCTGCCGCCGTGAGGTTCAGCACCGGCCGGCCGCGCTGGGCCGACCGCGTGACGAGGTTGACGTTGCCGCCGATCGCGTCGGCGTCCATGTCGGGGGTGAGCGTCTTGGAGACTTCGATCGCTCCGGCCTGGTCGGACGGGATCACGTCCATCGGCAGCTGGCGGCTCGACTGCTCCGGTGTGGCGACGCGGAGTCCGTTGATGGACATCGAGTTGAGGTCCGCCGCCGTGCCGCGGATCTGCACGAAGCGCCCTTCGCCCTGGTCGCGGACCATCGCGACGCCCGGCACGCGCGCGAGCGCTTCCGCGAGGTTCGGGTCGGGCAAGCGACCGACGAGCTCGTTGTCGATGACGCTGGTCACGCGATCCGACGTGCGCTGCTGGTTGAGCGCCGCCGCTTGACCTGCCACCTGCGTGCTGACCGTGATCGCCGCGAGCGCGGCCGCAGAGGCCTCGGCGAATCGGACATCCAGCGTCACCGTCTGGCCCCCGGATATCGTCACGGTGCGGGTGATCGGGGCGAAGCCGATGTAGCGAAAGGTGACCTGCCGCGGGCCCGACGGAATGCGGCCGATTCGGTATGTGCCGCCGGCGATCGTGGCCGAGCGGATGTCGTCGATGTCGACCGCGACGCGAACACCGGCAATGGGCCGGCCCGAGGGGTCGGTCACGGAGCCGGCGATGGCACCGGTCGCGGGCTGAGCGGCCACCGAGGCCGCAGCCAGCGCAAGAAGCGCAGCGGCGCGTACGAATGAGGAGCGCATGGAGGGAGGGGAGCGTGATACGGCGCGACGTCAGCGTGACGGAGCGCGAGGAGTATCGGGCTGCCGTGTCACGGCGCTCCCCGCTTTGCGTCACGAATCGGTGAAGGTCAGGCTGTTGTTCGTCCCGGGTCGCACCGCAACTAGCGCGGCGCCGACCGAATGGCTCCGACGGCCACACCCCGCCCGACGCGAGAGGCACCGAGTGGGGTGCGGACGGCCCGAGCGCGGTGCCTTTACTGCACCGCGGCTGCCCGGTGCCTTCACCGCACCGTGGATGGCGCGGTGCCTTTACTGCACAGCGTCGATCATCGCGACGATGCGCAGGTACATCGCCGCGACCACGCTGTCAGCGGTGGTAACGAACACGCTGATCATGATCGGCTCACGCGTCTTCAGTGGGGACGGAATACCGATCGGGGTGGGTCGGGTACCCGTCGAGGTCACGGCGCACACATCGGCATTGCCAGCGCTGCGTGGCGGCCGCCAGCGTGCGTTACGGCTCGCACACGCGACGAGCGTCGTGCGACCAGCGGTCGCCTAGCGAGCGCGCATGCCGACGGGGCCCATCCGCTGCGGATCGGCCGCTGCGATGGGATCACGCGTGTGCCAAGCCCCCCGCATGGAGGCGGGAGTTGTGTGGGCAGCCTCAATCACCCGGCAAGGCGTCGGCGGCCACGCGCGGGGCGCGCGTCAGGCTCCGACTCGCTGGGGCCCGCGTCGAGGGTGAACGCCGGGCCCGGTGTGAACCGTGCGCGCCGCACGGATCAAGCTGCGCGACGCCGCCCACGGCCACGAGGCACGCGCCGTGGACGCGCAGAGCGAGCTCGTGGCCATCAGCCGCGAGACCACCATCGAGCGCGACCTCGGCGCCAAGCGCATCCGCGCGCAGCGCAGCCGCATCCACTCCCACGTGTGCGCGCAAGTGGCGGCCGATCTTACCCGAAAGGGCTACACGTCGCGCACCATTCGCATCCCGCTGTGCCTCAAGGGCTTTCGCGCGGTCACGCGCGATCCGACCCTGCCAGAGGCGGTGCCGCGCGCCGACGACGTGGTTCACGCGGCGCGGCTGTGCCTGACGCCGGTGGACTTCAATTCGCAACGGCGGATGGAGACAAGAGCGGGACATTTGGTGCAGCTGGAATGCGTGCCATGAAGAAGTCCGGATCACGCCTCCCGTGTTGCCGAGAGCGCCACACGCGCTCGATAGGCGTCGAAGTCGGGCGCATGCCAGGCCTTTCCATAGCGCGATGCCAAGCGCTCGAACTCGTCGTTCAGTCGCTTGATGCCGAATGCGGCCTTCACGTGTCTGAGTGAGGGAAGCTTCAGAACCGGCTCGAAATCGGCCGGAACAGCGGCCGGCTTCTTCGACGACACGAACAGGAACAACTCGAGCGCGGACTCCGCCGACACCCTGACGAAGTCGACCACGTTGTGGAGTGATTCGATTCTCAGCACCAGCAGGCTTCCAGCCAGCGAGGGCAATTCGGACACACCCGGCATCGTGTCAAGGTCCAACCACTGCAAGCTGTGGCAATCGGACAGGGGCGAGACGTCAGACACGCGCCTCATCTCGAACAGGGACAGGCGACGCAGGCGCGGCAGTGTGCCGACGACAGTGAGATCGGAGAGCGACCCTCGACCCAGATGCAGGTGCTCGAGTTCCTTCAGTTCCGGCAGGAACGCGCAGGTGTCGGCACCGACCTTGGGCAGCCCCAGTTCCCGCAGGTTGCTCAGATCCCCGAGCGCGTCGAGTCCTTTGCACGGCCCCGCCAGCGACAGGCGCCTGAGGTCGCGAAACCGCCGCAAGGCATCCATGCCGATCTTCGGACGATCGGTCTCCGCATCCAGCACCAGGGACTCCAGGTCCTGCGGGAGGTTGCGAAGCAGCGCGAGGTCATGAGCCCAATACGCGTGCAGCCTCAGGCCCCGCAGGCCAGGGCAACGGAGCGCAGTCTGCAGCTCTGCATCTTCGACGGGGTCATCGGCTGCGGAGAAGAACAGCTGCAGCCATTTCACGTTGCGCAGTTTACCGAGATCGGAAAGCACCTCGGCCTTGCTGACCGCAACCGTCAGGGTCGGACGAGTGGCAAGCAGGTGATCGATGGCCTCGATCTGTCGAGCCGGGAGTCCAGGGGAAAGCCCGACGCTCTGCCAACGCTCATCGTCAGCCAACGCGTCGATTTGCTCGACGCTGGTGTCCGCACGAACCTGAAACCGGGCCTGCAGCATCGGACTCTCCCGTCCGGGATAGGACCTTCAACCGGGGTGGATCGGGTCCCCGTCGAAGTTGCAGCGCGGCCGTCTGCTTTGCCAGCGCTGCGTGCAGGCCGCCGGTGTGCCCTACGGCTCGTGCGCGCCTGACGAGCGCCGCGCGACCGGCGGTCGCCGAGCGAGCTCGCATACCGACCGGGCCCATCGGCTGCGGATCGGCCGCAGCGGTGGGACAACCGGGTGCGTCGAACGCCACCGCGTGGAAGCGGGAGGTGGGGGGGCAGCCTCCGTCGAGCGGCGACGCGACGGCAGCGAGGCGCGGGGCGCGCGCCGGCCTCGGACTCGCTGGGGCCCGCGTCGAGGGCGAACGCCGGGCCCAATGTGAGCCGTGCACGCCGCACGGATGCGGAGGTGGGTGAGGATCTGATCGGACACCGACGTCGGGCGAATGAACGCGACGATCCGCATCGCGCCGGGACAGAAGGCGTGGGACAGTTGGCGTAGGCGAGCCGTTCCAGCGCGACCGGCTTGCGGGCGCCACACCGCGCGAGGCGGGTCGCAAAGGCGCGATTGTCCTCAGGCGCCTACTCGGCCGCATGCACGCGGAAACCCGAGCGGGGCCACGTGAGCATGCCGGTGGCCTGCGCCTCACCAAACAACTCGAGGCGCACGGGGGGCCCGGGAACGGCGCGGGGGAACGGTTCCGTCACTCGGACGGTGTCGTGGGTTGGCCACGATACGAAGAACCCGCGAGCCGGATGCCGCCAACGTTGACGAGGAGGTGCAGGAGCGGATGCCAGTTGGCCCAAGACCCGAGCGTCTGCAAGCAGGCCAGGATGCCGACCATGAGGTGGCGCTCACCGGTCAATGTGCGCATAGTAGTGGTGACGGTTCCGACAGCGACGCGGGCGATCTCGCCGCGGAGGTGGCGCCGCAAGACGCAGTAGGGCCGGTGCCGTTCGGGGATCGTGAGCGCGACCTGGCGCTGCGGCACGAGCGCGAGGAGCGGGGCATCCAGCCACTGCGTCCAGATCGCGAGCCGCTTCGCGTGGCAGCTCGGACGAACGTAGCGACACTTACGCGGGGAACACGAGCAGGTACTCGTGCGCGCACGCATCGCAGTTGATGCGCGCGACGCCGTGCTCGAGGGTGCCACATACGAGGAACTTCTCCGCCACTTGGATGACGACGAGGCGCCATGGGCCATAGTCGCACGAGAAGCGTTCGTCGTATGCGCCCGCTCGGGGACCTCCCGCTGGCGCCGTTCGAAGCGCAGTATCAGCACACCGCGGTCACGTCTGTGGCCACGGGATTCAACTGACCGAGTATCCGCGAAACCCGGGGCGATTCACATGAGATTCAGGCGCATTCCAGGGGAATACCGAATGGCATCAGACGACAAAAGGAATGAGTTGTCCTTATTGTTCACAGATCCTGAGGCGGTGTGGCACTTTCGCCTTGTCACCCCAGATTGGCAGCTTGATTTCGAAGCTGTGCAAGTCCTGGATTCGGTACTTGAATGGCAAGTCGAGCGCATCTTCGAAACCAGGACACCTACTAGTGCTGAGCCCGCAGACGAATCAGCCCGAGCAAGCAGTTCGGCAGATTTGTCCCTTCTCGTTCAGGCCTTGCTCGACTTCGGTCACTTCTTTGGCGAGAGAGCTGGCGAAGTCAAGGTTTCTCTGAAGACAGATACCAACTACCGTAACCAGTAGCCGGATTGTCGGCCCGGTCGTTCGTCAGCCGTTCGAGCGTCACGGGATTACGCGCACAGCACCGGGCAAGCGAAACGCGCGCTCGCCCTCGGAGACCTGCACGGCGGTGTGCACGTGGAACCCGGAGTGCGGTCACGTCAGCATGCCCTCGGCCTGGTCTTCGTCGGGGACTCCGAGCCGCACGAGCACCCGCAGCACGGCGCGGCGAAACGCCCCGGTCAACCGCGCGATATCTTGCACCGGCCATGACACGAAGGTCCCGTCCGGCCGGCACCCGCCGTCGGTGACGAGGAGGGGCAAGTGCGGACGCCAGTTGGCCCGCGATCCGTGCGTCTGAAGACTAGCCACGCTGCCCGCGGCAATGTGACGCTCGCCCGTCAGCGTGCGACCGGCGGCGATGACGGTGCGGGCGGCGACGCGGGCGATGTAGCCGAGCAGCGTCCCCAACAGAAACAGGTGGCGCAGAGCCGCTTGGGGATGGTGAGCACGATCTGCCTCTGCGGCACGGGCGCGAGGAGCGTGGTGTCCAACCACCGGGATCGAGCGCGCGCTGGCGCTCCGGCGGTGGGCGCGGCGCTATGACGGGGGGTGGTACGGAAAGCCGGATCTCGACCTGTTCTTCGCCCTTTCGGATTGGGGGCCGGGATACGACGCGCACGCGGAATCCACGATGCTCGATGCGACGCAGTGGGGGGCGCGGGCCATCACGGGGCGCCCGGCAGCAGGGACGCCGACTCCCGAGCGCTACGAGGTCCCGATGCTGTTCCTGATGGGGCGCTACGACCTGCACACGCCGTACACGACGGCACTGGCCCGCTTCGAGCGGCTCGAGGCGCCGCTCATGCGGTTCATCACCTTCGAGCGCAGCGCGCACTTCGTGATGCTCGAGGAGCCGGGACGGTTCCTGATGACGCTCGTGCGGGAGGTGCTGCCGTTGGCCGGGGGGGCGAAGGGCTTCGCGCCGATGCCCGAGCCGCCGGTCCGCCGCTGAGGGCAGCGCGATGACGAACATGCGCTGTCCCGCGGACGGACGCGAGATGATTCGACGTGACATTGACCGGCGGCCGGCGGCGTCGTACCGTCGCTGTCACGGCCGGTGGATTCCCGGCCGCGCGCTCACCGAGGCGACGCTCGCCGTTCTGCCTATGCTCTTCGGCAGTTGACCGACCCACCGCTGCGCGAACTCGCGAACGCAGCTCGGCGATGCCCCTGCGCGTCGTCCATGACCGCCTCACCCTTTCTGCGCGAACCCGATCGTGTCCATGTCGCAGCGCGAGCGTATGCGCGCCGGAGCAGAGTACGACTCCCGCGATCCCGAACTCATCGCGCTGGCTCAGCGCGCCCGGGGCCTGCTGGCCACGTTCGCTGGACTTCCCGCCGTTGACGTTGAGGGCCGGTCGGCGATCCTGCACAACCTGTTTGGCGCGGTGGGTGAGGGCGTCTGGCTCGAACCCCCATTCGGATGCGACTACGGGGTGCACATCGAGATCGGTGCTCGGACGTTCGTGAACATGAATTGCGTCTTTCTCGACGCCGCACCGATCCGCATCGGCAAGGACGTCCTGATCGGCCCTGGCGTTCAACTGCTGACGGCGTCGCATCCGCTCGCGGCGAGCGAGCGTCTGGTGGACGCCGACTCCCGGCGTGGCGGTGCCGCTCCGTATCGCACCTTTGCGCGACCGATCACCATCGGGGACGGCGCATGGATCGGTGCCGGTACGCAGATCCTGCCGGGCGTCACGGTCGGCGAGGGCGCGGTGATCGGTGCGGGGAGTGTGGTGACGGCGGATGTGCCGTCGGACTGCGTGGCGTTCGGGAACCCGTGTCGCGTGCAGCGGTCGCTCGGGGGGAATGGAGGCGAGGGGGATGGCCACGCTCGTGCCCAGCCCTGATGGGGCTGACGGGGTTCGTGGCTGGGCTTCAGGGCAACGCGGTGGGCTCCTTGAATCGCCCCGGGTTTGCCTTTGGCTGGCTCCATTCCGTGCGAGGCTGCAGCCACGCCCGGACCCACGTCTCGACCCACGTCTCGACCCACGTCTCGACCCACGCCTCGACCCACGCCTCGACCCACGCCTCGCAGCAGGTACGCGCGCAGGTCGGATGGTGGTCGAACAGGTCGCACCTATCCTTGACGCGCCGCTCGAGCTGGGCGAGCGAAAGCACTTCGAACCGGCCGGCCGACAGCCCATACGCCTTCGCTGGTCCTGAATGTTGCATTCCCGTCCTCCTCGAATTCGAGGTGCTCCGGACTCGTCATCAAGGCCTTCTCGATGCGGGCGATGCGGCCGTGCGCCTCGAGGTCCTTGGGGCTCTTCGCCGCGCGCAGGAGGTCACCCTCCGTCACACTGTGTGCGGTCA